>JBEKZW010000030.1:0-30197 GCA_049509475.1 Sedimentisphaerales bacterium
GTGATAAGCCAGTCTGTAACTGGAACAACGACCTGCGGTACAGTAGTTAATCTTGTCGTATCGAGCGGCCAGCCAACAGTGCCGAACGTAGTCGGCGAGACACAGGCTGCCGCGATAGCGGCGATTACCGCTGTTGTCAATATAAGCTACGGCTCAAGCACTACCGAATGCAACGATACCGTTGCGGCAGGCAATGTGATAAGCCAGTCTGTAACGGGCGCTGTCAACTGCGGTACAGTAGTTAACCTTGTCGTATCAAGCGGCCAGCCTTCAGTGCCGAACGTAGTCGGCTCGACACAGGCCGCCGCGATAGCGGCGATTACTGCTGTTGCCAATATAAGCTACGGCTCAAGCACTACAGAGTGCAGCAACACCGTGGCGGCAGGCAATGTGATAAGCCAGTCTGTAACTGGAACAACGACCTGCGGCACAGCAGTTAATCTTGTCGTATCGAGCGGCCCATGTTTACAGACGATTTCCGGCTATGTGGTTGAGATTGACGGTAACACGCCGGTCAAAGACGTGCTGATGTCGGCAGGTGATACTAACACCCTGACGGATGCAAACGGCCACTACGAATTTTCGGTCAGCTATGGCTGGTCGGGCGTCATTACTCCTGAGAAGGAAGGATACGTCTTTGAGCCAAACAGCAGTACATACACCAATATCACACAGAATTACGCCGATGTGAATTACACAGCAACACTGAAGACCTTTAAGATTTCCGGCTATGTGCTCGATTCCGGCAATTTCACGCCGATAAGCAATACAAGCGTCTCTGCCGAAAACGGCGGGGGGCCTTGGACGAGCAAGTACGGCGGCGGTTCGGCGATGACGGATTCAACCGGCTACTATGAGGTCTTTGTTGATTACAACTGGTCGGGAAAAGTAACACCTGCCAAATATGCCTATGCCTTCGAACCGAACGGCAGAAGCTACGAGAATGTCAATGTGGATTATACCACCGGCCAGGATTATGCCGGCACTCTGCTCACGTTCAAAATCACCGGTTACATCATGAACAAATGCAGCATACCCATCAAGGACGTGCTGGTTAGCGCCGACAACGGCGGCGGGCAGGCCATGACCGATGCCAATGGTTTATATGAGGTCTGGGTCAGTTACGCATGGTCCGGAACAGTTACGCCGGAAAAGCTGCATTACACGTTTAACCCTGTGGGGTTGAGTTACAGCGGTGTGCTGGTTGACCAGGCCGGGCAGAACTACACAGCGGACAACATCTACGACCTTGACTGCGATGGCTATATCGACATTGGCGATGTTGGTGTGATGGCTGATAGCTGGCTCATAACCGGCTCTCCGACACCGATACCGGGCGACTTCAATGCCGACGGAACAGTTGACTTTTTGGATTTCGCGATTTTCGGCAACGTGTGGGGCGACTAAAAAACCGGCCCTGTAAACTTATTGTTGAGTTTTAAATTTTCAAGGCCGTCGTTTCCCTTTCGGAAACGACGGCCTTTTATTTTGCGATGACTGAACTGACCGGTGTTTTGAATCGCCCCCGGCTTTTTCTATTCTTTACTCCCGTAAAACCAATCCGGTCGCAACAATTTTATAGTGGATAGGGAAAAGTCGGTGTAAATTTTGTGTGAACCCTCTTTCGCTAAAGCTTCGGGCAAGTCCGCGTCTGAAAAATATTCCGCGGTTAGATATGCAAAGTTTTAGATGACGTTGACTTTTCGGCCTGCGAACTGGACCTTGCCGTCGCTGACCGCGAAAAGCGTGAAGTCCCTGCCCATCTGGACGTTTTTGCCGGCAAAAAATTTGGTCCCGCATTGCCGAATGATAATACTGCCCGCCTTGGCGATTTCACCGGCATACAGCTTAACGCTTCTGTATTTCGGATTGCTGTCTCTGCCGTTTCTTGTTGACCCTTGTCCCTTTTTATGTGCCATAAGTAACTACCTCATTTTTCATTGATTATTGAGGATTGATTATTGCCAAACACGGTTATGGCAAATATTTTACCTATACTACCAATCATCGCACACTAATTTACGATACAGCAGGGAATTTGTCCAGTGCTTTTTTAGGAAATATTGATGGCATGACGGTCCTGGCAATCATCAATTATCGATTATCAATAATTTTATCGTTCGGCCTCGACAATGGCCTTCATTTGCAGAAACGGTATCAATCCTTCGGTTGCCAGCTTTATTTTGCCGTCTGGAGCGATAAAGAAACTGGACGGAAAGGCCCTTATACGGTTGTATGGCGATGGAATAGTCGCTATGTCGGTGGCGGTAACCGGGTAGTTGATAACAGGGTTTACCTCGATGAAATTCTTGACGCGTTCAGGGGTGTTCCTCTGGTCGATAAATGATATGCCCAGAATCACGAGTTTGTCTTCGCCGATTTGCTTTTTCAGCTCGATGAGAGACGGTATTTCCGAAATGCAAGGGGGGCACCAGACCTCCCAGAAGACGAGCATTACATTTTTACCCTTGTAATCGCTTAAGGTATGCTTTTTGCCGTTGATGTCGATGACCATGAAATCAGGCGCCTCTTTTCCATACCATTGGGTTAAAGCGGGCTCCCATGTCACTGCGTGTCTGATTATATCGTTGAGGGTGAGCTTCGGCAGTATAGGCGCGGCGGCCCCGTCTTCGCTGCGATTCGCCGAGGCAGGCGGAGAATTGTTATCTGTCTTTTGTTCGTTGCTGTCCGCTTTCTGTCCTCTGTCCTCTGTTTTCTGTCCTCCGTTTGGCGGTTCTTTTTTACAGCCCGCCGTTACGCCGAGAGTTAATATGGCTGCACCAAACCAAATCGCAAGTATTATTCTTCTGTAAGTCATATTATCATTATACGCAACAAAACGCGGATTTACAGTGAAAATTTATGCCTCGGAGAAAAAGAAAGTAGGTGCTTGAGGAACAATAAATACATATTTTTTTCGGGACGGCTGTAACGGGCCGCCTTGAATTTTAAAAAGGCGGAAAATAGTTAAAAAATCGATTCTGCGTGGTATAATATACCTGTATTGGAAAGGATGGGGCTATGAGAAATTTAATGATGAGGAGAAAAGGAAAAAAATGAGAAACACACTTGTTATCGGGGTAATAGGGGTTTTGTTGTTCTGCGGAGGGCTGGCACAGGCGGAGTGGATTACTATCGCGATTTCAGGTTACGTTACGAGCGTCAGCGACGAGAATAAGCACTTTGGAGGCCAAATCGCCATTGGTACTCCGATTACAGGAACATACACTTATGATTCGGCAATACCTGATTCGTATCCATCGGATTTTAGTTATGGGCAGTACTGGAATTACACTCCTCCGGCGGGTGTGTCCTTGAATGTTGGAGGATTGAATTTCAGAACGAATCCGGACAATGTTGAATTTGCTGTTACTGTAAACAATAATAACTTAGGAGAAGATAGCTATTCAATCTGGAGCACTAAAAATCTATCTTTATCCGATGGGACATTGGTTCAGTCTATTAGTTGGTATCTTAACGATCCAACCGGTACAGCGTTATCCAGTGACGCCCTGCCACTCACTATGCCTGATTTAAGCAAATGGGGCTATAACAGCCTCAATATCAGTACTGACAGGACTTTCGGTATAAGTGCAACGATCACATCAGCAACGCCTGAACCTGCGACAGCGTTTTTGTTCGGCTTGGGTCTTATCCTTGCCCGCAAACGTTTTTCAAAATAACCACGCATCTATCTATTCAGGGAGGAATTTTTATGAATTGCACGAAATATTTTATTTTTATAACGCTAATACTCTGCTCTTTATCTGTTTCGAGTTTTAGTGCACAAAAATTGAAGGCCATTGCCATTTCAGGGGGCGAACAGCACAGTCTTGTTGTTGCTGACAATAACGAAGTATTTTCAATAAATGGGGGCAGCTACCGTTTTTAGTTCTCCAGATTAACTTTTTGTTGTTTTCTTTCGCGGTCTTCCAATAGGCAAAGGGCGAACGCGTCGGCCAAGCATCTTTTCGAGTTTGCTTATAAAACTGTCAGTGGCGAGGGTACTGTATCTTTTAACGAATATAGCGACGCATACGATGCCAATTTCGCGCAGGTGTTGTATTCTACGGAACCCTTGATTTTCGGCAGCGACCCTAACGAATAATAAATATTCTGACTGTTAAGCGATAAATCGCCTTTGTTTTCCTGTTTGCAGGGGGGGCGACATTCGGGACGCATTCAAATTATCCTTTGGATGATATTTGCCTTTGTTTTCGGTGACTACTATAATACCTCTCAACCTGTTCTTGTAACCGGAGATTGAAAAAATGTAAGGAGTCGAAAGATGAATTATGTTTACAAAAAGCATAGTGTCTTGGCCTTAACAATAGTGATGGTTCTGTCGGGCATTGTGCTGACTTTGTCCGGTTGCGAAGCAGGTGCACCCTCCGCCAAACATCCGACTGTTCCCTCAGCCGCCGTCCGGCTGCCCTCTGTCATAAGCGATAATATGGTCTTACAGCAGGGTAAAGCCGTGCCGATTTGGGGCTGGGCGGACGCTGATGAGACAGTTACGGTTACAGGAAGCTGGGGAAGCGGCAAATGGAAGACAACAGCCGACAAGGATGGCAAGTGGATGGTCAAAATCGATACGGGTAAATCGGGCGGCCCTTATGAAATGACTGTTTCTAACGGTAATCCTGTAACAGTTAAGAATATTCTCATAGGCGAGGTATGGGTCTGCTCAGGCCAGTCGAATATGGAATTTGCGTTGAAGCAGGCGAATAACTCCGCGCAGGAAATTGCCGAGGCCAATAACTATCCGCAGATAAGGCAATTTCTCGTGGGGCGAAAAGTAGTTTATACGCCTATGTATAATTGCAACGGCAAGTGGGTTGTATGCGATTCGCAGACGGCAGGGAATTTTACCGCAGTGGGATATTTCTTCGGGCGAGAACTTACAAAGCAGCTTAATGTGCCGGTTGGTTTGATTAACACATCGTGGGGCGGGACGCCCGCTGAGTCGTGGATGAGCAGGGAATATCTTGAAAAAGACCCGGACTTCCAGCCGATTCTCAAGAAGTTTGAGGAGACATCAGCAGATATCAATAATTTGAAAGCTAAGTATAAGGAGGATATGCAGAAGTACAACTCGGTAGTCCCGAAATTAAGGGCCGAGGGCAAGCCGCTGCCGCCAAGACCGGAAGAGCCGATAGGCCCGGGGCATGCTTATTCGCCAACGGGGCTTTTTAACGGAATGATTGTTCCGATTGTTCCTTATGGCACACGCGGGGCGATTTGGTATCAGGGTGAATCGAACGCCTGGCGGGCATATCAGTACCGCACATTGTTGCCGGCGATGATTAAGAACTGGCGGGAAGTGTGGCGCCAGGGTGATTTTGAGTTTTTGATTGTTCAATTGGCCAATTATGATGAAGGAAATTCTGAACCGGTCGAGAGCGACTGGGCGGAATTGCGAGAGGCGCAATTGATGACGCTTTCGGTGCCGAATACTGGTATGGCGGTTACGATAGACATCGGCGAGAAGGATATTCACCCAAAGAACAAGCAGGATGTCGGCAAACGTCTGGCGTTGTGGGCCTTGGCAAAGACGTACGGCAAAAATATCGTTTACTCAGGCCCTATTTACACATTAATGGAAGTTCAGGGCAGCAAAGCGATTCTGCATTTCGACCATGTTGGCGGCGGACTTGTGGCCAAAGGCGATTCACTGAAGGGATTTGCGATAGCCGGCGAGGACAAGAAATTTGTCTGGGCGGATGCTAAAATAGAAGGCGATAAAGTCGTAGTAAGTTCCGATAAAGTTAGTGTGCCGGTTGCGGTGCGTTACGCCTGGTCGAAAAACCCGGTATGTAACCTTTACAACAAGGAAGGTTTGCCCGCGACTCCGTTCAGAACAGACATCTGGCCCGGTGTTACGGATGGCAGGCGTTAGGCAAAGCGGATTGTGGTTTATACTTTTCGGGGGTCGGCGTGTTGTTGTCGCCGCAGAACAATGACTAAGGGGAATTCGTTCCCGAAAACCAGCCGGCTTCTCGTAAACAGCCAGTTTCGGACTGTTATGGCCAGGCGATTGTCCGCTCGTGACGAGTTGCTTGTGCTCTACGCCTGCGAAAACGGTCTCCATTACCCCCGTATAGGCATCTCCATAGGCAAACCCTGCGGAAACGCAGTCATCCGCAACCGGCTTAAACGGCTGTTACGCGAGGCGTTCAGGCAAAATAAGCATCTTGTGAACCCCGGTTTTGATTTCGTGGTCTCAATGTCGCACCGCTGGGCCGGGCGAATCCGCGAAGGAAAGGGCAAAAAGACCGTTGCAGGGGCGATAAAGTTTGCGCAAATCCAGGATTCCTTCCTTAAATTAGCGGCCCAGCTTACCTCCGGAGGGGCTTAATTTGTAATCTTTGGCCCCTTTGGTGCCGATAAATGCTTATGTGAGCAGAGTTTGCCCATTGGGACCCAAAACCGGATTAGTTTCGATAGGTAAGGCGGCGAAAGAGGCGGGCGTATCACGCCAGTCGCTGCAGTATTACATTATGCTCGGATTGCTCGAAGCAACCAAAATCACAAAAACCGGCAGACGATTGTTTGACCCAAAGACGATTGAACGGGTCAAACTTGTAAAAAAGCTCAATAAAAGCGGCTATCCTCTGCGGGCCATACGCGAGTTGTTCTTCGAGGGCAGAACTGATATGAAAGGAAACAGGCGGTGAGCGATTACGAAACAATACAGCGAAGACGAAGTATGGCCGTCGGGATCTTTGTCATCGTGGCGGTCATAGCGTTCTTCTGGCTGATATTCAAATTCGGCGACCTGCCTGCTCTTGTCAGCGAGATAAAGTCATACGAGGTTAAAATTCAGTTTCCCACCGCACCGGGCGTCCAGAGGGACACCCCCGTCCGGTTCTGCGGCTACCAGATAGGTACGGTAACAGATGTCAAGCCGCCGAATATTCTTCAGGACCTCAACACCAAAAAATGGTACCACCAGACGCTGGTCATCGTAAGTATCGAAAATCAGTTCAAGGATATCCCGGACACCGTAGAGGCCAAACTGATGACGCGTGGTCTCGGCTCGAGCTATATCGAGCTGAGTATTCCGCCCGTTGACGTTTCGAAGGGAAAGGTTCTTGTTGAAGGCAGTTTGCTTCAGGGTTCGACCGGCACGGCAAGCGAGTTCTTCCCGGCGGAAACCCAGAAGAAGCTCGATGACCTGGTTACGGGCATATCAGTGTTTGTCAAAAACAGCAACGACGTTATCGGCGACGCCAATAACAAGGCCAATCTCAAAAGCGCACTTGCCAGTCTTGCAGATGCCGGCAGGGAGGCCAACGAGGCCATACGCCAGTTTAAGGAAGCTGCTGAAGCCGGCAAGACAATGCTCCAGAATACTGACGCCAGGACTGCCCAGCTTACCGCCTCTCTTGTCGCAACCAGCGATAAGCTGAGCGAAGTAATGACCCGTCTCGAAAGTGTTCTCGAAAAGATTGACAATGGCCAAGGCACGGCTGGTAAGCTCGTAAACGACGGCCGGCTTTATGAACAACTGCTCGAAGACAGCAAACAGCTTCATCTGGTCCTGCAGGACATGAGAACCTTTGTAACTGAATCAACAGAAAAAGGCATTTCTATCAAGCTGAAGTAGGGTTGCCTCGCAGGCCGCAAGAGAGTATCATTTACGTCTCTTTTAATCGAAATCGTGGAAGGTGCGCGCAAATGGCTAAAAATTCCGTAATCCGTCCGACGGCGGAAGATAAAAAAGCCGTCGGTAGAATTCTCGGATTGGCAAAAGAAGCGGATATCGATATCGCCGGAGGCAAAGTAAGAAGAACGTCGTCCCGGTTTTGCCTCGGCGTTGAGCACGGCGATTACAACGGCACCGAGCTTTTCGGCGTAGGCACAGACCGCTTTATCTGGATGGCCTGCAAGCCGGCCGATACGCCGCGGCTGCGCCTTTACAGCGGCAATTTCCCAGACGACGGAGTAGTCGAATTCGAGCTGGGCAGCATACCTGAGCCGAGGTCGCCGCAAATGGCCGATACCTGGGCGCGTTTTGCTTATGGCGTTGATTTTGTCCTTCGCCGGGCCGGTTACAAAATCACCAGAGGAATCGACGGGGTAATCTACGGCAATATACCCGGCGGCGGTATGTCTCGCTCGGCGTCCCTGACTCTCAATCTCATACTGTCCTTCCTTGATGCCAACGGCATAGAGGAACCAGACAAGTTCAGGATAGTCGATTTGGCGCAACAAGTTGAAAATGATTACATCGGCTCACCCTGCGGCAAATTGGACCAGATTATGATACTCTTCGCCCGCGAGGGATTCGGCACATACTACAATCCAAAAAAGAGGTCGGTTGAATATGTCCCCCTCGGTAAACGCGCAGCCGATTTCTCTATCGTCGTTATGGATACCGGCACCGTCAGACCCGGCCTCGAAAAATCAACTTACAAAACAAGAAGGGTCGAGTGCGAACAGCTCGTCTCAATCCTTCAGAAGAATGGCTATAAAATTTCCTGTCTGGCCGACGTCAAAACCGACGGCCTGTATGAAAAGATATTAGCCCGGTTTGCTGGCCAGTACCCCGACCTTTGCGACAGGTTCAAATATATCTTCGCAGCACAGACGCGGTTTTACGAGATGTTAGACGCATGGAAACGCGGCGACGTAGCGACGGTGGGGCGAATATTCCGTGAAGACGGCATTGGCCTTCGTGATGAGTATAAAATCTCCGGCCCCGAGCTTGAAACGATGTGCGATATCGCAAGAACCGTTCCAGGCTGTCTTGGCGAGCGAATGTTAGGAGGCGGCGACAAAGGCGCAGCAGGCGCTCTTGTCAAATCGGCAAGTGTCAACGCCCTCAAAAAAGCGGTTGATAATACTTATCCCCGCAGCCGGCCCGATTTTGCCGAAAAATACGCTGTTCACGTCTGCAAGGTCGTCGATGGCGTGAGAGTTTACACCGACCTGCCCTGAACCAGAATTGGTTCAGGGCCTGCTCGACTAAATCAGACCTTTTATTTTACCGCGGGTGTAATCTTTATTAGTATTACGCCGTGGGGACGGACCACTGCCTCAAAGCCGTCGTGGTATGTGCCGATGTTCTTTTGCCGCCATAAATCACGGACGACCTGATTGCCTGTTAAGCCGAGTTGCTGCCAGGTAACTTTAACAGCGATGGATTTTTCGCCGACGTTAAAAAGTCCTACTGCCTTTGAACCATCTTCGAGTTCTTTTACGAGTACCCTGTCGTTTCCATCGTGGGGCAGTTGTTTTGCCATTTTGCCTAACGGGTCCTGGTTAATCGCAAGCACCTCATCGTTTGTCAGCAGGTTTCGTGTGAAGTCATCGAGCTGGTCTAAGGGACAGCCGATTAGAAGCGGGCTTGACCACAGGCACCAAAGGGAAATATGCGTATATTGCTCGTCAGGTGTCAACTTAGAAGGATGCGGAGTTCCCCAGCCGACCTTGCCGACGACTAACATATCCGCGTCGTTCCAGTGACCGGGGCCGTTGAAGGGTGCCCATTTTTCGTGCTGTTTCCAGATGTCAAAAACGCCCAGTGCCCACTGACTTTCGCTTGGGGGTAGCTGAATTTTGCTCCATACGTCGCGAATATCGCCGGTGGTTCGCCAGCAGTTGGCTAATTTTGCCCACGCAGCCGCCTTATTGAACGGTGCGCCATTGGAAAGCGAATAGACGATGTCACGTCCGCTTGCGCGAAGGGCGTCCGCCATACGCTTTGTGTTTATCTCGTCGTTGGGATTCCAGTCATATTTGAGATAATCGAAACCCCATTCGGCCAACTGCATGGCATCGTTTGAATCGAAGGCGAATTTACCCACGCGGTGGTTCTTTTTGGAATAGTTTTCATAACCCTCGATTTTTTCCCAGGAGCCGTTGGGGTCATCGCTCGAGCCGCCTATGTAGCCGCCGTATGTGGTTATCCAGGGTGAAGAATAAACTCCGACTTTAAGGCCCAGCGAGTGAACGTAATCGCAAAGTCCCTTCATATCCGGGAATTTTTGATTGCCTTGGAGGGCGTTAAAAGGCCCGCCGCGTTTACCCTGCCATGTATCGTCGATATTGATATACGTCCAGCCGTGATTGATGAGTCCGCTGTCAACCATTGCCTTGGCGGAGGCTCGCACGTTTTTATCCGAGACCTTCGCGGCCCAGCAGTTCCAGCTGTTCCAGCCCATCGGAGGGGTGAGGGCGATTTTGTCGCCGCAGACGATTTTGAATTCCTTAAAGTAAGAGCCGAGAGTGCTTGCTGCATTGAGCCACACTGTGTAAGTTCCCGGGGTTGTAAGCGTGCCGGTTATCAGGCCGGTATTGCTGTCGATTGTCAGCCCCTCTGGCAGATTATCCGCACTAAAGGTGATTGGCCGTTTGCCGGTAGCGGGAACGATGAAAAGGAAAAGACTGCCGGGCCGAACGCCGAAGACCTTTGCCCCGTTGATTTGCGGCTTATCTGATGCTTTTGGTGTGAGGATATATTTTGCGTCGTAGGGCAGTTTTACTTCCTTCGGCGAGTATGTTTTTGGCTGGCTGGCCATTTCACATCCGGAAATTAAAATAAGGGCTGCAAGGGCCCTGGTTACAGTGATTTGTCTTCTCATAAGACCCTTCCTTTCCTATCTTCTCAAACGACAATAGGCATTTGTTATTTTTTACACCAGCGATTCTAAACTTTAACTTATTGTTGACTGATTATCAATCGCGGGAAAATGCGGCCCGGCGAAAAAATTTTCGACTTTCATTATGAGCCGTTTGATGATATAAAAGTGTCTTTGAGCATAGCGTCTAAATTTAAGATATTAAGAAAGATGGTATCCGGAGGGCATTTGCGACTCCTGCGGGGGCAAATCCAAAACTTAATTCAAGGGGGACCACAAATGAAAGCCGTAGTAATAACAGAACATGGTGAGATGGATAAGATAAAGCTTGTCGACATTGCCACGCCTGGGCCTGGTAATGGCGATGTGTTAATTCAGGTAAAATCCGCTGCCCTTAACCACTTGGATATATGGGTCAGGAAGGGCAGGCGTGGAGTAACACTGTCAATGCCTCACGTCCTCGGCTCGGATGGGGCGGGTGTGGTCAGCGAGATTGGCGCAGGAGTTGAGGGCGTCACTATCGGTGATGAAGTCCTTATAAATCCCGGATTGAGCTGCGGCAGATGCGAGTTTTGCGCTCGGGGCCAGCAGAGCGAATGCGTTTCGTTCAGTATCGTTGGTATGGGCAGGCGAGGGACATTTGCAGAATATGTTACGGTTCCGGCGGGAAATGTTTATCGAAAACCTTCCCACCTGAGTTTCGATGAAGCGGCGGCTTTGCCTCTCGCCTATGTTACCGCGTGGCGAATGCTGATGACAAGGGGCGGCCTGAAAGCCGGTCAGACATTGCTTATTCACGGCATAGGCGGGGGCGTCGCATTGGCTGCTTTGCAATTGGCTAAATTAACTGGCGCGGTTGTGATAGTGACATCATCATCCGATGAAAAACTGAAACGTGCCGAACAATTAGGCGCTGACCATCGGATAAACTACAAAATCAGTGACGTGGCTTCGGTGGTGAGTGACATAACGGTCGGACGAGGAGTCGACGTTGTGTTTGAGACGGTTGGTGCGGTGACTTGGCCCGTTGATTTCGCCTGTGTCCGGCGGGGCGGCAAAATCGTAATCTGCGGCGTAACCGGCGGCCCGAAAGCGGATACTAATTTACAGGCGTTATATTGGAACCAGGTTACAATTGTGGGTTCTACGATGGGTTCCAACGATGATTTTCGCGGTATGCTCTCGGCGGTTACCGCGGCCAAGCTGAAGCCGGTTGTGGACTCGGTTTTTCCGATTGTCGAGGCTCGCGGGGCAATGGCGAAAATGGAAGCAGGACAACAGTTCGGTAAAATCGTATTAAAAATTTCTGATTAACTGAATTTAGGAGGTCATAATGAAGCTAAAAGGGTCACAGACAGAGAAAAATCTGCTGGCCTCATTCGCGGGCGAATCGCAGGCGAGAAACCGCTATACCTATTTCGCGAGTCAGGCCAAGAAAGAGGGTTACGAGCAGATAGCGGCTGTTTTTGAGGAGACCGCTAACCAGGAAAAAGAGCATGCTAAAAGGGAATTCGGTTTTCTGGAAGGGGGCGAGGTTGAAATCACAGCGGCATTTCCTGCCGGCAAAATAGGCAGCACCCTCGAAAACTTAAAGGAGGCCGCCGCAGGCGAAAACTACGAATGTACCAGTATGTACCCGTCATTTGCCGAGATTGCCGAAAAAGAGGGCTTCAGGGAAATAGCGGCGTTTTTCAGGAGTATCACGATGGCCGAGAACAGGCATAAAGAGCGATATATGGCCCTGGCGAAAAACCTTGGCGATGGTCTCGTATTCAAGCGTGCAGGGAAAGTGCGATGGGTTTGCAGAAATTGCGGGTACATCCATGAGGGAACGGAAGCGGCGAAGGTTTGCCCGCTTTGCAAACATCCACAGGGCTTTTATGAGCTTGAAACCGTGAATTATTGAGGACATATAGGTAACCTCCCATCAGAAAATAGGGGATTTACTTATAGTAACAATTTTATCGTTGCTATATTCTGATGCCTGAGGGGCAAAGAAGCGAGGCCTGGTTTGGTCCCTAAGCCGGGACCAAACCAGGCTGATATCCCGGCTGTTGTTGGAGAAGTGTGTTATGTTTAGAAACTGGATAATAATATGTGTATATGGATTGGTTGCGTCAATAGCGTTACTGTTTACAGGATGCAAGGAGAACATTATGGAAGAACGCAAAGGTTTGGTTACGATGAGGGGTAAGCCGGTTACCCTTGTCGGGCAGGCGGTAAAAGTCGGACAAAAGGCGCCCGATTTTGAGGTTGCGGCAAACGATTTGTTGCCGGTGAAGTTCTCATCTTTTGCCGGCAAGGTATGTATCATTGCGTCGGTGCCCTCGTTGGACACATCCGTCTGCGATATGGAGACCCGCAAGTTCAATGAAAAGGCGGCCCAGCTCGGCAGCGACGTCGTGGTGCTGACAATCAGTATGGATTTACCTTTCGCGCAGAAGCGGTGGTGCGGAGCGGCAGGCATAAAAAATCTCCAGACGCTGTCGGATTATCGCGATGCTTCGTTCGGCAGGGCCTATGGGGTCCTGATAAAGGATTTAAGATTGCTGGCCAGGGCAGTTTTCGTTGTTGATAAAAAAGGCGTTGTGCGTTACCTTCAGATAGTGCCTGAGATTGCCACTGAGCCGGATTACGATGCGGCATTGAAAGCGGCCGGTGAATTGGCAGGACAAAGCTAAAAGGATTTTTACGTATGACCAGTGAGATTAGACCGAATGTATATGCGGTTGGAGCCATTGACTGGGACAGGCGGCTCTTCGATGAATTAATTCCGTTGCCGGATGGGACAAGTTATAACGCTTACCTGATAAAAGGCAGCCAGAAAATAGCGCTGCTTGATACGGTTGACCCGAAAAAGACGCACGTTTTGCTGGATAATCTTGTCCAGGCCGACGTCAGGCGAATCGATTATCTTGTCGCTCATCATGCCGAGCAGGACCATTCAGGCTCCGTACCCGACGTGCTGCTGCTTTATCCTGAGGCGAAGGTTGTTACCAATGCCAAGTGCAAGGCGATGCTGATGGACCTTCTGCGCGTGGAGGACGACAGATTCATTGTCGTCGAGGATGGACAGGAATTATCGCTGGGCGATAAGACGCTTAAGTTTGTTTTTATTCCCTGGGTTCACTGGCCGGAGACGCTGGCGACTTACCTGGTGGAGGACAAAATCCTCTTCCCGTGCGATTTCTTCGGGTCGCACCTGGCGTCGAGCGCTGTGTTCGTGGAAAATGAACCGATGGTTTATGAGTGCGCGAAGAGGTATTACGCGGAAATCATGATGCCTTTCAGGACGCCGATAAAAAATAATCTTAAAAAGCTCGAAGCGTTTGACATTCAGATGATTGCGCCGAGTCACGGCCCTGTTTATCAAAGGCCGCAGTTTATTATCGACGCCTACAAGGACTGGGTCAGCGACGATGTGAAAAATGAGGTAGTAGTGGCTTACGTCTCAATGCACGACAGCACGCGGGAAATGGTTGACCATCTTGTCGGCGCGCTGATTGACCGCGATATCAATGTCAGGCAGTTCAACCTGACGGGCATGGATATCGGGGAGCTTGCGATTGCTCTTGTGGACGCGGCTACGGTAGTTATCGGTTCGCCGACGTTTCTTGTCGGCCCGCATCCCACGGCTGCGTATGCGGCAATGCTGGCTAACGCGCTTCGGCCAAAGACGAGATTTGTTTCGATTATCGGCTCCTTCGGCTGGGCAGGCAAAATGGTCGAGCAGTTATCGGGTATGCTGAGCAATCTGAAGGTCGAAGTTATAGACCCGGTGATAACAAAAGGTATGGCCAAGGACAAGGATTTCGTTTCGCTGGACCTCCTGGCGGACAAAATTGCCGCCAAACACAGGGAAATAGGGGTGCTTAAATAGTTAATGACGGCGGGATAAATAAACGGATGAAGCCAACTTAATTTTGTGTGAAAGGGGATTACAATGGCGCAAAGATATGAAATTTACGAATGTAAAGCATGCGGCGATATAATTGAAGTGCTGCGTGGCGGTAAGGGCTGCCCGGCCTGCTGTGGGCAGCCAATGACAAAATTAGTTGCCAATACGGTGGATGCCGCGAAGGAAAAACACGTGCCGGTCATCGAAAAACTCGCCGATGGCTTCAAGGTTAAGGTCGGCAGCGTTCCTCACCCGATGGAGGAAAAGCATTACATCGAATGGATTGAGCTTTTCGCCGACGGCAAAGAGTATCGACAGTATCTCAAGCCCGGTGCTGCGCCCGAAGCTGTATTCAATATAAAGGCGACAAACGTGACGGCCAGAGAGCACTGCAACATTCACGGCCTGTGGGAAGCAAAGTAACCGGCTCTACAAGGTGCTCGGCAAACGAGGAACCGCGAAGTAAGGAGATTGATAATGGCGATAAGTTTCAACGTGGACGAAATTTTCGAGATGGCCGAACAGATTGAACGAAACGCCGCGATTTTTTATCGTGAAGCCGCTCAAAGAGCCTTAGACGGGACCGTGCAGAAAAAATTCGTCGATTTGGCCTCGATGGAGGACGGTCATTTGAAAATCTTTCGGGAAATGCGCAAAGGATTGACCTCCGAAGACAAAGAGCAATCGACTTTTGACCCTGACAACGAGGCCGTTATGTATCTGCAGGCAATGGCTGACAGCCACGGTGCGGAAGGCAAAAAGGATCGCAGAACCAAGCTGACGGGCAAAGAATCGATAAAGGAAATCTTTGAAATAGCCGTTGACGCCGAAAAAAATTCGATTGTGTTTTATACTGCTATTAAAGAGCTTGTTCCCGTCAGCGGAATAGACAAAGTTGAAACTATTATTTCAGAAGAGCTCGGCCATTTGGTTGTCTTGAAGATGGAACTGGCGCGATTGACGTAATATGGGTTGAGACCGGTTTGGCCGTCGCTGGTGAGGCAGGAAGCCGAAATCAGCGGTGATTTATTGCAAACCGAAACGCAAAACAGGTTGATGGAGCTAAAGCATGAAAAAATACAGGTGTATTATGTGCAGCTATATTTATGACCCGGCACTTGGCGACCCGGATAACGGCGTCAAGCCCGGGACAAGTTTTGAAGACGTGCCCGCCGACTGGCTTTGCCCGGATTGCGGTGCCGGCAAAGATGAATTTGAACCGGTTAAGGATTAGTTCGCCGGCCGTGGGGCCGGGGAGTTTGGTTTTGACAGATGTGATTTATGAGTGACATCAGCCCGACACTTTTGCCGCAGGAAATCGCCTGTGCGGAGATTAAGGCGTCTGCCTGTGGTATGGTCGTGTTCGGGGCATCCGGTGACCTGGTTCGGCGCAAATTGCTCGGCAGTATCTTCGAGCTTTTCAGGCGGGACCTGCTCAATGAAAATTTTTACCTTGTGGGCTGCGGCAGGAGCAGTTTTTCCGATGAGCAATACAGGGCCGATGCCCAGGAAGCAGTGCGGGCATCTCTCGGCAGCGTCCAGGCGGAATTGCTGAAGCGTTTTACCGAAAAGTTGTATTACATTACCGGCGAATACGAAGACGAGGCATTCTACAAATCTATTGCCGAACGACTGGCCCGGCTAAACGAGGTGCACAATGTCAGCGGCAGTCATATTTATTATATGGCGGTGCCTCCGTTGCTCTATGGAACGATAGTCAAAGGCCTTAAATCAGCGGGACTTTCCTGCGCCGGCCTCCCCGAGTGCGAAAAAATCAGGCTCGTTGTCGAAAAGCCATTCGGCAGAGACCTCAAGAGCGCCGACGAGCTTAACCGCATAATCCAAACATGTTTTTCCGAGAGGCAAATATACCGCATCGACCATTACCTCGGAAAGGAAACGGTCCAGAATATCCTGATGTTCCGGTTTGCCAACACGATTTTTGAGCCGGTCTGGAACCGCAATTTTATAGACCATATTCAGATTACGATAGCCGAATCCGTAGGCGTCGAGCATCGCGGCGGATATTATGATAAGGCAGGCACTTTACGTGATATGTTTCAGAACCATATGCTCGGTATGCTTGCCCTGGTGGCGATGGAGCCGCCGGTTTTATTCGACGCCGACCACGTTCGCGATGAGAAAGTCAAGCTCCTCGAATGCATCAGGCCCTTGAATGAGCAAAACGCGAGCACGGATTTCGTAAGGGGCCAATACACTGCGGGCAAAGTTGACGGCGTAATTGTCCCCGCCTATCGGCAGGAGCCGAAGGTCGATTCCGCGTCAACAACCGAGACGTTCGTCGCCGCAAGATTGTTTGTGGACAACTGGCGCTGGCAGGACGTGCCTTTTTATCTCAGGACCGGCAAACGTCTGGCGAAAAAAAATACCGAGATTGCTATAACTTTCAAGAAGGTTCCTCATTCGATGTTTGCTTCAGTGGGGCTGATAGACTTGCCTGCTAATACGCTGGTAATACAGATTCAGCCCCAGGAAGGGCTTTCGCTGAGTTTCCAGGCTAAGCGCCCCGGCTCAAAGGTCTGTATTGGTACGCTGAGAATGAAATTCAATTATGCGGAGGTCTTCGGGGGCGAGCCGCCCGAGGCGTACGAGCGATTGCTTCTTGATTGTATGCTCGGCGACCAGACGCTTTTTACTCGCCAGGACGACGTCGAAGTTTCATGGAAATTGCTTGAGCCGGTTTTGCAGCAATGGACAGGTGCAAAATCGATGCCTTATGAATACCGTGCTGGTTCCGAGAGTTTTCCGCAGGCCGACCGGCTTATAGAATCAGACGGCAGGAAATGGCGGCCTTTGTCTGAAATGTGAATGATTCTGTTTGGAGAAATGAGCGATGAACATATTTGAATTCGCTATAGAAAAAGAGCAGTTGTCCGAGCAGTACTACCGTCAGTTGGCGCAGCAGGCGCCGCACAAGGGGCTTGTCAGCATCCTTACTATGCTTGCTGACGAGGAGCACGGCCACGTTGAGGTCGTCTCGAAAATGAAGGAGGGGATTCCCGTCAAAGTTGCGGACACCATACTGCTGACAAATGCCAAAACTATTTTCGCAAAGATGAGACAGAGCAGAGAAAAGTTCAAGTTCGGCGACAGCCAGATTGACCTTTACAAAAAGGCGCAGGACATAGAAAAGGACAGCCGCTCTTTCTATCGCCATAAGGCCCAGGAATCGGAAAACCCCGCTCATAAGGCAATTTTTAACACGCTGGCCGAAGAGGAAAACAAGCATTACTTCCTTCTCGAAAATATAATCGAGTTCGTTTCCAGGCCTCAGACCTGGCTGGAAAACGCGGAGTTTCATCATCTCGAAAAGTATTAAAGTTTAATAAATCGTAAATAAATGAGACCGATGACTGCCAATTCATCTCCCGTTTCCTCTGTGAAAAAGCCGGAAAACCTGAAGGCCATGTTTGAAGGACTGTATGAGAAATACAACCGGCACGAGCTAATCAAGCCCGACCCGCTGCAGTTTATTTACCGATACAGCAATCCCGCGGATATGGAAATCGTCGGCCTCCTGTCCGCCTGCCTCGCTTATGGCAGAGTTGAGCAGATTCAGAACGATTTGAATAACCTGCTTGGAAAGATGGGCAGCAGCCCTCACGATTTTGTTGTAAATTTCACGAATAAAAACCGGGCATTGTTTGAAGGTTTTAAGCACCGTTTCAATACTGGTAATGACATTTGTGACCTGCTCATACTGCTCAAGGGCGTACTTGTTGAGCACGGCAGTCTCGAAAAGTATTTTCTGCTTGGCTTTGACCCAGCCCACGAAAATACGATTTTCGCCCTGATGCGTTTTTGTGATTCACTTCTGGATAAGTATCGTATGACACATCAGGGGCGTAAATCCAAAGGTCTTGCCTTTCTTCTCGCGGGTCCCGGCCTGGGCGGCGCGGCCAAACGACTCAATCTGTTTCTCCGCTGGATGGTTCGCAGCGACGACGTTGACGCGGGCCTTTGGCGTTACGTCGATAAATCGAAGCTGCTCGTCCCCGTCGATGTTCATATCGCCCGCCTGTGCAGGATTCTCGGCTTTCATAATCACAAAAACGTTTCACTGAAGACCGCCATAGAGATAACGCGCAACTTTGCAAAGATTTCGCCCGATGACCCCGTAAAATACGATTTCGCTCTTTCACGCATAGGCATACTCGAAGATTGCACGGGCCGGCGGCGCGGCCAGTGTAACATCTGCGAATTACTACCCTGGTGTCGTGACAGGAAGGACTGGTAATGATAAAGATTAAACCCGAAGATATTGAAAAATACAGCTCAGCCGTGACCCTTTCGGATATGGAAGTTTTTGTGTTCCCGGAATTGTTCTACTCGCTGATTCTCGCCAATATAATGAGCCCGCTTGTCTGGAAATGGCGTGACGAGGACTGCTTCAGAAAACTCGAAGGCAAGGACAATTTCAAAAAATTATTGCGCCTGCGCCAGTATATAATGGACGAATACGACTTTAACCTCGATTTGGAGACGTGGGGACTGACGAGCAAAACTAAGGAGCTCCAGCGTTTTGCCAAATATGTCTCGCCTGAGGACGTAGCCAAAAGCAACGGACTGTTCGGCTATGAGGGCGACAAGTATTATTTCGACGTCGATATTCGCAAGCACTTCGGCCTGGATAAATACGATACCGATGTCATTCCCTATTGGAAAACCGAAACCGTCGAGGCTATGGAGGCCTTTGTCCACAAGTCAAATTACTCTAAAAGGGCCGGCGAATGTGTATCGCTGTCTGCGCTTTATGCCGCCGCGGCGTTTATTGTCTGCCGTATTCCGCTTGAGAATATCTACGCGATACTCACGCCGCTGCACTCGCAGAACTTCATCGATATACGCGATGGCGTCCTTACCAATAACCGGCGTTTAGTGACTAAGGCGATGTGGTTCAACGGCACGGAAATTTCAGCCAAGGCCCAGCGCGCACTTCGAAATGAAAACGTAACAATCGTTGCTCATCCTTCCGGCTACGTTCATTGTTTCTATAAAGACGCCACGATAAAGCCCGATGTTTACGGGCATTTCGTAAAACAGCTTCGTTCGTATCTTTCGAGCGAGCTTTCACTGGTTGTTTTCGCAAATTATCTGAGAAGCTTCTCGTCTTACCAGAAATATTTCCAGCTTTGCAGGGACTGTCACGGCCACCCGCAATTCTTGAAGGCCGAAACACTTTTCAGCTACGAGCATGACAGCGACTTCCGTATTGCCGACAATACGCACGATAAACTGCTCGCGGAAGTGGTGGATGAGGACTTTGTTAACACTGAGATTCCCGGCAGGGTGCGATGCGATGTTCTATGTGATTTTATAACCAATAAAAAAATCGACGTCCGGACCGTCGAGGGTAAAGTGGCGCTGACGGCGTTTCTTGGGCCGGTTATGCCCGAAGTTGAGAAGTTTGTCGATGGGCTTGCTGAGTTTGTTCATTGTGAGCCGAAATTGCCTTCGCAGGAAAAAAATTATCTGCAATGTCCCCCGATTGAAATCAGCGTAGACTGGACGCGTGAGCAAATTATTGATTATCTGCAAAGTGTCCGCGACAAATCCACGACCGCGGACCTCGCATTCTACGCCTATCGTGATATGGAGACCTGCGACTGGCTGCCCTTCCTTAAGGCCGTCGTAGAGCGAAATCCTGTCTCGCTGGAGATGGCCCGGTCGATATCGCTCGATATTCTTTATGGGCACCTGCAAAAAATGGACGGAGTTTCGATATACGACGGGCCCCGTCTTGCCCAGCCCGATGAAGTAATAAATTACCACCGTGGAGACGGCCTTGAAAAAGCGTTGCTTCTTGCCAACGTCATCCGCCGGAAATTCCCAAATAAAAATATCGAGATTAACGCGGCAGGCGGCAAAATCGTCGTGAAGGGCGAAGGCGAATATCGATTCGAATCTTCAAAGGGGCTTAAAAAACAGGTGCGTATTTCCTCATCAGGCGAGATTGTTGTTTCAGAGTGAAACCGGCTTTGGTTTTGGGCCGGAAAATTTATTAAAAAAATGAACATTTTGTGTTGACGCGGGTATTAAATAGGACTATATTAGTCCTATAGGTATCAATCTCAAGGAAGCTATGGATATTATCAGGCGAAATACGGATTACGCGTTAAGGGCTGCTGTGGAACTGGCCGGCAGATTCGATGGCGAGCCGGTCTCTACAAAAGAGATTGCCTCTCGCCGGCAAATACCCTATCAGCTCGCCTGCAAGCTTATGCAGCGGCTGCATAAGGCGGGGATTGTAAAAAGCGAAATGGGGCCTTCGGGCGGTTTTGTGCTTTGCAAAAAACCGTCGAAGATAACGGTCCGCTCATTGGTTGAGACGATACAGGGACCTGTCCGGCTGAATAATTGCAAACTTTGCCGGCTTTCGCGCTGCTGCAATATCAACCCCGAGCTGACTCGTCTGCAGGGCAAAATCGACGAGTTTCTTGACGGCCTTACCTTGAAACAGTTAGCGGATAAGGAAAATGACAAAAAAACAGCGAAAGGCGGGAGCAGAAAATGAGCGAAAAAAAGCGTAATTCGACTGTTCTGGAGACCTGCCTGGCAAAACCGGCGGTCCTGACGGGACTTATTGATTACGCCGACGACTCGGTGGTCAGCAAAACCATAATCGATAAGCCGGTGGGGACGCTTACTTTGTTTGCATTTGACGCCAGACAGGGGCTGAGTGAGCATACGGCGCCTTACGACGCGGTTGTGCAGGTGCTCGACGGCAGGGCGTTATTGACCATCGGTGGCAAAAAGATACCTGTCTTGGCCGGGCAATTGATAATTATGCCTGCGAATGTCCCGCATTCGGTTGCCGCGGAAGAAAAATTCAAAATGCTGCTTACAATGATTAGGGCATGATAAAGCAGTTAAAGAAAAAATAAACTTAAATTTAGTTTTAAGGAAATACGTTATGAATATGTTTTGTTATCAGTGCGAACAGACCGCCAAAGGCGAGGGGTGCACAGCAATGGGAGTTTGCGGCAAGGACCCGCAAACCGCTACTCTTCAGGATCTTTTAGTTTATGCTCTTAAGGACATTTCTCGCTATGCCAATCGCGCAAGACAGATGGGCAGCGTCGATAAAGCCGTGAATGTTTTCACCGTCAAGGCAATGTTCAGCACGCTTACAAACGTCGATTTTGACCCCGCCCGTTTTCAGGCATTGCT
Organism: Sedimentisphaerales bacterium; assembly: GCA_049509475.1. Lineage (GTDB taxonomy): Bacteria > Planctomycetota > Phycisphaerae > Sedimentisphaerales > Anaerobacaceae > Fen-1362. The sequence continues at coordinate 21,676 of JBEKZW010000030.1, forward strand.
TAAAGAAGCGGCCTCAGTCAAAGAGAAGGCCAAATCGCTTTATGAAACCGCATGCAAACGTTCCGGCAAAGTACCCGAACAGTTTCCCTGCGAAGTTCTGTGGTGGGCTAATATCGATAATATAGATGTGCTGGTTGAAACCGCCTTACTTGTCGGCATTCAGGACAAAATCAACAAGCTTGGCCCCGATGTCGCGGGTTTGCAGGAATTGATTGTTTACGGCCTCAAAGGTCTTGCCGCCTATGCCGACCACGCCCAGATTTTGGGCAGGGAAGACGACAAGATTTACGCCTTTATTCACAAGACCCTCGACTGGCTCACGCAGAAACCTACCGATATCGGCGAGCTTCTTCAAACCGCTCTCGCAGTAGGCGAAGTTAATCTCAAGGCAATGGAGTTGCTCGATGCGGGTAACACCGGCACGTATGGCCACCCGGAGCCGACACAGGTCCGCGTTACCCCTGTCAAAGGCAAATGCATCGTCGTCTCGGGCCACGACCTCAAAGACCTCGAACTGTTGCTCAAGCAAACTCAGGGCAAAGGCGTCAATGTTTACACTCACGGCGAGATGCTGCCCTGCAACGCTTACCCCGGTCTGAAAAAATACAAGCACCTCGTCGGCAATTACGGCGGCGCTTGGCAGGACCAGCGAAACGAATTCGACGCCTTCCCCGGCGCAATACTGATGACAACCAATTGTCTGCAAAAACCAAAGGACAGTTATAAAGCCAGAATTTTCACATCGGGCGTTGTCGGCTGGCCGGACGTAGCTCATATACCAAACGGAGATTTTACGCCTGTTATAAAAGCAGCTCTGGCCGCCCCCGGATTTACCCAGGATACCCCGGCGAAATTTATTACTATTGGCTTCGCTCGAAATACTGTTATGAGCGTTGCCGGCAAAGTCATCGATGCCGTAAAAGCGGGCAAAATCAGACACTTCTTCCTTATCGGCGGCTGCGACGGCGCTAAGCCGGGAAGAAACTACTTCACTGAATTTGCCCAGAATGTCCCCAATGACTGCGTCATCCTCACGCTGGCCTGCGGTAAATATCGTTTCAATAAACTCGATTTCGGCGATATCGACGGCATACCTCGTCTGCTCGATTGCGGCCAGTGCAATGATGCCTACTCCGCGATTCAGATAGCCGTTGCCTTGGCAGGGGCCTTCAAATGCGGCGTAAATGACCTGCCCTTGTCGTTTGTACTGTCCTGGTATGAGCAAAAAGCGGTTGTAATCCTCCTGTCCCTCCTGCACCTCGGCATAAAGAATATAAAGCTCGGCCCGTCGCTGCCCGCCTTCGTCAGCCCGGCCGCCCTTAATGTTCTGGTTGAAAAGTTCAATATCGCTCCCGTCGGCTCAGTGGACGAGGATTTGGACACTATATTGGCGACGACATAAAGGAGGCCTTATGGCCTTGCGGAATATAATCGTTATCAACGAAGAAAAATGCAACGGCTGTGGGCTTTGCGCAAAAGCCTGCGCCGAAGGCGCAATAAAAATAATCAACGGCAAGGCAAAACTTGTCAGCGAGACCTACTGCGATGGCCTTGGTGCCTGCATCGGCCATTGTCCGCAGGATGCTATTAGGATTATCCAGCGGGAGGCCAAACCATTCGATGAAAAGCCGACAAAAGAACACCTGAAGCAAATGAAACAACCGCAGCCAGCGCCGTTTATGTGTCCGGGTATGGCATCGGCAAAATTAAGGGACACCGCTGAAAAATCTGATTCGGCCGCCGGAGATGTTGCTTCACAGCTGACACACTGGCCGGTTCAGCTTAAACTTGTCTCTCCGCATGCTCCATATTTTGCGGATGCTCGTTTGCTGCTTGTGGCTGATTGTGTCCCTTTTGCGATGGGTGATTTCCACAGCAAATTTTTGAGGGGACACAGTATTGTTGTTGGATGCCCAAAACTTGACGATGCCCTTTTTTACGTCGAAAAGCTCGCCGATATCTTGAAAACCAACAAACTAAAGTCGCTCAGCGTAGTACATATGGAAGTACCTTGTTGTAGCGGCCTTACTCGAATAGCACAGCAAGCACTGGCAAAGGCCGGCGTAAAAATGACGTTCGAAGATGTTACGATAGGTCTTAACGGCAGCATAAGCAAGGTTGAACAAATATCGGTTAATTGACCGGCCAGAGCCGGAGTTGATATATGACAGAGTTCGTTAAATCTATAGCGATGGGTTTCTGGAATACAGTTCTTGAGATGTCGCCGTATCTGTTGTTCGGGTTCTTTATGGCGGGATTGCTTGGAGTCCTTGTATCGAAGCAGCTTGTTGAAAAACATCTCGGCGGCAGGGGGTTCTGGCCGGTGGTCAAGGCGTCTCTTTTTGGTGTCCCTCTGCCTTTGTGCTCGTGCAGCGTCATCCCTGTAACAATGTCACTTCGCAAGCATGGCGCAAGCAGGGGGGCGGCTGTGTCATTTTTGCTCTCGACCCCGCAAACAGGCGTTGACAGCATTTTTGTCACGTATGCCTTGCTTGGCCCGGTTTTCGCGATATTCAGACCGATAGCCGCTTTTGTCACCGGCATAGTCGGCGGCGTGATGGTTAATCTCTTCGGCGACTCTCTCGAAAACGGCCCACAACAAAATCAGAATTGCGAAGATGAATGTTGTTCCGTCGGGCACAAAAGTAATCCAGTTACGCGAATGTTCAGATACGGTTTTATCACGCTGCCTCGCGATATCGGCAGGGCGATGCTGCTCGGCCTGGTTGTTGCCGCTTTTATTTCCGCTCTTGTACCTGACGGCTTTTTCGCGGACAAGCTCGGCACAGGCATTTTCCCGATGTTCGTAATGATGCTTATAGGAATACCGATGTATGTTTGCGCAACGGCCTCGGTTCCGATTGCGGCCGCACTGATGTTGAAGGGCCTGAGTCCGGGGGCCGCTTTGGTTTTCCTGATGACAGGTCCCGCTACCAACGCAGCGTCCATTGTTATCATCTGGAGAATTATGGGCAGGGCCACCGCGCTCACTTATCTCGCCGCCGTCGCCGGATGCGCATTGCTAAGCGGCATAATCCTCGATTATATTATCACCGGTATTACATTTGCTCACACTGTTCATCATGGCTGGATGATGCCGCGGGTTGTCGGATATGTTTCCGCGATTGTGCTTTTTATTGTACTGACTTTTGCTATACTTCATAAGTCGCAAGATAAAGGATTAACGCACTGACTTTTTTACGGAGATAAATACAATGGCAAAGACAAGTATGCCGCACGCAGGCCACAACAAACACCTTTGTTATTTGAACAACATCGGCTTTCAATTAAGCAACCCAAGGGAATACAAAACCCTTGTAAAAAACGCCAAATTCGTATGTAAAATATGTGGCCGGGTTGCCGTCAGCGATAAAAATCTGTGTAAACCCACGGCTCTCTAATTTGCTTGTTGCTCGTTTGTTTCTCAGGCTTTAGAAGAGTTGTCCTGTAATGCACTTGACCTCACGGCGAAAGGTGCCGTTATTTCTGATTTGAAGGTCCCATAAACAGGCGCCGATGATAATAGCGCTTATATAACAGCTTTTGTCAGTGAGCGTGCAAGAGTATCTCGTGTGTATAGGTATTATTCCTGCCTGGCAGAGGGTTTTCCTTGTCAAACCCCTTGTCTATTACGTCGATAGTATTTTTGCCTTTTTATGTGCCGCGATGAACTGGCACGACGAAGAGTCTTTTTTATTGGGGGTTGAGCAGGATGCGCAGTTTAAAACCGATTCTCCTTATAGAGGACGACACTGTTGATGCTATGACGGTAAAAAGAGCGTTTAATGACCTTCATGTCATGAATACTCTCATTCGCGTGGTCAACGGCGAACAGGCACTGGAATACCTGCGTGATAGCGCCAACGCCGAGCCGTGCGTAGTCCTTCTGGACCTGAATATGCCTAAGATGAATGGCGTTGAATTCCTTAAAATAGTAAAAGCCGATGGCAAGTTGAGACGTATTCCCGTGGTTGTGCTCACCACCTCAAAGGCCGATCAGGATAGGTTCGAATGTTTCAATTGCAGTGCTGCCGGCTACATAGTCAAACCCGTCGATTACAAAGGATTCGTTGAGGCAATGAGAATTTTTAACCTTTACTGGACGCTCAGCGAATTACCAGATAATAACCTTGATAACAAAGACGTTGAGATTGAAAATGTTGTCACAAACGGAATTGTCGGGTCCGATAATTGAGCGGGGCCGCTCTCGTTGGACATTTTTTATGCAGAACATATAGGCCCGGCTGCCCGAAAAACTTTAAAAATAACGGTTTTCTTCTGAAATCAGCCGTCGCCTGTGACGATAATACCGGCAGGGTTTATGCGTAACAAATGTGTAGGAGTCCAAAATGAAAAATCTAAGACCGATACTGCTTGCTGAAGACGATAGCGTGGACGCTATGACTGTTAAGCGTGCGTTTAATGAGCTTAAGGTCAATAACGAACTGGTTAGAGTAACCAACGGCGAGGAAGCGTTGGAATACTTGAAAACGCATCCCGACAAAAAGCCCTGTCTTGTTTTGCTCGACCTGAATATGCCGAGAATGAACGGCATAGAGTTTCTCAAGGTTGCAAAGGCCGACGAAGAGCTTAAACAGATACCCGTCGTTGTGCTGACGACATCGAGAGATGACCGCGATAAAGTGGAAAGCTTCAAACTTAGCGTCGCCGGTTACATAGTAAAACCAGTGGACTACAAGAAGTTTGTTGAGGCGATTAAAGTCCTCGACTTATACTGGACGCTTAGTGAGCTGCCCGGCAACGCGCCTGAAACCGCTGGTGTGCTTGAAAAAACTGCTTGCACTGGAACCGGCAGTTAAAAAATAAACGGGCAGATACCTTTGCTCAACTCGCCACCGGTCAATTCTTACGGTATTGGTTTCCCCCCGATAACTCACAAAAAAACACCATATCTAACCAACACAACTCAATGCGCCCGGCCAGATTCGAACTGACGACCTCCGGTTTAGGAAACCGGCGCTCTATCCATCTGAGCTACGAGCGCTGCCTGTGATAATTATATGGGAAAAGGGGTTCTTTTTGAAGAACAAAAAATCGTGTTTGGTATGTTTCGGGTAAAACGAAAGAAGCCGGCACTAATACCGGCTTCTTTTTAGTTTTAGCATGGTCTGTCGTCTGTCGCTAATAGATTATGGCGGTTGCCTCCTCTATTTTTCTGACGACCTCCGAAACGTCCGCTGGCATCGAAACATACCCGTCAAACCCTTTTTGCAGCAATGCCGCCGCTTCACCGCCCGCCAGGTGGTTCACAAGGGCGATTATCCTGATGGTCTGCAGCTCTTCGTCGGACCGGATATTCCTGCATATTTCCGTCGCGTCGATGTCTTTGGACAGCAGATTTACAAGCAAAACGTGCGGCTCAAGTTTGTGGACAGCCGTTCCCGTCTCGAAGTTATTCCTGGCGACGCTTACTTCGTAGTCCGATTTGGTCCGCAGCGTCTCCGCCAGTTTCGATGCCGATTCGGCGTTGCTGTCAACTATTACGACTCGCATCTTGCCGACCGGCAGCGCCGGCACCGGCATATTATTCTGCTTCATAAACCGTATCAGCTCGTTGACTGGTATCCGCCGGTCTTTGCTGCCCGGTATTCGGTAGCCCTTCAACTGGCCGCTGTCGAACCATTTGGACACGGTCCTCGGTGCTACGTTGCAAATCTTCGCCACGTCACCCGTCGTTAGTACATTCTTGCCTTTTGCCATTTTTATATCCCCGTTCAAAGCGGTTTTTTGCCGCTTTCACGTCATTTATCGGTTTTAATATGTGTGCTGTTTAGGACAACCACCTTACTTCCAAACCGCATTACTGATATTGGCCTTTGCCACTATTACTACGTCCCATAAGCCACGGCTGGCGGAAAGTATTTGGCAAATTCGGGTCTGAACAGTAAAATGTGCTTTTTCGTATAACCTGCATTTGATGCCGTAAGGAACCGTTTATGCGTATATTTTTGTCCCGTCCTGATATCACCGACAGGGAAATTCAGGCAGTTACCGATGTGCTTAAAAGCCCTAATCTCTCACTTGGCCCGAAACTGGGAGAGTTTGAGCAGGCCTTCGCTAAATATATAGGCAAAAAGCGAGCCGTGGCTGTCAACAGCGGCACAAGCGGCCTGTATCTGTGTATGCTCGCCCTCGGTATCGGGCCGGGAGATGAGGTAATCACAACGCCGTTTACTTTCATCTCTACTTCAAACGTTGCGCTTATGGTTGGGGCCAAACCCGCCTTCGTTGATATTGACCCTGTAACTTTGAACATCGACCCCAATAAAATCGAGCAGAAGATTACAAAAAAAACAAGGGCAATAATTCCCATCGAGGCCTTTGGCAGTACCGCTGATTTCGACAAATATCGCCGCATCGCCGACAAGCACAAACTCGCCTTCGTCGAGGATAGTTGCGAAGCACTTGGTTCCGCGTTAAACGGCAAAAAGGCCGGCACCTTCGGCGATATGTCCACCTTCGCGTTTTATCCCAATAAGCAAATCACTACCGGCGAGGGCGGTATCATCCTCACCGACAACGACGACCTCGCTGATATGTGTGTCTCACTTCGCAATCAGGGCAGGGCGGCAGGCGGAAGCTGGCTCAGTCACGTCCGGCTGGGCTACAACTATCGCCTTAGTGACATTAACTGCACGCTCGGCATAGTTCAGCTTTCGAGAATCGAGGAAATAAAACGCAAACGCAAACAGGTCGCCAAATGGTATCAGGAAAACCTCGCCGGCGACGACCGTCTCGTTGTGCCGACCGAACCCGCCGGTTGCGATAACAACTGGTTTGTCTTTGTCGTTCGTCTCGCTGACCGGTTCACTCGCCAGAATCGCGAGAAGGTTTTACAGACGATGCGCGACGCGGGCATTCAGGTCAGCAACTATTTTACGCCCGTTCACCTTCAGGCCTTTATGGTCGAGCGTTTCGGTTTCAAGCCCGGTGATTTCCCCGTTACCGAAAAAATCGCCGAAAGGACCATAGCGTTACCTTTCTACAATAATCTTAGCAAAGACGAGGTTGGCATTGTCTGCGACGAGCTTCGCAAAGCCATCGACCGGCTCTAAACAGCATCAAACTTACTTTGCTACAAGTCAACCGTACTAATGCCCGTTTTTAGCCTGAAAACGCGCTTTTTCGGCCTTTACACGCTCAGATTTCAGCTTCAGGCGCGGCCTTTAGGCCGTCTGCTCCATGGTTTTGTTGGAACTATCTACTTGATGAAGTAACCAGAAACTCTCCAACTGCCGTCCTTGTCCAACATTGGCGTGACGGTTTCGGTCGCAGACGCTTTGTTCTTGAACGAGGTTGTGAATTGGATTATCACGTATTGGCCATCTGGTGCGCCAGGGACGGAAGTTGTGTATTGCTTGGACTTGACCACTCTGGACATCTTTGCGCCTAAGGGAACTCTGACAGCTTTTATTGTTTGCTCCCATTTGTCCTTAGGAATCGCATTCCTGAAATACTCGGCACCTTGTTCCCAACTCTCGCTGTACTGTCCGCCATCAACGAGACTTAGCCACTTTTGTGCTGCATCAATGGCAACCTGTTCAGCGGTAGGGTTATTTTCAGGAGTCCTAGAACATCCTGAGACACTCAAGAGCACACCAACTATACAGAGACATAGCTTAAACCTCATTTTAGATTTTCCTTTTCTTGTCCAATTAATGATTATACAGTCTGTATAATACGGCAAACACAGACTGCTTCTTTCTGTATAAGAAGTTGCCGCGACTTCTTACTTATATGGGATTTCCCATATTAAACGCTCGGCTACGTAACCAAGCCTTTCAATTCCATAATAATACCAAAATCTTCCTCGAATTGCCTTTTTGGCGATTTTTCGCCTAACTGCCTTAAAATAAACGACTTATCCGCCTTTTGCCCATTTACAATGCCACGATGTAAGCCTGAAACGCCATTTCAAAATTTCATCTTCTATCATTTGGTTTCGGTTGAACACCCTTTTAACGGCCGTCTTTCACTAATAACACGATTGCACTATGTGTTTTAGTATAGGCAAAATGATATTTTTAGGAAGCGCATAAAAAAACGCCGTCCCTAAGGGACGGCGTTTGTGTATTTAGAGAGGATTTTTACTACTTGGGAAGCTGGTCCTCAGCCATCTCGCGCACCGTCAGGTCTGCGTAAATGACGCGATACATCTGGCTGCCTGCCGGGCGATACCAGAATATCGGCTTATCCGGAGTCCCGAACTTCACATTCTCGCCCATATACCGCCAGTTGCTGCTCTGTGGCAATCGGTACACGAACAGCATGCCATTGGTCATTCGTATCATCACGGGCATGTTCCAATCCCCCTTGAGCTTGCCCTGCTGGCCCATGTCTACGATGACCTTTGGTGTTGGAGTAGCCACCGGCGGGAACGTCCCATCGACCGTCAAACTCGACCACAACCGCATGAATTCGATGAACATATCTTCCGTAGCAGCGGAGGCAAAGGCATCGCTCTTGAGCTCGCTGGGCCTGTACCCTTCAGGAGGCGTCAT
>JBEKZW010000031.1:0-34282 GCA_049509475.1 Sedimentisphaerales bacterium
CCCGTACAATAAAAAAATTTATCCGATGCTGCTATGAGGGCAGCCGTCAATGGTTATGATTTATTTTTTCTTTTTAATTCATAAGCACACTTTCTCCGTTGTCTGTGACAGTTCCGGCTCAGTCTGCTATTCGTGCTCTTAGCACAGGTTAACCATCCATATTTAACCATCAGGGCACTACCATCTAAGTTTCGTGCTCAAGGCACAATCATCGGATCGTAGTCGCCCGGACGGATTCGAGCCATATACTGCCCGTCAGCAGCAGTTAAATCCCGGTATTGCTATTCAGCACAACCTCCTACACGGCACAGGAATAAGGTTTATTGTCACAGGCCATTTTCCACAGATGCACGGCGAGTTTTCTGGCCATAGCGGTGATGGCCTTGTTTTTGTGACCGGTATTATGAATGAGCCGGCAGAACGTATTGTAAGCATTGGGGTCTTTTCGTATCCACAGCCAGGCGCCCTGGATTAGTGAACAGCGAAGCTGCGGCCTGCCGGTTTTAAGGATAGGGCCGTCCCGCAGCATCTGGCCTGATTGTCTGACGGAAGGAGCAAGCCCAACGTATTTGGCCAGTTGGGTTTTATCTGTGAACCGCCTTGGGTTGAATATCTCGGCGGCGAACTGAGCGGCAATGACTGGTCCGACGCCCGGATGAGTAGTGAGCAGTTTACACATTGTAGAGTGCGGTTTTTCACTGAATGCCTCTTTGATTCTTTGTTCGGTGAGTTTGCGTTGCTCGATAATGAAGGAAAGTTCATCGAGCAGTATATCGAGGCAGTACTGCAGTTGTTCCGAAAGACGGACTTTCTTAAGGTATTCGACGGCGGTTGCCGACCAGCGTGAAAGGCCTTGCGGCTGGTCGATTCCATGCTGAAGAAGGAATCCTTTTATCTGGAGTTTGACACGGGTTTGTTTTGCGACCAGTTGCTCCCGCAGACGAGTGAGTTGGCGCTGGGCTTCCTGATGTCTGGTGGGGATGGCGATATGTCTGAGCAGTCCCTTTGCAGCGTACTCGGCGAGTTTGCGGGCATCGAGAGAGTCGGTCTTTGAATCAGGTGCAGATTGTCGTGGTGTTTTTGAAGGCGCAACGACGTTTACAGGCAGGTTAACATTCTGCATTGCTCTGGCGAGGCAGTACCCTGTCGGGCCGGCTTCGTAAACAACCATACGCAGGGCAGGGCGAAGTTTGTTGAGCGTGTCGATTAGTTTTTCGCTGTCGGGCGGCATAACGAAATCAATGGCGGGTGCGTCATTGAGAAAAAGTGCGACGTGGAGAGATTTTTTGTGTGCGTCGATGCCGACATACAAATCGTCAGCCGGGGTCAGGTGGATTGCGTTGAACCATTTCTGCTTTTTTGATACTGTTGTCATAGGTCATTCCTTTCAATAAGGTTAGATTTGTATATTGTGCAAAGCACAAATCATAACCGTTGAAAGGATGACCTTCATATTATCTAAGGTTTGTAGTAGTGTCAGGAATGTCGGGAATGTCAGTTTTTTTACGGAGTCAGACTGATCCACTACTGACCCACACCACTACATATTGTGGTATCAACGGGAAAAAACAGGAAAAAACCAAGCTGAAAAATTGCCGTAACTCCTTGTGAGAAAAGGAAAAGCGGGCGATGGGATTCGAACCCACGGCATTCGGCTTGGGAAGCCGACATTCTACCACTGAATTACGCCCGCACGTAAATTTGTAAACCTAATAATAACAGGTATTTGCCCGAATCGTCAACATTTTTATGCCTTTTGATTTTACTCAGAAACAACCGAAAAGGTCATTTTATGGCGTATCATAAAAAAACTTAGCATCGGATAAGTTTTTTTATAGTACGGAGGCTGGTAAAATAGCTAAACATTTTGTTCGTGACACTATCAGTTTGGCGTGCAGTCCGGGTTCTCAGGGTCGTTACACTGCATCCATTGTGAGGCAAAATCACTGAAATCGGCAAAATTAACGGAGCCGCCCATCCTCCACCGATCCGCCCATCCGCACCAGTTGTTACTTTTATTACAATCATTGTGTAGCCAGTTATCAGCGAATATCTTGAGGTCGAGGTAGTTGACATAGCAGTCGCCGTTTAAATCTGACGGAAGGGTTAATCCTAAATCGTGAACCTGCTGGCAGGTGGTCGGAGGGCCAACGTTGGTTAGCTCAATAGTAAATTCGTTGGGACCGCCGGGAAGAACATCAATAATTGCGACAGTATTAGGGCCTGGTTCCGGCGGCGTAAGCGTAATCCTGTATTTTCCGTAAAAGCCCCTGAGGTTTGTGTTTCCGTTGCTGTCGGTGATTGATGATGTCTTTGTAGTCCATTGGCTCATCAGAGATTCGTATCTTTGGCCCGTTGCGTTCGAAGTCCCGTTAGAGTCTGCAAGGTACCAATCGCTCTGCCAGGTAGTCCCCTTCATAAAGCCCCACATCAATATGCCCGCAACATTAGGGTCGCTAAAGCATATTCTGTAGAAGTTCTCCAAATCATTCGCGCGAATAGTATCGTTGGGCTCGTTGGCGTCAAACTCTGTAGCCCAGATGGGCAGGTTCAGCGCCCACAGAGGTTGGAGGACAGACGAATAAAATCTTGCGGGGTCAAAGCTTGGTGTTTGCCCCAGGTGGCTTTGAAGCCCGATACCGTGAATTGGAGCTCCTTTGCTGCGCAGAGTATTGGCGAGAGTTACATATGACGAAGAGTCGTAGTCCCCCCATGAATTGCCGGCATACTCATTCATAAACAGTTTGCAGTTCGGGTCTAACTGGTTGGCCTTTTGGTACATCCAGACCCTTGAGTTTACATCTGCTGAACCTGGCCCACCTACCTCGAGGCGGTCAAAGAATTGATAATCTGAACCGGTCCCCAGCATTTCATTATCGACATCCCATTGGACGAATTTTCCCTGGAAATGAGGCACCACACTATTCAGCCGGTTCTGGCAGGCAGTATACAGATTAGAGGTCTGCGGCCAGGGTGCATAACTCAGACCCGGTACCCATGACGGTAAGGAGCTTTGTAGTTCCCAGAAAATATTATGGCCTCGCATAGTGATGCCGTTACTATTACACCAGTTATAGATATTGTCCGCGTCTGTATAGGTTACATAGCCCTGGTTCGGTTCGTTCCAGTACCACTTTGACTGGTTTTCACACACCGCCCATTCGAAGTGGTTCTTGAAGAAATTGGTGTAGGTAGTGTTATTTAAGTAAGAAGAATTGAAGCACGAGCCGAAGGCGAACTGGTGTTTTATCTGGTTGACATCGACCTGGACGTCCGATAGCGGCAGGTTGGTGTCATAAGGTGAGACAACAGTGATTTGGAAGTTGCCTTTGCGGTATTGCTCTATCCTGGCATTTGCATCAGGTTGCCAAGGTGCGGCAGGCGGGCAGGATACATTTGCGTCATCAACATAGAAATTTACGCCGGAAGCAGGACCTTCGAAGTAAAGGTCCAGGCCTGTCAGCGTGCCTGATACGTTCAGGGTGAAGTTATTGGACAAACATGTCCAGGAGTTATTATTGCCTGTTGACCACATAATCGGAATATAGTTTGTGCCGCTGCTGTCTATTTGTCTCATAGTAAGCCCGACAGAATCGCTTGAGGCGTTTTGGAGTTTTACCCAGCCGGTGATTGTATAGGTTTTACCCGGCGCCATCATGCCTAACAGAGATTGAGCGATTCCCTGGTAGGCATAGGTTCTACCGGAGGCGTATCCGCTGTTGCTGCCGCTTCGATATGCGGCCGTTGATGTTGTGAAGCTGTCGCCGCCATAGCCATACCAGCCTGTTGTTCCGCTTTCAAACCCGGGATTTGTCAAGAGGTTTCCGGCTAAGTCAGCTAAGTATACATCATCAACATATATATCTGTAAGGGATGTCTGGGTTTCAAAATAAACCAGCAGTCCTGTGAGCGTGCCGTTTACGGTCAGGGTATAATTACCAGAGAGTGAAACCCAACTACTGTTGTTGGCGGTGACAGTTGCCACGTTGACCCAAGTAGTTCCGCTGCTGTCGGTTTTTTGAACAGTTATCATGACGGTGTCGCTGGTGGTGCTGTTTGTTCTTACCCAGCCGGACATCTGGTAGGTTTGGCCGACCACCATTCTGCTCGTTACATCCTGCGCTGGTCCATTCCAGGTTGCGGTTCTGCTGTATGCGTGTCCGCAGAGTGAGCCACTATGGGGGGAAGGCGATGAGGCCACTGTGTTGATTGAGCAGCCATTCCCAATCCAGCCTGTTGTTCCGCTTTCAAACCCGGGATTTGTCAGAAGATTATCCGCCTTAGCGCTGGAAAGTATGACAAAAAGCACTATCAGGATTATCGAAAGACTAATCCGTCTGAGTCTGGAAATGCCAGCAAATAAAAATTCAACCATCGCCGCCATAAGAGTTAACATAATCAATCTTTTCATTTTACAGTTTCCATTAAAATTACCTGTTTTAATGCTGTCCCTGATACTAAGCTTAAATATTAATGGGATTTCCCATATTAAACGCTCGACTACACAACCAATCCTTTCACATACATAAAAACACCAGAATCTTGTCCTCAATGCAACAGTTTTGACTCGGTTTTAACAGTACTTGCTGTAAAATTTATAAATAGTTGAAATGTTTGCCTCGCAGAATTTGCTCTGTGGAGCTGCTTGTGTGGATTATGGCAAATAGCTTTTATCGCTCCGCTCATTTCCTTATTTCCTCTTTGCCTTTTGCCCCCCAGCAAAGGCAGTTTTAATTGTACCCTTTTGCCGGTGTCTGTCAAGAGAAAAAACAAGGTATTTTACCCCTTTCTCTTACTGTCTGTAAAAATATTCATCCCACCCATCAAACCACCTTCCTGTATGACTTCAAAAGGCAATAATATACTTGACTAATCAAATCTCTTGTGCTATATTGCAATCACTATGAAAAACGAAAATAGAAAACCCGAAACACTGATTGAGGCCATTCAATTCTTTAGTGATGAAGATATGGCTATTCAGTTTCTTGCCAGTGTCCGCTGGCCAGAAGGGGCTAAATGCCCTGTATGCGGACGAACCGATGTTGTTTACCTTGCAAGACAGAGACGCTGGCAATGTAAGAGCGTTCACGAGCATCGTCAATTCTCTGTCAAGGTAGGGACTATCTTCGAAGATAGTGCTGTTCCTCTTGGTAAGTGGCTAATCGCCTTATGGATGGAAGCTAACGCTAAAAACTCGATTAGCTCTTATGAAGTAAGCCGAGCCATAAAGGTTACACAAAAAACAGCATGGTTTATGCAACAACGAATTAGGCTTGCTCTGCAACAGGGAACGTTTACCAAAATGACTGGCGAAGTTGAAATTGATGAAACCTTTATCGGCGGAAAGTTCCGCAATATGCACGCCGGAGTGCAACGAGCCAAAGGCCGGGGTTCTGTTGGCAAAGCTGTTGTCATGGGTCTTCTACAGCGACATGGCGAAGTTCGCACTTTAGTTGTGAATAACACACGCCGTAAAACGCTACAACCTTACGTTCTCGCTCATGTTGAAAAGGGAAGCCGTGTTTACACTGACGCCCTCCGGTCTTATGCTGGACTAAACGCCGAATATCTCCACGAATTTATTGACCATGCGGAATGTTACGTTCGCGGCAATGTTCATACTAACGGGCTTGAGAACTTTTGGAGCCTCTTCAAACGGTGTATTAAGGGAACGCACGTTTCTATTGAGCCCTTCCACCTGTTCCGATACCTTGACGCTGAAACGTTCCGTTTCAATAACCGCAAAATTCGCGATGGAGAACGCTTTCAAATCGGTCTAAGTGGCGTCAATGGCAAACGTCTGACTTATAAAGCACTTATTGGTGAAACGGAGGGGCTTTTACCAAACGGCAACGCCGTGGGAAACGCATAAACCCTGTTAAATGTCGGGTTGTTGTCGGGACAAAATAAAAGAATACCATTGATTGCCCCGACAATAGCAGTACAATTTTGGGAATGGTTAATTGTATGAAAAATGAAAACACAAAAGCAGAATCCTTTGACCTGCGCCTATCGGCAAAGGAGAAACAAGGATTTCGTGAGGCCGCAGGCATCGCCGGACTTCCCCTATCTGCATGGGTTCGCGAGCGGCTACGATGTATCGCAGCTCGTGAACTCCAAAATGCGGGCAAACCTATTCCGTTTATAGAAAATACATAGGAACACTTATGCTTACTCAACAAGTTGATTTCAAATATAAAGGTATCGCAACTGTTTTAAATCAACACCGATTGACCGTTCCCCCTAATCAACGTGAATTCTCATGGCAAACTGAACATGTTAAAGATTTATTTCAGGACTTATCAGGCGCAATTAGATTACGAAAACCTGTATATTTTCTTGGAACGGTAGTCTTCACAATAGCGGCAGATAGTTTTTTAGAAGTAGCTGATGGTCAGCAACGACTTGCTACGATAACAATCTTACTTGCGGCTATTCGTGATTATTATAGTGAACACAAAGAAGACAAGTTAGTTCAGGCTATCGAAAATGCTTTTTTATTTGATATTGACAGACGTTCTAAAAGCGAAGTCGCAAGGCTCACTTTGAATCTTGATGACCGAGATTATTTTATCAAGCGCATTCTTTCACCACCTAATTCACCAAAAAGGAATACCCCAATAAAAAGGGAATCTCACGAATTAATAGATAACGCGGCGAAGCATGCCGCAGGCCATGTAAATAATATTGTAGCACAACATAGCGTCAAAGAAGCTCTACAAGCACTTGAGGAGTGGACACAATATCTTGAGAATCAAGCTTCTGTAATTGTCGTTATTGTGCCTGATTCTTTAAATGCTTTTAGAATGTTTGAAACACTTAATGATAGAGGTTTAAAAGTTTCTCAGGCCGACCTTGTAAAAAACTTTTTATTTGGTGAAGCAGGAAAAGATAATATCAAAGACGTTCAGCATACATGGGCCCAAATGACAGCATCCCTTGAAACGCTCAATGACGAAGATAGCATGATGAATTATTTTAGAAGCCTTTTAATCGCTATGTATGGATATACAAAAGAATCTGAAATTTTTGACCGTATTCATGATAAAGTATCGTCAGCACAACAAGCACTTGATTTTGCAAATATTCTTGGAGACAAAGTGGCTGATTACACGGCCATAATTTCTCCAGACCATGCGAAATGGAATAAATATCTGCCGTCTATTAAAAGATGTATTGAATCAATTAATAATTTAAGAATAAAAATTCCACGCCCTATTATGCTGGCTATATCCTCAAACTTTGAACCCTTAGAAGCGGTTAAAGCGTTCAAACTAATTCTTTCTTGGTCTGTAAGATTTTTAATAGTGGGTGGAGGAAGAGGCGGGAGCGTTAATGAGGGTTACGCAAAAATTGCCCATGATATATGGGAGAACAAAATAATAAACGCCAAAGCAATGGCAAAAGCAGCCGAATCGTTAATTCCGAACGATGCTGCATTTGAAGCAAGTTTTGCATCAGCATCCGTGGCATTACCATATCTTGCTCGCTATTATTTGCGTTCTATAGAAAACAAAATGATAGATGAAAAGGAACCAGAATTTTTGGTAAATGCAGATGCAACAGAAATCACATTGGAACACATTTTACCAGAAAACCCCTTAGAGGGAACATGGTCTCATTTTGACCCTTCCGATAGAACTGCTTTCGTTAATAGAATTGGAAATCTTGCTTTATTGAAAGCAACCCCAAATTCAGATATTGGTGGTGCAGAATTGGCCATCAAAGCGAAAGAATATGTAAAGTCTGGTTTTGCTTGGACAAGAAAAATCGCCGAAAAATCTACTTGGGGCACTAAAGAAATAACAGAACGTCAAACCGGCATGGCTAAATGGGTAGCCAAAACATGGCCCCTTAAGATAGACGGAAAAGCTTAATGCAAAAAAATGTAAATGAATACGGTCGTTTTGAAACTGCTTTGCGGCAAGTTTTATCAGCTCCAAAGCAAAAGGTAAAACCGAAAGCCAAAAGGCTGAAAAAGAAGAAGTCATAAACGATTTGGCTTCGGTATCGCTCCAGTGTTATTATGTTTGATTAGCCAAGTGAGTTGTTACCCTTCAAAAGCCCACCAAGATGCTCCAGACGTAGGAATTATAGTGAAGACCCGAAGGGAAATAGACCAATTTCAGCAAAATAAGCTGCTTTAAAGTCAGCTTTCCCAAATACTTAGCATCGGATGAGTTTTTTTATAGTACGGGAAGCACTACGGCATTGTGTTTCAAGTATCCGGTATCTAAAATCCTCCAATCTCCTGCCCAACTTTGTTATAATTACTGCGTAGTATTTACAAAGGCGTTTTATGAATCAAAAGGTCCAGTGCGAGTTGTGTCCAAAGACCTGCATAATCAGTCCGGGCCAGAGCGGCGACTGCCGGGTAAGGGTCAACATAGACGGCGTTCTTCGCACGGTCGTCTATGGCTATCCATGCTCTATTAATATAGACCCGATTGAGAAAAAGCCGTTGTTTCATTTTCTGCCGGGCACACAAATCCTCTCGTTGGCAACCGTCGGCTGTAATCTGCATTGCCTGAACTGCCAGAACTGGGAAATATCGCAGGCCAATCCTGAGGACTCGACCGCCTCACTTGTTCCGCCCGAAGGCGTGGTCGCCCTCGCAAAGCAATATAAAAGCCCGTCAATCGCATATACCTATACCGACCCGATTGCATATTATGAATATGCATACGATACGTCCCGTCTGGGTAAACAGGCGGGCCTGCGTAACGTTCTTGTCACGGCCGGCTATTGCAATCCCAAACCTTGGAAACATCTTCTTGAAGTGACCGATGCCGCCCGTGTTGACCTTAAAGGTATGAGCGATGATTTTTACCGAAAGTTTTGTTCAGGAACTGCTGCGCCCGTTCAGCAATGCCTTATAGACGCCGTCGCGATGGGCGTTCATGTTGAGGTGATAAATCTCCTTATTCCGACGCTGAACGACAGCGAAGGCGACATTCGGCGGCTGGCCCGCTGGGTCAGGAGCAATCTTGGCAGCGATATACCTTTGCATTTCTCGCGTTTTTATCCGCAGTATAAGATGCAGCACCTGCCGCCGACGCCGCTTGAGACGCTCGATTTGGCGAGGCAGATTGCGATTGAAGAGGGATTATATTATGTTTACATAGGCAATATCCGCAGCCGGCAGGGCGAGAACACATATTGCCCCGGCTGCAAAAAAGTGTTAATCCAGCGGCAGGAATACGTTGTTATGACAAACAATCTGAAAGATGGCTGCTGTCCGGATTGCGGCAAAAAAATATACGGGGTGTGGAAATGACTCGACGAACTTTTCTACAAAAAATACTGGCTGCTTGTTCAACGGTTATAGTTGCCGGCTGGGTGCTGGCTAAAACCGTTGTGCCTCGCAGGTTCCTGCGGGCAAAGCCGCTGTCAAAATACCCGGGCCGGTTAAAAACCATCGCCAACATCACCTCACAATCCAAATGGAGTGGATAATTATGTCTAAGTATAGTATCGCCAATCATAACAGGATTTTCGCCCAGTTACTTATTTTGATAATGCTGCTTGTTGGGGGCTGTAAATCCGGCGTCCCCAAAGCCCCACCGGGTCCGGTGCTGGTTCCTCCAATGCCGCAAGCGGCTGCGCCTGTTGTCGAAGAGCCTTGCCAGCCGATTCAACCCGCACAACCTTCGAAAATGCCGGCAGAGAAACTCGTCGAGACGCCCAAAGTCGAGGCACCCAAGGTCGAAACGCCCAAGTCGGTAATCCCATCGCCGCTGGGTCTGATGGGCTGGCACGCCGCGGAGCCAAATGCGCTGGCAAAGCAGGTCGAAGGTTTCTTTCAAAGGGCCGATGTTCAAGCCAGCGATGATATAATTGCCCTTATCAGTCCGCACGCGGGGTACGCATACTCTGGCCAGACGGCCGCTTTTGGAGTTAAGGCCGCGAAAACAAAATACAAGCGAATTATTGTCATTGGTCCGTCGCATCAGGTCCCTATGCTGGATGTCCTCAGCGTTCCGGGAGCCGTAACTCATTACCAGACCCCTCTCGGTGAAATACCGCTTGATGCTGAGTTTATAAATAAACTTTTACAATCGCCGCTTTTTAAGGACATACCGCAGGCGTACAGGACAGAACACAGCGTCTTAATTCAACTGCCTCTATTACAATATCACTTCGGCGATTTTAAGCTTGTGCCGATTGTGGCGGGGCAGTGCTCGCAGGCGACGGTGCAGCAGGCGGCTTCAATCCTAAAATCGCTTGTCGATAGTAATACCCTCGTTGTGGCAAGTTCCGATTTTACACACTACGGCCCCACCTATGATTATGTACCCTTCAGCCAGAATATACCGGAAGGGCTTAAAAAGCTCGATATGGGCGCTTACGATTATATTTCAAAGCTGGACAGCACCGGCTTTTCCCAATATTGCGATAAAACCGGCGCGACCATCTGCGGCCGGGTGCCGATTGCGATACTTCTTTCGATGCTTCCGTCCGGAACCAAACCTGAATTGCTCAAGTACACCACATCAGGCGAGCTGACAGGCGATTTCACCAATTCCGTCAGTTATCTCTCCGTTGCCTTTCACGGCGACTGGCAAAAACAGACTGCCATTGCGCCGGCGAAAACCGATAATTCCCTGACTGATAAAGATAAGCAAAATCTCCTGCTGCTTGCTCGTAAGACAATCGAATTTTATCTGCAAAACCATCGTGTGCCTTCGCCTGAGCAGCTTGACATTTCCCTGACCGAAGCAATGAAGATTTCCCGTGCGGCGTTTGTGACGCTGAAGGAACACTCCGAGCTGCGAGGCTGTATCGGTGAGATTTATCCCCGCCAGCCGTTGTACAAGTCCGTCATTGCCAACGCCGTAAACGCCGCCGTCAACGATTGGCGATTTGGGCCCGTCACGAGAAATGAGCTTGCCAAAATAAAGATAGAAATCTCCGCTTTGACGGTCCCTGTGCCTATTGACTCATACAATAAAATCCGCTTAGGCACCGACGGCATCATTTTGCGAAAGGGCGGCCACTCGGCTTTGTTTTTGCCCCAGGTCGCCACTGAGCAGCGATGGGACATCCCAACGATGCTTACTGAGCTGTCATTAAAGGCTGGCCTGCCCGCCGACGCCTGGAAAGAGGGCGCAACTTTTTTTGTTTTCCAGGCCGAAGTGTTTGGTGAAGAAAAATGACTGCTGCCGCACGCGGTTTGGTCATATTTGTTTATGGTCTGTTTTCCATTGCGGCGCAAACGCTTGTTTTCAGAGAGTTTCTATCTTCTTTTGAAAGCAATGATATCGCCGTCGGCATTTTCTTTGCCTCCTGGTTTCTCTGGATTGCCCTCGGCGCAATGCTGGTCAATAGAAGTAAACGTCTTACCGATTTTCTGTTGGCCAATATCGAGATACTGTTTCTGGCGTATCTGCCTGCCTTTGTATTTCAGGTAATCCTGATTATCCATATCCGTCAGCTCGCGGGCATCGCTGCTTATGCGCTTTTGCCCATACCCACGTCGCTTTTGCTCGGTGTTATTGTAAATGCCCCGATGAGCGTAATTACCGGGATGCTTTTTCCATTGACCTGTCGCTGGGTCGCGCTCGACACGACGCCTGCCGTTTCGCGCGTTTACCTTCTCGAATCGCTTGGCAGTTTCGTTGGTGGCCTCGGCACAACGGCGCTGCTGGCCTTTGGTATAAGTTCCGTTAAAATTTTCCTTATTCTCGTCTTTATTCTCTCACTTGCTGTCCTGTCATCTTTTTTTGCAGTATCGCATCGTTTGCGCAAAATAACTGTGCCACCGGTTTTTCTGCTGGTTCTTCTTCTTGGTTTTGCAGCGTTGTTCGGCGTTGATAAACCGCTTGCCGATTATCTGCGCATCGTCAAGTGGTCTCGCCTTCTCCCGGCAGATTCCCTTACTGGCTCCTTTCAGACCGCACAGGCGGAATACCTTTACGGTATGTATCAAAATCAGTGGGTCGCTGTCCGCGAAGGCAGCGCAGTCGAAATAATTCCTGACCCGACTTCAGCCGGCAGGGTTATTGCCCTTTCGCTTTCGCAGAATCCGCGGGCTTCTCGTGTTCTTGTCATCGGTTCAGGCGTGGGGCTTTGTCGTCAGTTTCTACAGCTTCCGCAGGTTAATCGCCTCGTCTGGGCAAGTCCTGACGGTGAATACGTCAGCCGAGTTTTGCAATTTGTCCCCGGTAAACTAAGCATCTCTGACGCACGTTTTAAGCCCTTCACGGGTGACATCCGTTCGATATTGAATCGGCCCCAGGAACAATTCGACCTCGTAATCGTCAATCTGCCTGATGCGACGAGTTCAGTTCTGAATCGTTACTTTACAATCGAGTTTTATGAGCAGTTGAAAGCTGCGATTGGTCCTTCAGGCGTGCTGGCCGTTCGTATTCCAGCCGGCGAAAACATTATGGGAACCGAGCTTGCCACTATCGGCGCCTCTGCTAAACTTACTCTTAAACAGGCCTTTTCTCATCTGGTCCTTGTGCCGGGTGACAATTCCTGGTTCATCGCCTCTGATTCTAATCTTACGGGTGACCCCGGTATATTGCGGGAACGTTTCGCCTTAATCCCGGGTGCTGCTGATGTCTATCCGCCCAATGGTCTTTTGAGTATCTACCTGCCTGACCGCGCCGCAAAGGCATTCGACGCATATAATGCCGTTGACCTGCCCGCCGAGCATCTTCTCAATCGCGATTCGAGGCCGCTTGCCAGTCTTTACGCCTTACTGCTTGCCGCCAGACAATCCGATGCGCCTGTCACCATACTCTTCAAGAAATTTTTACTTGCCGGCCTTCCGGTGTTTTTGATTCCCGTTATTATTTACGCCATTCTGCGCCTGATATTTATTCTGACTTCTCCCACTGCCTCCAGGCCGTCAACTTTTGACTTCACATTTCTGCTTTTCTCCACGGGCGTTGTCGGTATCGGTGTCGTAATCGTCCTGATGTATCTCTACCAGACCCGTTTCGGCTCTCTCTACCTTCATATAGGCGCAGTATCTTCGATGTATATGGCCGGCCTCGCCGCGGGCGCAGCAACCGCCTATCGCCTCCTTAAAAGGAAATACGCACACAATTCAGAGGTGCTTCTTATAGCCGTTCTGTTAATTCATTGCGCGGTCCTGGCGGCAATTGCCTTTTGGCCCGCTTCGGGCTGGTCTCACATCAGTTTCGCGGCTGCGTTTATTGTCTGCGGCTTATGCGCCGGTTCTTATTTCCCGATAGCCGGCAATCTTCTGGCCGTGAGCGGTTTGAATACTGCGATAGTATCGGCGCGACTCGAATACGCGGACCATTTCGGCGCAGCGGCAGGAGGGCTGCTTGCTTCTCTCGCTCTTGTCCCTGTCCTCGGCGCCAAGGTTACGATGCTGATGTTCATATTGCTCACACTTGCCAATCTCCCCGCGGCAGTTTTTAGAATACGCTTTCCGGAGAAAATTTGCACTTACACTGTTTTTCGCTCGGCCGGCTACGCACTATTCGGCGTTGCCGCAGCGTTTATACTTTGTTCTAACCTCCTTGTTTCTGCAGGCTCACGGCTCGCTCCCGCACTTCCGCTCCGCGAAGCGCAGGCGCTGGCCGGCCCGCTTCGCATTGAAGCCGCTGCCATCGTTTTGCCTGATACCGGTAAACACGCGACCTATTTCAAGACCTACGATGCCAACGACAAGCTCGCTGGTTTCATCTTAAGCTCCGCCGACTTCGCCCCGAATGTTCAGGGATTCGGCGGCAAAATAAATATCGCAATTCGCACCGACGTCGCGGGTAATCTCATCGATTTTCATATCATTCGTTCGAATGAAACGCCATCTTACCTCGATATGCTCACAAACTGGCTGCCATCACTTAAAGAACACGCCATTTTCAGTCCCCAGCCATTCGCAAATGTTGATGCCGTCACAGGCGCAACCGTCAGCTCAAAGGCAATTCTCGAATCACTCGCTCAATCAGGCGCAAAATTCGCATCCGGTGTTCTCGGCCAAACTGCTCAGCAAAAGGCGAATACTGTTTCTCGCCGGCTGCCCGATTTACAGGTGATATATCTGCTGATTGCCGTACCGCTCACAATCATAGTTATCTATCGCGGCGGTTACTGGTCTCGTCTTCTTGTTATCCTGCTCAATTTTATCGTCGGCGGAATGGTTCTGAACGCCCAGTTCTCTACTGAACAGATTGTTTCTTTATTGTCATTGGCTGTTCCTCTCGCGGTATCGACGGGAGTATTTATTCTTACAATCGGCGTGCCGTTGCTGGCTATTGTTTTTGGCAACATCTATTGCGGGTATCTGTGTCCTTTTGGAGCGTTGCAGGAGCTTGTTGGATACGTACTGCCGGCCAGATTCAGGTTTGTTTTATCAAGAGAACAGATGCAAAAAGGAAGATTCGTCAAATTTGTTGTTCTTTTCGTGCTCATAGTCGTATTCTTCATCTCTCGAAACCATAATGCTCTTGCTGTTGACCCATTGATTAAGGCATTCAGCTTCAGTCATAGGGGTACATTTATTCCTGTGGCTGCAGCCGTTGCGCTTGTCGGCTCTCTTTTTTATTCTCGTTTCTGGTGCCGGTATCTGTGCCCGGCTGGTGCATTTTTGTCGTTGTTTAATAAGATTGCGATATTCAGCAGGTTTATGCCTGCGAAACGATATGCTAATTGTGAATATGGATTGAGCTTCAACGACAAACTTGACTGCATATACTGCGACAAATGCCGTTACGAGCGAAAACCCATTGCTGCTGAAACACCCGCTGGTTTTGTCTCTCGTTATTTTCTGCCGGCGGTGCTTATTATTGCCCTCGGAGTTTCTATCCTGTCCATAAAAAGTTTTGTCCGCGAATTACCCGTGTCTGCCAGTGCCTCCGCGACCACGGCTTCAGGAGGTCAACCCAGAAACACCGACTCGCAGAAAATAAGAACGATGATTCGAGAAAACAAGCTTTCCGGTCACGAAGCGGAATATTACAGAAAGACGGATTAGCCGGGGATTTTACACGCCTTTACCGCCGTCCACGAAGACGGTTTCCGACCATCGATACAAAGCTGTTTTTCAGTGAGAAGTTGATTGTATCCTGCGGATAGCGTAGAATCCCTGTCGTTTCGTCAATAAAGTAAAAAAGGGCGCATAAATGGCCAGAGAAGTTCGGCTGCCGAAGTTCGGCGATACAATGGAAGAAGGCACGATTGTTGACTGCAAAGTCAGCATCGGCGACCACGTCAAAAGCGGCGATGTTCTTTTCGATGTCGAGACCGACAAGGCGACCCTCGAAATTGAATCGCCCGCGGATGGCTATGTTAAGCAGATAATCGCCGAGGTTGGGGGCAGTTACCGCATAGAAACACCCCTGTTGATACTGGGCGACAAAGATGAGCGGGTAAGCGACAAATTTTTGCGTTCGCTCAAGGCGTCAACACCGGCGACACCAACAATCGCCAAATCACGCCCGGCAAAACGAGAAAAAATAAGCGATTTACCGATGCCGATACCGGTCCTGCCCCATGATTTGAAACTTGGCCAGACGGTGCCGGTCAGCAAATTGCAGAAAATCACCTCCGAGAAGATGCTGCGGTCAAAGCAGGAAATACCATGTTTTTATCTCAATGTCAGGGCGGATGTTACCGACCTCGTCGCATACCGGGCCAAGCTCAACAAGACAAGTGAAATAGAAATTGCGTATAACGACTTTATCATCAAGGCAATCGCGATTGGGCTGGAAAAGTTCCCCATAATGACGGGACAAATCGATGGCGACGATATAGAGTTGGCCAAGGCGATTGGCGTCGGGCTGGCTATTTCAACACCTGAAGGACTGATTGCGCCGATAGTCAAAGACCCGGACAAGAAAACGGTCGCTGAGGTAGCCCGTTACAGCAGGCAGCTTATAGAAAAAGCGAAAAATAATCAGCTTACAATTGAAGACCTCGAAGGCGGCTGCATAACCGTCAGCAATCTCGGCGCATTCGGCGTCGATTCATTTATCCCGATTGTCGTGCCGGGCCAGTGCTCGATACTCGGAATAGGCAAAATCGCTGATGTCTGTGTGCCGACGGATGACAGCCCCGATATGCTTGGGGTTCGTAAGATGATGAATATGACGTTGTCGGTTGACCACAAGGTCGCCAACGGCGGCTACGCGGCCCAGTTCCTCGATTTCGTCAAAAAGACACTCGAAGACCCCGCCAACTTTAAGTAAATAGCCGTTCCGTACTTGATGCTCGATGACGGATATTATCGAGACCCTGACGAGGGATGGAAGACCACGAAAATACAGGTGCGGCCCCAAAACTCCGGTTACTATATTATAGGACCTGTTGAAAGTACCTGAAATAAATTTGTGTTATGACTTCCGGGGCTGTGTCATCAGGGCTGGCGGGGCGGATTAGCGGTTTGCATGCCGGTATTGGGCTGATAACAGTGGTTTTTGGCGATAAGGCATATCGCAATTCCGGACTCGTCCATCGAGGGCGGGTATAAAAGCAAGCGACAAAAACTAAACTAATGTTGGTCCGGTTGCCGAAGATTTTGATATCAAGGATGTCTTTAATCTATTTTGTCAGCGTATGGTGGTTTGAAGAAGTCGGGCCGGTTGTGCCGAGTTACTCCGCGGGAATCAACAGGTGCTTTGGCGGTTTCTCGAAACGTCTATCTTCCAGGGGGCAATGATGAGTTGGACGGTCTAACAGCAGGAGATACGGTTATGCCTAAAAAAAAGATTCTTATTGTCGATGACAATGCGGATTTGGTGCGTATTATAAGCGCCCACCTGGAGGGGCACGGCTACAGCGTCGTTTCGGCCTCGGATGCGGCCGAAGCCATCAAGGCAGTTCAGAAGGAGAAGCCCGACCTGATAATTCTGGACGTCGTTATGCCAGGGGGTGACGGGCTGAACGTTTTGAGGCGACTCAACGCCGCGAATCCCAAAAAAATGATACCCGTTATCGTGGTGACGGGGATGGAAACAAGGGCGAAAGCAGAGGCGTTCGCAAACGGGGCGGTGGACTTCTATCTCAAGCCGGTGAATATGGACATTTTACTGGAGTCCATTCGTGAAGAGCTTGGTCAGCCGGCTGGAGCGGGCCTGGATTGATAATTGCCTGCCCTGATAAGCAGAGTCGGGATGCTGGCTTTTTGAGAGGCAATTGTTAGTTGAATAACCTATAGCAGGAGATATGATTATGAGTGAAAAGAAGATTCTTATTGTCGATGACGAGAGGGATTTCGCGTACATTCTGAGCACCCACCTGAAAGCGCATGGATACAACACCGTTATGGCTTCAGACGCGGTCGGAGCCATCGCGGCAGCTCAAAAGGAGAGGCCGGATTTTATTATTCTCGATATTAGTATGCCTGCTGGCGACGGTTTTACCGTTATGGAGCGGCTGGCCAAGTCCGACCACACCTCGCTCATACCCATCGCGGTTGTTACCGGAAGAGCGATATCGGGCAAGCAGAAGGCGATGGCAGGTGGGGCGGTGGCCTTTTTTACAAAGCCGGTCGATTTCGACCGATTGGTGATTTTTATCGACGATTTGCTGGGCCAACCGGTTAGCGTTGGCGAGCGGGGGCAAAAAGAGCCGGGATATTCGCCGCCGGAGAGTCACAACTTGGACGAGTGAGGCAGGTATAACATAACAAACTACGTAGCGAAGCCCATCTCTTTTGCTTGAAAAGATTGGTGATATCTTCGCTTCAACTCGCAGGCGAAGAACCAAGGCAGAGAATGCCTGATTGACTGAAAACCGGGTTAAGGAGTTGCTCGATGAGTTATTCACAACAAAATGCAAGGCCGAAGATACTTCTTGTAGATGATGAGGCCGACTTTTGCGCCATAACATCGCTTGGGTTAAAGAACCTTGGGTATGACGTTGTTACTGCTTTGAGCGCCTGCGACGCGTTAAACATAGTGCGAACGAACAAACCAGACCTTGTTTTGATGGACATTGCGCTCGAGGAACAGTTCGATGGCATCCAGGTTGCTGAGCAGATACGCTCGGAGTTCGGCACAGCCGTCATTTACCTGACTGGCCACACGGATAATTTCATCGTGAGGCATGCCAAAATCACAGAGCCATTTGGTTATATCGTAAAGCCCGTGGAATTGGGGGAACTAAAGGCCGCCATTGAGGTGGCGCTTTACAAAGCCAAAACTGAAGGCGAGTTGAAAAACCTGAACAGTAGGTTAAAAGAGGCCAATCAGAAGTTGCACGATTTCGCACACGTTGTTTCGCACGACTTGAAAACGCCGTTACGTGGAATCAGACATCTTACGGAGTGGATAGCCAGGGATTGCGCCAACATACTCACGCCGGATGGAAGGAAGCACGTCCAGCAGATTACAGAGAGAGTGGACCGGATGTATTCCTTTATAGACAGGATACTCGAATATTCGAGTGTCGAAGACAAAGACGAAGATAAGAGCATTGTCGATTTAGGCGAACTGGTCAATAGTGTCATAGAAGCGCTCGACGCACCAGAGAAAGTTACTATTACTATCGAAAATCAATTGCCTGCTTATGAATGCAACGAAACTCGCATAGCTCAGGTATTCCAGAATCTTTTGGGCAATGCCGTCAAATACATGGACAAACCTCAGGGCCAAATAAGAGTAGGTTGCGTCGAAGAAGAGTCCTTCTGGAAGTTTAGTGTGAAGGATAACGGCCCGGGGATTGAAAAGAAGCACTTTGACAAGGTCTTTGAGTTGTTTAAGACATTAATGCCGCCCGATAAAGGCGGGGGGACGGGAATTGGCCTTGCGACGGTGAAAAAGATTGTCGAAATGTATGGCGGCAGCGTCTGGCTTGAGTCGGAACCGGGCAAGGGCAGCACGTTCTTTTTTTCCTTGCCTAAGCGTGAGGCAACGAGTATAAGTGAAAGAAGCTCAACTATGGCTACTGCGAGAAAATAAACACCTGTAGCCCTTTAAGGAAACCGCGATATGAAAGCGGCAACAGACAAAGGAGTGCACAAGAGTAACCGGTTTAATTCCTTTTCCTGAGGTAACCCAGGTCCTGTAGAAATACAGGCCTTGGTTTTTTTATTGGGGGAATAAATATGCGAAAAAAAATAAGAGTAACACCCAAAAAGGAAAAGATTGTGCCTGCGGGTTCCCAAACAACATCTTTTCCCATTGTCGGTATCGGGGCTTCCGCCGGCGGTCTTGAAGCATATCAGGAATTACTCAGGAATCTGTCGGCTAAACCGGGAATGGCATTTGTATTTATAATGCATTTGGCCCCGGGACGTAAAAGTTTGCTGGCGGAACTGCTCGCCAGATTAACAAAAATGCCGGTAAGAGAAATAAAGAGCGGGATGCCCATAGAAGTCAACCATGTCTATATAAAACCGCCGGACACTAATCTTTCTATAGCAAGCGGAAAATTAATACTTAGCAAAAGGAATGACATAAATTTAAAGCATATGCCCATAGATTATTTTTTCCGTTCATTGGCAGATGAGCTTGGGAACAGGGCTATCGGAGTTATTCTTTCAGGAACAGCGACAGACGGGACGCTGGGAGCCGAGGCCATAAAGGCCGAAGGGGGTATTACTTTTGCCCAGGACGAAAAATCCGCTAAATATGATGGTATGCCGCAAAGCGCGATTGCCGCCGGATGTGTGGATTTTGTGCTTTCGCCCAAAAAGATTGCAAGTGAGCTGGAGCGCATAGCAAAACATCCCCTTATATCGTCTGCCTGGTCCGTTAAAACAGATAAGTCAATCATAACGGAAGATAAAGGCCTTGAAAGTATTTTTGATATATTGCGTTCGGCCACGGGGCTGGACTTCACTCATTATAAAACCCCCACCATTAGCAGGCGCATAGCGCGGCGGATGGTTTTACTGAAACTGGAAAATCTCAGGGGCTACATAAAGTTCCTGCGTGAGAATAAGGACGAGGCGGGAAAGCTTTATGAAGACCTGCTGATAAACGTTACCAGCTTTTTCCGCGACCCGAAAGTTTTTGATGCGCTGAAAAAACAGGTTTTGCCGGCAATTCTTAAAAACAGGACAAAAGGTCAGGGTGTAAGGATATGGGTTCCGGGATGTTCCAGCGGCGAGGAAGCTTATTCTATTGCTATATGCTTTTTGGAATCGCTGGGAAATAAAGCCAGTGCCGTCCCCGTCCAGATTTTTTCCACTGATGTAAGGGAGGACTCTATTAATGAGGCGCGCAGAGGCATTTATGGCAAAAATATAAAAAACAGTATTACCCCTCAGCAATTAAAAAGGTTTTTTACCAAAACAGGGGACTCCTATAAGGTTTCCAAGCAGTTGAGAGAAATGTGTATTTTTTCCAAACAGAATGTGTTCAGCGACCCGCCTTTTTCTAATTTAGACCTTATAAGCTGCCGTAACTTGTTTATCTATCTTAAGCCGGTTTTACAGAAAAAACTATTCCATAATTTTCACTACGGTTTAAGACCTGGAGGGTTTCTCCTTTTAGGAAACTCGGAAACCGCAGGCGGTTATTCGAATCTTTTTAAGACGCTGGACGGAAAACACAGGATTTTCGCGAAAAAATATCTGTCGGTAGAGCCAGAACTTGAATCAGGTCGGAAATATTATCCGTCAAAGAAATTAGAAATTAAGGGAAAACCAGCTATCGAGAAAGGTAAAGAAACTATTGAAAGCATAGCAGAACGGATTGTGCTTGACAAATACACTCCTTGCGGGGTGCTGATAGACAACAGTATGAAAGTCGTTCAGTTCCGCGGGCATACCGGCCGTTACCTTGAATCGGCGTCAGGCAAACCGAGCCTTGACATATTCAAATTGGCGCGGGAAGAGCTGCTTATGCCTTTGAGAGCGGCGATATATAAAGCAAGGGAAACAAAACATACGGTAAAAAGAGAAACGGAGGATTTCCAGCATAATGGCCATGGGATGCGGGTTAATATAACCGTTGTTCCTGTGAAATACGGCCCCCTTAAAGAAGAATTCTTTCTTGTGCTTTTCGACGAAATCGCCGGGGCAGTTGGGCTTAAGAAGTTGCCAAAAGCACGCGGCAAAATATCCTTAAAGGCCAAATCCGCTAAAAGCGATGAGTATATCGATAATCTGCAGAAAGAGCTTGCGGAAACAAAAGAATATCTTCAGACAGTCATAGAAGAACAAGACAGCGCTAATGAAGAAGTAAAAACAGCCAATGAGGAAATACTATCAAGCAATGAAGAGCTGCAAAGCACTAACGAGGAGCTGGAAACGGCTAAAGAGGAGCTGCAGTCCTCAAATGAAGAATTGGTTACTACCAACGAGGAGCTGCAGAAACGTAATACGGAATCCTACCTCTTAAATAATGACCTGGTAAATTTGCTCGACAGCATCAATATGCCGGTTGTTATGATGGGAAAAGACCTTGTAATACGCAGGGTAACTCCCCAGGCGGAAAAGGCGCTTAATGTAATTTCTTCTGATGTCGGCAGGCCGATAAGTAAAATTAAACTTAATGTGGATATCCCGGATTTTGAGAAAATGCTTTTGGATGTGATAAAATCCCATCATCCAACGACATTTGAAATAAAAGACAGGGAGGAAAACTGGTATTCGGCATATATCAGGCCATACCGCACCTTGGATAATAAGATTGACGGCGTGGTCGCTATTTTTGTTGATATCACCGAGCGCAAGAAAGTACAGCAGATAATCGTGGAAGCTCGTGAATACGCTGAAAACATCATAGAGACAATGCAGTCGCCTTTAATAGTGCTGGATACCGACCTGAAGGTAATATCAGCCAACCACTCCTTTTACCAGACCTTTAAGGTTACCCATAAGGACACCGAGGGGCGGTTCATTTACGATTTGGGCAACCGGCAGTGGGACATTCCCAAGCTGCGACAACTCCTCAGTGAGGTCACTCTTGAGAACAAAGCCATCGATAACTACGAGATTGAGCACAACTTTGAGACCATCGGGCCGAAAACGATGCTTTTCAATGTCCGACGTCTTGCCGCTATGCAGATGATACTCATTACTATTGGGGACATCACCAAGCGAAAGATGGCGGAAGAAGAGTTGCGAAAGAGCGAAGAGCGATTCCGCCTGGCATACAGTACCGTCTCCGACCTGGTATGGGAGTTGGACCTGCCGACAGGACAACTCGGCTGGTTCGGCGATATCGACCGTTTGTCCGGCTACGCTCCCGGCGAGTTCCCGCGGAACAAAAAAGCGTGGGAGAACCTGATAGTTCCGGAAGACCGCGACCGTGTTATGGGCGCCCTGGATCGCCACATCAGCACCGGGGAAAAGTACGATGAGGAGTACAGAATCCGGGCAAAAGACGGAAGTATCCGTTACTGGCTGGCCCGCGGGGTGGCGGTTCGCGACACGCAAGGGAAAGCCGTCCGGATGTTAGGCGCATGCACGGACATCACCGAGCGCAAGAAGATCGAAATAGAGCTTAAAGAAGCAAACGAGGAGCTGATAAAATTCAACGATTTGAAAGATGAATTTGTCTCGATAGCGTCACATGAGCTGCGCACGCCGCTGTCTATTATTTCCGGGGCCGTCAAACTGCTCATCGATGAGATACCGGGTAAAATCGTCCCTGAACAAAAAGAGATACTCGATATGGCGATGAACAATCTCAATCGACTTGCGCGAATCGTTGACGCTTTGTTGAACATCTCCAAAATAGAATCAGGCAAAATAGAGCTTTACAGAACTGATGCCGACATCTGCCGGCTCATAGCGGAAACCGTCAATGAATACAGTCAGCAGGCGGAAAAAAAGCACATCAATTTGTCCTGTCAGCTCCCCCCTCATCCGGTTATTCTGTACGCCGATGCCGACAGAATAAAAGAAGTTATCGCAAATCTTCTTTCTAACAGCATCAAGTTTACGCCGGAGGACGGTTCTATAAACGTCTGCTGTGAAGACCATAACGATGACGTCTTCATCTTCGTCAAAGACACAGGTTGCGGCGTCGCTAAGAACAATGTCCCCAGAATGTTTGAAAAGTTCACGCAGTTTGACAGAAAGGTCGGTCCCGGAGAAAAAGGCACCGGCCTGGGCCTGGCTATATGCAAGGGCCTCGTCAATCTGCACAGTGGAAAAATATGGGCTGAGTCCGACGCCGGCAGCGGAATGAAGATATCCTTCACCATACCGCGCCTCAGCGCCGAACATATCTTCACTGAAAGCGTCGATAACGCAGTCAAATCGTCGCTCAAAACTGGCGGTGGGGCCGCGGTCGTTCTTATTTCGACAAAGCCCGTTATCCAGATTGACTCTACGCAGATGCAGGTTGTTCTCAAGGATATTTCCGGGGTTCTCGAACGGAACCTGCGGCGAAATGCCCTCAATACCGTCGTACAGGGCACAAATGAGGTCCTCGTAGTGCTCGGAAACTGCGACATCACCGGGGCCGCGTCGGTATGCCAAAGGCTAACGCAGGCGATTGAAGGCCATCTGGCTGATAAAGACCTTAGTTCCAAACTTGACCTGCTGATAGGGTATGCCGCGTATCCCGATGACGGCCAAACAGGTCAGTCACTTATCGAAAAGGCAAGAGAGGCGGTCGTTGCCTGCCTGCCGTTGAACAAAGCATAAGGTCAGATATGTTGAAAGGAGAAATATGGCCGGTACAAAATTACTTGTTGTCGATGATGAGCCGGATGCGGTTCTGATACTTGCCAAAACGCTGTTGGCAAGAGGGTACAGAGTAACCACGGCGGAAAGCGGTCTTCAAGCCATAAATCTGGCAAAGGCGGAAAAGCCGGACCTGATTCTGCTCGATATCATGATGCCTGATATGGATGGCACGCAGGTGGCGGCTGCGCTGCAGGAAGACGAGACGACAAAAAATATCCCGGTGATATTCTTGACCTGCCTTATAACGAAGAAAACGCAGGAAATTGGGTCGCGATATCATGATGCCGGTCGATACGTGTTTATGTCCAAGCCATATGATTTAGACAATCTGCTGATGGAAATAAACCGGCTTGTCGGTGTACAAGTGGGATAGTCGCCGCCGAGAACGATAATCACCATAGTTACCGGCATGTATCATGCCAATTATCAGGCCTGAAAAATCGGCCCTTGTTTCCTTATCGGTATTACACATCAATTTGTGCCCCGTCCTCCGCAGTAGCGGCGTTGCCGTTACGGAGGGTGGATAAGTTTGGGCCTGCAATACTGATATTGGGGATTTTTATCGGTTCGTCCCATAAAAATATAAAGTTTTGTCCTGTCTTTGGCCGAAAAACCAGAGGGCGAAATATCGCCTTGTGATACTGATAATTGAGAATTTGGCCGAGAGGCGTGAAAAACCGGCTTTGTTGACAATTTGCTTTAGGGGTTGGGGTTTCTATGAGGACGATAGCTGTTGTAAACCAAAAGGGCGGCGTAGGCAAAACTACCGTATCGATTAACCTGGCCAGTGCGCTGGCCGAGATGGAACACAAGACGCTGCTGGTTGATATGGACCCGCAGTCGCATTGTGCGGTGGGGCTTGCGGTGCCGGAGGAGCAAATCGAGCAGAGTATCTACGACGTGCTGATAAGTTTCAGCAGGGAAGAGTCGATGCGGGTCGGCGAAATCCTCTGGGAGGTAAGCGATAAACTTGAGCTTGCGCCGGCGAGCATCGACCTGTCGGCCTTCGAGCAGCAAATGGCGGGTATGCCTGACCGCGAACTGTGTTTGAACAAGGTGCTTGATGCGGTCAAGGACCAGTATGAGTACGTTATCATAGATTGTCCCCCGGCGGTCGGGCTGCTGACGTTTAACGCGCTTCGGGCGGCAACTGATGTTATCGTGCCGGTCGAGACGGGCTATTTTTCTCTTCACGGACTGAGCAAACAGCTTGAGACGCTGGCGATTCTCTGCCAGAGGTGCAATCAGAACGTCAACGTAAAAGTGCTGGCGAGCATGTATGATATTCGCACGAAAATGGCCCGCGAGATTCTCGGCGAGCTTCGCAAGCATTTCGGCGATAAGATGTTTAAAACGGTGGTGAATTTCAATACTAAGCTCAAGGAAGCCGCGTCATTCGGCCAGCCAATCGGCGAATACGACCCGGCGAGCAAAGGCCACAAGGATTTCCAGGAGTTAGTAAGGGAAATGACGCAGGGCCAGCCCGAGCAGCAGCGCAGACAGATTATCGAATCGTTGTCTGAGAAGCTGGATGCGATAAGCATGACGGCGAATGAGCTGCTGGAAAAGGCAAAGCCGAAGTTGAAGGTTGCTCCGCCGGATGCCGGACGTATAAAGGCGATAGAGCCGCCGAAACAAAAGACACAGCAGATGGAACCTGTGGCCGTGCGGGCCGAGCCGAAGCCGGCTGCCGCGAAAGCCGAGGTTGAGCCGGCCCAGCAGTCAAAAGCTGCGACGACTGATGCGAAACTGAGCGACTACTATGGTGTCAACCAGCTCAACGACGCGGTGGCTTTCGTGACATTGTACCCGCGGGCCGCATCGGTACAGATTGCCGGCGACTTCAACGGCTGGCAGCCGACGAAGCTGCCTATGGAAAAAGTGGGAGAAAACGGGGTCTGGCAGGCATCGGCGAAGCTGGCGCCCGGCAGGTACCGTTATCGGCTGGTTGTGGACGGGCAGTGGCAGCAGGACCCCTATAACGAGATAACGGAACTGAACCCGTTTGGCGGGTACAACTCCATAGTCGAGGTAAAATAACTTCCGGCAACAGCGCATTTTGCCGGTTTCAGGGATTCACGTCAGGCGGCGTTTTTCCCTGCCGAATCTTGTCTGTTATTATTTCCCGGTGTTACTGACTATTTGGGAGGAGTATGCCTGATACGGATGCCTGTGTCGAGAATCGTCGGTTCTCCGGCCTTGGCTGTAATCATTCCGCCGTCGTCAGCGCAGTTGGCTCCTGTGCTATAAACCGTATAGGATTGGTCATCGCGGGTGTAAAGCAGAGTTTGGCCGGTGAACGGGTCGGGCGGAATTGATTTAATATAGGTTGGGCAAATATCGGCCAGCCCATCAGGTATGCGTCCATTCTGCAGGCGATATCGCTCAATTGCTATTGCCGAAGTCGTGCATCGAACAATGGCGAGAGTTTCCGCGGTAAGACGAGAAAGCACAAACACAGCAGGAATCAGGCCGCTGGGTTTTGCCGGGGATTTTGACTTTACGGCGTTTAACTCGTCAAGCGGGTTTGGCCAGGGCTGACTGGAAATTTTTATAAGCCATGCCATATCCCGCAGGTATTTCGCGGACGCGAAAAACATACGCATACGATGCCATGTGAAAGGAGGCGCCGCAAGCCGTTCGGGCAGGTCAGGCGCGTCGGCCATAAGGTATTTTGACGCGATACGTCCGGGGATGAGGTTGCGAGCGATTTCCAGCTGGTAAACCCTTTCCGCCTTAAGCGCCCCTTTTAAACTGTCCGAAGGGAGTGTTTTTTCCAGCAGCGTTTGGAGCTGGCTGAGTTGGTTCTCCGAAGGAGGGCATTTCGCAAGCAGTAACTGTATGTCGCCGCAAGCGAGTCCGACGCAGGTCAATTTTCGTCCCTGCACGAGTATCGTAGGACAGATATCGAAAACACGGGTAAGTTGTAGTGTGCTTATTATGGAATCCGCCGCCGCGTCCCCCTTACCTGCCAGTATTAAGTCGAGCGTTCTCAGCGATGACAGAAATACGGCGCACTGGGCGCTGTCTAATCTTGCCTTGCAGACCTGATTACCGAGTGTGACTCCTATGTCGAACTCCGACAAGTCGAGTTGTGCGCCTTTGTCAAGATTTTCGAATATTGGTTTTGCTTTGTTAATAGTATCAGCTACTTTTTCTCGTAAATCGCCGGGGAACTGTCCTGCTGGCAGCGAGGCCATATTAGTTCTGTAAAATAAGTTTACCTGCATAAGGTTCGTCACGTCGGTCGGCCGGAATTGCCTAATGGCATCGACGTAGTATCCATTGGCGTCTTCGCCCGTTTGCGTCCCGGTTTGGCCCGCGAGCAGGTTCGGGAATTTTGTCAGTTCGCCGGCCTTGCTGATTTTGCGAATCTCTCCGCAGAATTGTATTTCCGCTATGTACGCCATCAGCATCAGTCCAAGAACCCCGGCCATAGCGGCGATTACCAGGGCCAGCGCGATTCGACGCCACAAAGGCAACGGCCGTTTCTTCTCCATTTGCTCAGCCAAATTACCCTCAGCCGAATGGTTTACGGTGTCATTTGCCATAAAAACCTCTCCTGAGAATGGCAACTTAATCTACGAAATTATTATATCATCTTACGGTATCGTCCTGCCAGTAATTCCCACATTACAGTGAACGCGTTTTTTTGCAATAAGGCGTCAAAAAACCTTGTTTTTGGCCGTAAAAAGCCTGTATTTTTTATTTTGTTATTATTGCTTGATTTGGTATTGCGGGAGGATATAATAGATAATAGGATTGTTTTTTGCCGCTTCCGAGTCAGCAGCAGTTTGGAGAGAAAATTGAATTTCTGTTTGGATGGTTTGAACATCTCGAAGGGCACATTGGTGCGTCGGGAGTTTTGAGCCGTTGGCAGAGGCGGGTGTTTGACGAGGAGGTGAAATGATGAGAGATAGAACTGGTCTCGTTTTAATTACGGCAATCTTGTTTGCGTTTGCCGCCTGGCTCGTCGAGTCGAGTTTTGCCGCCACAATCGTCACCTGGGGTGATAACACCTACGGTCAGTGCAATGCGCCAAAGGGTTCCGATTTTACGGCAATCGCCGCTGGTGAGCTTCATTGTCTGGCCCTCAGGGCGGACGGCTCGATCAAAGCATGGGGCGACAACACTTACGGGCAATGTGATGTCCCCCAGGGCAGAAACTTCATCGCGATGGCCGCCGGCGGATATCACAGTATTGCTGTCCAGGCCGACGGCTCGCTTGTTGCCTGGGGCTGGAACAAGTTTCACCAGTGCGATGTTCCCACAGGCCCCAACTTCATTGCCGTCGCCGGCGGAGGGTACCACAACATAGCCCTGAAATCCAACGGGTCGCTTGTTGCTTGGGGTGACAACACCTATGGTCAGTGTAATGTCCCCGTCGGCAAAGATTTTGTTTCGGTGGAAGCCAGCGGTTACTGCAGCCGGGCGGTCAAAAGAGACGGCTCCGCGATAGTGTTCGGCACGAACGAATATGCGCAGCATATACCGCCGGACGCTGACCTTGCCGTTGTTACCTGCGGCGGCTTCCATACAGTCGCTCTGAAGCTTGACGGGTCGCTGGCGGCCTGGGGGTGGGACGCCTTCAGACAGTGCAGTGTTCCATCGGGCAGGAATTTTGTTGCCGTCGCGGCAGGTGGCCGGCACAGCATGGCCCTCAGGAGCGACTCTCCCGTGGCGACCGCGAGTGCCGATACGTATAAACAGTTTGACACTTTCGCCGCCCGCGATTTCTTAGCCGTCGCCCGCGGAATTTATTATCGTGTTGCCATTTTGGGCGAACCCGTTATACTGCTGTTGCTTGGACTTCTTGCGGCGCTGCTTTACAAAGGGTTTCCGGCTATGCCCAAAGTTTTGGCTAATGGCCGCAATCACGACCGCAAAATTGTCCGTTTTGCACCGTGGGTACGAGTTTGACCTCGTATTTTGGTTAGGATTGTCTGGAGTAAAGGATTATGTCGAAGTCGGCAATACTGTTCGCGTTCACTGTCGTTTACTTATTGAGCATAGTTATTTTCGCGTCGGTTTGCAGGGCGGCTGACGAGTCCAGCGCAGCCAAAGAACCTGACCCGTTCAAAATGAACCAGCTTTTAGGCCGGGGCGTGAACCTCGGCAATGCTTTTGACGCGCCAAGTGAAGGCGAATGGGGCGTTGTTCTCTAGGAGGAGTATTTCCAGACAGCTAAAGACGCCGGTTTCGATTCAATCCGGTTGCCTGTTCGCTGGTCAGCGCACGCATTGTCTGCCCCGCCATATACGATTAACCCGGAATTTATGAAACGGACTGGGCGGTCAACTGCGCAATTTCGCGCAAGCTGCCGATTATGCTCAATGTTCACCACTACAGCGAGCTTTACGCGAATCCCGCAAAAGAAAAAGAAAGATTCCTGGCTCTCTGGGAGCAAATCGCGGAACACTTTAAGGATTATCCTGACATTCTCGTCTTTGAGATATTGAATGAGCCCCAAAAAGAATTAACGGCAGGCCCCTGGAATGAGCAAATGAAAGAGGCCCTTGCCGTTATCAGAAAGTCAAACCCGAACAGGACGATTGTAATCGGTTCGGCGCACTATAACCAGATTCATTATCTTGCGCTGCTTGATATTCCCAAAGAAGAATGCAACGTAATTGTTACGGTTCACGATTATTTCCCGCTGACGTTCACCCATCAGGGAGCGGACTGGATAACCAGAGGAGACCCGAACAGTTGGTTAGGCACAAAGTGGACCGGCACGGAGGACGAAAAGCAGGAAGTAATAAGGGATTTGGATTTTGCGGCCGCCTGGGGGAAGAAAAATAACCGCCCGATTAACCTGGGCGAGTTTGGCGCTTACGAAAAGGCGGATATGGACTCCCGCGCACGCTGGACAAAGTTTATGGCCGACGCCGCAATCGAACGCGGAATGAGCTTCCATTACTGGGAATTTTGCGCAAACGAATTCGGTTTGTATAACCAGAAGACCAAATCCTTCCGCAAGCTGTTGTTTGAAGCTGTTTTGCCACCAAAGTGATTGCTGCGCGTTTAGATGGATTCCAACGAAAAAATGCTTATAAATGACTCGACAGCACGCCCCACGCATGTCCGCTACTGGGTCATTGTGTTTGCTGTTACTTTGTCCGTCATTACTTATATCGACCGCGTCTGCATTTCGCAGGCGGCGCCGCTAATGAGCAAAGACCTCGGCTTTTCGACCAGGCAAATGGGCTGGGCGTTTTCCGCCATTGTTATCGGTTACATACTCGCCGCGACAAACCACAACTGGAACATCGCTATTTATGCCGCCGCGGGGGTATATTTTTTTGGCACATTTTGTTGGCTCGTTATTGACCCCGTAACCCCAATAGAGACAAAGAGTTAGGATTTCAGCGGCCGGCCGCAGCAATGAAGTTTTTCCGGAATTTTCTTTGCACGGGCTAAACCTGATGTACAATGCCAAACTTATGTAGCCGAGTTTCTTCTTTGCTGTTTGTCTGTTCCAGGGCAGGAAGGAAACGGGGGACCCGAAGTTGACCGAAAGGTCTTGGGGCGAATATCGAGTAAAATCGATTAGAAACGGGGGACCCGAAGTTGACCGAAAGGTCTTGGGGCGAATATCGAGTAAAATCGATTAAGGTGCTTCTGCCTGAGTCCGACAGCTAACCTCGTAGGCGTTAAAGAAGGGATAAGCCAGGGTGATGCTCTGGTTTGTTGCGCGTTAGGTCTAACCTGCCTCAAAACAGACATCTCGGCGGAAATTATTTGCGGGAAAAGTCCGCGCCAAAGGCAAGGAGATATATTATGATTTGGGCGTATTGGGTTAGCGGGATTATTACGGTACTGCTTATGATTTATCTTGTCGTGGCGGTGCTGTTGGCGGAGAAATTCTGATGACTTACGGGATAATACAAATTGTTCTGTTCCTGTCCGTGGTCCTGTTATTGGTCAAGCCGCTGGGCTGGTATATGGCGCGGGTTTATGAAAATAAATCCTGCGGCCTGGACCGCATATTAGGGCCTGTCGAGGGGGCGGTTTATCGGCTCTGCGGGGTTAATCCCGCTAATGAGATGGGCTGGAAGAGATATACCGTCGCGATGATTGCTTTTAACGCGGCTGGTTTCGTCGTTTTATACGCCCTGATGCGACTACAGGGCTTTTTGCCTTTGAATCCGCAGCATTTTTCTGCTGTGCCTTCCGACCTGGCATTCAATACGGCTGTCAGTTTTATTACCAATACCAACTGGCAGGCATACGGCGGCGAAAGCACGATGAGCTACCTGACCCAGATGCTCGGTTTGGCAGTGCAGAATTTTGTATCCGCGGCGAGCGGTATGGCGGTGTTAGTCGCGCTGATAAGAGGATTTGTTCGACGCAACAGCCAGACAATCGGCAACTTCTGGGTCGATTTGACCCGTTCGCTCGTTTATATCCTCATCCCTCTATCGCTGATAATTGCAATCCCGCTTGCGTCGCAGGGCGTGGTGCAGACATTCAAGCCATATCCGACGGCGACGCTTGTTGAGCCGGTAGTCGTTGACGGCAATAGTTCTGCTGAGCAGACAATCGCGGTGGGGCCTGCGGCTTCACAGATTGCTATTAAGCAATTGGGCACTAACGGCGGCGGATTCTTCAATGCCAATTCCGCTCATCCGCTTGAAAACCCTACGCCTTTATCGAATTTTCTTGAGATGCTGGCTATACTTTTGATTCCGGGGGCGCTTTGCTACACGTTCGGCAAAATGGCTGGCGACACAAAACAGGGATGGGCGGTCTTGGCCTCAATGGTAATTATTTTTATTGGCCTGTTGGCCCTGTGCTGCTGGTCGGAGCAAAAAGGGACGCCGCAATTAGTTTCGGCGGGCGCCGACCTGCAACCGAGCGCAACGCAAAGCGGCGGCAATATGGAAGGCAAGGAAGTCCGCTTCGGCATTTTCAACTCCGCCTTGTTTGCTACCACCACGACCGGCACATCCTGCGGGGCTGTAAACTCGATGCACGATTCCTATACGCCTTTGGGCGGATTGGTCCCGATGTGGCTGATACAATTGGGAGAGGTGGTTTTCGGCGGTGTTGGCTCGGGGCTTTACGGTATGCTGGCTTTCGCGATTCTGACGGTTTTCATCGCGGGGTTAATGGTTGGTCGCACGCCTGAATACTTAGGCAAAAAAATCGAAAGTTTTGAAATGAAAATGGCTTCGCTGGTAATACTATTGCCTATATTTCTGGCATTAATTGGCACGGCGGTGGCCGTGGCGACAAAAGCCGGACAGGCGGGCGCATTTAATCCCGGCCCGCACGGCTTCAGCGAAATCCTCTACGCCTATTCGTCGGCAACGAACAATAACGGCAGCGCATTTGGCGGCATCAACTGTAATACGCCGTTTTATAATTACACCTTGGCAATCGCTATGCTTGGCGGGCGATACCTGTTTAAAATCCTTATGCTGGCAATTGCCGGGGGGCTGGCAGCGAAGAAGTATGTCCCCGCAAGCGCAGGCACGCTGAGCACTTCCGGTCCGATGTTTGTCATCCTGCTGATTAGCGTTGTTATTGTGGTTGGTGCGTTAAGCTTCATACCGGCGCTGGCCTTGGGACCAATAGTGGAACATTTGATGATGATTGGCAGATAATTATGAATGATAATGCAAAAAAAACCAGGTTGTTTGACTGGGCAATAGTCAGGCCTGCTGTCCTGGATTCGTTCTGCAAGCTCAGTCCGCGCAGACAATTCCGAAATCCCGTGATGTTCGTGGTGCTCGTCGGCAGTGTCCTGACAAGCTTGCTGTTTGTTCAGGCCGTTATCGGAAAAGGTGAGGCCGGTCCTTGGTTTATCCTCGGCGTTTCGCTTTGGCTGTGGTTTACGGTCCTGTTTGCCAATTTCGCCGAAGCAATGGCAGAGGGGCACGGCAGGGCACAGGCGGACTCACTAAGAAAGGCCCGCAAGGACCTGGTCGCCAAAAAGCTCAGTAATCCTCGGCGTGGCTCTTCTTTCGGGATGGTTTTGGCGTCGCTGCTGGAGATTGGTGACGTGGTTCTCGTTGAAGCGGGTGATTTTATCCCAATCGACGGAGAGGTTATCGAGGGCGTGGCCTCGGTGGATGAAAGCGCGGTTACAGGTGAAAGCGCGCCGGTCATCCGTGAAAGTGGCGGGGACAGGTCAGCGGTTACAGGAGGGACACGCATTATTTCGGACTGGTTGGTCATCCGTGTTACCGCGGAATCGGGAAATACATTTTTAGACCGTATGATAGCGATGGTCGAAGGGGCCAAACGCCAAAAGACGCCCAACGAAATTGCCCTTACAATTCTGTTGGCGGCGCTGACCATCATTTTTCTTGTTGTTACAGCGACTTTGCTTCCTTATTCATATTACAGCGTTCTGCAGGCGCATAAGGGCGAGGTAGTAACTATTACGGTTCTTGTGGCGTTGCTGGTTTGCCTTGCGCCGACGACCATAGGGGCGTTGCTTTCCGCGATTGGAATAGCCGGTATGAGCCGGCTGAGCCAGGCCAACGTTGTGGCTATGTCGGGCCGGGCGGTAGAAGCAGCGGGCGACGTGGATGTGCTGCTATTAGACAAAACCGGAACTATCACGTTGGGTAATCGTCAGGCAACAGAATTTATCGTCGCTGAAGGTGTGTCGATGGAGGATTTGGTCGACGCCGCCCAGCTTGCGTCACTGGCGGATGAAACCCCGGAGGGCAGGAGTATTGTTGTGCTCGCAAAGCAGCAATACAACCTGAGGGGCAGAGACATTGAAAAATTAGGCGCCAAATTTATTCCCTTTTCCGCCCAGACGCGAATGAGCGGTGTGGACCTCGACAGCAGGCAGATTCGCAAGGGCGCGGTAGATGCGATTGAGCAATTCGTCAAAAGTCACGGCGGGGTGACTCCTGATAAAATTCGGCAGATGAGCCAGAAAATTGCCAAAAGCGGAGGCACGCCTTTGGTTGTGGCTGACGGGGCAAAGGCGCTTGGGGTTATTCATCTCAAAGATATTGTCAAAGGCGGTATCAGAGAACGGTTTGGCGATTTGCGCAGAATGGGCATAAAGACGGTGATGATTACCGGCGATAACCCGATGACCGCGGCGGCGATTGCCGCAGAGGCGGGCGTGGACGACTTTTTAGCGGAGGCAACGCCGGAGGCAAAACTTGAGTTGATTCGAAGATACCAGGCCCAGGGACATTTAGTGGCGATGACAGGAGACGGAACCAACGATGCGCCAGCGCTGGCCCAGGCGGACGTGGCGGTAGCGATGAATACAGGCACGCAGGCGGCCAAAGAGGCGGGCAATATGGTTGACCTGGATTCCAACCCGACCAAGCTGCTCGACATAGTTCAAATAGGCAAGCAAACGCTGATGACACGCGGGGCGCTGACGACTTTCTCAATCGCAAACGACGTGGCCAAGTATTTCGCAATCATACCGGCTGCGTTTGCCCTGACCTACCCGTCGCTTAATACGCTCAACGTTATGGCGCTTGCGACGCCGAATAGCGCAATTTTGTCTGCCGTGATTTTTAACGCGGTTATTATCGTCTTTCTGATTCCGCTTGCGCTGAAGGGAGTGAAGTATCGCCCTATGCCCGCGACGCAGTTGCTGAGAAAAAATCTGCTCATTTACGGCGTCGGCGGACTGATTGTGCCGTTTATCGGAATTAAATTGATTGATATGCTGCTGGTAGTTTTGCACTTGGTGTGATTAAATGATGAAGGTGAGAATATGATTCG
>JBEKZW010000032.1:0-28765 GCA_049509475.1 Sedimentisphaerales bacterium
GGCGACTGGGTGCTCGTCGATTTCCAGAACAGCACACACGAGGATTTCCAGCACATCTCGCCTAAAAGTGTCGAGGACTGCGACCGGTTGGCTGTTGAACGCCTTGCGAAACGGCTCAAATAAATTGAAGATTTGGAATTGTCGGCATAGGGGTAATAAAAAGACGCAAGATGTAAAGTAATTATTTGAATGTAGAACAGAATAAGAAAGGAGTTTCACGATGTTGTTTATGTTGTATTACAAAGCGTATCCGGGCAAAGGCGCAGAGGCGATTCGCCTGCGACAGGAATGGCAGAATAAGTACTCTGAAGCGTTCCGCAAGCGGGTCAAAGTGGTCCACGAGTTTGTCGACCCATCTGCGCTGGTGGGCTGTTTACTGATTGAAATGGATTCGATATACGCCAAGCGTTGAAAGCGGGCGTGGAAGAACCGGCTGGGTTACTGTAAGACTTCCAACTCTGGCTATTTGTGTATGGATCATCCTTGGCCATTGCGTATATAGGGCCATTGAGCTTGGCAATTTTGTTTTCGCATTTTATATTTAACGAACCGCCGTGAGTATCATGTAGCTGGTTACAAGACAAAAATAAGAAAAGATTGTCAGAAAGGAGAAAAAATGAGAGGCGACGAATTTCTTACGCAGGTTTCGAGCAGGCCGCCCTTTTCGAAGATGCCTCCTAAAGTAGCGGTGTTCTTCAAAGAGTATCTGTCGAATGAGAAGGTCATAGAATTTAACGGGCGTTCTGTTTTGAACACTCATTTTCCACCCTATCCGAGCGGCGCGTTCGCCAATTTTGCGGAGCACATAACTGAAATGGGCAGCGCAGCCAAAAGACGGCTGTTTTCGGTGACATTAGCGGTTACTAACAGGTGCAACTACCGCTGCTGGCATTGCTATAACGCAGGCAGAAACCAGCATGATATATCTTTGTCTGTTTTAAAGAACGCCGTGCGCCAGCTTAAGGGGCTTGGGGTCGTTAATGTTACTTTGACGGGCGGTGAACCATTATTGAGGGCGGACCTTGAGGAGGCAGCCGGGGCTTTTGGCGAGAATGCCTGTCTGAACCTGAACACCACCGGCTACGGATTGACTCCGCAACGGGCACGCGCGTTACGCGACAGCGGCATCTTCGGCGCGGGTATAAGTCTGGACTCTTTGAATCCGGCTGAACATGACCGGATGCGAGGCAGAGAAGGCGCCTTCCAAACTGCTCTTGATGCACTTCA
This sequence comes from Sedimentisphaerales bacterium, assembly GCA_049509475.1. GTDB lineage: Bacteria > Planctomycetota > Phycisphaerae > Sedimentisphaerales > Anaerobacaceae > Fen-1362. The sequence continues at coordinate 1,228 of JBEKZW010000032.1, forward strand.
CACAGTCGCAGACAACGGGTTGTACCCTTATATCATAGCCGTGGCCACTCATGAGTTTCTGCAGCCGGAAAGGTTCTGGCCGTTTATTAAGTTCGCATCCGAACAGGGAGCGAGGGAGGTGCATCTGCTCGAACCGGTCGCGGCAGGAAAACTGGCCGGCAATACGGATGTCGTGCTTAATAAAGCGGACAAGCAGCTCCTTCTCGATTATCAAAAGACAATCGCCCATGACGAAGGTTTACCGATACTGTCCTGTTTTCTTTATCTCGAATCGTCGAATGCCTTCGGGTGCGGCGCGGGGCTGACGCATCTTTACATCGACGGAAGCGGTGAGGTGTGTCCCTGTAACTTCGTTCCTCTTTCATTCGGAAATATCGCCGATGAACCGCTGGTTAATATTCTGGACAGGATGGGATGCTATTTCTGCAAACCGAGAACGGAATGCGTGGGACAGCTATTGTCCAGACACATACACGCGGAACGATTGCCCCTTGGCCCGGAGGCATCCGCGGAAATATGCAGGGAACATCTGCCGGCTGTTCATCCGCTGCCGCGATACTTTCAGATTCGCGCCGAGGGCGGCGAGGAAGTCGGCAGCGACGAACTTCAGTCGGCGTATGACCGGATTCATCAGGATTATGACGAGTTCTGGCTTAAAGAGGCGGCAAAACCGATAGCGGAGCTGGCCGCGAAAATCCAATTCAGCGGTCTTGAAAATATTTTCGAGGCGGGTTGCGGAACTGGTTTTGCCACGGTTTTGCTTGCCAAAAAACTTAAAAGCTCCGCAAGAATTACCGCCGTGGACCTTTCGGAGGGAATGCTTGCCGAGGCGAGAGAAAGAACCCGGCTGGCGGGATTCAATAATGTTCAATTCATCGCAGGTGATGCACTGGAAATTCTCAAAAACAGGGAATCGCTCGATATGGTTTTTTCGAGCTGGGTACTGGGATATATCCCGCTGGAGCCGTTTTTTGCCGCCGCGAGCCGTGCCCTTCGCAAATCAGGAATACTCGCGTTCATTGTGCACAAGGAAAACTCTCCGAGAGAACCGTTAGAGATTTTCGGCCGGCTTGTCGCAGAAGACCCGTCCGTGTTGCAGAAACGGGTCGCTTTTGATTTTCCTCCCGACTTAAATCATACGAGGCGGAAATTGCTGTCAGCGGGATTCGAAATTGCGCATCTCTGGGACGGCAAAATTGTATTCCGCTACGACACCCCCGAAGAAGTATTAGAGCATCTGCTCAAATCCGGCGCGGGGACAGCGTACTATGACGCGCTCGACCCAAAAAGACGCGATGAATTGCAGGGACGATTTATTGAAACGCTCGCCCGCAAAAATCCTGCCGCTGGCTACGAGGTTATCCATGATTATATCTGCTGTGTTGCGACTAAAATTCAGGGTTAAAAAAAAGACAAGAATGTTGATAAAAAGAGTCAGACAATGTAACCTGTTGGTGATTTTGGGGATAGGTAACTCGTTTACCTGTTAAGGAGTGAAGAGTATGAGCGAAGAACTAATAGCTTGTTTTGTAATTCCGCTGGTCATAATTATCGTCGTGAGCGGGCCTGCCGCCTTGATAATCGGCATAGTCGCTCTGAACAAAATAAAGGAGATGCGATGGCTGCTGGAAAGGAAAGGCGAATTACCCCGGCGAGAACCTGAATTTCACATACCGCTATCGTCGCCGGTCGTTCCGCAGCGGGCGCCTGAGAAGCCCCCGGAAACTGTTAAGGAACAGCCGGCGCCTGAGCCGGTCTTCAAGCCGGCGAGCGTCCCTGTTGCTAAAAAGCCATCCATCTCTGAAACAATCAAAGCAGTTCCACAGGCCGGCTCGCTCGAACAGAAAATCGGGACACGCGTGCTTCTAATCTTGGGCATTATCACATCAATTGTCGGCGTGGGGTTCTTCCTCAAATACGCATACGACAATGCGCTGATTGGCCCTCTGGGCAGGGTCGTTATTACGGCAACTGCGGGAATCGCGGCGCTGATTGTCGGCGAGGGGACGCGGCGCCGCGGATACGGGATTGTCGCAAAAGGCACGACGGCACTGGGTTTTGCCGTCCTTTACGCGGCGGCTTTTTCAGCGTATCGCTTTTACGAGCTTATCGGGTCGGGGCCTGCTTTTCTCCTTGCGATATTTATCACGGTAACGGCGATGCTTTACGCGGTCGCCCTCGACGAGGTACTCATCGCGTTCCTCTCACTATTGGGCGGATTCCTGACGCCGGTGCTCGTCTCAACGGGAGAGAATCGCCCGATGGCGCTTTTCGGCTACGTGCTTGTGCTGGGCGTAGGCGCAATTTTGTGTGCGACTTACCGAAAATGGCGGGCGATAACTGTGCTGTCATTCGCGGGGACATACCTTCTTTACACGGGCTGGTTCGAGAAATTTTACCGGCACACGATGTACGGCACCGAAACGCCGGCACAAATCAGTATCGCACTGGGCTGGCTGACGGTATTCTTCGCGGTTTATCTCATTTTGCCGGTCCTGTACGCATTAGTTAAAAAAATAAACGCCCAGAGGGAAGACGTGGGTCTGGTTCTCGCTAACGCGGCGGCGATGTTCTATTATCTCTGGACCATACTATTCGATAAATTCCGCGTTGAGCTTGCTTTTTGCGCGGTTGGGCTGTGCGTAGCGCATCTGGTTTTGATGACGGTCGCGACAAAGCGATGCAAGGACGATATCGCGCTACGGTTATCGCTGTTAGTCATCGGATTATTCTTCCTGACGATTGCGGTGCCGTTGTATTTGAAGATGTACGTGGTGGCAATCGCCTGGGCAGCGGAAGGTGTGGTCCTGACAATCATCGGATTGCGTTACAAAAGTATCTGGACGCAACTGGGCGGCGCAATCGCTTTGCTGCTGAGCCTGGTTCAGCTCATTTTGCAACTGCCTATGCACAAGGCGGCGTTTGGGCCCATATTCAATCCGTCCTTCGGGAGCTGGTGTTTCTTAGCCGCGGCGATTCTCGTTTGTCATATAATTTACAGAAGAAGCTCGCAACTCGAAAAATATTCAGAGGTTCCGCAGTTCTTTTATGGTGCGGCCTGTCTGCTGATGTTCGCCACGGCTTTGATGGAGTGGTACTGGCACTGCATGTTCAACTTTACGACCACGCCGTTTTTGCAGGAGTCGCTGTTCATAAAGGGCGCGATACTCATTCTGTCGGCGTTTACAGTCCTGTTAATTCTGAGGCCTGTCTGCCCGAAGGGAACGCTCTTGCGTGGCGTGGCGGCGGCATTCGCCATCGCAGCGGCGATTTTCACGATGATTGCTTTCAGCGAAATCCACGACAAACGTTTCCCGATATTCGCAAATATCGAATTTGCTGCGGCAATGGTTCTGGTCGCGGTACTGCTCGCCTCGGCAATTTTGATTAAGCAGCGTATTGAGGAAGATGAAAACGCGATAATATTCGCGATAATTTTTGCACTTGTCGGGATATTCACGCTGTGGGTGCTGATAAGCGAAGAGATTTATTTCTACTGGTATTGCAAGGACCGCTACGGGACAGCGACGCCCAACTGGCAGTTCCTCGCGAATATGTACACGTCAATCGCCTGGGCCGTTTACGGGATAGCGCTGATGGTTGTCGGCTTCTGGAAGCATATCAAGATGCTGCGGTTCGCGGCGCTTGGCTTATTCGCAATCCTGCTGTTAAAAGTGTTCATAATGGATATGAGCACCGTGAAGAGCGTTTACAGAATAGCAGCGTTTCTGGCGACGGGCATTACGCTTGTGGCGGTATCGTACCTGTATCAATATCTGAAAAATCACGGCTTTTTTGACGCGCTTTCGGCCCAGCAAAAACAAGACGAAATATCGGGAGATTCCAAATGAGCCATACGAAACTAATTTTATTGGCAGTCCTGTTATCAGCAACGATTTGTGACGGCGCTTCAATCGACACCAGCAAGTGGCAATACGTTGGCGAGGTAACTATAGAAGGCGCGCCGGGGGAATACTGTGCATTGGTGCTTACGCCCGGGATTCACAATGCAGCCAGAACCGATTTGGCGGACATTCGCCTTATCGACCGCGACGGCAACCAGATACCATACGTCATGATGAGGGACGAGGACCGCACGGAAACAGTCAAATATAACCCGACAATTCTCAACCGCGCTACGGACGCCAACGGAAACGCACTGGCGACGCTGGATTTCGGCGGGCAGACAGTCAAAAACTCAATCGAGGTCGAGACCGCGGGCGATAATTTCAGGCGCGCGGTCAAAGTCGAGGGCTCAAACGACAACGTGCAGTTCTTCACAATCGTTGACCGGGCGTATATTTTTGCCGTCAGCGATAAAACTCGTCATCGCTTCAGCACAATCGATTTGCCAAACAATGACTACAGGTATATCAGAATCACCGTCAGCCCGATGACGGCCGAGGAGACCAAGCCAGCGATAAATGAAGTCAGGGCATTTAAGATTGAGAAAAAACCGGCACAAAAACAGGTCGTAGAAATGATACAGACCGAGCACACTGAAGATGTAAATTACCATACGAGCAATTACGTTTATGACCTGAAATTTCGCCGGCTGCCCGTGGTGGAAATCGAATTGAACACGGATGATGCTTCGTTTTACAGATGCGTTACGATTCAGGGCAGAGACGCGGTCACACAAAAAGTGAAAATCGACAGCGAGGACAACAGGCAGCGATTCAGGGAAGTTGAGGTGCCGTGGAACACCATCACCACGGACGTGATTTACAGATATACCGACGCGGCAGGCAAACAATACGAGCGACTGGCACTGCCAATAAGCTGGAGAGAGGCATACAAATATATCAGGATTGTTGTCAGTAATTATGACGACCAGCCGATAACAATACGAGCCGCCTCGGCCAAAATGGTGCCGCACAAAGTTATTTTCCCGGCTCCATCCGACAAATCAGCAAAACTTTACGTCGGCAACGAATCGGCGAGCCATCCACAGTATGACCTTGCTCGACGACTGACCAATCCAACGCATACAAAGACAACGCAGGCGGCGATCGCCTCCCTGACTGACAACCCGGCGGCTGGAAAAATCCGGCAAAATCTACCCTGGACAGAACAGCATAAAATGCTGCTTTTGGCGGTTCTGGTTATGGTGGTCTTTGTGCTTGGCGTGTTTATGCTAAGCTCGGTGCGGTCAATCCAGCGACAGGACGGGCCTCGCTGATTATTTGTTCGGTTTGCCGGATTGTTCAGGCGGCTCCGATAACTGCCATTCGCGATTGTCGGTATCTGTGCTTAGTAAACTCTTATGGGCAAGATTACAAAAGGCACGCCCTGATGGTAAAGCTTTCTCTGGAGTGCAAAGACGATGTGGTTGTGAAGCAGGCGGTGGACGAATGAATCTTTTTCAAAGACAAGCTGTCCGCCAAAGAACATCGCCGCGGGGAACCGTTCGATAATTTTCGGGGTGATTTTCATAACCTCGTCAATCACATCGACGCCGATTTCGGAAATGCCCTCCGAATAAAACCCGTTTCTCTTCATAAGGTTCACATAACGGCTCACCTCGTCTTTGGCCTGCGATTCGAGATGACCAACCTCCTGCGCGCCTTTGAAATTGCCGACATCGATGACACCGACCTGAACAAAGATGAAATTCTTAAAAACGCCGCCGAATAACCGCATAACGTTAAACAGCGTGTGCAGCCCCATCCCATTGAACCCGCTGACAAGCAATACCGCCGTTCTGGCACTGGGGTCGAACTTCGGCTCGACAACCGGCGCGGCCGCACCCAACAACAAACCAGCGTCCGAGAACTCCGGCTTGGTAACAAGGTTATCGAGCCGGCCAAGAAGCATCCGGACGCTGTTGTAATGCCGTTTTATGAGAATCGCCAGGACAACCAGCGTGCCTGTTATCAGCAGCGTTATCCATCCGCCCTCAAAGAACTTGAATACAATCATCATCGCGAGAATAGAGGCGGTCAGAACAAGCCCTATTCCGTTAATAAGCAACTTTCTGCGCCAGCCCCTGACGGTAAAACGGTCATTCCACCAATGCCGAACCATACCAAGCTGGGACAGGGCAAAAGTGATGAAGACGTTGATACTATAAAGAACAACGAGGAACCTGACTGAGCCCTTGGAGAGAATCATTATCACCAGCGACAGGCCGCCCATAATCATGATTCCTTTTTGAATCACCAGCCGGTCGCTAAGCGCAGAGAACCTCGTCGGAAACCACCTGTCGAGAGACATATTCGCCAGCACCCTTGGGCCATCCAGAAATCCCGTCTGGGCGGCAACAAATAAAAGCGTCGCCTCTGACATAAGCGCAACAAAGATTAGGGCAACGGCGTAACTTGTATTCCAGCCCTGAGTCGCCCGCTCAAAAAGAATCGCGTTTAAGGTCTTGCCTGGCTCAGATGTCACCTCGTAAATCAGATACCCAAGTGCCAATCCGAGAACCATAAATGCAAGCGAAAAAGCCATATAGCGCATCGTGTGTCTGGCGGTTTCTGCCCTCGGCTCCCTTAGAACCGGGATGCCGTTGCTGACCGCCTCAATTCCGGTATATGTGCCGGCACCCATACTATACGCACGCACTATCAGAAAAATCATCCCCCAGAAACCAACCTCAGAAATGCTGCTGTGCACGTCGGTGCCGGTGGAAGCCGCAATCCCTTTCAGTGCCGGCAGGTGCGTAAATACCGCGTATAGAATTACGAAAACGTGAGTAAACAAAAACGCAAGGAATATCGGGACTAAAGGCAATATCGACTCTTTCACCCCTCTCATATTCAGCACCGTCATCAGCAAAACAACGCACACCGCGAAGCCGAGGCGGTATGACTGCCATTTCAAAGGAAGCAAGCTGCATAGAGCGTCTGTGCCGCTTGCTATTGAGACGGCGATTGTCAGGACGTAGTCGATGAGCAGGGCGCAGCCGGAGAGCATTCCCAAACCGGGCGATAATAATTTACTGGCGACGAGATAGCCGCCGCCGCCCGTGGGGAAAAGTTGAACTATTTGTGAGTAACTTGCGCTGATGACGAAAACCGTCAGTGCCGTAGCAATCGCGACGAAAACCGCCAGATAAGGATGATGCCCCAGCGCAAGAAACGCCTCCTGCGGACCGTAACAGGAAGACGACAAGCCGTCGGCACCAAGGCCTACCCAGGCAAAAAAAGCTATAAGCGAAAGTTTGTGGAAAATCCGCTTATCCCGCGGGCTTCGGGATTTGCCTATAAACAGGTTTTTCAGCTTCTGCTGTATATTTGGTTCCGGCTGCATCAAAACCTCGTTTTTCTGCTATTGTTACGCCACGCTGAAAACGATGACCCTGCCTGCCTCGACTCGTCCGACCTCGGCTCGATGCCGAGTCGAGACGGGCCGTCTTCAGCGAGGCGGGAAAGGCCATAAGTATAACCGATTTGGGCGGCAATTCCAGTCCGCCGAAGAATTGTCTTCGGCGAGACCTCGCCATCCCTTAGGGATGGCCGGGTCAAGAACGGCCATCAGAAACATTCCGAAAAACTGACCAACAGTGTTGCTAAACCGGCCCTGCGGCAATATCCTATTAGCGGAATACTTCTATTTCGGGATTTGACTATGCGCACAAGGCGGCTGGGCAATACAGATTTGGAGCTGACCGTAGTTGGTTTGGGCACGTGGGCCATGGGCGGCTCGTGGCAATACGGCTGGGGCCCGCAGGATGAGGGCGAGGCGATAGCCGCGATATTGAAGGCCATCGACCTTGGTATAAACTGGATTGATACGGCGGCAATCTACGGCTGCGGGCGCTCGGAAGAATTGTTAGGTATAGCGCTGAAGAAAACAAAAATCAGACCAATCATCGCAACGAAATGCAGTTTGCTCTGGAATGAAAAAAGAGAAAAAATCGGCTGCCTCAAGGCCGAAAGCATCCGCAAAGAATGCGAGGACAGTTTGAAACGCCTCGGCATCGAAACAATCGACCTTTATCAAATGCACTGGCCCGACCCGGAGATTGACCTCGAAGAGGGCTGGGGAGAAATGGCCCGGCTGCAAAAACAGGGCAAGGTCAGGCACATAGGCGTGTGCAATTATAATACAGAGCAGCTCGACCGGGTTCGCAAAATCGCGCCTGTCGCATCTTTGCAGCCGCCATACAATATGAATAATCGCGGCATTGAAAAAGAGCTGCTCGGCTACTGCGCAAAAAACAATATCGGCGTGGTGACGTACAGCCCGATGCAGCGGGGCCTGCTGACGGGCAAATTCAGCAAAAAATACCTTGCGACGCTTGCACCAGATGACCATCGGCTCAAAAGCGGCGATTTCAAGGAGCCGCAATTTACGTCGACGCTGGCGCTTGTCGAAAAACTAAGACCAATCGCCAAGAGAAACAAAAGGACGCTCGCCCAGTTAGCCATCGCCTGGGTGCTTCGCAGGCCCGAAGTGACCGCGGCAATTGTCGGCGCAAGGAAACCTTCCCAAATCGAGGAAACCGCACCCGCCGCTGACTGGATACTGAACAAAAACGATATCGCGGAAATCGAAAATTTAATCGCTGAACGAGAAAATAAATTAGTAAAGGCCAAATAAAAGGGATTTAAAATGGCAGATAACACAAACATTTACACGAGTCCGCTGGTTGAGAGAAACGCGTCGAAGGAAATGGCTGAATTGTTCGGGCCGCAAAAGAAATTCGGGACATGGCGGCGAATATGGCTTGAGCTGGCAAAGGCCGAAAAAAAGCTTGGCCTCAAAATATCCAACGCGCAAATCGCTGAAATGGCGAGACACTTGGACGACATCAACTTCAAGAAGGCCGCGGAATACGAAAAGAAGGTTCGCCACGACGTGATGGCGCATATTCACACGTTCGCCAACGCAGCGCCGAAGGCGGCGCCGATTATTCACCTTGGTGCGACGAGCTGCGACATAACCGACAACGCTGATTTGATTATCATTCGCGAGGGCCTGCAAATCACCGCAGGCAAGGTCGCGGCAGTAATAAATCTGCTGGCGCGGTTCGCTAAAAAATATAAATCAATGCCGACGCTTGGCTTCACGCATTATCAGCCCGCGCAACTGACCACAGTAGGCAAACGCGCGACGCTTTGGTGCTATGAATTCGCTATGGACCTCAAGGAAATCGAGCATCGATTAGATACGCTGCCGTTGCGGGGCATCAAAGGCACAACGGGAACTCAGGCGTCGTTCCTCGCCTTATTCGACGGCAATCAGAACAAGGTTGACCGGCTTGATAAAATGGTCGCGGCGGCATTCGGCTTCAAAAATATATGCGCCGTAACGGGCCAGACGTATCAGCGAAAAATCGATACGCTGATCGTAAACGCGCTTGCCTCAATCGCGCAATCTGCACAGAAACTTTGCACAGATTTGCGGTTGCTCGCGAATCTCAAGGAAATAGAAGAGCCGTTCGAGAAATCGCAGGTTGGCTCATCCGCGATGGCGTATAAACGCAACCCGATGCGATGCGAAAGAGTTACGGCGCTATCGAGATTTGTCCTGTCGTTAGCGACAAGCCCCGCGATGACTGCCTCGCAGCAATGGTTCGAACGCACATTAGACGATTCCGCGAACCGGCGACTCGTTATACCGGAGGCATTTTTGGCGGTCGATGGCATCCTTGAAATCCTGACTAATGTTCTCGATGGTCTTGTCGTTTATCCGAGAGTCATCGCTTCGCACGTCGCGGCGGAACTGCCTTTTATGGCAACGGAAAATATCCTTATGGCGACTGTCAAGGCGGGCGGCAACAGGCAGACCATCCACGAAAAAATCAGGCAGCACTCGCACGAGGCCGCTGCACAGGTAAAACAGCTTGGCGAAGCCAATGACTTAATCAACCGCCTGAAAGCCGACGCCGCTTTCGCGAAAGTAGATTTCGCAAAAGTGTTGAACCCGAAGGATTATGTCGGCCTTGCTCCTCGCCAGGTTGATAGTTTCGTAAAACAAGTAGCAACACCCGCAATTAGAAAATACAAACAGCAGATAAACCGAAAAGTTGACCTCCACGTATAGTTTTCTGCTGAGATTCTATTTCTTTTCGATTAAGAACAGGAACTCACGATGCGACTGCTCCGAATCGCGTATCCACTCGTTTGTCCACTTCATTTCAGCCATCACGTTTTTCTTGTAGTCAACTTCTACAAAATCCAAAATCGCGCCACATTCAGAAATCGCTTCGTTCAATTCCCGGGCGGTCGCCCTTCCTCCGGAACTATATGACAGCAATATCCATCGGGCGTTGGTGCTTTTGATTAAACGCTCAATGGCCTCTACGGCCATAAATCTCCCATTTTGACTTCTCCGGAACTCCTCGAACACAGAGGCCGCCACCACATCCGACGTATCTTCTCGTCGTTTGGCTTTGCCAAACAACTTTGGTTTGTCGTTAAGACATATTGTAGTCCATAGATGATAATATGAAGCGTATCTAACCCGCGAAGGCGGCATCTTTTCATTGTTAGAGCCGTATGGCGGGTCGAAATATGCGAGGTCAACAGAAACATCCTTCGCTATGTCAAAAATATCCCGGCGAAAAACCTGGTGCGATTTTTCGGTTACAAACACATTCGGCACCTGGAGAGAAAGCTCATTATAAGACCGCGGCGACCAGTCCTGCAAATACGAGACGTAATGCCCAAGCGTGCTGTCAACTTCGTCAAGGGCAAAAATTAAGCTGGTAAGAGCTACGGCCTTATCAACAACCGGTAGCGACAACCGCTCAATTTCCTCTCTAATCGCATCGAGCTTTCTTGTGTTACGAATCTGCCAAGGTTTTTTGAGCCCGTCGGACTGAACAGCGCACCCTCCGTTCGGCTGCCCCCCATAATGCTCCGTAAACCAACCATCGACCGGCTTAACAGCATTAAGGTGTTCGATAAGTTCTTGATATTCAGCCCGCGTCTTTTTGTTCAGGAGATAGCACGTTCCAAAAACTTCCGACCAAACAGCAATATCATTAGAGATGACCTGATAACCATTTTTGGCAAGTGCCTGAGAAACCCGAGTTGTCCCCGAAAATCCATCTAAGATGGTTCTGGCGTCCACTTTTTTTATCAACTGAAGTATATAGGGAAGAAGCTTTAGTTTCGACCCAGCATATTTTATGCCCTCTGTAAATGGGGCATCAGTAACAATGTCGTCAAATAGTCCTGCCGTTTGCATTATCGTGATAACCCCGACTTCCTTTTAAGAGCTGCAATATCTTCCTTGATTTTCTCTAACGCCGAAGTATGCCCGGCGACCGATGAGACAAGCGCGTGTGAGAACAACTGAACCAGAATGTGATTATGAGAATAGTCAATCCATCCGTTTGTAATACTGTCAAAGTATTTCAAACCATTCTTCGTATGCGTCCAGAGTCCGCGTTGTAGGGCATTGGCAGTAGCACCGCCATACCTTACCTCGCAAACATAAGCATCCCCTGAATCATAAAATCTGTAAACGGCATGCTTTCTACCTCTTCCAGAATCTTCCCGTGAAATCCTGCACGTATTTTTAATTGCCTGTTCGTAGTCAAAAACAAGGATGTTACATTGCATCTTTTTCTCGTTGTAGATAAGAGGCAGAACATTGAGATTGCTAAACTCTGAAAAGGCGGGGTCGTCAAATATCTTACGTATTTTATTTGCCCCTCGAATATCGCCCTCTTCTCGTTCCAAACGAGAAAACATTTTGGAATTCTTATCAGTAGATAGTTGCAACGGGCCATCCCCGTACGCCTTTAAGCTTACGGGAAACTCATCTTTGGTGATCTCGTTTATAATTTTGATGTCTTCTTCGTGGGTTTTTGCCCGGTAAAGGTCTTTGCCAACATGTATGGAACGGAAATCGTACATGTATTGATTGATGAATTCGGCAATGGCGATTTCAGCAAGGTCTCCATGTGTCTTGTTGCCAACAAGTCGCATAGTGAAGATGTTGCTGAGTGTTGTTGTGATAAGGTCGGGGTATTTGCCGACCAGCAATTTAAGCCGGTGAGTAAAGTCCTTATATGGCGATTTAGCATCCATGATTTTTCCTTTTTTGCAGAAGGTACTATAGCATTTTACCGTTCAGATTGAAATAAAAATACTGTTTGACTGTTATTCGAGTTTGTTTTGAAAATTCGATAGGACAATGTTAAACTGAGCGGACATAAACCTTAGTAACCACGTATAAGGTGAAAATTATGACCAGAAGCGAACTCATCAAACGTGTAAAGGAAACGGCGTATCTCGAAGGCGATTTTATCCTGAGAAGCGGGAAACGAAGCAAGTATTATCTCGACAAATACTTATTCGAGACCTGCCCGGATATACTCAAAGCGCTCGGCAAAGAATTCGCCAGGCACGTCGGCGATGATGTAACACTGATAGCCGGCGCGGAACTCGGCGGGGTTGCGCTTGCGGCCGCTACCGCGATGGAGACCGGCAAAAACTGGGTCATTATCCGCAACAGTAAAAAGGGCTATGGCACAGGAAAACTGATTGAGGGCGTCCTGAAACAAGGCGACGTTGTGCTGCTCGTTGAGGACATCGCCACAACGGGAGGACAAGTGCTTGAAGCGGCGAAGGTAATCACCGAGGCGGGAGCAAAGGTGAAAAAAATCGTTGCTGTAATCGACCGCAAACAAGGCGCGGGCGAGAACATCACCGCCGCCGGCTACAAGTTCGAGTCGCTGTTAACCAAAGATGACCTTGGTATCAAGGATTAAATCAGGAGAATTGAAATGGCAGACAAAATTTCAGGAGTGAATCTTAACGACCGGCGGGAGTTTCTCAAACAAACGGCATTTGCAGCGGCAGCCGGCTTAACTGCATCTTCACTTTTATCATCTTCCGGCTGTTCAGAAACTAAATCGGCCGGCGCAGGGGCATACCATTTGACGGAAACAAACAAGATTATATTGTTCCAGGGTGATTCAATCACCGACTGGGGAAGGACTCGCAGCAAGGAAAACGCCCCCAACGATTCGCAATGTCTTGGGTCCGGCTATGTGCTTCTTGCTGCCGGGGCACTGCTGGATGAATACTCAAACATCAAACCGTTTATATACAATCGCGGAATCAGCGGGAACAAGGTCTTCCAGCTCGCTGAACGGTGGGACAAGGATTGTATCGAATTAAAGCCGAATTTGCTCAGCATACTTGTGGGCGTTAACGATTTCTGGCATACGCTTAACGCCGGATACAAGGGCACGCTGGAGACATATCAAAACGATTATCGCGCCTTGCTTGAACGGACGAAGAAGGCGCTGCCAACAGTGACACTGGTCATCTGCGAGCCGTTTGTTCTCAAGTGCGGCTCGGTGAATCAGCAATGGTTTCCCGCCTTTGACGGCTATCGCGCCGCCGCGAGGAAGACGGCAGCCGAATTCAAAACGATTTTTGTTCCGTTCCAATCGGCATTTGACGAGGCCGTGAAAAACGCGCCGCCACAGTACTGGGCAACAGACGGCGTTCACCCGACCGTCGCGGGAACGCACCTGATGGCGAAAACCTGGCTCAAAACGGTCTTCGGAATAAAGGCCTGAGGCGTTTTTTACGCTTTCACCTATCTACCCGTATCGACTGCTCAATAAGTCGTATCAGCTGGTTGGCGACACTTTTCTTCGGCGCCTCAGCAAACCTGCGCCACTCCTGACCGGCTTTTTTTATCCAAACCTCGCACCGCTCGCTTCCAATGGCCGCGGGCGTGTTGGCGACAATCATATCGAGCTTTTTATCCCGCAGTTTTCTCTCTGCGCCGGCCCTGATGTCCCTGTCTTCAAGCGCGAAGCCGACGACAAACTGATTTTGTTTCTTGTGAGTTCCGGCCCATTTCAAAATATCCCTGGTGGGTTTCAGTTTCAGAGTAATCGCGCCGGGGCTTTTTTTTATTTTATGCCTGGCGGGTTTAGCGGGAGTATAATCCGAGACCGCGGCGGTCATAATCAGGCAGTCGCACCCGCCAAATTTGCCCTTAACCGCCTCGAACATATCACGGGCCGATTCGACCCTGACTGCAGCGGCCCCTTTGGGGGTATCCAGATTCGTCGGCGCAGTTATCAGGGTTACGCCGTGTCCGGCCAGGAGCGCAGACCGCGCAAGCTCATAGCCCATTGTGCCGGTGCTGGCGTTGGAAATGAATCGCACGGGGTCGATATACTCTCGTGTCCCCCCGGCCGTAATCAAGAACTGAAGTTTTCGCCGTCGCTTTCGAGAATACATCGTGGAGAAACCTATTTGCGTTTGTGTTTAAGCCCGGCAGCGATTTTTTCAACCGCCTCTAAAATTTCCTGGGGTTCGGCCATCCTGCCGATGCCCTCCGCGCCGCAGGCAAGCCGACCCTGCCGAGGCCCTATCATTTTCACGCCGATTCGTTCGGCGAATTTGACGTTTTCCTGCACCGCGGGGTTTGCCCACATTTTGTCGTTCATCGCCGGGGCAAAAAGCACCGGCTTTGCCCAGCAGGCGCAAAGCATCGTGCTGAGCAGGTCGTCGCAGATGCCGCCTGCGAACTTGCCGATGATATTTGCCGTCGCGGGCGCTACGACAATCACATCCGCCCAGTCAGCCAGATTGACATGCCCGATTTTGAATTCCTGCTGTTCCCACATACTCGTATGAGCAGGTCCTCCCGTAACGGCTTCGAAACTTTTTGCGCTTACGAGGTTGAGGGCGCTTTCGGTCAAAACCGACCTCACCTCGGCGCCTGCGGCCGTCAGCTTGCTGGCGAGGTCGATTGCCTTATACGCGGCAATACCCCCGCTTACCCCCAGCACAACTTTGACGCCATCAAGTTTTAAATCTTGTTTGGCCATATACGTCCGCCTCGGAGCAATTCCCGGTATCGTTTACGACACGCTGCCGGGCTTGTCGATGTCGCTGTTATCGTAGTCGATGGCAATTTTGTCCAGCTTGATTTCCTCGACGACGATTTGAAGCTGGCTCATACCTTCTGTGTTTTCAATCAAAGGCCGCCCGCCCTGCATCAATTCCATCAGCCGTTTCTGAATCAGGGCCGTCAATTTGAACCGCCCGCCGACTTTTTTCACCAACTCGATATTTTTCAGGTCTTCAATCATTCCTTAGACTCCACAATTAGTTGCCTATGCCGCTTAATTTTTT
The DNA here is from genome assembly GCA_049509475.1 of Sedimentisphaerales bacterium. Classification (GTDB taxonomy): domain Bacteria; phylum Planctomycetota; class Phycisphaerae; order Sedimentisphaerales; family Anaerobacaceae; genus Fen-1362. Next base: position 16,293 of record JBEKZW010000032.1, read on the forward strand.
CTCTGTCTTCCGTGCTGTTTCAATTATTCCTATGATTTCATTTACCGCCACGTTCAGTTTGTCGTTTATGACCATATGCTTGTAATCCTGCCAGGCGACGGCAATCTCGGTTGACGCCTCGTCGAGTCGACGTTTTGCCGTTTCCTCGTCTTCTCTGCCCCTGCCCTGAAGCCGACCGGCAAGCTCCTTGTGTGTCGGGGCAAGTATGAATACCATCACCGCGTCGGGATACATCGCCTTAATCTGCCTGCCCCCCTGGACGTCTATCGCCAGAATGACCGTTTTTCCGGCAGCGAGGGCCTCATCCACCTTATCCTTCGGCGTGCCGTAAAAATTGCCGAAGACTCTCGCATGCTCGAGCAGCAGGCCCTTTTTTATCCACCGCTGAAATTCCTCACTGCTGACAAACCAGTAGTCCCTGCCGTCAATCTCCTTATCACTTTTGGGGCGGGTGGTAATGGAGATGCTCCTATACGCATTATCCAGCCGTTTCACCAGCTCTTTGCAAATCGTGCTCTTGCCGACGCCGCTGGGGCCGCTTATGACGACAATCATTCCTTTTAAGGTTTGTGAGCCGCTCATCGGCAACATCTTACTCCACGTTCTGGACCTGTTCTTTGATTCGGTCTATCCGGCACTTGATATCCACAACCAAATGCACAACACCGGAGTCGCCGGCCTTGCTGCCGATGGTATTGGCCTCTCTGAGCATCTCCTGACAGATAAAATCGAGTTTGCGGCCTTCGCCCTGCCCGGCGCTGTTCTTTAAGCTCTTTGCAAACTGCACCAAATGCGAATCGAGCCGGGCAACTTCTTCCGATATATCGGCCCTGTCGGCAAAAATCGCGACCTCGCGAGCCAATGTCTCGTCATTCAATTTTAATTTGGCGACCGAGAGTAAATCCTCGACTCTCTTTTTGAGTTTTTCGGCATATTGCTGCGGGCCTGCGGCGCTGCGAAGCCGAATCTGCCCGAGAGTGGTCTTTATCGCCCTGCAATGTTTCTCAAGGTCTGCCGCGAGGGCCGCACCTTCTGCCGCTCGCATCGCCTTAAGCCCCTTCAGCGCCTGGCGTGTAATCGCCAGCACCTTTCGCCGGATAGCCGCGGCCACTTTGGCGCTATGTACCGCCGGCGACAAAATTCCCGGCAACGCCAGCAGTCCGCCCAAATCCAGCTCTCGTTCCAACCCGCCCGACGGCGAGATTCTGCCAAGCCGTTTCAACAGCGTAGCCAGCGCCTTTTCGTTTATATCAAAAAGGGCCTCAGCGGGCGCACCCTTCTGCCTGAGCGTATAATTTACCGTTCCTCGCGATACCTCGCGGCGCAGCTCTTTTTCCACATCGCCTTCGAGGAAACCGAGAGTTTCGGGAAGCCGCAGCGTCGGTTTGAAATAGCGGTTGTTCACCGCGCTGATTTCAACGACATAAGTAATGCCGCTGAGTCGGCCCTCCGCATTTCCGTATCCGGTCATACTATTTATCATAGAGATTCAGCCCTCGTTACACATATCGCCAGCGGGCAAACACTTTGCCTCAACCGGCAGCAAACATGCTTATTGCTGGGTCTTTTCCTGCTGGTCTGCCGGTGCAGGCATTGGCTGTTCTGGGCCTCTGCCGGTATCATTGCTGGTAATCGGAGCGGGAGTTCGCGATTCTGGCCCGCTCGTCGTCGGACGCCACCACTTATCGAGCACAAGGGCAACAATTATAAACAGGCTGGCCACGCTGATGGTAACCCACGTCAGAACGTCGCCTGTCTTGCTGCCAAGGATGCCGCTGGCCATACCGCCGGCAAAAGCGCCGCTAAGTCCGCCGCCCTTGCCTTTTTGAATCAATACCACCAGGATGAGCACCACCGAGCCAATAACGAAAAGCACCGCGATAACGTTCATTATGAAACTTGCCGCCAATACCGGGTTCAATGCCATAATCTGTCCCCTATTTCGTTAAAATTTTTATAATCAAACCGACGCATTAACAACCGCCACAAAATCATCCGCTTTTAAGCTTGCCCCGCCGACCAGCAAGCCGTCGACGTCCTGCTGTGCCATCAGCTCGGCGGCGTTGTCGGGCTTGACCGAGCCGCCGTACTGAATCCGAATCTCGCCGGCAATTTTCCTGTCGTACATTTCCGCCAGCAGTTTTCTAATCAGGGCGTGCACCTCCTGTGCCTGCTGGGGCGTCGCCGTCAATCCTGTCCCTATCGCCCAGACCGGCTCGTACGCAATCGTAACCGCCGACATCTTCTCAGGCGTCAATCCCGCCAGACCTTTTTTCATGTGCCGCGTCACCACTTCGGCGGTTTTGTTCGCTTTTCGCTCTTCGAGAAGTTCGCCCACACATAAAATCGGCAAAAGCCCGCCCAATATGGCGGCGTGGACCTTTTTGTTTACCAGCTCGTCGGTCTCGCCGATAACGTGCCGCCTCTCGGAGTGCCCGCAGATGGCGTAAGTGCATCCGACGTCTTTGAGCATCGCCGAACTTATCTCGCCGGTGAACGCGCCTTTCTGCTCGAAATAAATGTCCTGGGAGCCAAGCGCGATATGCGACGACTGAAGGGCCATGCCCACCTGCTGCAGGTAAACAAACGGCGGGCACACAGCCACGTCAATATTGCCCACAACATCTTTACAACCCGAAACGACGCCCTGGGCCAGCTTGACTGAGCTGTGAACATCGGTATTCATTTTCCAGTTGCCGGCCACAAACGATTTTCTCATCTAAAACGCCCCTAATAAATTATCCTAACACTTCCATCGCCCGCGGGAAGCTGCCCAGCACCGAAAGCTGCAGGCAGTGCTGTTTTGCCTCATCGAAGGCCTGCTGAACTTTTTCGTCATCGTGATGACCCAGAAAATCCACAAAGAAGTAATATTCCCATTCTCTTTTTTTGCTGGGCCTCGATTCTATATTAGTCAGGTTTACTTCATATTTTTTGAAGACCTCGAGGACATCGACGAGAGCACCCGCCTTGTGAGCAGTGCTGAATATCGCCGCGGTCTTGTCTTCGCCGGTGGGTTTGGCGTCTTCACGCCCGACGACAAAAAATCTCGTTACATTGTTGGGCGTGTCTTCGATGCTTTCGCACACTACTTTAAGCCCATAGAGTTCGGCCGCCACAGCCGAGCCGATTGCCGCTGACTTCGGTTCTTTGGCGGCCTTCTGCGCGGCTTTTGCCGTTGACGGCTCCGCGACGGTTTTGGCCTCTTTGAATGTCGAGGCAAGCCAGTTGCGGCACTGCGTAAAAACTTCCGGCTTCGAGTAAATCTTTTCAATCTGGTCGAGGTTGCAGTTGGCCAGAAGATTATGATGAATCGCCATCAAAATCTCCGAGCAAACCTTCACATCCGAATCCACCAGGGCGTCCAGCGTTTCAATCACGCCGCCGCCTAAGGTATTCTCTATCGGCACAATACCAAGGTCGCAATGTCCCTTGCTGACCTCATCGAGGACGCTGCGAATATCCACGAGCGGCTCATAATCCGCGCTTTGCCCGAACTTGCAAATCGCCGCGGTATGACTGTAGCTGCCCGCGGGGCCGAGGTAGCCGACCCGCAGGGGCCTTTCCAGCACAAACGACCCGCTCATCAGCTCGCGCCATATCGCCTGCAAACACTTGTTCGGCAGCGGCCCCTTGTTGTTACCGGCAACTTTCTCAAGCACTTCTTTCTCACGGTCCGGCGCATACACGGGCTTGCCTGTCCTGCCCTTCAGCTTACCGATGTCTATCACAACATTGGCCCGCTCGTTGAGCATCTCGACAAGCTTGCGGTCAATATCATCAATCTGTTTTCTAAGGTCTTCTAAAGACAAAATTTCCACCTCCCCCCGCACTTGTCTCTGATGAAAAGACGCGGGGGCGATAAACCTTTTACCAACACATATTTACCCGCCTCAGGCGGGTTTACAAACCTGCGTTTTTAACATAATTACCCCCTTGCGTCAACGACTTTGCCTTGTTTAATATGATTTTTCGCGGTATGATTACACAAATGAAATATACGATTTTCAGAACTGGCTGGGGGTATTTCGGCTTGGTCGCCGACAAAAAAGGGCTTATCCGCACCATTCTTCCTTGCCCAACCCGCAAAATCGTCGAAAAACGCCTCCTCGCTGGTCTCGATAATCCCCAATTTGACAAAAATCTCCTGAGGCCTCTGCAAAAACAGATAATCGCCTATTTTGCCGGAAAACACCCGTCCCGTCCTCCGTCTTCAGTCCTCTGTCCTCTAAATCTTTCCCGGCTTTCTCCTTTCGCCCGCAAGGTGCTTGATGCGTGTAAAAAAATACCATCCGGCAAGACGGTTAGTTATTCCCAGTTGGCAAGTATGGCGGGCTCGCCCCGCGCCAGCCGGGCGGTCGGCAGCGCACTTGCGAAAAATCCCATTCCCCTGATTATCCCCTGCCATCGCGTAATCCACTCCGATGGCTCAATCGGCAACTTCTCCGCATTAGGAGGCACGAGCACAAAAAAGAAATTGCTCGCCCTTGAAACAAAAGTGCACAAGCCGTAAGTGAACAAGTCACAAGAGCACCCCTGCAAGTCGCAGGCAGGGGCGCTCTTGTATTCTTTTGGCATTAAAATCACTTGACGCACCAAGACAACTATTTTCCATCAGTCGTTACCATTATATTGGGAGACGTATTTCCGGTACTCCACATTTGTTGCGGTAATACCCCCTGCCACTTATCAATCCACTTAGCCTGATTCTCAAGCTGCTTTAATGTTATGAACGCGGGATTGCTATTTGCTTTAGCGGCAGCTTCGGCGACAAGCTGAATACCCTTTGCTTCTCCCTCTGCCCGTTTTATGCGGGCCTGCGCCTCGGCGTCAGCGGCCATAATAATAACCTTATTCTTGTCGTCCTGCGCCTGTTTCATTGCAAGAGCTACGTTTTTCTGCTGCTGGGCAACAAAAACATCGTCTATGGATTTTTGAATATCTTTGTTCTCATACTCGAAGCCGCCGAACATTCCGATATTTTGTATTGTTATGCCTCTTTGACTGAAAAAGTCCGTAATATCATCGACGACTGCTTTGCTTATGGTGTTTTTCAAGTCACGAAGCTCGTCCATTTTATGCTCTGCCGCTACTCGCTGCACTACTGTTTGGATTTTACCTCGAATTTCGTTGTCCATAACATTAGCAAGTGAGCCGGTAGGATACCAATACAGGAACGTTGCGGCATCTTTTTCCTGAACGTATGCTGTGCAGGTAAATCCCGTACTAAAGCCAATACTGTCCTGCGATTCTACCCAGATAGCCTGGTCCTTTTTGACGGTCCCCGTTGTTTGGTTAGCTGTCCATTCACGGGTTATGGGCGTCCTGTCCACTTTGATTACAACAATATTTGGTATCCACTTGCCATCCGCATTAAAACGACCTGTTTTCTGCCAACGGTGCGATATTTGAATGCGTTTGGTTGCCACTTGCAGCTTTTGAAGTGATTCGACTGACTGCATCTTCTGTTGTAAATCGGTTTTGCTTTCGAGAGGTATCACAAAGGCCGTTTCGTTGTTCTTTACCTCAACATTTTCCTCAGCGTCGTATGGTTTTGGACAGCCAGTTAAGAAAAATGAGGCAACCAGGCAAAAAGCCAAAGCGGGGGTTGTGAATCGATTTTTCAAAAACATCTTCGCCGGCTTCCACCAAATACAGAGCAAAACAACCGCACAGATTGCATACAACCAATAGCCAAGACCAGCCTGAACCTGCTGCAAAGAGCGCAGGGCTTCTCTCGAACCGTCCTCATTCATTTGTCCAACAGCAAGATTTGCAGCGGTATCAGGCAATGCGGCCTGATATAAAGCGATGTTGATGGCTACCACTGCCGCCACAAACACAATTGTTAAAACGATTCTTGTTTTCATAATTCACTTTCCTTTCACAAAATTACTATTTATGTTTTTGGTGAGTCAGCTATATCGTTACCTTCATTATTGTCAATTTATTGTTTCCTGTTTCTACGCCGCTCAAAACCCGTGCAATTGTTATAAATAAGAAATGTGATTTTGTCTATGGGTGCCATTCCATATTGATTTCGTTTGCCCTGCAGTTGGGAGAAATGCAATTAATCCTTGGCCGTCAATTTCTTCTGGAAAGTAATGAGCATTAAACGGTTGCTCGTCCCGTTATTACCACCCCGCAAAACAGGTCAATGAAAACAGAATAGTCACACAGGCGATAAATGCAGTTTTAATAATCTCTCCATCGTTATGTTATTTGAAACGGTTGCCGTCCACATTATCCCTGCACTATCAATAATTTGGGTCATGAGCTGTATCCTTGATAGGGACTACCTCTTCTGGGCGTTTATTATAATGGCCATCGAGGTACATATCGAAGTAATACTCAACAGAATTCCCATCTTTTTCTGACAAGGCCGGAAGGAGACATTCGTATATAGCTTTACTTTTCATAGCCTGCGAAACATTCATAGGCAAATCTGTTAATTTACTTTGTCCTGTAATCCTGAAATGGCATGTTACTTTCTCATATCGTCTGGTTACATCTTGACTTCCTGCTCCCCGTACGCTGAGTTCTAACTCCAACTTAGTGGGTTTTCCGCTCTCTATATATTTTGGCGGGATATGCACGCTACCACCGCCGCCGACTGGTGGTTTGCATCCTGAAAACAAGAAAAGAAAAATTAACAGGCTAAAAACAGAAGCATTGGATAAATGAAGACGGCTGCCATTATTAACTGCTCCTACTATTCTTTGCATAATGGAATAATAAACCTTTCAGCCCTGATGTAAATAAGAAAAGATTGACGGCTTGTTTAAATAGAAAATAGGAAATAATAAATGGCAAATAGAACGGTCATTCTACGTGGATGACGTTAGTTCTGCGGTCGGCGGAAAGAGAGGCTTTTTTGATGGTGTCGTAAAGCTCGCGGGAGTTTTTGATTTTTTTGAACTCGAACTCCGGGTGGCTCTTGTCCGTCGTCGTTAATGTCACCGTCCCCACGCCCACAAGCAAATCGAGGATATTTCTGCGGAGCTTTATATCCACGACGCGGAACATATCGAGGTTATCGACCCTGCGGTCCAATATCCCTTCGCCGTATTCGATGCGGTCGGGGCTGACCTCGTAATGAGTCATCCTGATTTTCCACGCCTTGTAAAACAGAATCAAGCATACAACAATAAACATACCAAGACCGAGCAGCACCCGGTATTTGGCGATAACAGCCATACTGTGGGCGGAAAATCCAAGCCAGGAAATGCGCTCGATATGCCAGACCATAATAAATATCGCAGCCAACAATATCGCGCCGCCTTTGACAAAATCCCAGGCAATCGCCCACAAGGTCGGCCTGCCCGAATAAACTATCGCATCCGGCTGCTCTTTCGGCTTATCCTCGCCGTCGACCTGTTGCTCATCGCCGAAACCGCCCTGTTGGCCGGGCTGATTGAGCATCGCCTTTGCCCGCGCGGTATTGAGAAACTCGCCGCAATGCCGACATTTAATCGCCGCCGAAAGTATCGTCTCGGCACAGAATGGGCATACCCTTGTCTGTGAGGTAGTAAGCTGCATACCCCATATATCGGAAAAAGCTGCCAAAACCGCCCAATCCTTTTAACCGCAGAGCTCGCAGAGAACGCAGAGGTATGAGTTTTATAACCGCTTAGCAGACAATTACTTATATCTCTCGAAATGCACTTCAGTCGCCAATTTGCGGTCTTTTCATAAGAATAACTTAAAAAATTTTGCAAAAAATTGTAAAATTGTCTTGACATAGTGTAATGTTTTTCTTACATTATGTACGATATGACATACATTAGTCAGGAGAATCAGGTATGAATAGAATGCAGAAAATAGCGTGGTTCAATCTAATCGTTACTTTGCTGGCTTTGGGGCTCAGCGTAGTTGCATTTAGTATCGGCTACTTTGTCTTTGGGGCGCCCGCTCGTCAGGCGGCGGCTGGTTTCGGGTTCATAGGGATTATGGGGTTTTGTGGTTTGAGCCCTGTTCTATTCAGGAAGGACAAAAGCAAGGTGCAGTATGATGAACGCGACACGGCGATTCAACGCAAAGCCGTCGGCTTCGCTTATGCCATCTTCTGGGTTCTGTTCGTCGCGGCGGCGATGATTCCGTGGTTCATCATCGGGCCGAATGGCACTATCACGACCAACTATCTGCCGTGGATGGTATTCGGCGGGATGTTCGTTGTGATGCTTCTGCAATCGATAGTTACCCTGAACGAATACGGCTGGAGGGGCGATGGAGACAAATGAGCTGAAAAACAACATTCGCCGATTGCGTTTTGAAAAAGGCGAGATGACGCAACAGCAATTGGCAGACATCGCAGGGGTAACGCGCCAGACAATCATCGCGATGGAGCAGGGCAAATACGCGCCGTCGCTGCCTTTAGCCTTCCGCATTGCACGCGCATTCGGGGTTGGCATAGAACAGGTGTTCGAGTTCACAGAAAAGCCCCGCACGGAAAACGCTTAATCCCACAGAAACAGCCTATTTGCCTTGACTTTTCCCGCGTATTTGGATACAATGATTTAACTCTCGTACCGGGTTTTTTGGTGCGGGAGAGGAGCGCGATGGAAAGGATTTCCCCGTTTGTCTAAAGCCGAAAGGAGGCGGTGAAGGACTGTTTTGTTACTTCGGAAGGTGAGAAAAACGAAAACTGCTGCGGTCATTTTGAGTATTATCATCGCGTCTTCGGCAATGGGGCTGACCGGCGACCCATTGATAGGCAAGAATACGGGGCAGATTATCTTCGATAATAAGGACGGCACGTCGAAAACCTTCAGGGTCTGGAACAAAGGAACAGGCACGCTGAATTACACAGTGTCTGTCGTTGAGGGTTCGACTTACTTCAAAGTTTCCCCGACAACCGGGCAATCCGGCGGAATGATGGATGACCGAACCCACACGGTTACGGCTGATTTTAATGTTATTCCGCACGCCGCGACGGTGACCGGGCGGATACAAATTACGTGCACATCGGCCCATAATTCGCCGCAATATATCGATTTGAGCGCGCATGACGCAATATCCAGGCATATTCAATTAATCAGTATAGAGCAGGGTATCGACTATGTCCCCGGCGCGAGCGACGAAAACGCCATAGCCGGCAACTGCGACGGGCTTGGGCTGGCCGGCGACTTCGACTGCGACGGCTTCGTCGATTTCTCTGACTTCGCCTTTTTGGCGGAGCAGTGGCAACAAACCGGAAGCGATATGAGGGCGGACATTTCTCCCGCTTACAAAGACGGTTCGGTTGACATAAACGACCTTGACACCCTTTGCACGAACTGGCTTAAGGACGGCAGGATAGGCGAAACGTATGACTTTAGCTTTATTATCGTGACGGACAATACGGTCGCCGGGGTAAACTTCACAACACCGAATGGCTTCACTTACCCGGACAGCAACGCGGACCCCTCAAGACACATCGAGGCAAATCGCAACAAAAACAACGGCGTAACCGAATGGAAATTCCAGGAATGGTTCTACGAAGCCAATGGGCTGGATAATTACCCGGACGGCAAATACACCGTAAAGGTAACTTACGCAGACCATAACTCCGATGAAACAATAGCGGGGTTCGGGATTCCAAAACAGCCGGGGTCGATTGCCCAGCCGACACAAAGGCCGCAATTCGTAAGCCCGCCTAACAGCGACTCGATAGTCAGCCCGCTGACGTTCTCCTGGGACAAATGCACCGACAGCAACGTCAATTCTATCCGGCTCTCATACTGGAACTCGCACGACACCAATACGACGGACAAGGACTACGGGAAAGATGCGGTTAAGGCAGATTCATCCAAATTGATTCCCGGCAGGTCTTTCGCCGAGCTTAGTTTCGGTCGATGGTATAATGCGCAGAACGACAACGATGTAACAATAGAAGTGGGCAAGACCAGCAGGAGTCACATCGCATTCGACATAACCAAAGGATTCGGCACATTCGGCGAGCTGAAGAATCATAAACTGCAAATAACCGACTGCCAGGGCAAACTGGTGACATTTACCCTGACCGGCGGCGGGTCGGCTACTGTGGAAGGCGACCCCAATATACAGGGCGATTGCAGCTTCGCGAAGATAATCCTCAGCGGGACAACAGATAAATCGGTATTGACCATCATGCCGCAGCCCGGCGCCAAAACAAGCATCGTCAATATCGAGGCGGACGGCCCAATCAAAATGATAAACGCAAGCAGCGTCAATTTGACCGGCGATATCAATATCAACGGCACTGCCGCGGGCATTATCCTCAATGACATATCAGGCACCAGCAATATAACAATCGGCTCTTCTGCGTCGCCTAAAGCCTGTGCCCTTAAATTCGGGCGGATAAATAACCTGACGCTGACAAGCGGAACCCCCATTTCTATAAGGGCAACGGACTGGAAAACCGGTTCATTAAACGCCCCCTGGATTTCATCTCTGGCAATCGACGGAAACGCGGCGAGCAACATAGCGGGCGATTTCGGCGCGGATGTGAACCTCAGCGGCACGGACAGGCCCAAGGGAATATCGTTGAACAAAACGAAGATTGCGGGAGCAATAGGCGATTCAAAGTGGAATATTGTCGGCAACTGCGGGACTATCGGGGCGGCAAGCTCATCTCAAAATTTCGACGCCAATATCACGGGCAATATCGGGACGCTGAAGGCCGTCGGCAATAAAAAGATGAGTATGGTTGCGACGTTGTCAGGAACATGGCAGGTTGTGTCTGTGAAAACAATAAAGGCAACGGACATATCGGAATGCAATCTTGCGGCCAGCCAGGGGGCTATCGGCAAAATAACGGCCGGCCGGCTTATGGATTCCGATTTCACAGCGGCAAACGGGCTGCTGAAAACAATGACCATAACAGGCGTTGTCGGAGAACCTTTCGGCATAGTAAACAGCAACGTAAGGGCCAAACATATCGGCAGCGCCTACCTGGCATTTCCGAAGTATTCCAATAACAGCACGCCTTTCGGGCTGACAGCCGGGGGAATCGATAAGGTAACCGTAAAAGACCCGGCCAAAACAACGACCTGGAAAAATTTGAAGACCAATATAACAACAGGCGACTTCGAAATTCGTCTGGAGTAAAGAAAATCGCCAAAAGGTTTCTTCGGTGTAAAACCGCAGGTTTTCTGCTATAATCCGCCACAGGAACGGCGGGCAACTCCCCGTTTTGAATTCTTGTTTAATCTGGGCAGGTGAATAATGTCATTACCTGTAGTCGCGATAATTGGAAGGCCCAACGTGGGCAAGAGCAGTTTGTTCAACGCCCTGGCGGGCAGGATGATAAGCGTTGTCGAGCCGACGCCCGGTGTTACGCGCGACAGGGTAAGCGCGATTGTCGAAAGAGACGGAAAATTTTTCGAGCTTGTCGATACGGGCGGCTACGGCATCGTTGACGCGGACCATCTCGAAAAAGACGTTCACCAGCAGATTCAGCGGGCAATCGAATTAGCCAATCTCGTCTTGTTCGTGGTCGATATCCGCGACGGGATAATGTCATTGGACCAGACGATAACGAGGCTTCTCCGCAAACACAATCTCAGGGTTCTCGGCGTGGCGAACAAGGCCGACGTGGAGAGCAAATTTTCGGAGGTGGGCGAGTTCAACAGGTTGGGTTTCGGCGATTTCCTGTGCGTCTCCGCCCAAAACAACATCAACAAAGACGTGCTTTTGGACACAATCATCGACCGGCTGAAAATTGTCGAATCAACCAGGCCGGCTGAACCCGTGATGAGAATAGCGATTGTCGGCAAGCGGAACGCGGGCAAAAGCTCGATTGTCAACGCCATCGTGGGTGACGACCGGGTGATTGTCAGCGAAACGCCCGGCACAACGCGCGACGCGGTTGACATCCGGTTCGAAAAAGAAGGCCAAACTATCGTCGTCATCGACACACCGGGCGTAAAGAAAAAAAGCAGGCTCGCCGACAATATCGAGTTCTACAGTTTCGTCCGCGCGACAAGTTCGGTTCGCAGGGCGGACGTGGTGCTGCTGATGATAGACGCGACCACGCCCGTATCGCAGCCCGACAAAAAGCTCGCACAGCTAATCGCCGAAGAAAGCAAGGCCTGCATAATAGTCGTCAACAAATGGGACCTGGCGAAGAATTCCGCGGACACCGGGCAATACGAAGATTACCTGACGAAGTTGTTGCCTGGATTAAGACACGCCCCGATTGCCTTCACGACCGCCAGCGAGGGCAAAAACGTCAAAAGCGTTCTCGACCTGGCTGCCGAGCTTTTCAAGCAGGCGACGACGTGGATACCGACGGCAAAACTCAACAAGGCGTTCGAAATTATAAAGGAAACGCAGTCCGCCCCGACGAAAATCGGCAGGCCGAAAATCTATTACGCCACGCAGGTCGCCATCAATCCCGTCACGATTCTTATGTTCGTCAACAAGGCGGACCTTTTCGACGATAACTATCGCCGATTCGTCGTTGCCCGATTAAGCGATTTATTGCCCGTAGCCGAAGTGCCTATAAAATTATT
>JBEKZW010000033.1:0-27309 GCA_049509475.1 Sedimentisphaerales bacterium
TTTTAAGGATTTGGCACAATTGGCTGCGTATTGGCGGTTCACAAATTGCGCTGACCTCGTCAACTGTAACGGGGCTGATTTGGAACCGGAACAAATCCCGGATGGCGATGTTGATTTAAAAGATTTGGATGTATTGGCTGATAACTGGCTCCACACCGACTGTCTCTGAGCAGAAAATTGGGCCGGAGTGGCGAACAGAGAGAATAAAAAGTTGATAGCTTTATCGGTCACGGATATGATGTTCTGGGTGACTTGATATGTGTTAGCTATTCAAGGAGTTGAAAATATGGCTTCTTTAATTGTTTTGGACGGTTCACAAAAAGACAGCTATTACCCGCTTGGTCGTCGAACGAACGTAATTGGTCGGGATGAAGCTCTTATGATTCAGATACTCGATGACCGGGTCTCGCGTAAACACATGCAGATAACCTATGACAAAGATAAAAATGAGTATAATGCATTGGATATGAGCAGCAAGCATGGTGTGCTTATCAACGGCAGCAAAATAAGTGGCGAGGCCCGCCTTGTAGATGGCGACCGCATAACTATCGGCACCACTACACTTTGGTTCACTGTGAACGATTTCCCTGACGAGGAAAGTGCGCTGTCGCATTACAAGAAAGTCGGCGAAAGGTCGCGTCCAACATATATGCAATAGTATTCAGCTTCGGTGGAACGCCCTTTTGGCGACCTTTTTTTGTTAACCTTGTCCGCAGAATATTATCTGGGTTTGCTGTACCACTCTTTTACGACCTTCTCCGCCGGTTTGCCGTATATGAAGAAGGAAGTATCAGTTCTCGCTTTTTCGAGCGGATAAAGCTCGGTGTGCCAGTCCCACCATGCGTAACCGATGAACCACGGCTCGTCCCAGAAGGTTTCCAGCATCACCTGGTAAAACCTCGCCTGTTCGTCCGCGTCATAAACCATCGTATTGGGGTCGTTATGGGTCCAGGGGGCAGCGCTGCAGCCCTTTGCACTGCACATACCAAGCTCGATGAAAAAGACGGGGCGGTTAAACTTCTCGCTTACCTTGCGAAGATTTTCTTTTACCGGCATTATCCGTCGTTTGAGCGCCTCTAATGTGGTATCTTCCGACGGAACCTTGTTTAGGTCTTTCATTGCTGTTTGCACGTCGTCTGTCCCTATCGGGTAGTACCCGCTTACACCTATGACGTCTGTCGCGTCCCACCATCTTATTTTGATTTCATCACCATGATTGGTGTTGTAAGTAATTGCGCCGGGGTAAACCTTTCGTATCTCGGCAATCAAATCACGCCAGCGGTTAACAAATGGCTCGGTTGTTGTCATCTCGCAGCCCAGGCACAGCATTTCGCAGTTTGTATCGGCGGCAAGCTTGGCATAATGAAGAAGGAAGCGGTTGAACTCGGCCCACCATTGCGCCCACCGCTCCGAGTCGATGGTTTTGCCGTCCGATTTTTTGAATTGAATGTATGCCCGCCATGTCCCGTCCCGCACGTTGACGGTGGGTTTGAGTATGATTTTAAGATTGTTTTTGCGTGCAAGCTCTATGGCCCTGCGGATTTCATTGTCTGTGGCCATACACGGGTCATTCTCGCCCCAGAAGATATTCGGCTCATTCGGCTTGTTCATTTCCGCGCCGAAGGCGATGCAGACCCAGTTGGCGCCCGTATCAGCCAGCTTTTTCATCGACTCGGCCGGCGCGTCGCCGAGGTATTGTCCACGTGTTCCGGGCCAGCCCCAGCTATGACCCTTTATGAAACCAATCGGCGAATAGGTACGCGTGAATTGTAATTGTGAAGCGGCCTGTTGTGGGCCGGGCTGATTTACTTCTGCCGCCTTGCAGGTGCAAATACCAATCGTCAAAAGCAGCGGCAGCAACTGTTTAATCATAGTCCTTTCTCCGGTCAATTATGTTTTCCGTATTTTATTTCTACGCGGGATATTTGTGCCTCGTCGGCGTATTCTATTTTCAGATATTGCGCATCGTCGCCGTTTCCTGTGCCCGCATAAAGAACAGGGGAATAGTAACTGTAATCACCTTTGCCGGTGAAGTAATCTTTGCGTGAAAACTTGACGGGCGTGAATTTTTGACCGTCGGCGGAAACCGAGAATTCAAAATCGGAAACGGTCTGCGGGAAGAACGAATAAACCTTCCACGAAACAATCGGGGGTTCGACTTTATAGATAATGGAACTGCCTGCTGCGCCTTTTAGTCGATGTATGTCCTCTTTGAATTTGCGCGCCTCATTTGACTCTATCGACAAAAACCCGGCCTGTTTGCTGATGAGCTTGAGATTCTGCATTTCATCGGACAGCGTCTTGCAGGTTACAGATACAGGCCCGACTGCGTTTGATGGTCCGGATTTGCCCGCGGAATTTTCTGCTGTAACGCGATAATAATAACTCTTGCCCGTCTCGACGCCGGTGTCATTGAAAAGGGGGCGATATTGGAAATCGGCGTCGGATATATTTTGTCCTGCGATTTGCCACGGCCCATTTTTAGATGCCGCTCTTTCGACTGTGTAGCCGGAAGCGCCTGCGCTGCCTTGCCATGAAACCGCGGCGACATCTTTGATATCGAGAAGAACAGGCGATGCTGGTTTTTCGATGGCTGGGACGGCCCCCGCGTCTTGCTGTCGCAAGACAGCAGCGGGGGTGATTTCGAAGGCCTTTCGGCGCATCAGGGATAAAACATCAGTTTCATCGAAACTGTCGCCTGACTTGAAACCGGGCCAGTGATAGGCCTTGTAAATGTCATCTCCGTAAGGTTCGCTGTGGGAATAGAAGCCGCCGTCGCGGTCATGAAAACGCAGCGACCAGACTAAAACGCCGCTTATATTTTCATTTATCACGGCATCAAACAGCGATTCGATGTCTTTAGTGGGTATGAATCCGAACTCACCCACAATATAGGCCTTTTTGCCGCGGGCAAGAGCCGCGCTCTTTTTAATCTGTTCAATCATCTCCTCTGGGCTTATTACAACCTTGAACATAACAGGATAATGATGAGTCGTAACCATATCGATATTTTTGTCCTGCAGCGACAGGTCGCGAACGGGAGTCAGGTGGAAGCCATCCATAACGAGATGATTCCGGTCAATACTTTTAATGTACGCAGCGGCCTTTACCGTCCACTCAGGAGGGCATATAAGCTCATTACCGGTCTCCCAGGCGAGGATGGCCTTGTCATCCCGGTACTTTACCCCCGTGATTGAATTAGTGCGGTTTACGACCGAATTGACCATTGCTTTATAGTCCTCGAAGAGTTCCGGGTCGGTCCAGAAATCCTCCCTTGTTTTACCTCTGAACGCGGCACAGGCCTCGATTCCGCCCCACCATCTGGCGTTGTCTATAAAGGGGAAAATTATGCGAATGCCCTTTCGATTTGCGACAGCCAGAGTCATATCGAGAGATTTGTAGACCTCGTCATTGAATTTGCCCGGCCCAATTACGTGGCGGGGGATATTGGGGTCTTCCCCGGGTCTGTGGACGGATAGTGTGTAAATACGGGCGCCCCGGCCCCCCATTTGCCTTATGGATTCGAGCGCATCATTGATTTCGAACTCATCAGGCAATCGCCAGGGATTCATTTCTGTGAAGGGCATATTATCTTCGTTATAGTGCAGGCATGGGACGTTAAAGCTGATAAAGCGGAACTCGCCGTTTTCGTCCATCAGTTTGTCGCCCCTGGCATATACAAAAGATTTGAATGTTGGGGCGGATTGCGGCGATAAAGGTTTGACGCATCCCGTCGAAATAATCAAGATGATAGTTGCGAGCGGAACAATGAGGTTTTTCATTTACGCCTTTCCTGTGTTATCGAAATTGTATCGTGATAGAACAAGGTCCTGCTATTTTAGCGTTGGCGTCGTTTCTATCAAGTGTCTTTAGTGAAAGAGCGAAGTTTTGAATGTCCCCAAAATAAGCGGGGCCTGCCCCGAGGAGAACATCATTAACAAGTTGCGTTTGTTACGGCCACAGTATCTGTGTATGCCACTGATTGCACATTGTGGCCATGTCGCCAAAGTTGACAATCTGGTTCGGGTCTGTTGACGGTGATGTTGACCCGTCATAGTTGATATTGGCCGGCTGCGGATTCCAGACGGCAGAGCTGACCACGGATACGAGTGTTGTCCATGTGCCGTCATAGGTATGTCAAAGAAAGGGCAAAGTCAATGGATTTGGCCGGAAAACTGTTGCATCATTATCATATAACCCACAAAATACCTTCTATATTCTGATAACCTGTTTTGTGAAAAAACATGAATACGGAGAAAAAGATGAAGACACGGAAAGCGTTTCTGATTGTAACTAGTGTAGCGTTTGTGTTTGCGCTGAGTTTATCCTGCGAGCCGGCAGGCCCTCCGATTTCCGGCAAATCCGTCACGCAAACCGGTGAAAGCGCCGCCGGCCGACAAGTAGTGAACTTTAATCGTGACTGGAAGTTCGCCAAGGGCGGCCTGAAGGGCGCTGAGGCGGCTGATTTTAATGATTCGTCGTGGAAGGTGGTTCGGCTGCCTCACGACTGGGCAATAGCAGGACCGTTCAATCCCAATGAAGACGGCTACGCAGGAAAACTGCCCTGGTGGGGGCAAGGGTGGTATCGCAAGAGCTTTAAGCTGGATAAGGCCGACGCGGGTAAACGCGTATATTTTGATTTCGACGGCGTAATGGCGTTTCCGAAGGTTTATGTGAACGGACAGTTTGCCGGCGAATGGGATTATGGTTATATGTCTTTCCGTGTTAATGCGACGCCTTATGTGAAGTTTGGCGCCAACAATACAATCGCAGTGTATGTTGATACTCGCAATCACGGTACGCGATGGTATCCAGGCGCGGGAATATATCGCAAAGTTACGATGACAATTAACGAACCAGTGCATATCGCGCACTGGGGGACGTATATTACGACTCCGGAAGTGACGGACGCGTCGGCGAAGATAAATGTTCGCACGACTATTGAAAATAGCAGCAAAAGCAAATCGAAAGTCAACATTGAAGTTACTCTTATTGACCCGGACGGCAAAATGGTTGCGGTATTAGAGACACGCTGCGTTACCATACCGGCAGGCGCAACACAGGACTTCAATAACCCGTCCGTTGTGATTGCAAACCCGCAGCGGTGGGACATCACAAGCCCGAAACTTTATACCGCTAAGACAATAGTTCGGCAGGGCAAAAGAATAGTTGATACGGATACGACCACATTCGGTATACGCGAATTCAAATTTACCGCTGATGACGGCTTTCATCTTAACGGCAGGCGGGTACAGCTTTATGGCGTGTGCCTGCACCACGACCAGGGCGCTCTCGGCGGGGCATTTTATACCCGCGCGATGGAACGGCAGCTTGAAATTATGCGAGATATGGGCGTAAACGCTATTCGCACAAGCCATAACCCGCCCGCGCCGGAATTGCTGGAGCTGTGTGACAAGATGGGTTTTGTTGTGTGGGACGAATGTTTTGACAAGTGGGACAGGACCGCAGACAGATTCGAGCCGAATAAGACACCGCTCGAACAATACGGCGAAAAACAAATTCGCAATTTTGTAATGCGCGACCGCAATCATCCCAGTATTGTCGTCTGGTCAATAGGCAACGAAATTTACGAATCGCCCAGAGACCCGCAGGGCGTGTCGAAGGAACGGGTAAAATTTATGAGCGATTTTGTGCGCAAATGCGATGTAACCCGCCCGGTTGGTATGGCCTGTTGTTTTCCCAGCCAGGTGGCACAATCAATATTCGATGCCCTGAACCTTACCGGCTGGAACTATCAGCGAAGATACGCTCAATACAGGACTCGTTATCCGGATAAGCCGATTATTTACAGCGAGTCGGCTTCTGCGCTTAGCACACGCGGGTTTTACGAACTGCCTTTGCGTGGTTCGAAGACGCAGTACTCAAGCACGTTCCAGGTTGATTCCTATGACCGCAACGCCGCGAACTGGGCGGATATACCGGACCGTGAGTTTACTTTGATGGAGAAGGACAAATTTGTCGCGGGCGAGTTTGTATGGACGGGTTTTGATTATCTCGGCGAGCCGACGCCTTACAGCAAACAGGCGAGAAGCTCGTATTTCGGCATCGTTGACCTCGCGGGCATACCCAAAGACCGCTTTTATCTTTACCGCAGCCACTGGAGGCCCGATGTCACCACGATTCATATTCTGCCTCACTGGAACTGGCCCGACAGAATCGGACAGAATGTCCCCGTATATGTCTATACCAACGGCGATACGGTAGAGTTGTTCCTTAATGGCAATTCACTCGGCAAACAGACCAAGGCAAAAGAAGCGGGGCCGTCTTACTATGGTTCAATTGACAAATACCGTCTTTGTTTCAACGATGTAAATTATGAGCCGGGCGAGCTGAAGGCGGTCGCTTATAAGGATGACAAAGAGATTGGACGGGAAGTTATGCGCACGGTTGGTGAGCCGGCGAAGATCCGACTGACGCCGGATAGAAAAGAACTGAAGGCCTCAGGCGATGAACTCTGTTACATCCTTGTTGAGGCCCTTGATGCCAATGATACGTTGTGTCCGCTGGCGGACAATCTGATTAAGTTCAAGGTCGATGGCCCTGCTGAAATCGCGGGAGTCGATAACGGCAATCCTCTCTCTTATGAGCCGTTCCAGGCGGATTACAGGAAGCTGTTTTTCGGCAAGGCAATGCTGATTCTGCGGACAAAAGAAGGACAACAAGGCGATATTCGCATTACTGCCGAAAGCGACGGCTTGACTTTAGCGGATGTTATCGTACAGAGCCGTTAGCCATTGCGGTAGTATTACAGATGAACCGATGGATCGGTCGATTTGCAATCAATGGGCAATTACTTTTTCTTGCCTTTTGCCTTGCTCTTTTTGACCTTTTTGATGCTCTTTTTCATTCCCGACCTGCACCCGCACGTATTACACATTTTTTATTCCTTTTCTAAAAACCCGTTACATATTTAGTTGGCTTGTTGCCGTATAGGTGCTATACTACCCTCCTGCCCCGAAATGGTCAACAACTCAATATCTGAGGCAAAGTTGACTGGCGCGTTTGCATTGATTTTGCCGAACATTTAAATGAAGGACCGATAAGGCAGGATGGCTGTATTGGGATGCCAGATGTTACATAGTGTTGTTTTAGCTGAATTAGACCCGCTTAAGCCGGTTATAGCTGAGCCGTTGTTTCAATTTTCGATAGGCGGATATGAGATAGTATTCAGCAACCATATGCTGATGATTACGGTTGCCGCGGCTGTTTTGCTGATAATAATCCCTCTTGGCGTAAGCAGGAAAAGCTTAACGCCTCGCGGGTGGCAGAACTTTGTCGAAAGTTTATGCGTTTTTCTCCGTGACGAGGTCGCCAGGCCAATCCTCGGGCACAACACAGACAGGTTCATCTTTTTTGTCTGGACGATATTTTTCTTCATTTTGACGATGAATCTGCTCGGGATGGTGCCTACCGAATCGATGGTTTATCTTATAACGGGCAAGGAGTATCGCTACGGCGGCGGCGCCACGGCCAACATCTGGGTTACGGGTGCTCTGGCGATGGTGACATTTGTTCTTACTCACGCCGTCGGGATAAAAGAATACGGGCTTTTAAAATATCTCTCGATGTTGGCGCCGAAGGTGCCGTGGCCGATTCTGCCCCTGATTTACGTGCTGGAGATAGTAAGCGCCCTGGTTCGGCCGTTCGCCCTTGCCATTCGTTTGTTCGCCAATATGCTTGCGGGCCACATAATACTGGCGACTTTCGTTGGTCTCATACTTATTTTTAAGAACTGGTTCGTCGCAGCGGGTTCGATAGGGGCGATAATAGCGATGTCGATTCTCGAACTGCTCGTCGCATTTATACAGGCGTATATCTTTACCTTGCTTTCCACGTTATTTATAAGCCTGGCTTTGGAATCAGAACATGGTTGACAAGTCGATGTTTTTGGAGGTTTTGTAAAAATGACTGAATTAGCGGGAAGTATGTTGGCTGAAATGAGCGGCAATGGCCTGGCGATACTCGGCGCCGGCATCGGCTGCGGCCTGGCGATACTCGGCGCGGGTATCGGTATCGGTTTCATCGGCGGCAAATCAACCGAGGCAATCGCCCGCCAGCCGCAAATCGGCGGAAGAATCGTTACGGCGATGATTATCGCGGCGGCCCTGATTGAGGGCGTTACACTGTTTGCCTTGGTCATCGGCTTTTTGGCAATCTTCTGGACGAAGGGATAAAAGAAAAGGGCGCATAAATGCTCAAATCGAAAACAACAGTAGTTGTGTTGCTGGCGCTTTTAATAAGCGCATGCGCATTGGCGTCAGGCGGCGAGGCGGCGGCCGAGGAGCAAAGCATCTTCAGCGGCACGTTCGCCGATTCGTTATGGACGCTGGTCGCCTTTGTGCTGCTCCTCGTAATCCTGACTAAAGTGGCGTGGAAGCCGCTGGTCAAACAGCTCCAGGCCCGTCAGGATTATATAAAGCAGCAGATAGACGCAGCGGACACGTCGCGAAAGAACGCCGAGGAGCTGCTTGACCAGTACAAGCAGCAGGGCATCGAAATAGTGAACAAGCTGACCTCGCAGGCGCAGTTGCTCGAAAAAGAAATGATTGGCAAGGCCGGCGACGAAATTGCCCAGATGAAGCGCAGGGCGCAGGCGGACATCGAATACGCCAGGATTGCCGCGTCGCAGCAGATGTGGCAGGAGGCCGAGGATATGCTGCTTGCGCTCAGCGGCGAAATCGTCGGCAGGGCGGTTACTCATGAGGACAATCTCCGGCTTCTCTATGAATCCATAGAAAAACTCAAACGCGAACAGACGGGGGGACGATGACCGGAACTGATATAGGGCTGCACATTGGCGACCTCTACTCAAGGGCGTTGTATGACCTTGCCGAGGAGTTCGGAATTGTCGAAGAGGTCAAAGACGAGATGGCGATGCTTGAAACGCTTATCGGGCAGGAAAGGGAATTCGTGCATATTATGTCGTCGCCGCAGTTCACCGCCGAATACAAGCAGTCATTGCTGAACAAAATGTTCGCCGGGAAAATAAGCGACCTGACTTTGAATTTCCTGTTCGAAGTTGACAGGCACAACAGGATGATGTACCTGTCACAAATGATAGGCAGTTTCGGCGAATTATGGGATGCCCGTCACGGCATCAGCATTGTCGAGCTGACACTTCACGAAAGCATCAATCCGGATGAGCTGGCCGGTGTTACACAGGCCATTTCGAACGCGATGGGCAAGCAGGTACAGCTTAAATTGAACGTTAAGCCCGCCATTATGGGCGGTGCGATTATAAGATATGGCGAAAGCGTTATCGATAATTCGATAAAAGCCCGGCTTTACCGTGCCGTGCATACGATAATGGACAGTTGCAAACAGGTAAGGATAAAAGATGAAGTCCAATATCAGTGAAATCAGCAGTATTCTAAAACAGGAAATAACCCGCTATAAAAACAAGCTCGATGTCTCCTCCGTGGGCAGGGTCGTTGAGGTCGGCGACGGTATCGCGCGTATCTACGGCCTGGACAACGCGATGTCCAGCGAGATGCTTCGTTTCGAAAACGACGTCCGCGGCGAGGTGTTCAACCTCGAAGAGGACTCGATAGGCGCCGTCATCTACGGCGACTATACGGCCGTCAAGGAAGGTTCCGATGTCTATGGCACCGGCCAGGTGCTTTCGGTTCCCGTCGGGCCTGGGCTTATCGGCAGAATCGTAAACCCGCTTTGCGAGCCGGTTGACGGCAAATCGCCCATAACAGCCGCATCCAAAAGATTCATCGAATCCGAAGCCCCCAATATCTCCGAAAGACAGCCCGTCAAGCAGCCGCTTCAGACGGGCATAAAAAGTATTGATTCCATGATACCCATTGGAAGGGGACAAAGAGAGCTTATTATCGGCGACCGCAAGACGGGCAAAACCGCAATCGCGGTTGATACGATAATCAATCAAAAGGGACAAAACGTAATCTGTGTTTACGTAGCCATAGGCCAGAAGGAATCCACCATCGCCGAAATTGTCGAGACACTCAGGCGTTTTGGTGCGATGGAGTACACGGTCGTGGTTGCCGCTGCCGCCGCCGACAGCGCACCTATGCAGTACATAGCGCCTTACGCGGGCTGTGCTATAGCGGAGCATTTTATGTATGAGCAGCACCGCGACACACTTTGCATTTACGACGACCTCAGCAAGCACGCTGTCGCGTATCGCCAGTTGAGCTTGCTGCTGCGGCGTCCTCCGGGCCGAGAGGCGTACCCGGGCGACATATTCTATCTGCACAGCCGGCTTCTTGAACGAAGCGCGAAGCTTTCCGATGCGTTTGGCGGCGGTTCGCTCACGGCATTACCCATAATCGAAACACTCGAAGGTCAGGTCTCCGCCTATATTCCCACCAACGTTATTTCAATCACCGACGGTCAGATTTATTTGCTGAAAGACCTTTTCCACGCCGGCATCAGGCCCGCTGTTGACGTAGGTATAAGCGTCAGCCGAGTCGGCGGAAACGCGCAGGTCGCCGCAATGAAACGCGTCGCCGCGAAGCTTCGTCTTGACCTGGCGTCGTATAATGAGCTGCTCAATTTTGCCCGGCTTGGAACCGAGCTTGATGCTGCCGCGCAGGCACAGCTTGACAGAGGCGCCAGAATGGTCGAATTACTCAAACAGCCGCAATTTACCCCGATGACGGTCGGTGAACAGGTCATAACTATTTTCGCCGGCTCAACGGGACTTCTCGACGATATCCCGGTTGACAAGGTCAATGAATTCGGCGTCCCGCTTATCCAGTGGCTTACAAAAGAACATCCGGCTTTAGTAACCACAATTAATACAACCGGTGAATTAAGCGATGAGCTGGCGGCAAATATCACCGCGGCTATCAGGAAATTCAAGGATACACGCAAGTAAAAATGGCAGCCATAAGACAAATACTTCATAGAAAACGAGCGGCACAGAGCATCTGCCGGATTACAAAGACGATGGAGATGATATCCACCGCGAAATTCAGGTCATATAATCGCCTGTGGCAGGCCGAGAGCGACTATCACAACGCCCTGGCCAGGGCCGGTTATCTTATGACAACCGGCGAAGTCGCGCTTGAGCATCCCCTGTTAAGCGCAAGTACCGGCCAGAAACGTGCGGTTCTTGCCGTCGGCTCCACGCGGGGGCTGTGCGGCTCTTACAATTCCGAGGTTTTCAAACTTCTCGCGGTACATCTCAAAATGGCCCAGGCGGAAGGCAAGCAGCTCGATATCTACCTGCCCGAAAGCCGGCTCCTTAATTTGCTTACCCATTATGGTATTACTCCCAAGAAAGTTTATACCTCTCTCGACGAGATGCCCAGTTTTCTTCAAATCGAGGAAATAGCCGACGACTTTATAGAGCAGTACATCAAGGGCGACCTCGAACAGTTCTCGATGGTGTATATGCATTACCATTCCGCCTCAAGCCAGCAGGCTCAATCGCTGACGATTATGCCACTTACGGATTTGATTGCGCAATTAGCGACGAGGTCCACATCTATATGGCCATGGAATTTATCCTTCGATGATTTCTATTTTTCGCCGCCGATATATAAAAGCGTTGAAGAGCTTGCCAAAATGATTGTGTCCGCCTGGATATCGGCGTGCTTTCTGGACGCCGCCCTCAGCGAGCATTTCGCGAGAATGGTCGCTATGAGAAACGCGACCGATAACGCCGAACAGATGATTAAGGATTTAACCACGGAGTATAACCGTGCGAGACAAACGCAGATAACCGGAGAATTACTCGATATTATTGGCGGCACAGGAGCTCTGGCGTGAATAAAGGAAAAATAATTCAGGTAATAGGCAGCGTCTTCGACGCTAAATTTGAACCGGAACAAATACCGGCCGTTTATAACGCGGTCATAATACCCGGCGATTTCGGCAAAGGACGCACAAAACTCTACGGCGAGGTACAGCAGCACCTGGGCGGCGGCCGAGTTCGCGCCATATCGCTCGGCAGCACGATGGGCCTGAAACGCGGTATGGAAATCATCGATACGGGTTCGCCCCTGATGGTCCCCGTGGGCAAAGAAACATTAGGCAGGGTCTTTAACCTGCTCGGTGAACCCATCGACCAGCGAGGCCCCATACAGGTCACAATGACAAAGCCAATCCACAGGGACCCGCCAAAGCTAATTGACCTCTCCGCCAAGACCGAAATGTTCGAGACGGGCATAAAAGTCATCGACCTGCTTTGCCCGTTTGTCCGCGGCGGCAAAACCGGCCTCTTCGGCGGTGCAGGCGTCGGCAAGACCGTCATCATACAGGAGCTTATCGCCAGAATCGCCACCAAACACGGCGGCTACTCCGTCTTCGCGGGCGTCGGCGAAAGAACAAGAGAGGGAAACGACCTCTGGCTCGAAATGCAGCACACCAAAATCGGCAGCAGCGAGGACACCGTTCTCAATCATACCTGTTTGGTTTTCGGCCAGATGAACGAGCCGCCCGGAGCGAGATTAAGAGTTGCCCTTACCGCGATGACTATGGCGGAATATTTCTGCGAAAGCGGCGTCGGCGATACGCTTCTGTTCATCGATAACATATTCAGGTTCTCACAGGCGGGCTCCGAAGTGTCAGCGCTTCTCGGGCGTATCCCGTCGGCAGTCGGTTATCAGCCGACTCTGGCGACGGAAATGGGACAGTTGCAGGAACGCATTGCCTCCACGAAGACCGGCTCGATAACTTCGGTGCAGGCCATTTATGTCCCCGCCGACGACCTGACCGACCCAGCGCCGGCTACCGCCTTTACGCACCTCGATTCTTTTGTCGTGCTCAACCGGGCAATCACCCAGAAGGGTATTTACCCCGCGGTTGACCCGCTCGAAAGCACCTCGCGCCTGCTCGACCCCAATATCGTCGGCAAAGAACATTATGAAACCGCCCAGATGGTCCTCGAATTTCTCCAGAGGTACAACGACCTTAAGGATATTATCGCGATTCTCGGCGTCGATGAATTGAGCAAACAGGACCAGACAATCGTCGCGAGGGCCAGAAAACTCGAAAGGTTCTTCTCTCAGCCGTTCTTTGTAACAAGACAGTTTACCGGCCTCGAAGGCAAATACGTCGAACGCCCCGCTACAATCGAAAGCTGCAAGCAGATATGCGAGGGCAAATGGGACAAGCTGACGGAAGAGGCGTTTATGTACGTCGGCTCAATCGAAGATGCCGAACAAAAAGCGGCGACACTTTCCAAAGGAAAATAATATCAGTCTGCTTTGAATATGGATAATACTTTTCAATGTGTTGTAGTTGCCCCGCCGGGCAAGATAATCGATTGTAAAGCCACGTCGATTGTGTTCCCCGCCCACGATGGTATGGTCGGCGTCCTGTATGACCATATGCCGATGTTCTGCGAGCTTGGCCTGGGGATGATGGAGGTAGAGTATGTGACCGACGAGGCCGGCAAGCCGCAGCACAATAAGGCCCTTGTGGTTATCGACAAGGGATTTGCCCTCATCGGACAGAATCTGGCGACTATCGTCTCGAACGACGCTTTTTCCTCGACCGATATCAAAAAGGAAAGAATCGAGCGCATGATTGAGCACATCAATAAAAGAATATCAGCCGCCGCTTATCCCCCGGACCAGCAGGAGCACGAGACGCAAAAAGTCGCCCTGCTTAAAAACCTGCTGGCGGGGAGCTCGTCTAATTCGCCTGAAATCGCCGGTAAGAATTCATCCTAATGTTCCAGCAGGAAAACCAGTCGGAAAACAAAAAGTGGAAGACCATTATGAAATGGTCGGGGCTTGGCGTCGAGTTTGGCGGCGTTGTCGCGTTATTCACTTACTTCGGCTATAAGCTCGACGAGCATTTTCAAACCAGCCCCTGGTTGCTTCTTGCAGGTTTCTTCTTCGGTTTCATAGGGATGCTTTACATCATAATCAAGGATACTCGTGACCTCTGGCGGGACTAAAATGAGCACACCGAACAATATGCGTCCTCATGGGACTCGTGGAAAATTTGCCGCTATGGTCACTGCGTACCTGGCCGGCAATTTCAACGACAACTTCTTCAAGCAAAGCGCCTCTCTTCTCGCCGTAATCGCCGGAAAGGCGTATCTGCAGGGTTATGCCGCAATCGTCTTTATTATTCCTTTCGTTCTTTTCGCTGCGCACGCCGGCTTTTGCGCCGACAGGTTTCCAAAACGTACCATTGTTATCGGCTGCAAAATCCTCGAGCTTGCCGCGATGCTCTTCGCCGCCTTTGCCATATACTCCCTTAACTGGTCGCTTATGTTATTGGCGCTGTTTATCCTCGGCCTGCAGGCGACCCTCTTCGGCCCGTCGCTCAATGGTTCCATCCCTGAGCTTTACCCGCCTCAATATGTTCCATCTGCAAATGCAATCCTTAAGGCGACCACCACCGCTGCCATTCTCGCCGGTCTCGCATCCGCCGGCTTTATCCTCGGTATAAAAGGCGACTTTGGCGCTGTTCCGCTCCGTCGCGTTGTTATTGCCTGTATAATGATTGTGATAGCCCTGGCGGGTCTTGCGGTTTCTTTTGCCGTTCCTAAATTTCCCGCTGCCGACCCTTCGGCCCGCTTTCCATGGTCAGGCCCCGTCGAATCCGTCAGGATGCTTCGTCGGCTGCGAAAAGATTCCCAGCTTACAATTGCGATTATCTGCTTCGCCTTTTTCTGGTTCGTCGGCTCATTACAGATACTCCTCATAAATCAATTGGGCCTGACGCAATTAGGCCTTTCAACCGCTTTGACAAGCACACTCGGCGTCATCGAATTGTCCGGTATTGCCGCGGGCTCTGTTCTCAGCGCCGTTCTCTCAAAGGGCCGCAGATGGTCCTCTCTGCTGGTTCCAGCCGCCGTTGCTATGACCGCTGCTATGTTTCTCGTGACCATTGTCCCCTCCATGTCTGACGTCCTGCTGAAGCCGGTTTTGATATCCGCTTTGGCCGTTCTCGGCACGGCGGGGGGGGTGTTCTTCATCCCTCTGGCAAGCTTCATCCAGGTTCGTCCTGCATCCGACGTAAAAGGAAGAGTCATTGCCGCGGCCAATTTCGCCGGCGATTGCGGTATTTTAATCTCAGGCATTGTCCTCTATTTTTTAAACCGTCTCAGCTTAAAACCCAGTGATTGTTTCGGGCTTATGGGTATAATGGGAACGATTATGGTGGTATGGCTTGTTTTTGTTTTACGCAGGGAACCGGATAATGCTTGATTTTATCGTCAGGACGATTTCTAAATTTCTTCTTTCTCTGCGTTACCGTATCTGGCTTATCGGCCTCGACAAAATATCCGCCAAAGGCAAAACCGGAATCGTTTTCCTTCCCAATCACCCCGCGCTCATCGACCCGATTATTATGTTCGCTCATCTCCACGGCAGATTCGCCCCCAGAGGATTCGCCGACCAGGACCAGGTCAACCGTCCCGTCATAGGATTCATCGCCCGCCGATGGGGCATACGGACAGTACCAAGCATCGCGACCTACGGCCCTTCGGCCAAGGCAGAGATTGAAAAGGTGCTGGATGAGACAATTGACGGGCTTAAGCGGGGCGAAAACCTTGTGCTGTGGCCGGCAGGAAGGGTATATCACGGCTATAAAGAATCGCTCGGCGCCAACAGCTCCGTCGAACGGATTCTGCAAAAATATCCCGATGTCCGCATTGTCCTTGTCCGCACGCGCGGGCTTTGGGGCAGCTCATTTGGCTGGGCCTCCGGCAAAGAGCCGCTTGTGAAGCCGGTTTTGCTGAAGGGCGTTTTGCAGCTGCTTGTAAGTTTTATTTTCTTCGCGCCTCGCAGGAAAGTCACCATCGAATTTTTCGAGCCGCCTGATTTGCCTCGCGGCGCAGACCGCAATACCTTCAATCGTTTCCTCGAGGATTTTTACAACGCCGATGCCCCGCCCAATACCTATGTCCCCTATACGCTCTGGGAAAAAGGCGGCACACGAACTCTTCCTGAGCCGATAACCGCGGCGTTGCAGTCGGATTATTCAAAAGTCCCTGCTGCTACTCGGCAGATTGTTTTAAAGTATCTGTCCGAAAAAACAGGGGTATCCAATCTCAAAGAGACCGACCGGCTCGCCGGCGATTTGGGAATGGACAGTCTGGCGCGCACTGATTTGCTTTTGTGGCTCGAAAAGGAATTTGGCTTCCGGCAGGCCGATGCGGATGCGATGCAGACAATCGGCGACGTTATGCTGGCTGCCTGCGGACAATTTGTTTATCTTACGCCGATTTCCATCAAGCCGGCTCCGGCCGGCTGGTGCAAACCGCGGCCCAGGCTTCGCTGTATTTTGTCTGCTGGTGATACTATAACTGATGTTTTTCTTAAACAGGCATCTCGTCAGCCGGGGCGAGTCGTAATTGCCGACCAGATTGCCGGCGCAAAATCATACCGTGACATTATTACCGCGTGCCTTGTTCTTCGACCGCTAATCAAACAGCTCGAAGGCGACCGCGTAGGCATAATGCTCCCCGCCTCAGTCACCGCTGATATCGTCTATCTTGCGACACTTTTTGCCGAGAAGGTCCCCGTCATGGTCAACTGGACCGCCGGACCAAGGAACATCCTCTCTTCCTTGGATTCCGTCGGCGTCAAACATATCCTTACAAGCAAGGCCCTTGTTGACAGGATTGCGATGCAGGGTATTGACCTTTCCTCTGTTGCCGAACGATTATGTTTTCTCGAGCAGTTCCGCGAAAAAATCTCCTTCGGCTCTAAACTCACCGCCTGGTTTGCCGCGCATTTATCCTGGGCCTCTCTGTGTAATGCGAAAGTCCCTCAGACAGCTGTTATTCTATTCACCAGCGGCTCCGAAACAGTGCCCAAAGCCGTCCCGCTTTCGCATTCCAACTTGCTTGCCAACATACGCGAGGTGCTTGGCGCGGTCAAAATTTACGAAACTGACTGCCTTATCGGTTTTTTGCCTCCATTCCACTCCTTCGGCCTTACCGTTACTATGCTGCTGCCCTTACTCGCCGGCGCCCAGGCCGTCTATTCCCCCAACCCCACCGAGGCCGACACCCTCGCCAAAATCATCAGCGCTTATGGCGTTACCGTCCTCGCGGGGACACCGACCTTTGTCGGCGGCATCGTCCGCGTCGCTACCGTTGAACAGCTCGATACCCTTCGTTTTGCCGTAACAGGTGCGGAAAAATGCTCTAAAGCTCTCTATGATATGATGGCAGCCAAATGTAAAAAGGCCGTCATTCTTGAGGGCTATGGCGTTACCGAATGTTCGCCAATAATATCCCTGAACGACGAAAACGCCCCCAAGCCGTTCTCCATCGGCAAACTCCTCCCGTCTCTGGATTGCCTCCTGCTTCATCCCGAATCATTAAAGCCGCTTTCTCCGCTTGCCACGGCGAAGTCCCTTAGGGACGAAGACGGGCCCGCGACCGGCGTCCTCCTTGTCCGAGGGCCCAGTGTCTTCTCCGGCTATCTAAACTTTACCGGCAAATCTCCGTTCATCGAAATCGAAGGCAAACAATATTACAACACAGGCGACATCGTCTCCATCGACCACGATGGACTTCTTACTTTCCAGGGCCGGCTCAAAAGATTTGCCAAACTCGGCGGTGAAATGATTTCCCTTCCCGCTATCGAATCTGTTCTCGAATCCGCCTTTGCCACGCCTGCCCTGAGCGGAGTCGAAGGGGAATCAGATAAGGGGCCGACTCTCGCGGTTGAATCGACAGAGTCCGAACAGCCGGAACTTGTATTATTCACTTCTCGCGATATCGACCGCGAGCAAGTCAACCAGAAAATCCGCGCCGCCGGCCTCTCCGGCCTACACTCCATCCGCCGCGTTATCAAACTCGACCAGATTCCCTTATTGGGCACCGGAAAAACTGATTACAGGGCACTAAAACAACTCCTAAAATAATAGCCACGAAAAGGCACAAAAAGATTTTCTTGTTATTCTCTGAGTATCCGAAATTTACTTGACAATTTGGGCTATTTGCGTAAACTAATAGAAGCAACAGGATAGACACCCTTGTTGGAGGATAAACATCAGGTCGTATTTTGGAGAGGATGAAAAATTAAAACCGGAACAATAGTAATTTTTTCCCTTACAGTCATACTAACCCTTACGGCAGGCAGCGCCTTTGGTCAGGTTCAATACGCGATTACCGATCTCGGCACGCTTGGTGGGACGTATAGTGAAGCTTTCGGAATAAATAATAGTGGGCAAGTCGTTGGGTGGTCTAGTTTAAGCGGCGATACCACAAGTCACGCTTTTCTTTGGCAGAACGGTAGCGGTATGCGTGACCTTGGCACACTTGGTGGAACACAGAGTTGGGCTTTAGGCATAAATTCAGGCGGACAGGTTGTAGGGTTTTCCTATATCAGTGGCGATAGAGACAACCACCCGTTCCTTTATAATGGCAGCAGTCACATGCAAGATTTGGGCACGCTTGACTCAGAATGCGATTACGCCATCGGAATAAATAACAGCGGACAGGTTGTCGGAGGTCCAATTTTTAATTATCCAAACGGGGGAGCATGTGGTGACAGAGGAGGCCACGCCTTTCTATACAGTGGCACTGGCCCGATGGAAGATATTGGCACTCTCGGAGGATATTATTGTTCTGCTACGAGCATCAATGATAATGGTCAGATTGTTGGTTACAGTTGGGACTATGGACGTGCATTCCTTTATAGTGGAGGGATCATGCAGGACCTCGGGTCACCATATACCGTTGCTAATGCAATTAATAATGCTGGCGAAATTGTTGGTTATTTCTATAACGGATATAATAGCCACGCCTTTAAATATATTGGCAGCGGTCCGATACAAGACCTCGGAACTCTTGGTGGAAATTACAGTATTGCTACTGCTATTAACAATAATGGCCAAATCGTCGGGACTTCCTCACACCCTGAATGGGGTAGTGATAGCTATGCTTTTATTTATGGTGGAGATGGCCCCATGAAGGATCTATGCAGTTTGATAGATCCATCATCTTCTTTGAAGCTAAACGTTGCAATGGCCATCAACGACAAAGGACAGATCGTTGGCTATGGGACTAACTCTTCTGGACAGACTCATGCCTTTCTCCTAACCCCTGTAACCCTTCCGGAAGCAGCTGCAGATCTTGCCAAACAGGTTATAGGGGCTCCTTATCTCGGAGATGGTGAAACATGGGGAGGAAAAGGATATGATTACCATTTGCACTACTTTATTGAACCAGATAAAGTTAAAACCGCGGGATATTGGTATTGGAATAACAATACATGCGTAATAAAAAGTACGAATGAATGTCATTCGTGCGCGGCCGGGAATTGCGAGATAGGGACAAATGGAACAATAGGTCTTGATTGTTCAGGTCTTATTTATTGGTCATACAATCGTGCATATTTTCAATCGACTCCGCCCGGAACCACATCGAAACCGTTTGCTTACGAAGGTGTCAGCGGACAACGCAGCAATTACTCTATCAATGCACCTGTTAGTGAAAGCGATCTGCACGCCGGAGATTTGCTATTTACAGAAGGACATGTGATGATGTATACGGGTCCATTTATATATGGAGGCATGACTTATAATGTCGTACATGCCAGTTATTGTAGAAAACAGATTGTCCCTGCTACCTATGATTTCGACACGAAAAAGGTTATCACAGAAGGTTGTCCGGATATTGACATTACTGGATACGGCCGATGGAGGGAACAGAAAGTAGATACTATATATACTAAATGCCCCGTAGAACTTGTTGTTACCGACCCTGATGGATTAATAGTTAGTAAAGATATACCTGAAATCCCGGGATTTCTTTATTTTGGCGTGTATGATGTAGATGGAAACGGAAAACCTGAAGAAATGGTAACTATTCCAAATAGAAAAGTTGGAGATTACTCAATCACAGTGGTTCCAGATCCGAATGCCATGCCAACTGACACTTATAGTCTCGAAACGACAATCTACGATCAGACTATAACTTTAGCCAAAGATGTTCAAATTCAAAATATTCCGACACAACCATATATTGTTAAATCAAAATTGAATCCTGCTGATTTTGATGATTCTAATGATGTGAGTTTTCATGACTTTGCAATTTTTGCTTCATATTGGATGGGTTCTGATTGCCAATATCCAGACTGGTGCAATGGAACTGACTTCGATTATAATGGAAAAATTGATTTTATAGACTTAGCTATTTTTACTGGAAATTGGCTTTGGGAAAAAATGCCAGCAGACATCGATATGGGCGGTGGCGTGGACCTTATTAATTACGCAAATTTTTCTAACCATTGGATGTATGAAAATTACGCCGAACCTAATTAATGTAAGGAATATGATTTTAATCAAAGCGGCAGCGTTGATATGTTCGAATTGGCGACCTTCGCCAGACATTGGCTCTCCGGTTCTTGATCTGTATCTTTTACGCGTTTTTGTGTCAGATTCTCAGTGTTCATCTGTGTAATCTGTGGTTTCTTTGCGGCGATAATCAGAAAATTCAAAAACTGAGGCGTCTTTTCCTCATCTAAAATCCGCCTGCCCTTCGTAGCCGCTTCGGCGACCTGTCCTCCGTAGCTCGTTAGAGCGAAGGATGGAAGCCTGGTGCATCCTCATATTAAATCCGTGTTAATCTAATTAAATCTCACCCTTGCACTAATCGCTTGTATTTTAAGCTGCGCTGCCCGAAATTTATTAGTAATCCCACTCTTATTCCGGTTGCCTTAAGATAATTCAGCACCTGGGCCTCTTCCACATCCGTTAACTGTTGAATCGCTTTCAACTCAACCATCACTTTCCCTCCTACTAGAAAATCGCAAATGAAATCCTTGGCCTTCTCACCTTTATACATCACCGGCACATCTTTTTGTCTCTCGTATGGCACATTGCGACGATTCATTTCAATTGCCATTGCCGATTCATATACGCTTTCCAGAAAACCACAACCAAGAGTTGAGTGCACCTCCATTGCTGCCCCAATAATTTCTCGCGTAAGGTTGCTGTGCTCCAGATCTCTCTCTGCCATTTCGTTCTCTGCTAAAAAATTAAAAAAAAGAATCCGTGTCCTTCCGTGTTAATCCGTGGTTGCATTATAATATCAAAACTTTTCCCTCCCCGCCACGCTTTTACTTCTCGGCCTCGGTGCGGCGGTAATCAGAAAATTCAAAAACTGAGGCGTTTCCTTATCACAAATCATAAATCAGCAATTGACGCGAAGCGTCATCCCCGAGTGCTGCTTACTTGACTTGAAACAGGGGACCCATTTTTTAATTGACAATCGGCAATCGAAAATCGGAAATCTATTTCACAAACTTTTTAAATTCCTCGATAAGCTGCTTTGTCCACTTGCCGGGCTTGCCATCCGCGATTGTTTTACCATCGAATTTTACAACGGGAATTACATCCTTTGTTGTTACGGCTAAAAATAGTTCTTCCGCACCTGCCGCCTCTTTGGGCGTCATTGATTTTTCGACAATTCCCAGCCCGATATTTTTCGCTGCCAGCTCAACGTATTTGCGTGTTACCGAGGGCAATATATTTGCCTTCAATGGCGAGGTGCGCAGTTTGCCTTTGACAATCCCGAAAAACGCAGAAGATGACCCCTCCGTAATCAGCCCGTCGTCATTTACGAATACCGCCTCCCATACACCCTTTTTGTCCGCATCGCCTTTGGCAAGGACGTTGGGCAGCAGATTCAGCGACTTTATATCGCACCTCTTCCAGCGGATATCAGGATACGTTGATACAGCGACGCCTTCGCTTTTAAGCTTCGGGTTGTCCTTCAGCTCCGTAATCGTCAAAAAGAAATTCGGCTTTAAATTGGCCGAGGGCAAATGGTCTCTTACTCCTGAGCCGCGAGTAATATGAAAATATATCTTGGCGTTAGCGATTCCCGCTTTTTCAAACGCCTTGAGGACTTTTGCGCGGACCTCATTGACGTCAACGCCGGTTATCTCAATCGCCTTCAAGCTGTTGGCAAACCGCTCGAAATGTTCCTCTATCGCGAAGATTTTACCGTTATAGCTTCGTAGCACCTCGTAAACCCCGTCGCCGAAGAATATTCCCCGGTCAAGGTGCTCCATGCCAACCTCCTCAATTTCCATCATCCTGTCGCCTATCATCGCTATCTGCATTTCGTTGCTCCTTCTTTGTATCTGGCTGCGTAAACTGTTTCTCGTCGCTCATGGCTCGTCTCTCGAACCATTGCCTGCGACTTACAATGCAGGCGAGTCACGAGGCACGGGCCACGAGTCACGTTTTTAAAAATATCCTAAATTTCTCTTTACTGCAATACCGCAGTTGCTATAATACTCGGCTTTTACGGAAGTTATAATTTGAACGTCGGAGTGCTTGAAATGTACGCAGTAATCGAACAAGGCGGTAAACAATATAAAGTCGCAAAGGGCGAGTCGCTCGATATCGAGCTTACGGCTGTTGCTCCGGATGCGAAAAAGCTTGAACTTGACAAGGTCCTGCTAATCAGCGATGGCAAGGACATCAAGATAGGCGCCCCATATCTCGAAGGCGCAAAGGTTATCGCCTCCTTCAAAACTTCGGCACAGGAAGCGGTGGTTAAGGGCGAGAAGATTCAGTCGCAGTACACTCGCAGGCGAAAAAACTACAACAAGAAAACCGGCCATCGCCAGAAATACCTCCGCGTTACCATCGACAGGATCGAATCTTAAACAATTAAAACCCCCGGCTTTTTTATGTCGGGGGTTGTTTTTTGTGCCCAAAAATTATTTCCATCCCGCACCGGCCGCAACGGAAGTTAATTTCGTATTCCCTGTCGTCCTCATCCACAAGAATAAGCGATTCCGCGTCTTTTCCGCCGCATAGCCCCAGCTCCTGTCGCAGGCAGTATTTTGTCGTCATTACTACCTGCCCCGACATATTATGCCCCGATTCCGCCGCCGGCTCGATTGTCTTTACGTCGTGGCGATGATAAAACGCCTCCGCTTGTTTGTTGAGAACATTGCCTCTGAAATCCAAAGTTTGTTGCGGGTAGGGCACGTCATTTTTCAGGATATGCCCCGTTGCCCGATGCCGATTCGCTTCTCTGGCCCCAAGCATCTTCTCCGCCAGTTCCCGTTTGGCGGCATTCAATCGTGACACGGGCAGAAAATAAACATCCTGCGTCTCAACTCGTACATCGGAACATTCGAAAATGGTATTTCCAAGTTTAGATAACTGCGTAATGATGGTTTGTCTTGCCTGCTCTTTTTTTAACGCCGGCTGTTTATCTCCGCTTATCTCCACCGTTGCCTCGTTGCCGTCCTCATCCCTCCCGCTCAAAATCAAACCATCAGCCGACTCACGCGTAACCATCGACAATCCGATTTTGCGCTGGGCCGACTGGTCCAACAGCTTGTGATAAAACTCATAATCATAATTACGATAAATCTTCTGTCCCTTGCTTATATCCAGCATCTTTTGCGGATAAACCTTATTTCCTTCGACGCGGTTAACGACCGTTCCTGACAAGTTATTTTGTTTATCGAAAAAACAAAGCCCGTCCGCGTTGTGCAGCTCCTGCTTGCCATCGATAACGAAATAATCCCTGTGCGTTTGCGTTACTGTACCCACAAATTCGCCCATCGATTTGGGTGTATCAATCGAACCAAGATTCGTTTTATTGCCTGTGATGCCGTAATCAGAAAAACCTCGATTAAACGTCTTCTCCGGATTCGGCTCAAAATCAATTCTCGTTGTTCCTGATGATGCGCGTTTGAGGTTTTTTTTCGCTATGATTTTATCCAAACGCCTGTGATAAAAACTCACGGTATTCGCTACGTATGCCGCATCCTTCAATCGCCCCTCAATTTTGAATGCGTCAACCCCCGCGTCAATCAGCTCCTCTAAATGTTCCGACAGGTTCAAATCCTTCACTGATAACAAGTGCCTGTCTTTGGCGATTATTTTCCCCTGCTGGTCTTTGATGCTGTAAAGCCGCCTGCATGGTTGTGCGCATTGTCCCCGGTTGCCGCTTCGCCCGCCGATTGCGTAGCTCATATAGCACTGTCCGCTTCTCCCCACGCACAATGCCCCGTGTATGAAACACTCAAGCTCGATTGTCGTCGCCTCGCGGATTTGCCTGATTTCTTCGAGCGTCAATTCCCTCGCCAGTATCGCCCGCGAGAAGCCGACCTCCTGAAGAAATCGAACCTTCTCAGGCGTATCGTTATTCATTTGCGTGCTCGCGATTATCGGCAGGGGAGGCAGGTCCAATTCCAATAGCCCCGTGTCCTGGATAATCAGCCCGTCGATTCCGATTTTGTAAAGCTGGCCAATCATCATCTCCGCCGGCGCAAGCTCATCATCTTTCAAAAGCGTATTCAGCGTAACATAGACCTTTGCGTAATACTGATGAGCGAAATCCGCGACCTGCTTTATTGATTCAACGGTATTATACGCCGCCTCGCGTGCCCCGAATCGTTGTGCCCCCATATAGACGGCGTCCGCCCCGCATTGTATCGCCGTTATTGCTGTTGCTGCATCTTTTGCCGGTGCCAATAATTCGATTCTTCTGGTCATCTAAGTAAATGGATAGTGCGAATTGGTTTTCAAAAAAACTCTGCGGTCTCAGCGGTCTCCGCGGTTTATTTGTTCCTCCGCTCTTTTGCGCCACTGCTGGGCCCCGTTTTGCAGAAAATACTCAAACGACTCATCGCCCGCAAGCTGACCCAATATGGCTTTACGCTCCGTTGCGTCTGCTATCTTTTCAATTATGAATCCCCTGATTGCATCGAGTTGGGCGAGGAATTCGCCGTGTTTCTCGGTAAATATATTTTCCAGTTTTTTTCGCAGATGTCCCGCGTAAGCGGGACTCTTTCCGTCTGTTCCTATTGCAATCTGTAAATCTCCTCGTTGTACCATGGCAGGCACATAAAAATCGCAAAGCGCAGGTGAATCGACCACGTTGCACAATATCTCTAATTGCTGGCAATCCTTGTAAATATGCCTGTTTAACGCCTCATCATTCGTCGCAGCTATTACAAGTGTTGCTCCGCCGATGTAGTCCTTCGAGTATCTGCTCTCTATTAGCTCTGCCGATGTCCCTGCGCATACCTTTTGAAGTGTATCATCGAGACGTGGGGCCACCACGACTAAGCGTGCGCCAGTACCGAGAATCGTCTCTGCCTTTCTCGTGGCCACGCTGCCGCCGCCGATGATAACGACCCGCCTGCCGTTCAAATCCAGGAATATCGGATATTTCGCCATTTTTTTACTCTTCTGCCTTCTAACTTCTTACTTCTGCCGTCTTTGGTTGTATTATACCACGCATACTTCCTAATTGAAATAATTGCCGGCCTGCGTTAAACTCCTTTGATTATGGCTGCAAAACTAATCAGACCGCCTTTAACGGATGCGCTTATCCGCTCGCTCAAAGCGGGCGACGAGGTCATCATTTCGGGCACAATCTACACCGCCCGCGATATGGCGCATAAACGCCTTTGTGAGGCGATAGAGAAAGGTGCGACTTTGCCTTTCGATATCAAAGGCGCACTCATCTATTTCTGTGGCCCGACTCCCGCTCCTCCCGGCAAAGTTATCGGCGCCGCAGGCCCGACAACCTCCGCAAGGATGGATGCCTTCAGCCCCACATTAATCGCCGCAGGCCTAAAGGCGATGCTCGGCAAGGGCTATCGCAATCAGGCCGTCCGCGACGCCCTGAAACAACACTGTGCCGTTCACCTTTCAACAATAGGCGGGGCAGGGGCGCTGCTCGCCAAACATATTACCTCCGCCGAGATTATCGCCTACGAAGAACTTGGCACGGAGGCAATCAGGCGGCTCGAAGTCGTCGATTTTCCCGCTATCGTCGCGTATGACTGTTACGGCAATTCCGTTTATAAATGAATAATGCCGACACTTGCCGAGATAACCGAACTTATGAAATCGCGTTGACGGCTAACCTCATAGCAGCGACGCATTTTAATGCGGGGTATCAGATTCCCGTTAAAACTGACTACCCCTTTCAAATCTGCGCCGCTACCACGACGCCATAGCAGCCGATGTCGACTCTTAAACTTTCAGACAGTCCGCCATAAAGCAGCAGCCCGTATAAGGGCACTGGCCATTTGACGTCCCAAAGCAAGGATTATTGCCCTCAGCCCTCTGGATAGAGTGAATAAGTTCAACTTTATTCATTTGGCCCGGCTGAATGCCTAACGATACGGCCTTTTGCCTGATGAGCTCGGCTGTTGACGTCGCTTTTGCCTTGGGTGCCTGTGTAATTTTCGTGGATGCTGGAGTCTGTGTTTTCACTTTGTTTTGTGTTCCAATAAAATTCATAGTTACTTCCTTTCCGATACAAAAAATTATTAATGGTTTTCTTTATACACGCCTTCAAACTACTGCCACCTCCTGGGGAGCAGTATGCGAAGATTCCACTTCTAATTGTGCTGGAATTTTTGAGCATCTATAATTAAGGTTATCCATGACATTCATAAAATTGATGTAGGCATCATACGGTGAATCATAGTGGTTGAAGTATTTATGCACGTCACCGTCAGCGAAATACTTTGTGCACATATAATAGAAATGGTCCGATGTCTGGAGCTTTCTCCAATCGGCGAGAATGTCCATATCGCCTGTTTGTTTGACCTTGTCCTCGAGCCGGTAGAGTTCCGTCAGTGCGTTTTCCTGCATAGGGTTACCCCGCCAGGCCGAGAGGTCCCGTTCGATGTCTGCCCAGCTTATGGTATGAGGGACATCTATTGTGCCAACAGCACTGTAGGCCTTTATTACTTCTGAAGGTGTCTTGAAGTCATTGTCCGGATACCTGAGGATTTCTTCCGGCAGACGGCGCAGAAAATCGAATATCCCGGTGTCCTGCCACTGGTGCTCGCCAAAGGTTTCATAATCCATAAAGAGATTGCACACATAACCATTGCCGTTGATTTGGTTTATCCAACTGGCAAATTTATCCGCCCTCAAAGGCCATTCCGGCCAGTCCCGGTTGGAAAACCTAAATGCTATGTCGTCGCTGAGCCGGTAATTCTTCAGCAGGAGTTTGAGTCCGGTTGAGTTGGTCGGACGGTAAACAAAATTTGCGTTCCTGTATCCGAGGATATGGTCTGCGCCTTCGGTTATTATCGCATCGAAGCCGCCTATTTGGTCAATGATAACCGGTAAGCTATTGTTGTAAATAAGCTCGGTGTTTCGGAAAACGCGGGGCGTCTGCCCAAAGAGTCGCCTGGTAATCTGTCTGTGGGCTTTTATTTGTTCAATGAACTCCTCCCTTGAGTACAGTAAGCTTAAGCTGTGATAATACGTTTCAGCGAGAAACTCCACACAGCCCGTGGCGGCCAGTTGCTTGAATGTAGTCATTACTTCCGGCGCATACAACTCAAGTTGCTCCAGCAATACGCCGGTGATGCTGTAGGATATCTTAAATCT
>JBEKZW010000034.1:0-25968 GCA_049509475.1 Sedimentisphaerales bacterium
CTTTCCGCACAGGCGTTGTCTTTCGACGATACCCAGTACCTTGTCAACAACGCCTTGGTCAAAAGCCCCAGTTGGCTTTCCGCCTGGAAGTTCCTTTCTCAAGTTTTGGAACCGTCAACCGTAGGCGGCTATTATCAGCCGCTGGCGATGATTTCTCTTATGTTCGATTATTCCCTTGGAGGCCGGGTCGAAAATCTTATGCCCTTCCACCGCACAAGCCTTGCCCTCCACGCAGCAAATGCCGCATTGGTCATTGTGCTGCTCTATCTGCTTTTCGGTGAGGTGTGGATTGCCGCGGCTGTAGGTCTGTTGTTCGGCCTGCATCCTATGACGGTAGAACCTATCCCATGGGTCGGCGAACGAAAAACCCTTCTCGCTGCTTTTTTCGCCCTGTGGTCACTGCTCTTCTACCTCCGCTATACGCATGCGCGCACTGTCGTTGCCGCGAGGAATGTCACCCTCGCGAAGGCGGGGACGGGGAACCAGTCCCCTGTGAGTCGCTCTACCTGGGGCTTTTACATCGCTTGCTTGTTCTTTTACCTCCTCGCCCTTATGTCCAAGCCCACCAGCACGCCCCTGCCTGTTCTGATGTTACTGCTCGATTTTTGGCCATTAAAAAGGTTCAAATGGCAGTCGTTTCTTGAAAAAATCCCATTTTTTATCCTCGGCGGTATCTTTGCCGTTATAACCTATATCTCCCAAACTCGCACTGCCATCACCATCTCGCCCGTTAAGATGGGCATTGGGCGTGTTTTTTTCACGCTTTGCCATAACATAATCTTTTATCTGTGTAAAATTATATGGCCGGTAAATCTCTCTTCACACTACCCCTTCCCTAACCCCCTGAATCTCTCCCAGCCGATGGTTCTGGCAGGCGTTATAGGTACCTTCATTTTAATCCCACTGCTGCTCATCTCCCTCCGTTGGACACGGGCGGCCCTTATCGGCTGGCTCTTTTTCTTCATAGCGATATTGCCCACAATGGGCATCATTGGCTTTACCAACGTAATCGCCTCTGACAAATTCGCCTATCTTCCCTCCTTCGGCCTGCTGATGATTCTCGCTTTTTTCCTGTGTAACCTGTGGAATCTGCGGTTAAAAAAGAGTGTAATCAGCGGCTCAAAATCTGTAGTTATAATCCTGTTTGTCCTGATATTGGCTTCTGCCGAATCCCTTGCCACGCGCAGTTACCTCATTCACTGGCGTGATTCAGTCAGCCTTTTTGAATACATGTTGTCAAAAGCACCCAATGCTTCGCCGCCGCGCTATAATCTTGGCGTTGCCTACGGCGAACTTGGCCGCTATCAGGAGGCGATAGAAGCCCTTAAGCAGGCCATCAGAATCAAGCCGGATTTAGCCGAGGCACACTATAATCTTGGCAATGCCTACAACAGCCTTGGCCGCTATCAGGATGCAATAGAATCCTATAAGCAGGCCATAAGAATCAAGCCTGATTATGCCGAGGCATACGATAATCTTGGCAATGCCTACCTCGAACTTAGCCGCTATCAGGATGCAGTAGAAGCCTATAAGCAGGCCATAAGAATCAAACCGGATTATGCCGAGGTACACTATAATCTTGGCAATACCTACTCCAGCCTTGGCCGCTATCAAGATGCGATAGAAGACTATAAGCAGGCCATAAGAATCAATCCGGATTACTCCGAGGCGTACTATAATCTTGGCGTCGCCTGCGGCAAAGTTGGCCACCGGCAGGAGGAGGTAGAGGCCTATAAGCAAGCCATCCGAATTAAGCCTGATTATGCCAAGGCATACTGTAATCTTGGCGTTGCCTACGACGACCTTGGCCGCCGGCAGGAGGCGATAGAAGCCTACAGGCAGGCCATCCGAATTAAGCCGGATTATGCCGTTGCATATCTTAATCTTGGCGTTACCTACTACAGACTTGGCCGCTATAAGGATGCGGTGGAGCCCTATAAGCAGGCCATAAGAATCAAACCGGATTTTGTTCTGGCACACTATAATCTTGGCGTTGCCTATTTAGTAACCGGCGACAAAGAGTCAGCCCTTGAGGAATACAAAATCTTGAAGACGCTGGATGCCGAACAGGCAAACAAATTGTTTGACTTGATTAATAAGTAGGCAACCCCGAACCCGCCTACGGCTGGTAAAAGGCAAGGAGAAAAGAAACGAAATTAAATTATCCGTGTCTAAGAGGACGATATATCAAGATAGATAGTGATATGCTGACGCTTCAAAAAACAAGCGATAAATGCGGCATGTCCGTGGATATTACGGGTATGCCGATTGAGCAATTGCTGGAAAAGGAATGGCTTCTGACCAACACGCGCGGGAGCTTCAGCTCATCTACTGTCGTGGGCTGTAATACGAGACGATATCACGGCCTGCTGATTGGCGCCCTTGACCCACCCGCGAACAGAATACTGGCGTTGTCTAACTGCCTTGAGACGATATATCTGGGACCCGGGGTATTTCATTTGGGGACAGCGGAGTTTCCGGGGAAGGTGTGGCCTGAGGGGTACTTGAGGTTAAAACGTTTCAGCAAGGATAATGGCGTTCATTTTTATTATCGTCTTGGGGAGCTTGAGCTTAGAAAATCTGTGTATCTTTTGCAAGATGAGGATACGGCGGCTATTGTTTATGAATTCGGGGAAGTGGCGCAGCCGATTGATTTTACGCTGCATCCGATTGTGGGGCTTCGTGATTTTCATTCGCTGCAAAAGGTAACGGCGAAGATTAAATTCGAGTCAGTCGCGGAGGGGCTGCTTATCCATCATGATTTGCCTGATTCCTGTCAATTGCTTTTGAATTGCCCTGGAGCGACATTCGAGGGCGATTCGCAGTGGTGGTACAATTTTTTGTATCGGGCGGACAAGGAAAGGGGACAGGATTTTACAGAGGATTTGTTCGTCCCAGGGTATTTCAAGTGTCGTATTGATTCGCCGACAAAATTAGTTTTGTGGGCGAACTTGAGCAGGGACTATAAGCCGGAGATATTTATTTTGCCGGACATCGAACAGGTGATGCGGAAACTTTCGCAGCATAATAACGAGGTAATTGTCCCGGCTAAGAACGACAAGACGCTGGAGACGCTCTACATTGCCGCCGACCAGTTCATAGCAAAACGTGTTATAGGAAATGTACGGCGCACAACGATTCTCGCGGGCTTCCCGTGGTTTGCCGACTGGGGAAGGGACGCCTTTATATCATTGCCTGGATTGCTTCTGGCGACGCGCAGGTTCGAAGAGGCGAAATCCGTTCTTGTTACGTTTGCCGGGGCAGCTTCAAACGGGATGATACCCAGCCGGTTCGACGACTATTCCAATGTAGCGCACTTTAACAGCGTCGATGCGTCACTGTGGTTTATAAACGCCGCCTTTGCGTATCTGGAGGCATCGGGCGACCGCCGGACCTTCCGTGAAGAGCTTTTGCCTGTTGTTATTTCGATTATCAACTCTTATCAGCACGGCACGCTGTTCGGTATCCACGCGGACCGCGACGGCCTCATAACTGCGGGCGACGGGAGTACCCAGCTTACCTGGATGGACGCCAAATACCAGGGCGTCGTCTTTACGCCCCGATACGGCAAGCCCGTAGAAGTCAACGCGCTTTGGTACAATGCACTGATGCTTCTTGTACAGTATTTGACGGATACGGAGAGCGAAGATAAACAGCTGCTTAATGCTCTGCGCACAAGGGCGGATATTGTCAGGAAAAGTTTTTGCAGGTTATTCTGGAACGAATCATGGGGCTGGCTCAACGATTGTATTTTGCCCGACGGAACTTTCGACGCGACGCTTCGCCCGAACCAGATATTCGCCGTGTCCCTGCCTTTCTCGCCGTTGCCGCTGGCGCAGCAAAAGGCGGTCGTGGCCATCGTCGAGGGAAAACTTTTGACGCCATTTGGTCTGCGAACTTTGTCGCCGGACGACAAAAGATATCAGGGGCAATACACAGGGCCTCAGTCGCAGCGCGACAGCGCGTATCATCAGGGGACGGTATGGCCTTATCTCATTGGCCCATTTGTCTCGGCGTATCTCAAAGTCAACGGCTCCAACAGCAAAACCAAAAAGGCCGCCGCTCGATTTATTGAGCCGCTGCTGGCCCATCTGGCCGGCGATGGCTGCATAGGTAATATCTGCGAGATATTCGACGGCGACCCGCCGCACAAACCGAAGGGGTGTTTTGCCCAGGCATGGAGCGTTGCCGAACTCATACAAGCGTATCTGCTCGCCAGTGCCTGACCTCCAAAGTCAATCTTTCCACATCCCGTTAAATCTGTTATAATCCCGGTCGTCTGAGTGAAATTGTATATTTGGAGGACATAAAAATGGCACGCGTGATTGTTCTAACGGTTACAGTGGCAGCCCTTGTTTTGCTGCTCAACGGTTTTGCTTCGAGCGTTGATGAGCCGAATAAAGGAAATGCGGCTGGTCCTGCCGTTCCGGTTTCTGAGTCGCCAATTGCAATCGCAAAACCAAGGGCCAGGGTCGATTCGGTAACGATGGTTGATTTCTATATGCGCGATGGGAACACTGTATCGGGTAAACTGATAAGCGATGATTCGACACAGCTTATTGTGGAACAGCCGTTCGAAAGCACGATTGTTACAAGGACATACAGCAAAAGAGAAGTCGATACCCGCACAGTGAGGACAAAGCCGATGCCTGAGTGGCAGTATTACAGCAAACTTGCCGAATACTTCGCTGCCAGGACATGGGATTTCGTGGATGACCCTGATGATTTCATTGAGGCCATCCGCTGCTACGAAAAGGCCAAACAGTCGCTTCAGGCGGGCGGCGCGGACAATGAAAGAATAGCCGAAATCGACAAGGCGATAAAAAAAATCCAGGACGACAGAGTTGTGTGGACGAGGGAAGTGGAATCACGGGCAAAGCTGAAAAAATTGGAGTACGATGCGGAAGCGGAAAATCGACTTAAAAAACTCGAGCGTACTATCGCTGAAAGCAACGCCAAGCTCAATGAGAGTATCAAGTATCTCGATAAAAC
Source organism: Sedimentisphaerales bacterium (assembly GCA_049509475.1). Classification (GTDB taxonomy): domain Bacteria; phylum Planctomycetota; class Phycisphaerae; order Sedimentisphaerales; family Anaerobacaceae; genus Fen-1362. The sequence goes on from JBEKZW010000034.1 coordinate 4,993, forward strand.
CGCGGAGGACCTTAAAAAGGATTATCAAAATGTTGACAAAACCGTCGGTGATTTGAATAAGGATATGGTCAAGCAGATAAACAACCTGCAGGTTCAGATTACTGATGACACTGTTCTGATAAGAGACCTGTACCTGCGATTGGACGTATGCTGCCGGTCTAAATGATTTGCTGTTCTTGCGGTTAAAACTCGCCGGCCATTTGTTTTGCTTTTTCAATCGCGGCGTTCCGCTTTTGTTCCGCTGTTTCGGACCCGCCGGCAAGCGTCGGCGCAACAACCACAGAGCGAATATCGGTAAGCCCCATAAAACCCAGTATCAGCGAGATGTATTTTTTCTGAAGGTCAAAGACCTCTGCGGGAGTATCCGCCGGATAATCACCGCCGCTGGCATAAGCGACAAAAACGGGTTTGCCCGTGACCAGTCCTTTGTAATTGCCCGCTGAATCGACGGTAAACGTCTGGCCGGGCTGGACAATAACGTCGATATACTGCTTGAGCCGGTAGGGTATCGAGAAATTCCACATAGGGACAGCCAGAACATATTTGTCGGCATCCTTGAATTCGGCGATTACTGCGACAACCTTATCCCATGCCTGTTTTTCTTCGGGGCTGTGGGGTTTGCCTCGCATAATTTTGTATTTGCCCGAGGCGGCGATAAAATCGAATTCGGGAATGTTCGCTGAAAACAGGTCGATTGTTTTTACCTGGTCACCGGGGTGCGATTTCTTGTATGCTTCGACAAACGCATCCGCCGCCGCGATTGAATTTGACCGTTCCTTCATCGGCGACGTTTTGATGTAAAGTACCTTGCTCATATTGGCCTCCGTGAAATATCGCTTTCAAATTCGGTTTTCTGGTTATACGTTCAGCTTCGTATTTTATTTCAGGCTTATACTATTCGCCATGAAAAAAGTGCGAAAAATTACTCTTATTTATCAAACTGATTCCCTGATGGCAGTTTTGCCATTATAGTGATTAAGTGCTATAATGGATGCTGGAGAAGATGAAGCACAATAGATTAATTATGCCTCTGGACAGTATCAGGGACTCTGACCAGTCGATTGCTGGAGCAAAGGCGGTCGGTCTTTGGCGTTTGAAACGCCTGGGTTTGCCAGTTCCTGATGCCTTCTGTATTGCCGCCAACGCATACAGATTGCATATTGGCGCTGCATCTGTTAAGGCGATGATTAATAACGCTCTTCAATCGCTTAGCAGGCCTGAAAGCTTCGACGTTGCCAAGCCCCTGGCTGATGTGCGAAGGGCTATCATTGAATCACCAATGGATGACTCACTTGCTGCTGAAATTGAAACACATTACAATACACTCGCAGCCAGCCGTTTGGCCGTTCGCTCATCGGCCACAGCAGAGGACCTGCCCGGTCATTCCTTCGCAGGTCTCTACGACACATATCTTGGGATTTCCAGTCTCGAAGATTGCCTGATTGCCATAAAGAAGTGCTGGGCCTCGTTATGGACCGAGCGTGCATATAGCTACAGGCAAAAAAATGGCTTCGACCATTCGAAGGTCGAGATGGCTGTAATCGTCCAGTCCCTTATTCCGGCAGATGTCGCGGGTGTAATTTTCACCGCTGCCCCTGTCACCGGCGACAATAATCGCGTTGTTATCGAGGCCTGTCCCGGTCTCGGCGACGCATTGGTTTCAGGCAAGGTCTCTCCTGACCGTGTTGTTCTGGACAAAAGGGGGCTGAACGTCATCTCACGTTCGATATCTGCCCCTTGTATCGACAACCAGACGGCTCAAAAGCTTGCGAAGCTCGCCATAAAAGCCGAAAGCGAATTAGGCTGTCCCCAGGACATCGAATGGGCGATTCACCAGGGCAAGATTTTTCTGCTTCAGTCCAGACCCATTACCACTATACCAAGAGCACAAATTTGGGAAGACCGGCAAATCTGGAGCAGTTTTGCTGCGAAGGAGGTATTGCCTGATGTGGTAACGCCGGCCACATTCTGGATGCTTGGATCCCTTGAAAAGAAAATCTTCAAACCTGTCTTTGACGTGATGTGCATAGATAAAGGCAATATCCCGACATACGACCTGATTGCCGGCCGGGTTTATTTTAACGCCGGCCTATGGACCGCTGTCATAAGGCACTTCAGGATTGTAAGAAATCTCGACTGGAATTCATTAGCCGGAAGTGAACCTGAGATGATACGGATGATTGAAAAACTCAGAAATACACCAACGGAAGACCTGCCCGGAATCCGGCACAACCACGTGAGGTTCATTTTGAGATTGCCTTTGCTAATAGCCGGCATACTCCGTAGTACACGCCGCAAATCTCAGTCCATTCTCGCCAACGCAAGGAAGATAAACGAGAAATGGGCCTGTCTCGATATCTCTGGCTTGTCCGCCGAACGGCTGGCTGACTGCCTGATGGAGGCCGTTGCCGACTTCCCCGATGGCATAATCACAGCATCCAATTTTCTTTATATGATTCACTGGATGGCCTATTTTCCAATCCTCGAGATGGTATGCAGCAGATGGATTCCCGATGAACAGTCATGTGCAGGAAGGCTGCTTGCGGGCTTGGGCAATATGGAAGACGCGGAAGCAGGACTCGACCTCTGGCGGCTGGCCGTGAAAGTCAACGAAAGTTCTATTCTGAAGGAGCTGATACAATCAAATGTCAAATGGGACGTTGTTTGCGAGGAGTTAATTAAAAACTCTTCAGGCGAGGAGTTTTTAACTGAGTGGAACCGTTTTATGAAGGCCCACGGGCATCACTGCCGCGGCGAGCTCGAGATTTATAACCGGAGGTGGTTTGAGACGCCGGATTACGTCCTGGGCATTTTACGCGGCTATCTTAACTCCGTCGAAAAGTCCAACCCACTGGAAAACCGCAGGAGGATTGCCGAACAGAGAGAGCAGCTTGTTAAAAAGTGCCGTCAAAAACTAAGAAATCCTTTCAAACGGGCAGTTTTCAATTACCTGCTTGTTCGTGCCCAGTATGGTTCGGCCTTTCGCGAGAACATCAAAAGCGAAGCCATAAAACTAATGGCATCTATACGCTGGATACTGCTCGAACTTGGCAGAAAACTGGCGGCTGGCTCTTTAATAGTAGACAACGACGATGTTTTCTTCCTTAAGCTGGAGGAACTTGGTCAGTTGACACGGAATCAATCCAAAGTCGATATCAGACAGGTTATCGCTGCCCGTCGGGCTGATTATGAGAAATGGCAGTCAATATCGCCGCCCAGCGTAATCTTTGGGAGATTTAACCCCGATACGTATGTCCCGGCCGATGTGGATGCCGGCGCCAATCTGTTAGACGGCTTGGCGGTAAGTCCCGGCGTTGTCAGCGGGAAGGCACGTGTAATACTGAGAGCCGATAACAGCGAGCAGGTTCAGGCAGGCGAAATTCTCATTGCCCCATTTACCGACCCCGGCTGGACGCCGTATTTCATCCCCGCTGCCGGAATCGTGATGGAACAGGGCGGTCTGCTTTCCCACGGCGCAATCATTGCCCGCGAGTACGGCATTCCTGCCGTGGTAAACGTCGGCAACGCGACAAAAATAATCAAAACCGGCCAGACCATCCAGGTGGATGGCGACAGGGGGGTAGTCAGGATTCTGGAATAACCGACTTAACTCTTTTTATGAACTTCGATATTTCGCTTAGGCATTTCTTTTTGTCTTTGAGGTTATCTTCAATCAAACTTACGATTTTTGAGCCGATGATGACACCATCGGCGCCTGATTGGGCGACTTTTGCGGCGTGTTCGGGAGTGCTGATGCCGAAGCCGACGCACACCGGGACATCAGTTTCCTTTTTGATTCTGCTGATAAGTCCTTTGACTGAAGTAGATAATGTTTTTCGGCTGCCTGTTACGCCCAAAAGCGAAACGGCATAAATAAAGCCGGTGGTTTTTGAGGCGATGAGCTTGAGACGTTGTTTTCCCGTGTTTGGCGTAACCATAAAGACGGTATCGAGTCCCGCTTTTTTTGCCGGGCCGATAATTTCGCCGGCGTCGTCGATGCTCAGGTCGGCGACGAGGACGCTGTTAACTCCCGCTTTGTGGCAATCGCGGAAGAATTTTTCCGTGCCGTATTGGAAAATCAGGTTGTAATACATCAACAGGCCGATGGGGATATCCTTGTATTTTTTAATTTCTGTGATAAAGGCAATCGCCTTTTTGACGGTCATACCGTTTTTGAGCGAGCGGATGTCCGCCTTTTGAATCGTGGGGCCGTCGGCGATGGGGTCTGAGAACGGTATGCCTAACTCGAGGATATCCGCGCCGGCGTCGATGGCCGATTTGACAATTTTGGCGCTCGTTTTATAGTCCGGGTCGCCTATTACGAAAAATGGTATGACCGCCGCGTGTTTTAATCCCGCGAAAACTTGTTTATAAGATTTCATTTTTCAATCCTTCACTGGTCTGAATTTTTCAACGATGCCAACGTCCTTGTCGCCCCGGCCTGAGAGGTTTACGACCGCTATCGTCTTTGCGGGCAGTTTGCCTTTCTGTTTTGCCAGATAAGCCAGAGCGTGTGTACTTTCCAGTGCGGGTAGAATCCCCTCTGTTTTGCATAACAGGCCGAATGTATCGAGGACATCTTCGTCTTCGACAGCGACATAATCGGCCCTGCCAATGTCACTGAGATAGCAATGTTCCGGGCCGACCGAGGGGTAATCGAGTCCTGCGCTGACGCTTTCGGTGTCGTTGACTTGTCCTTCGGCGTTCTGGAGGAGATATGCCTTTGCGCCGTGCAGGATGCCTGGTTTTCCCGCGGAGATTGACGCAGCGTGTCTGCCGCTCGATAAGCTCCTGCCTCCCGCTTCGACGCCGATGAGGCGGACGTTTTTGTCGTTTAGGAAACCTGAGAATATTCCTATCGCGTTGCTGCCTCCGCCGACGCACGCCAATACCATATCAGGCAGCCGGCCCAGTTTTTTGAGGCATTGCCGACGCGCCTCTTTGCCGATGCAACTCTGGAAGTGTTTCACAATCGTGGGATACGGATGAGGCCCCGCGGCTGTGCCAAAAAGGTAAAACGTATCCGTCACGTTGGCGGTCCAGTATCGAAGGGCGTCGTTAATCGCATCTTTCAACGTGCTTGTACCGCCTTTGACGGATATGACCTGAGCGCCGCAAAGTTTCATTTTGTGGACGTTGACGCTTTGTCGTTCGACATCGGTTGCGCCCATAAAGATTTTTGTTTCCATCCCGAATAATGCGCCAATCATCGCGGTAGCTAAGCCGTGCTGGCCCGCTCCGGTTTCGGCGATGAGTTTTGTTTTGCCCATATATTTGGCGAGCAATCCCTGGCCCAGTGTGTTATTGACCTTGTGCGCACCGCCGTGAAGGAGGTCCTCGCGTTTGAGATACACGTTGAAGCCAACGTATTCGCTGAAGCGTTTGGCGTGATAGAGGGGCGTAGGTCTGCCCGCGTAGTCCGCCATCAACCGCGACAACTCATTAACGAAATTCTTGTCCTTGTAGAACCGGTAAAACGACTCCTCCAATTCCTCAAGGGCCGGTATCAAAACCTCCGGCACATAAAAACCGCCATAGTCACCGAATCTGCCTTTGTATTTCATAAATTCTATCTTCCTTCGTGTTTTGTTTTCTGTTCTGCATTATGTATTCTATGTTCTGTATTCTGCATTCATATTCGTAATTTGCATTTTTAAATCGACAATCGACAATCGCAAATCGGAAATTAAAGTTATTCCTTTGCGCCGGCTTTTTCAAGCAGTTGCACAATATCAGTATGTCCTTTGCTTTTTGCCAATGCCAAAGCTGTTTTACCTTCATTGGTCTTGACATTGACCTCGGCGCCATTTTCGAGCAGGAGTTTGACGATTTCCGTATGGCCATTCTCCGCCGCGACTATCAGGGATGTTTGGCTGCCGAAAAAGAAATTATTTCTCTCTTTAACATTAGCTCCCTTTTCCAGAAGAAGCTTAACCATTTCAGTATTACCGTTCATTGCGGCTATTATCAGCGACGTTGTGCCCTGGTTATTTTTAGCATTGACGTCAGCGCCACCGGCCAGAAGGGTTTGTGCGGCGGGGAGGTTGCCGTTTTGGGCGGCTTGAATCAATTGGGCATTTTTGTCTGGTATATCCGCCTTGGCAAGACCGGCGGGCACCGCGGGTTTTTCAAGTATTTGCACGATATCTGTGCGGCCTCTCTCTTTTGCCATATCTAACGCTGTTTTGCCGTTATTCTTGGCGTTAACATCAGCGTCTTTAGCCGGGGCAGTTTGTGCGGCCGGAAGGTTGCTGTCTTTTGCCACAGGTTTCCCTGCTTTTTTATTTTCATCCCGATATTTCCTCATCAACTCTGCAATTTCCGGGTATCCTTGCCCCTCAGCTACAACGGGCGGTGTCGTACCACTGTTATCCTTGGCGTTTATATCAGCCCCTTTGGCCAATAGCATCTCGACTATATCCTTGTTACCGCCTAATGCAGCGTGATGCAGCGGCGTCCAATTTGCATCCTGCGTCGCATTTACGTTCGCACCATTGGCCAGAAGAAATTCTACAAAATCCTTTTGGGCAAATCTGGCTGTAATGTGCAGAGCAGTATTGTCATGGTCATATTTTGCGTTTATGTCAGCGCCTTTGCTGACCAGCAATTTGGCTGTTTCAATGTGGTTCGGTCTGACAGTAGCCCACAAGGGTGTCCGGCCGTCCTTAGCTTTTGCATTAACGTCGGCGCCTTTGGCAATAAGTAACTCTGCTATATCCTTGCTGCCTTTATCTGCCATCGCGGCGGCGAACAACGGTGTCCAACCACGACTGTCTTTTACATTTACATCAGCTCCTTTAGCAATGAGTAACTCAACGATTTCCTTATTTCCTCCCCACGCTGCGCCAAACAGCGGAGGCGGGGAATTAGGGGATTCACCATTTATAATGGCGCCCTTGTTGACGAGTAATTTCACTATATCCAAATGGCCTTTAGAGGCAGCCCAATACAGCGGCGTCGGCTTTTTGGGATAGCCCGTATTAACATCTGCTCCTTTTTCAATGAGGAATTTTACCATCTCTATTTGCCCGCTGAATGCCGCGGTGTGCAGTGGTGTGAAATCGTTTCGAACAGCATTAATCATATTAGAGTCGTTTTTCAGGAAGTTCCTGACGCGTTCAATATTTCCCATAGCCGATGCTATGAAAATGTCAACTTTAGCGCCTTTGGCTATGAGAAGATTTTCTATATCTTTATGATTTCCCAGGGCAGCAGTGGACAAAGGCGTTGTACCATCGGTGCCTATGGCGTTTATATCTGCCCCTTTAGCGATAAGCAGTTCAGCCATATCTAAATAGCCGAAATGGGTCGCAAGGAACAGTGCTGTCCAGCCGCCCGATATTTTTGTGTTGACATCGGCGCCATTGGCAAGCAGCAGAGACACTATATCCGTATATAATCTGGGATAATCTACTTTTTTTGTCCTGTCTTTTATCTCATTGAATTTCTTGAAATTGGAGGTATCGAACAGTCCCCGTATCTCTTCATGCCCTTTAGTAACAGCGAAATGCAGCGGTGTATAATGATAACCCGACCACTTGGCATTGACGTCAGCGCCTTTGGCAATAAGGGCTTTGACTTCCTCAAGGTTGCCTTCATACGCGGCTTTGTGCAGTGCAAAATTTTCGGTATTGGCATCAGTGTCTTTTGCGGCCTGAATCAGTTGAGCGTTCTTATCTGGTGTATTCACGTCGGCAAAAGCACTGGGTATCAAAGAGGTACACATTAGAAAAAGCAGGATTCGTTTCATTGGATTTTCCTTTTTGTCTTTGTGGTCTTTAATCCGCCTGCGGTAGATTAACCTCTCAAGTTTTTAATTATGTCGAACAGTTTTCGCATTTTGGCATGGTCTTTTTTGCCGGGCTTGCTCTCGATGCCGCTGCAAACGTCGATGCCATAGATTCCCAGCTCGACCGCTTTTGCGATATTTTCCGCGTTGATGCCTCCTGCCAGAAATACTCGTTTGCTTATGTTGCCTATGATGTTCCAGTCGAAGACAAGTCCTGTTCCGCCGTATTTTTTGGGGTCAAAGGCATCGAGCAAAATTGCGTCGGTGTAATATTCTTCTGCGTGCTTAATGTCTTTTTTATCTTTGACACGAATTGCTTTCATTGTCCGCACGTTGAGCGTCCCGAACTGCTCGCAGTATTTCGGGGGTTCGTCGCCGTGAAACTGAACCCAGTCAAGGCTGCATTCGTCGATTACCTGCTCGATGTGTTCGAAAGTGTCGTTGACGAACAGGCCCACAATGTCAACGAAAGCGGGTATCCGGTCTATGATTTTTATCGCGTCAGCGGGTTTTATGTGTCGCGGGCTTTTGGGATAAAAATTGAACCCGAGCATGTCCGCGCCCATATCCGCCGCTGCCGCCGCGTCCTCGTAATTTGTCAGGCCGCAAATTTTTACTTTGACCGCCACCATTCTCATCGAAGTCCCTTTCTCAACCCTTTGAAACCATGACCAGTTTTTCCAGCCGTCTCGTCGCCTCGCCGCTGCTTATTGCCTGTCCGGCGATGCGCACCGCGGAACCAAAATCCTGGGCCAGTCCTGCCACAATTATCGCCGCCGCCGCGTTTAGCACAACTATATCTTTTCTGGCGCCTGTTTCCTTTCCGTTTATTATATTTTTTACTGCCTCGGCGTTGCTTTTGGCATCGCCGCCTTTGAGGTCGTCGAGCGAAGCCTTTTTAATCCCATAATCACCCGCGTTCAGCATAGACTCGATTATTTTGCCCGCCTTGAGTTCCATAATCTTTGTCGGCCCCATCGTGCTGATTTCATCGAGGCCGTCGCTGTGCACAATCATCGCGCGTTTGACGCCAAGCAAATGCAGCGCTTCCGCCACGATTGGCATCAAGGCCTGCTCAGGCACGCCCATTACCTGTCCCTGTGCGCCGGCGGGGTTGGCAAGCGGGCCTAATATGTTGAATACCGTCCTGAAACCCAGTGTCTTGCGCACCGGTTGAACGTATCTCATCGCCGGATGATGCTTCGGCGCAAACATAAAACCTATGCCGGCTTCTTTTATGCACTTTGCCACTATGTCCGGCCCGGCCTCGATATTGACGCCAAGTTCGGCGAAAACGTCCGCCGAGCCGCACTTGCTTGTTATCGCGCGGTTGCCGTGTTTGGCGACGCGAACGCCCGCACCCGCTGCGACAAGCGCAGCCGCCGTCGATATGTTAAAAGTCTTTACTGTCGCCCCGCCCGTCCCGCAGGTATCCACGAGGTTGTCAACGCCGGGGTCAACTTTGACACAATGAGCACGCAGCGATTTCGCAAGCCCGGCGAATTCCGCGGCGGTTGCCGACTTGCATCGCATCGCGGTCAGCAGCGCCGCAATCTGAACCTCAGGCACTTCGCCTTCAAAAATAATATCCAGCACTTTGCCCGCCTGCTCGAAAGTCAGGTGTTGGCCTCGAAGCAGGGGCTCTATGTATTCGGTTATCGTCGCCATATTCAGACCCTCTGCCTGTTTGAGTGTTGTTCAGCGATTTTTAAAATATTTTCGATGATTTTGCCGCCTGCGGGCGTGAGAATGCTTTCAGGGTGAAACTGCACGCCGTATATGGGCAGCGTTTTGTGTTTGATGCCCATATTCACGCCCTCAAATTCAGCCGTCGCCTCTAAACATTCCGGCATACTCAATGCGCACAAACTGTGATATCGTCCCGCCTGCAGAGGATTCTCCGCCCCGGCGAATACGCCTTTGCCGTTGTGAGTTACCCGCGAGGGTTTACCATGCACCGGTTCAGGGGCGTGTCCGATTTTGCCCCCGAAATACTCCACTATCGCCTGGTGTCCCAGACACACCCCAAATATCGGCAGCTTGTCCTTGAAATAATCGATTGCCGCAAGCGTTACACCCGACGTTGCGGGCGTCCCCGGCCCGGGCGAAATCACTAACAAGTCCGGCTCGAACTTTTCCGCCACCCGCTTCAAATCCTCTATCGACGTGTCCGCCCGGTAAACCCTCGCCTCGCAGTCCCGCTTGCAAAAGTCATCCACGAGGTTATACGTGAACGAATCAAAATTGTCGATGAACAAAACTCGTCTTTTTTTCTCACTCATAATTGTCCCCGCTTATTATCCTTTCAATGCCCGCATACAGGAGCCGGCCTTGTGCTCTGTTTCCTCGAATTCAGTTTTCGGGACGCTGTCGTGAACTATCCCCGCCCCGACCCGAATATACGCCTTATTGTCTTTAATCTGCAAACTCCTTATCGTGATGCAACTGTCGAATTGCCCGTCAACCGTCAGGTACATCACCGCGCCGCCATAGTACCCGCGTTTTGTTTTCTCTAACTGCCTGATAATTTTCATCGCCTCAATTTTCGGAGCGCCCGTCAATGTCCCCATATTCATCGTCGCAAGGTATGCGCTTAAGGCGTCGAGATTGTTCGCCAATGTTCCCTTGACGTTGCTCACGAGGTGCTGCACAGATTCGTATTTCTCCACCGTAAGCAGCTCCGTCACAACCCTGCTTCCCGGCTGTGCCACGCGGGCGATATCGTTTCTTGCCAAATCCACCAGCATCATGTGCTCAGCCAGCTCCTTGCGGTCGATTTTCAATTCCGCCTCATACCGGAAGTCGATATCCGCGTCGAGTTTGCCGTTGACCTTGCCTCTCGGCTTTGTCCCCGCTATCGGCCTGATTTCCACGCTGCGATTCTCTGTGCCGTTGACCCGCAGATTCAGTTCGGGGCTTGACCCCAGCAGCGCCGTATTCGGCGTGTTTATGTAGAACATATAAGGCGACGGGTTCAATTCACGTAATCGTTTATAAACGTCCAACGGCTCATCGGCGCACGGCTCAACTTTCGTCCTGCTCAGCACCACCTGAAAAATGTCCCCGTCTAAAATGTGCTTCTTGGCGGACCGCACCATATTCTCGTATTCTTTCTGGTTTGTATCGGTCGATGGCTTAGGCAGGGGGGCCTCGTGTTTTTTGGCCTTCGGCGTCTCGAACCGAGCGATATTTTCATAGTAGTCGAAACACTCCTGCGCCTCGTTTATTACCTCCGCCCTGTTGCCGTTGGTGATTACAACATTGACGACGATGTAACCCTCGTTTTTCTCGTGGTCCATCAGGAAGATATTGTCCGCGAAGTACAGTTCGTAATCGGGATTGCCAAGCAGGTCGGTTTCGTTGCGGGGGAGTTTCTCGAACTGGTCGATAAAGTCGTAGCTTAAAGCGCCGAGCAGTCCGCAGGTGACGCGGAAGGGCTTACTTGCCAGCCGAAATGAGAAAGCCACCGCACGCAGGACGTCCATCTGGTTTGTGCTCGTCAGGCGGGTCTGCTCATCCACTAATCCCGCGGGTTTTCTGATTGTGCCTTTAATCCGTTCGGCGTTGAAGTCCGCTGTTTCGCAAAAGCCGAACCTTTTCGGGTCGAACGTCAGGTATTTAATCATTCTCCTGCCTGTTTTTGTCAGCGCCCTGATTTCAAATTCGTTTCCGTTGCCCGTCAGGTATAACGCCGGCTTGGCCGTCCCAAAGCTGAGTGCGGAACTTCCCGCCAGATACTCCCGCGACTCCAATAGGCAGCAGTTCTTTGCCCGTCCGTAGTCGCTGATTTTGGCGAAAAAGTCCATCGGGTCAGCCATCTCGATTCGTTTGACAATCGGGATTATCTCCCCAGGCTTGGCGTTTTCAATTATTTGTCTGTAGTCATCCATTTTTCACGTCCTTATTATGAGGATATAAGTCTTTTCAGGCCATAAAAAAAGCGGCCTGTTGTTTTTAATCCAACAGGCCGCGTAAATTACTTTTATTTTATTGTTTTTTCTTAGTGCAGATTCTCCGCCTGCCCGCCGGATTTATCCAACAGGCCGCCACCAACCAAACAAATTGCCGCGATTAATCTGCATTATCATCCTATCTTACCACATTCCGGCTTTTTTGTCAATACCTAATCCGGGAAATTTTATGGTTAATTTTACCCCTGCCAGCAGTTTTCCTGCGGGAGATTGTTACATTCAAACCATTGCGCAACCATTATCGCAAGGTCTCTATGAAGGCATTCAATAAATTTTTGGCTTGTTGCTTAAATCCCGGCTTTTTTCGTCCGGCTCTGCGCCAACTGGTCCGCCGCGACGGCGACGACTATAATCATACCGATAACAATCAATTGGGCGTTAGTCGATATTCCGACCGCATAGGCAATTTCCTTATACCCATTAGGCAATCCTCTTATTTTGCTGCCGCACGCGGTACTGTAATGTCTTGGCGGTCGGATGTAGGGTTCTGAATAATTGTTTTGTCATATGAAGAAAGGAGAAAATAATGAAGAGGATAATAATCTTGGCGACGGTCTGCCTGCTTGTAGCGGGGACAGGATATTTTGCCATTGCAGCCGAGCAGGAAAAGCCCAAGAGCGACAAGACCTCGACCAGCGGAAAGCAGATTGCTATGACAGGTAATATGTCGTGCACGTTCTGCAAGCTTGCGCATCCGGATATGACCTGCAAGCCCGATTGCTGCACTACTTGCGTCAAGGCCGGCGACCCGCCTATGCTGACCGATGCCGAAGGCAATATGTATATCCTCCTGACCGGCGAACAGGGTGTTTCATTAATGAATCCGGCACGAATGAAACTCCTGGGCGGTCAGGTTACAGTTAAAGGCCTGCTTGTAAAAGGCAAGGGCATCCAGGCGATATATGTTGACAGCATGGAAAAAGTCGAAGCCAAGCCGGCGGAGAAAAAGTAGAGGCATCGCTTACAAAGACGGCATTTTTTTCACGGTGCTGCTATTAACCGGATGGGCGTTCCTTAGTGCCTTTGCGGGGATGCAATCCGCGAAGGAACGCCTACGCCCGGCCGAGTCGTTAACGCCTGCCCAGAGGATTGATGAAATTCCGCTGAGCGTTCGCATATATTTCAGGCCTCTTCCGGACAAAATGCCCGGCAGCGAGAGTGATACTCCGGCGATGATTTCGCTTGGCCGAAAGCTTTATTTCGAGCGCAAAATTTCCCTGACACAAACCCAGTCGTGCAATGACTGTCACCGGCTTGACGGTATGATGTCAGGCGTAGATTACAAGCCGACATCTACTGGCGTCAAAGGTATTGCCGGTTCTCGCAACTCTCCTACCGTGCTCAACGCCGGCTTTCAGAGGAGGCAGTTCTGGGACGGGCGAGCGAGCGACCTCATAGAGCAGGCCAAAGTGCCATTGCTCGATCCCATAGAAATGGCTATGCCCGACGAAAATGAAGTGGTTAGCCGGCTTAAAAATGCTGGCGATTATCCTCGCCTTTTCAAACGTGCCTTTCCGAATGAGCAAGAGCCGGTTACTTTTGATAACACGGCACGTGCAATCGCTGCGTTTGAAAGGACACTTGTTACGCCGGGCCGCTTTGACAGGTATCTTAAGGGCGATATGGACGCAATAACCGCGGAGGAAGAACGCGGCCTGATGCGATTTGTGGATACCGGGTGCGTCGAATGCCACGGCAGTTTTCTGGTTGGCGGCCGCCTGATGAAAAAGTTTGGGGTTTATCACCCGTATCAAAACCAGTCGGATATGGGGCGTTATGCAGTTACGCATAATGACGAGGACAAATTCGTCTTCAAGGTCCCAACGCTGCGCAATGTAACTCTCACGCCCCCGTACTTTTATGACGGGCAGGTGTCGACATTGCCGGAGGCAGTTCGCATTATGGCGTGGATGCAGCTCGATACGAAACTGAGCTTCAGCGAAATCGACGAAATCATCTGTTTCCTGAATACGCTGGATTCCGAACGCCCGGACAAACTCGGCGGGCAGTGATGCCGGCAGTTGCGGTTGAAACGCTGATTATCATAGGCAATTTTGAATCCTTATTAAGCAATTCCCTTATTTTAACGAGCGGCGATTCATTGTTATCTTATTGCCTTATAAAGCGCAGATATTAACTTTATTAAATGTTTTTTGAAGGGATACTGAAATGCTTGCCAGAGGAAACAAACAGAAAAGAGTCGCAATTATCACGATGGTGGTCGTTTTGCTGACAGCCGGGTGGGCGTATTTTGCTTTTGCCGCGGACCCTATGATGAAGGGCAAAGGCATGATGGACAGCAACGATATGATGATGCAAAAAGGAATGATGGGCAAGGCCATGCCGATGATGTGCCCGATGCATACGATGATGGCCCAGGGTATGATGCATAAAGAGATAGTGGCTACACAAGATGGCGGCGTCATTGTTATGTACGATAACAAACTGCTCAAATATGACAAAGACGTTAATTTCGTCAAAGAGGTAGATTTGAAAATCGATACCGCGGCAATGCAGGCGAAGATGCAGCGGATGATGAAGGAATGTATGGAAAAGTGCCAGATGATGAAACCGCAGGAGAAGCCCGCCGGCTCAATGTAAAATCATATTGTAATCCGCCGTTATAAGGCGGTTTTAGTTTATGCCCCGCATTTTATTGCGGGGCTTTTTTATTGTTTTCGGCAAATGAAAACAAAATCTTTTTATGTTATTGACATCTGTCTGCCGGTCTTGTATTATATTTTTACTGTAGCGTCGAAAAAAAACTACGCTCAGCAATGCCAAAACCTAAAATCATAGTTTGTATTCCTGCCCGTTACGGCTCAACAAGGTTCCCAGCGAAAGTTCTCGCCAAAGATACAGGCAAATTCCTCATCCAGCACGTTTACGAGCAGGCCAAACTCGCCAAATTATCGGACAGGGTCATTATCGCCGCTGACGATAAACGAATCGCCGACGCCGCGAAATCCTTCGGCGCAGAATGTATTATGACTAACCCCGATTGCCCAAGCGGCACAGACCGTATCGCCGAAGCAGTAGGGGGGCTGGATTTCGATATAGTAGTCAACTTGCAAGGCGACGAACCCGAAATCGACCCGGCGAATATCGACACCGTCGCAAAACTTCTCGTTGATAATCCCAAAAGCAGTATGTCCACTCTGGTTGCGGAGTTTGAAACGAAAGAACAAATCGCCGACCCAAATCTCGTAAAAGTAGTAGTTACGCAATACGCAGTACGCAGTACGCAGGACACGCCTGTAAGGGCCATTTATTTCTCCCGTTCCGTTATACCATACGACAGGGAGAAGGGCGGCGTTGGCGAAACAGAAAAGTACCTGCGGCATCTTGGCATATATGCTTATCGAAAAGAATTTCTGCTTAAAATTACAAAGTTGCCGCAGACGCCTTTGGAAAAACTCGAAAAACTCGAACAATTGCGTGCTATCGAAAATGGTTTCGATATACTTGTCGCCAAAGTTAAGCACACCTGTGCTGGCATCGACACGCCCGAACAATACGCGGAATTCGTGAAGAGATATAGCCGCAGAGAAAATAAATGATATTTAGCCACAGAGGACACAGAGAGCACAGAGAATAGAATTAAAATGGAAGAAGAAAAAATAATAAACGGTAATTGCTGGGTCGCATATTTTGACATCCTTGGATTCAAGAATGAAATACGTTTGAATACCGGGCAGTTGCCGATTCTAGCTGATATGTATAAAGGAGCCGTAGAACATATAAATGGTGAATTAAAAAGTATTCCAAATTTCGGGTCGCTATACGATTGTTTTTGGTTTTCTGACAGCTTTCTTCTATATTCCTTAGATGACTCCACCAAATCGTATAATACAATTTATATTGCTGCGATTCATTTCTTTGACTATATGATAAATATCAAAAATTGGCTCCTCCGTGGCGCTCTGACAGTGGGTGATTTCTACGCGGACAGGAACAGCAACATTTATCTTGGCGAAGCACTCGTTGACGCGCATAACTTCACGGAAAAACAAGATTGGATAGGGCTGGTACTAACACCTAATGCGCATGCGAAATTGGTGGCGAGCGGTTGTAAGCCGTCCATTTGGGTAGATGGTCTTGGCTTTAGAGAATACGATGTTCCGATTAAGCGAAGAATGTATGTCAATGGATTGGAACAAATAACATTAGATTGTGAGAAACTCTGGGCATATCATTATAGAACCGGCGATTGTAAACGAGATATGATTATGAATATGATGAGGTCGGCGTGTAATAGAAAAGACGGATTGGTAATTGAGCATCGGCGGAAATACGAAAACACTCTGAGATTCTATGAAACACCATGTCAATGCTCTGTGACCTCTGTGGCTAAAAATAAAGAGGCCTCTGTGGCAGAAAAGGCAAAGAAGGAATAATTATATGACTAAAGATACTGAATTATTGACATCGGTAAGCAAGACATCAACTGACAGCGAGTTTTTCTCGCCGATGCCGCCGGGCTATAAGCCGGGGAAAACAAAGTATCTGTTCGTAATGGGCACTGTGATGAGCGGCTTAGGCAAAGGTATATTCTCATCGTGTCTTGCCAAGCTGATGCAGGACAAGGGCCTCAAGGTCGCCCCCATCAAGCTCGAAGGTTATCTTAATATCGATTCAGGCACGCTCAACCCGTTCCGCCACGGCGAGGTCTTCGTCTTAGACGACGGTATGGAATGTGATATGGACCTCGGCACTTATGAGCGTATGTTAGACCAGGATTTGAGCAGGGCGAATTTCTGCACGTCGGGGCAGATTTTCAGCGACGTTCTCAACAAGGAACGCCGGGGCGATTACTTAGGCAGGGACGTCCAGATGATTCCGCACGTTACGGGCGAGGTGAAATTGCGCCTGCGAAATCTCGCGATGAAATCGAACGCCGATATTGTCTTCGTCGAAATAGGCGGCACCGTAGGCGACCTCGAAAACGCGTACTTCATTGAGGCGATGCGAGAGCTGGCCTACGAAGAAGGCCCGAACAGCGCCTGCTTTGTCGCGCTGACGTATATTCTTGAACCGCAGACCTTAGGCGAGCAGAAATCAAAGGCCGCACAACTGGGAATCAAGCAGTTGATGCAGCTTGGGGTGCAACCAGACATCATCGCCTGCCGGTGCGCAAGTCCCGTAACCGATACCGTCCGCCAGAAAATCAGCGTTTATAGCAATGTCCCCTTCGAGCGGGTCATCTCACTGCATGATTCCGCCAGCATTTATACCATCCCCGCGATGCTCCGCGACAAGGGCCTCGATTTCGAGGTCGCGCGTCTCCTGAAAATAGAAGACCGCCTCAACCTCCGTCATGAGCGAAAATCCTGGGCGCAGTGGTGCGATTTCACCGATAAAATCGACGCCGCGCATAAGCCCGTAACAATCGCCATCACGGGCAAATATACCTCCGTTCGCGACAGCTACGCCTCAATCATCAACTCCCTCGAACACGCAGGTATTGCGCTTGGCGCAAAGGTCAATATAAAATGGATTGAAACAACAAACCTCACCGATGCAAATGTATTAACTCACCTCGCCGACGTCGATAGTATAATCGTCCCAGGCGGTTTCGGTACGCGCGGCGCGGAAGGCAAAATCTGCTGCGTCAAACACGCCCGCGAAAACAACCTCCCATATCTCGGTATATGTTTCGGCTTCCAGATGGCTGTAATCGAATTCGCCCGCAACGTTTGCGGCTTAGCCGGCGCAAACAGCACCGAGATTGAGCCAAATTGCAAAGAACCCGTTATCGATTATCTGCCGGAACAATTGAAAATCGAGGGTCTCGGCGGAAATATGCGTCTCGGCGGCTTCGATATCGAACTCAAACCCGATACATTCGCCTGGCAGCTATTCGCGAAGGCACGCTCCGTCAGGATGCGATTCAGACATCGTTACGAAGTTGCTCCTCGTTATATCGACTCGCTCGAAAAAGGAGGCCTTGTTTTTTCAGGTAAGGCCCCCAATCAGCCCATTATGCAAATTCTCGAAATACCCTCGCATCCTTACTTCGTAGGCACTCAGGCCCATCCATGCCTGACTTCCCGCCCGTTACGGCCGCAGCCGATGTTCATAGGACTCGTTGCCGCCGCGATGCAGAAACGCTACCCGAAAAACGATTCCCCGGATTGCGTCACCGCGGTGCGAAACCTCTGTTCATAAAAGCTGATGTTGAGTTTCGATTTTACGTGAACAGTATCGCGACCTTCTTTTTCTCCGCAGCGGATATATGTTTGCTGTCCGTCCAGACCGCTAAATCCAAGCTCCGCCTGCAGTCGCAATCATCGCAAACAATATCGTGCCTGTTCGCCAGAATTACCTTAATCAGTTCGAGGCAGTTGCCGCTTGCCCGATTCAGGTTCCCGATTATCTCTCGCAGGAGTTCCTGCTTGTCTCTTTTTTTCTTCTGCGGCTTCCAGCAGTCGTAATCGCTCACCAGCGCGACCAGCGAATAGCACATTTGCGCTTCCCTCGCCAGTTTCACCTCCGGTATCGCCGTCATCCCAATCAGGTCTCCCCCCCAAATCCTGTGCATAAGCGATTCTGCTCTGGTCGAAAACATCGGCCCCTCTATCCCGACGTATGTCCCTTTGCGATGTGTTTTTACGTCCAGTTTTTTTGCCGCCTCCGAGATAATATCTCCCAGCCTATTGCACGTCGGCTGTGCCATTTCGGTATGCACCGCGCCGTAACCGTCGAAGAAAGTGTTCTGCCTGCGGAATGTGCGGTCGATAAACTGGTCAACAATCACAAGCTCGCCGGGGCGGATTTTGGCCTGAAGCGAGCCGACCGCACAGGTCGCAATCACCGCAGTAGCGCCCAGTTTTTTCAAAGCGAAGATGTTCGCCGCATAAGGCACCTTGCTTGGGGATAATTTGTGGCCCGGGCCGTGGCGGTTTATGAAGGCGACCCGCCTTTTGCCAATCCTGCCAATCATAATTCTGTCGCTGGGTTTTCCGAACGGCGTCGCCACGTCGCAAAACTTCGCTTCTTCAATTTTGTCGGCCAGCACATCACCAAGCCCCGACCCGCCAATCAATCCTGTCAGCCCTTGCTCCATCTTTATTTATCTCCAGGTTACCCCAAATTACCAGCATATCTTGCTATATCGTCGCTTAAAGCGTGTTTTCTCTAATTAGCTTTTATGTTCCGTTATATAGTAGTATAATACTGCTTACACCCGTTTATTATGCGCAAAAAATGACGATTACAGAAAAGATAAAGCAAAAGGCCCTTGCCCTCGGTTTCGACCTTGTCGGTATCACCGACGCCTCGCCCCTGCAAGGCGAGCAGGTCAATCGCCTTCTCGCCTGGCTCAATGCCGGCCACGCGGGCCAGATGACCTGGATGCACAGGAACCTCAGCAAACGCACCAACCCCGCCGAATTACTACCCGGCGCAAAATCGGTAATCGTCGTCGGCCTGGGCTATAAGCCGCCTTCTTCATTGCGAGCCACGAGTGACGAGTCACGAGTAACGAACCATTTTGGCCGAGTTGCCGCCTTCGCGCAATACGATGACTACCACCCATTTCTTAAAAAAATGCTCCGGCAGCTCGTTGATTTTATTATTTCCGCTGCCTGCCCCTCCTTCCAGTTTAAGATATGTGTTGACTCCTCGCCTCTGCTCGAACGTGCGCTGGCCTTCAGGGCGGGTCTTGGTGTCATCGGTCAAAACCGTATGCTCGTCAATCCACGCCTTGGCCCGCAAATCCTTCTTGGCGAAATCGTAACCAATCTCGAACTTGACCCTGATAAGCCGATGACTGAATCCTGCCCGGGCTGCGACAGTTGCATCGTCGCCTGTCCCACAGGGGCGTTAAAACCTGATGGCTCCTTCGATGCCATCAAATGCATCAGCTATCTGACTATCGAGGCCAACACCGATATTCCCGCCGAGCTTGCCCCTAAAATCGGCAATCACCTCTTTGGCTGCGGCGAATGTCTGCTCGCCTGTCCTTATCAGCAAAATGCCCCGTCATGTGCCAACAAAGAGTTTGTTTTTCATCCCGACCGTGCCAACATTGATTTGAATGAGTTTCTCAACCTCACCGAAGATGAATTTCAGGCCCGTTTCGCTCATTCCCCCATATTGCGCCCCGGCCTGGCCCATCTTAAAAAGATTGCTGCGATATGTTTGGAAAACTTGTCGAATCCCTGACGGCGATCTGAACTTACCCGTGTTCTGCTGTTCCCTTGTGTTTGGAAAGGCCGAAATTTTGCGGATAAAAGGGTTTTAAGTTGCCCGCAAAATGTTATAATACCGGCCTTTATCCTTGATTGTCTAAATAAACAGATATGTATACTATGGCAACCGATTTTGCAAAACTAAGTGACGGCGAACTATTAGACCGCTCTGCGACTGGCGAAGAGGGTGCGTTTCAGGAAATCGTTGCCCGCTACAAAAACGGCCTATACGCCTTTTTGCGGAATTTCCTCAATCGTACCGACCTTATCGATGACGTCTTCCAGGAGACCTTTTTGCAGCTATTCACCAGCAAGGACAGTTTTGACCGGGAAAGGCCTCTTCGCCCCTGGCTATACACCATCGCCGCGAATAAGGCCAAAGACGCCCTGAGAAAAATGCAAAGAACCGCGACCGTGTCCATCGGCACTATGAGTGATTCCAGCGAAATGTCGTTTGACGATATGCTCAACGTCCTAACATCCGAAGAGGAAAGACCTTACGACGACCTCGAAAAGGGCGAAATTGCCGCCAACGTAAGACGGGTTATAGCGGATATGCCGGATAATCTGAGAGAAATTTTGGTTATGGCGTATTTTAACCATTTTTCCTACAAACAAATGAGCGACGTTCTGCGTATTCCTATTGGCACGGTGAAAAGTCGGCTGCATACGGCGGTAGGCCGTTTTGCCAAAGAATGGAAAACGGTCGTTAGGAGCAAAAAGACGCAATGATATCACTAAATAGTCAGCAAAAAGAACTTCTCTTCGATTACTGTTTAGGAATCACATCAGAGACAGAATCATCACAGGCACAGGAGTTAGTATTCTCAAACGAACAGGCAGCGAAATTCGTCACTTCAATAAAGTCATCGTTATCACCCCTTGAAAGTATCACGCCGGAAGAGTGTCCTGATGAACTGGCGGAGGGAACGATTTGGCGTATCAAGCAGACGCTGCGGACCAGCCAGGTTGGTTTGAATCAGCTTTTGGCGGCGGAGCAAAAACGCAAAACGGGTTTCTGGCA
>JBEKZW010000035.1:0-25754 GCA_049509475.1 Sedimentisphaerales bacterium
GTCGAAACCGTTACCTCGCAGGTTTGCTCGGCAACGTACCTTTGAATCGCCGTGGTGATTATCTCCCTGCTTTTATCGCCGGCGGTTTCAGTGGCCTCCTCGACCTTGCGCTGAATCAGAGCGGACATCTCAAGCTCGCACTCGTCCTCCAGCCGCTTAAGAAGCATTTCCTTCGCTTCCTCGACGCTCATAGTCGACATTTTCAAAAGCTGGTTTTTCTGCTGAGCGATAACCGCCGTGAGGTGCTTGTCCTTCAGGTCAAGGTTGCTTATTCGCCTTTCGGCCTCCTTGTTCTGCTCCTCAATGGTCTTTTCTTTCTGGCGAATCTGCTCGACCTGCTTATCCAGGGTGTCTTCACGCTTGGTGAGTCGAAGCTCCGTTTCGCGCAACTCTGCGCGAATCTGGTTGGCTTCGCCGGTAAACTGCTCTTTTTTCTTGATGGTCTCGGCCGCAGCTTCTATCTGCGCGGACCTGATTATGTTCTCTGCTTCCTTTTTTGCGCCGTCCAACTGCCGCTCAATGTCCTCATGAAAGGTTTTGTTCTTGGCCTTGTTGATAACCCACACAACAATCCATGTAATAGAAACCCCAACCAAAATTCCGGCAATTACGGCTAAGATAGATTCGACGTTAATTTGCATCAGTATCGCTTCCATATCTTTCGCCTTCCTGTACTCAATTGCACAATGTCAGAAAAGTAAACCTAAGGCGAACCCCATCGTGGGCTAAAAGGCAGGAAAGCCACGACTCGACTTAATCCGTCGAGAAAATGCAACTACGGAGAAAACTCGTCGCTTCAGCGTAAAACCGCCCGCCATTAAGCAGGCAGAAAATATCAAAAATCAGATATCAAAATCACAATCAAACCTGCCGTCACGCCGCGATTTTATCTGCGGGGTGCGGCAATTATAAATTTCGATATGCCGGTGTGATTTTTGCATTCTGAATTTCATTATACGCATGGGCGAAACGTTAATTTCTTTTGTTCTCCGCACTATTGCTCTTGTGACTCCGATGTTATCGGAGCTAAATGTAGCTTAACTACCTTTCGGGCAGGCACCTAAACCCGCCTCTCGCCACCCTGCAAAAAAATCAAAAGCTGCTTCATCTATTAATATACAGGGCGAACCTCGATAAGGTTCTCCACTCGTGCCGCGTAGCAACCTTTCCCCTGTCCGTCACGACCGCCGTGACAGGCCGCAGAGAAAAAATGCCACTTCACACTGTAGCATCGGCAAACACACATAGATAATAAACTTTTTTTGTTAATTGGTCAACCAAAAATCTCTTAAAAACTCACTCCAAATGGAGAATTTCATATAATTAGGGGTTCAGCCCGACTTTTTATGTTAAAATCAGGATATGTCCAATAAAAAAGCCAATTTTGACACCCGCCTCAAAGGCCAGCAACCGGCCGGCTTATATATCCACATCCCTTTTTGCCAGACAAAGTGCCGATATTGCGGTTTTTACTCCGAACCGATAAAAAACCACGCCCCCCAACGACTTGTTTCGGCAATAATCAGGGAATTGGGGCAATATGACCACATCGAGGCCTTTCAAACGGTATATATAGGCGGCGGCAGCCCAAGTTGCCTGTCTGCAAAACAACTACTCAGGTTAATTGGCGAAATTACCAGCCGATTCCCAAAACCCGAAGAATTCACAATCGAGGTCAACCCGGGCCAGGTCAACAAAAGCATCCTAAGCCGATTACGCGCCGCAGGCGTTACCCGCATTTCAATCGGGGCACAATCATTTAATCCGGATGAGTTGGCCTTCCTCGGCAGAAGGCATTCGGTCGCCGATATTAAGCAGGCGGTACGGTCGGCAAAAGTAGCGGGTTTTGATAATATCGGGCTCGATTTGATTTTCGCCATACCCGGCTCGACTTTGAAATCGTGTAAACATAGTTTGCGCTCGGCGATTGATTTGGGCGTTCAGCACATCTCCGCCTACGCACTTACCTATGAAGAAGGAACGCCTCTGCAGAAGGCGGTTGCGGCGGGCGAGGTTAAGCCGGTAGATGAGGAAACCGACCGGCAGATATATGAGACTACCATCGACGAACTTGAAAAAGCGGGCTTCAAACAATATGAGATATCGAACTTCGCAAAACCCGGTTTCGAGTGCAGGCACAATCTTAATTACTGGAGGAACTTTCCCTACCTCGGCATAGGCCCCGCAGCCGGGTCATACTGGAACGGTAAACGCACACTAAACATCGCCGACATAAAAAAATATATCGAGGCGATTGAGCAGGGAAAAAATGTAACCGCAGAGAGCGAAACTCCTGCTAATATCCAGATTGCCTGTGAAACTGCCGTCCTGAACCTTCGCAGACGATGCGGAATAATCCTCGATGAATTCGAAAAACAAACCGGCTTCGATGCAATGAAGCTTTTCGCAGAACCAATCGGCAAATATAAAAAACTTGGCCTGATTCGAACGACAAGCAAACGACTATACCTGACGCGAAAGGCGTTGCCAATCGCTGATTCGGTCCTGTGCGATTTTTCAGCTATCTGATAAGGGTGTCTTTTTCTGCCCGTCTATGCTATATTAACTGCCTTATGAGTACGGAGCTAATAAGAAATTTTTCGATAATAGCGCACATCGACCACGGCAAAAGCACGCTGGCCGACCGCATAATGGAACTCACCGGCGCGGTGAGCGACCGTGAGAAGAAGGACCAGCTTCTCGACGATATGGATATCGAGCGCGAACGGGGCATCACCATCAAGGCCTCGGCGGTAACGATGAATTACGAGCACGGCGGCAAAAACTATATGCTGAATCTCATCGACACGCCGGGCCACGTCGATTTTCACTATGAGGTTTCGCGAGCGCTTTCCGCCTGCGAAGGAGCACTCCTGGTCGTCGATGCCACCCAGGGCGTTCAGGCACAGACCGTCGCCAACGCCTATCTCGCGACGTCAGTCGGCGCGGAAATTATCGGCGTAATCAACAAGGTTGACCTGCCATCCGCGCAGCCCGAAATCACCGCGGAAGAAATCGAGCACGTCCTCGGCATAAGAAAACAGGATTGTTTTCACATCAGCGCAAAAAGCGGCATGGGCGTCCACGAATTACTCGACGCGGTGGTGACATTGCTTCCGCCGCCGCCCGATAACAGCGATAAGCCGACAGCGGCACTTGTCTTCGACAGCGAATGCGACGAATATCGAGGCGTTATCTGCTACGTCAGAGTATTTTCGGGCGAATTGAAGATAAAACAGAAAATCAGGTTTATGGGCACAGGCAGAACGCACCTAATAACGGAGCTTGGAAAGTTCACGCCGAAGATGTCCCCTGTTGACCGGCTCAGCGCCGGCGAGGTGGGTTACGTTATCGCCAACGTCCGCCAGTTGTCGGATGTCACCATAGGCGACACGATTACCGATGACGCAAGCCCGGCCGAAAAACCTCTGCCAGGTTATGTCCCCCCGATGCAGATGGTATTCTCCGATTTTTACCCCGGCAACAATACCGATTACCCCAACTTGCGTATGGCCTTCGACAAGCTTGCACTCAACGACGCGAGCTTTTCGTTCATACCGCAGAATTCGCCCGCCCTTGGTTTCGGCTTCCGGTGCGGGTTCCTCGGACTGCTCCACATGGAAATCGTCCAGGAACGCCTCGAACGCGAAAACGATATCGACGTCGTTCAAACCGCGCCGACTGTCAGCTATGAAGTCCTCACAACCGACGGCAGGACCCTGAAAATTGATTCGCCCGCCGACCTGCCCGACGTAACCCAGATAGAGGAATTGCGCGAGCCCTATGTTCGTCTGGAAATTATCACCACCACCGACACAATCGGCGGAATTATGCAGTTGTCCGAAAGCAGGCGATGCAAGCTGCTCAAGACGGATTACCTCAGCCAGAACCGCGTGATGATGCAATACAAGGCGCCGTTAGCCGAAATCGTTTATGACTTCTATGATTTGCTTAAAGGAATCAGTCACGGTTACGCGACGATGGATTACGAGTTCACCGGCTTCGAGGTCGGCGACCTGGTCAAGATAAATATCCTGGTCAACAAAATCCAGGTCGATGCGCTGTCATTGATTGTGCATCGAAGCGTCGCCGAAAACAGGGGACGCAAAATGCTTGTTCGCCTGCGAAAAGCCATACCGCGTCACCAGTTCGAGATTCCGCTTCAGGTCGCCATCGGCGGAAAAATCATCGCCAGAGAATCAATCAAGCCGTTCAGAAAAGATGTCACCGCCAAGCTCTACGGCGGTGATGTCACCAGAAAAATGAAGGTGCTCAAGAGACAAAGAGAAGGCAAAAAGCGGATGAAGAACATCGGCGCTGTCCAAATCCCGCAGGATGCCTTTATGAGCATCCTCGACACCTCCGATTAAACGATATTTGATTCTTGAAACTCTATACTCGATGTCATTCCGAGCGAGCGAAGCGTAGTCGAGAAATCTATTATACTATCATGCGGAAAACAGCTTAAAAGGCAATGTTTTGCCTGTTTTTTACTTGACTGTCCGGCTGTAAAACGTATAATGAAAATTGCCTTTGGCTGGGGGCAAAAGGCAAAGAAGGAGAAGAGTATGAGAAGTAAAACACGTCTTACCGCATTATTCACATTGTCCGTGCTGGTTTTGGGATCGCCTGCATGTGCTTTTGGTGTTCAAGTCATTGACTTTGAGGATCTGTACCCCGGTCATGAAGCCACTTTCATCCAAATTCCAAACGGATACATGGGCTTCGATTGGTCAAACGATTTCCGCTTAGGAACATCAGAATATCGGCCTGGAACCGGATACGAGTACGGCACTATCGGCCACATGTCTGCATATACTTCAAATCACCGCGATATTTCCATGACAAGCGAGGATCTTACAACGTTTAATTTTGTCGGCGCTTATATCACGGCGGCATGGCTTGATAACGAACCTTTTACTGTGGAGGGTTGGCGAGGGGGAACTTGCCTTTATACCGAAAACCTTCACACTTCGACGAACGGACCTTACTGGTTCGCTTTTAATTTTCAGGATATTGATACGCTATGGTTTAAACCCATAAACGATCCCGGCAATCACCACATCGTTATTGACAATATCACAATCACTCCCGAACCCGCCACGCTCCTGCTTCTCGGCCTCGGTGCGGTGCTTTTAAGGAAAAGGACCTGATTCCCGCCTTGCACGCTGCCCGCTACCCGCTATACGCTGCTTTTCGCGTATTTTACTGCGTTTGTGAAAATGGTGATGCCGTCGCCGTCCAAATCCCTCAGGATGCCTTTATGAGTATCCTCGACAGCTCCGATTGACTGCTTACAGAACCAAAATCTTTTACCACTCAAATCGCTTAACTGGTTGCAAGCCGGTCGTCCCGATTTTAACAATATAGTCCCATAATAGCGAACAATGGCCTAAAGGACAACTTTTTTGCTTAATCCTTACCGCCGAAAAGTCGAAAGAAAATACGGTTCTTCAAAATCGAGATTTTCAGGAGAGAATAACTATGCAGCGAAGGTATCAAACTTTTGGGCAATGGTTCTTCCCAATTTGTTGGCTTATTTTTATCTTGGCCGTAGCTCACAACAATATTTATCTTCTTTGGCAGCAAATCTACTGGTCAACTCTTTGGCAATCTTACGGCAGTGACATTGAAGTGGGACTGTTGCTTGTTCTTATTTTCAGGAGATTTCTATTTTATTGCAGGGAATAGAAATTTATCCACCTCTGACGGATTCAAAAATCGAAAACTCCTCTCTTAACTCAAAACTCAACACTAAAAACTCAAAACTAAAAATAGTCTTCTGAATTACAGATTTGCCTTGGCGTATTTTACGGCGTTATTGAAAATTGTCATCCCATCAGCGTCCGGTGTCCGGTGTCTGGTGTCCGGTGTCTTGATTCTTGTCCATCGCGGATGCTGGGTATGCCTGACATGTCTTTCAGGGTGAGGCATAAGGCCAAGGACTCGTCCGGTAGAATCGGTTAGTCCCGCAATCGACGCCATTGAGCCGTTGGGATTTACAGGGTAACCGTCCTCGTTGCCGTTTTCATCGACGTATTTGAAAGCAACAAAACCGCCCGACTGAAGTTTTTCGAGGGTCGGCTGGTCTTTAGTAACAATCTTGCCTTCGCCGTGCGCAACAGGAAGGTAAATCTGTCTGCCTTTTTCGATAAATACGCACCTGTCGGTCTGCGGCGCCAGATATACCCACCTGTCTTCGTATTTGTTGCTGTCGTTATAAGTAATGGTGAGAGATTGCTGCCCGTCACCCGGCAAAATGCCGGCTTTTACGAGGACCTGAAAGCCGTTGCAGATACCGAGGACTAATTTGCCCGCGTCGATGAACTTCCGCACCTGCTCGTAGAGGTGATGTTTTATCTGATTGGCCAGGATTTTGCCCGCCGCGACGTCGTCGCCGTAACTGAACCCGCCTGGGATAGCGAGTATCTGGTAGCTGTCGAGCAGCGATTTATCCTCGATGATTCTGTTTATGTGAACGCGGTCCGCCGCCGCACCGGCCATTTCGAATGTATTCTGCGTCTCAAGGTCGCAGTTAATCCCCGCCGCACGTAATACGATTGCTTTAACGTTGCTCATACCAATTCCTGATTGAATTGAGAATTTAGAACTAAGAATTTAGAAACAACAATAACACTGAATAATTCTAAATTCTTCATTCGTAATTCTAACTTTTTTCGCACTGGATTTTCGCGAGCTGCTCCATAAGTGAATAACGCTGCGCCGCGTCGCCGTTTGCAAGCTTCATCAGTCGTTCCGCCGCCTCTGGTTTCGACTTCAGCAGCGATTTATAACGGTTCTCGTTATAGGCATACTCGTCGAACCTGATTGTCGGCGCCTTCGAGTCAAGCTGCAACGGGTTCTTGCCCTCGCTCTTTAGCCGCGGGTCAAATCGATACAAAGGCCAGTGCCCGCTGGCGACCGCTTTTTTCTGCTGGTCGTAGCCCGTTACCATATCGATGCCGTGATTGATGCACTGTGCGTAAGCGATAATCAGCGACGGCCCCGGGTATGCCTCCGCCTCGATGAACGCTTTTACTGTCTGACTGGTGTTTGCGCCCATCGCGACCTTGGCGACGTAAATATTGCCATAAGTCATCGCCAGCAATCCCATATCTTTCTTCGGCCCCGGCTTTCCGCCCGCCGCGAATTTCGCAACCGCCCCGCGAGGAGTCGATTTCGACATCTGCCCGCCCGTATTCGAGTAAACCTCGGTATCAAGAACAAGCACGTTAACATCAACGCCGCTTGCCAGCACGTGGTCAAGCCCGCCATAACCGATATCATAAGCCCAGCCGTCGCCGCCCAGCGCCCACACCGATTTGCGAACAAGATAATCCGCCAGCGTCAACAATCGTTTGTATTCGGCGCAATCGCTCTTCTTGCACAATTCTTTGAGTTTCACCACCCGGCCTCTTTGCTGCTCAATCGCGTCCTGCGACGGGTCGTTGGCAATCACGGCGGCGGTTATCTCGCCCGCGAATGCCACGTCGATGCAGCCCTTCTTGGCAACTACATCGACCAGTTCGACCGCCTGCTGTTTGAACTTGTCAACCGTCAGCCGCATACCCATCGAAAATTCCGCGTTGTCCTCGAACAGGCTGTTGCTCCATATCGGCCCGCGACCGTCTTCCCGCGTCGTGTATGGCGTCGTCGGCAGATTGCCTCCGTAAATCGATGAGCAGCCCGTGGCGTTGCCTATCATCGCCCTGTCACCAAACAACTGCGTCAAAAGCTTCACATAAGGCGTCTCGCCGCAGCCCGCGCACGCGCCCGAATATTCGAACAACGGCATAATCAACTGGCTGCCCTTGACGCTCTCGCGCTTGAACAGTTTCGGGTCCGTATTCGGTATCGACAGGAAATAGTTATAATTTTCCCTTTCCTGCATCCTCAACGGCTCCTGCAGCGACATATTTATCGCCTTGCGCCCGGTGGGCACCTTTGTAGCGTCCTTCTCCAGCGCTGGACACATCTGCACACAATCGCCGCATCCCGTGCAGTCCTCAGCGGCCACTTGAACCGTCGCCGCCATCCCGGCAAATTCCTTGCCCTTCGCCTCGGCGTGTTTGAACGTCTTCGGCGCCTTGTCGAGATACTTCTTGTCGTAGGCCTTGAGCCGGATTGTCGCGTGGGGACATACAAACGAGCACGTCCCACACTGAATACAAAGCGACGGCTCCCAAACCGGTATATCAACCGCGATATTGCGCTTCTCAAATTTCGTTGTCCCCACAGGCCACTTGCCGTCATTCGGAAATGCGCTCACGGGCAATTTGTCCCCGCGCAAATTCATAATCTCCGCCGTTACTTCCTGCACAAACGCCGGCGCCTCCTTAGCCACAACCGGCGGCTTGGTCAGTTTGCTCGTAACCTTGCCCGGCACCTTAACCTCGAACACCCTCGCCAGCGCGCCGTCAACTGCCGCGTTATTCATCGCGACAATCCTCTCGCCCTTCTTGCCGTAACTCTTCAGTATCGCCGCCTTGATTGCCTCAATCGCTTTCTCAATCGGGATAATGTTGCTGATTTTGAAGAACGCCACCTGCATAATCGTATTGATTCTCGCACCAAGACCAATTTCCTTAGCGAGCGTTATCGCGTCGATGACGTAGAATTTCAGCTTCTTATCGATTATCTGCTTTTGCACTTCCTGAGGCAGCGTGTCCCAAACCTTGTCCGCCGGGTGCATACTCGTCATCAAAAACGTCGCGCCTTCTTTAGCCGTCGAGAGCATATCGTATTTTTCGAGGAAGCTGGCGTTATGGCACGCGACGAAATCCGCCTTGGTAATCAGGTATGGTCTGCGAATCGTCTTTTTGCCGAACCGCAGATGCGATATTGTAATCGCGCCCGCCTTCTTCGAATCGTAAACGAAATACCCCTGCGCGTTGTTGTCGGTATTCTTGCCGATAATCTGTATCGAGTTGTGGTTCGCGCCGACCGTGCCGTCCGAGCCCAGCCCGTAGAACATCGCCGTATAAATCCCCTCCATCGGCAGCACAAACGACTCATCAAAATCCAAACTCGTTTTGGCAACGTCGTCGATGATGCCCACCGTAAACCCGTTCTTCGGCTCTTTTCCGTAAGATCCCTCACGGGACGCGTCAAGATTATCGAACACCGCCTTGACCATCGCGGGCGTAAATTCCTTCGAGCCAAGCCCGTATCTGCCGCCCACAATCACCGGGTATTCTTTGAAGGGGCTTTGCTTCCTGCCCATCGCCTCGCCGACTGCCGTGCGAACATCCATATATAACGGCTCGCCAATCGCTCCCGGCTCCTTCGTCCTGTCCAGTACCGCAATCTTTTTAACCGTTTTTGGAATCGCATTGATGAAATCCTGCACGCTGAAAGGCCTGAAAAGCCGTACTTTTAATACGCCGATTTTTTGTCCCTTACCATTGAGATACTCAACGGTTTCGTGGCAGGTATCCGCGCCCGAACCCATAATAATAATTACCTTCTCCGCGTCCGCCGCCCCGACGTAATCGAACAAATGATACTGACGTCCGACAATCTTCGCGAACTTATCCATCGCCTTCTGCACAATCGCCGGCGTCGCCGCATAAAACTTGTTCGCCGCCTCCCTGCCCTGGAAATACACATCCGGGTTCTGCGCCGTTCCCGCAATCATCGGCCTATCCGGCGATAGCGCCCTTGCCTTCACCGCCGCAACCAGCTCATCCGGAATCATCGCCCGCATATCATCGAAGCTCAGCTCTTCGACCTTCTGAATCTCATGGCTCGTCCTGAACCCGTCGAAGAAATGCAAAAACGGCACTCGGCTTTCTAAGGTCGCCAATTGCGTTATCAACGCGAAATCCATTACCTCCTGCACATTTGAAGAGCAAATCATCCCCCATCCCGTCTGCCTGCACGCCATCACGTCCGCCTGGTCGCCGAATATGGAGAGCGCATGCGCCGCCAGCGACCTTGCCGTTATATGAAACACCGTGGGCAGCAATTCGCCCGCGATTTTATACATATCCGGTATCATCAGCAGAAGCCCCTGCGACGCCGTAAAGGTCGTCGTCAATGCCCCTGCCGTAAGCGCACCGTGAACCGCCCCTGCCGCTCCGCCTTCCGACTGCATTTCCGTTACCGACGGAATCGTGCCCCATATATTGCGTTCGCCCTTCGATGTCTTATCATCCGAAATCTCGCCCATCGGCGAACTCGGCGTTATCGGATATATCGCTATTACCTCATTCGTCGCGTGCGCCACATGTGCCGCCGCCGTATTCCCGTCTATCGTTACCATTCTTCGTGCCATAATTGCCTAACCTTTCAAAATCCATCCGCCTATGGCGGAATATGTATTACGACTACTTGTTATGCGTTATTCGCCCCGTCGTGCGTCCGCCGTAAGGCGTCCCTTACGGGAGTGAGTGCTGCGTCGTGCGAAAAAACACTCAGTACGCAGTACGCCATACGCAGGACTAAATGAGACCATAGTTTATACTACTTTTGACGCCAGATAGCAACCGAAATTCAGGCGTCATCCCCGAGTGCTGTTTACTTGGCCAAGAACAGGGGACCCAGGTTTTAGCCAAAAATTTAGCTTGTATTTGCCGGAAAATCGGTTCTAATTATGGCTGTTTGAAGAGGTTAGAATATGAAACACTTTAAAGGAGATTTGCAATTAAGCATATAATTTATTTTATCCAACACACTGGCATAACCGACAAAATTTCGATGTGCCCGATTGTAAATGTTTACCCATATAGTGACAGAACATGTCATTCCCGGGTTTTCAGATTAAGCGGAACAGACGGATATGATATTCCTTTCCCATCCCCAAATTAGCTTGGTTTTTACTTGCACGCCACCTGCAGAAGTGTTATATCCATATGACTAATATATGGAAAGTAAAAGGAGACAGGATTATGATGTGTAGAAAATTATTTCTTGTGCCAATATTGATAGCCTTGCTTCTGGCGGGATGTGGAAAGCGGGAACCTACAAAACCATCTAAATTAATTTTCGCTGTAGATGTTCACACAATGGCTGCTGCTCCAGTTTTTGTTGCGGATGCAAAAGGCTTTTGGAAACAAGAGAATTTGGATGTCGAGATCAAGCCATTTGCTTCTGGCAGGCTTGCTCTTGATGCACTTGTTGGAAAGGTGGCGGATGCAGCAACAGTAGCGGATGTCCCGGTAGTGTTTGCTGCCTTTCAACAACAGAAAGTACGAATTATTACTGTTTTCTCAAATTCCGAAAAGCATGTTAATATGTTGGCTCGAAAGGATAGAGGCGTACTAAAAGCGCAAGATCTACGAGGGAAAAAAATAGCTGTTTCCTCGGGTACAAACGCAGAATTTTTTATGGATATGCTTCTGGAACGCTATGAAATAGATCGCAAAGATGTTACAATTATTTCTTTAAATCCTCCTGATACAGTTGCGGCAATTATCCGAGGCGACGTGGACGTTATTTTTGCTTGGCAGCCACATATCGCTAACGCTCGGAAACAATTAGGTGACAACGCGGTAGTCTTATCGAGTGAGGGGATCTATAATCAGCCCTTTATGGTGGTTGTAATGGAAGATTATCTTACCATAGGAAAAGAAGAATTACAGAAATTGATAAATGGTCTTAAGAAGGCAGAAGAATTTATGCGGGTGAACAAGGAGGAATCGATTGACATAGTAGCAAAAAGAATAGAAATTGATGCAAGAGACGTAGCCTCTATTTGGGATGACTACTCATTCAAAGTAGGTCTTAGCCCTTCTATGGCAGATTCATTAGAAAAGGAAGGACAATGGGCGAAAAAAGCTGGTATTGTTGCCCCAGAAGCCAAGGAACCTGACTATAGGTTACTTGTATATAAAGGTTTCCTAACAAGCCCTAATTGACGTATGGATCGCCCAAGAGCAATTATATTAATTATATTGAGTGCTCCGGTACGCGTAGTATGAGAGTTCGACAGAAAATCCTCTTTTTGTTCGATTGAAGACGTGGAGGACGATATCATGTATGTCTGCTTACCATGGGAAAACACAGTTTCTCGGAGAAGAACACTAAGGAGCAAGTAAGTTGAGCGAAACTTTGGGCTATGGTCGTGTGAATTATACATTAATCGAGAGTCTCAACATCCCAGAAGAACAGAAGTACGCTCTTCTGGAGACTTACTTTCGTGTAATGCGGAAGATAGACTCCGCTAGTTTCAAAAAAGAAAGATTATTAGGCTTGTTGATTGAAGAGATAGCGTTTCTTCTTGATATAATTATCGTTCGGATTAATGGTAACCCCAACCTTGCCCCAAAAAGCAACATCTTGAGTTGTGAGTTTTTTGCCCCAGGTATGAACATCATAGATGAAGATTATGCTATTTTAGAGTCTGCATTTGATCCGGTTACTCTAAGACGACAATGTTTAATGTCTGATAAGACTACATGGAGGATTTTGGAAAAACCGATAGGAGCAGGTAACAGAACTATTAGATTTATTGACTCGCTTATCGTCCTTCCATTTCGAGAAGTAGTTGAAGGGAGAGCATCTATACCGGTGGGGACAATAGAAATCTACTATGCGTCGGATGGACAGGATGTTATAAAAAGAGATGGATCTGCTGCAGAGATGCTAAAGCAGATAAGAAAAGACATACAATCGGATTTTGTGAAAGGACTCTGCTGTGTTTTGTCAGAAGTCTTAGACAATACGAAAAGGAGAGCAAGAGAGAGTAAAGATAACACAGAGGAACTCAATATATTATCGTCTGTTAGGTCGAGAAAACTTGACTTTATTAAGACGCATTATTCTCGCCAACAAGATTTTGATAAAAATACTTTTGTCGAAGATTATCACAAATATTTTGGACCGCTTGATAAGGTTTTCTCTAACCTATTGATGCAATTTGGACTACGCGTTGCCATCTATTTTTCCTACCGCCTTCCCAGCGATGATCATCTTTCCTACTTTTTTACTACAGAGCAGGTAGAAACGTTGTTATCTAAGCGTCGCCTTAGTATAGAAGATTTTGAACACCTTTGGACATATCCATATCAGAGGGGGGGATTGAACGGGTACATCATGAATACTAAAAACCCGATTTATCTACCTAATATGCATCTTGATGATCGCTGGACATTATTGATGAAAGAGCCTGACCGAACAGACACAATTACCAAGTACGATTCGAAACGTCAGAAGCAGCTTCTCCTAAAAATGTTTGATCTTTCGGAGGCACCTCTTCATACGTACATTGTTCCTATCCTTGTAGCTTATAACTGTGGTAAAGAACCCGCCCTGCTTGTAGCTATGCATTGTACCACGGCAGACCCTATTCCGCATGACTTGCGGAAACACATGTTTGACCTAGCATGGGAAGCTTCTGCGGGGGTAGAAACCGCCTTGCTTGCACAATGGGCAAGCGAAAAACGTTTTGAGTCAGAAACAGAAAAACTAATTCTGAGGGCACTATTAGCGGCAGGGGTTGGCCATGATTTACGAGGTCCGCTCCAAGACATAAAGAACGAACTGGTTTTTCTAAAAAAACAGGTTCATCCTAAAACTCCCGAAATTGAGAATAGCTTAAGTAATGCGGAACGTCAATTGTATTTTTCGCTAAAAGTTGCATGGGATATCCTGGACTATTATGTGGGAAAGGACCTCAAAGAAAAACTGGTAATTAAAGAAGTGGCCTTACGCAACGTTATAGAGAATAGTTTGTCCCATCTGCGTATTGCAGGTGATATTAAGATAGTGAAGAATATAGATCCCACATTGAAAGTACAACTGGACTCAGATCGGATGGCAAGGGTCTTCATCAATCTGGTTAATAATGCTTGTAACAGTTTCGAAGGTATGCAAGGGAGCCAGAAAGAAATCAAGTTTGTTGGTGAAGATCTTGGCGAACGCATATGTATCGAAATTGCTGATACAGGAAGCGGCATCGAAAAAGAGGACATACACAAGATATTTCTTCCCAATGTCAGCAAGAAGAATGAGAAAGGAATCGGAATTGGCTTGTTAATCGTTCAGGCCATTATTAAAGCGCATCAGGGAAATATTACCGTCGATAGCGAAGTTGGCAAGGGTACCACTGTTAAGATCTGTTTGCCAAAAAAACAGGGAAAGGAAGGTGTCAAGTGCAAGGTAATCCAAGAGTAAGGGTGCTACAAGTTGACGATGACCCTAGTAGTCTCGATAGCATCAGGAGGCACCTCGAAGCAGAGGGAGTGGAGGTGGTTACCGCGAAGAGCGGATTTGCTGCTCTCAAAGCAGCCCAAAGCGGTCCCTTCGATCTTGTTACTCTTGATTTGCTTATGCCACGCATGAATGGTTATGAAACCTTTCTCAAACTTAAAGAAATTCTTGGCGAATTTGCGTTTATCATAATTACTGCTCATAAGTCGCTACTCGAAAAATATTCGGATTTAGGCGCAAAAGCTGTAACGCCCCCCCTCATCAAAGGTGAATATGATATTCAACAGATTCTGGAATGTGTAAAAACAGTCGCGCAGTCACGCAGCAAAACTCATGAAGGGGCTTTAATCCAAAGAACGCAGTTAAGCAACAGTGTAGAGTGGGCTGCGGTATGTGTGTTGCTTGCAGCAGCAATTTTCTTTCTAACGTCGTGTTTGTTGTGTACGACAAAACAATATGTTCTGTTTGATCCACTTCTTTCTCTTCTGGCAATGGTTGCATGCATCACTTTGCTTTTGACCGCACTATTGTCGCTGTATCTAACAAGAGATGTGAAGAAGACAAAAAGGAGGTAAGGAAATATGTCGGGTACAAAGTCATGGTATGAAACGCTGATTCAGGCAATATTGAATGAACTGCTCACTCCTGTTGGCGGAACGAATTTACTGGGCGTTATACTTTTGTGCATTGTTTATTGGGAAGAAAAACAGCGGAAACTAAAATGCTTAGATAAGGCGCGAGAACTCTACGGATCAGAGATCTCTAAAGAAGTGTTTTTTAAGAAGGTAGCGGAAACATCACATTTTGAAGTATACTTTCCATATATCCTTGTAGTAACTGTAATAATCTCTGTATATTTTGTTTACCGCTATGTAGTGAAGCGCGATGTGAGGGCCAGAGGAGAGTGAAGCAAGACCATGAAAACATACAGCTATAAGAACGCCATAATGGCGATGATTTCAGTTTCAGCTTTCTTATTTATCTGGCAGATTGTATCGACATCGAGTCTGATTAACTCAGCACTTATCCCGCCCCCCACAAAAGTGTTGCGGACAGCCGTTACGATGGTAGGAACAGGAGAATTGCTGCAAGATATTTTTGTGAGCCTTCAGCGAGCATTAATTGGCTTCTTCTTTGGTTCTCTGCTGGGCATTTTATTGGGTATCGCAACAGGCAGAAATAGGATTATTGATAGGTCAATTGGCCCGTTAGTTCAACTCTTGCGTCCTATTCCATCTATTGCTATAGTTCCGCTTGCGATTGTCTGGTTTGGTCTGGGGGAAATGTCAAAGTACTTTCTTGTGTTCTGGGGTGTATTTTTCCCAGTTTGGATTAATACACATATAGGTGCTTCAAATGTTCAAAAGAATTTTCTTTGGGTAGCACGAAGTCTTGGTGCCAAAGGTAGCAGGGTTTTGTATGAAGTAATTTTTCCCGCTGCGGCCCCATTCATTATAGCGGGCATGAGAACTGGAATTGCTATAGCCTTTATCTGTCTAGTTGCGGCAGAAATGGCTGGGGCTTACGGTGGAGTTGGCTATCGCGTCTACGTCTCACACTTAGTCTTTAGAGTGGATAAAATGATGGTTGGTATTATCACTCTAGGTCTTATGGGAGCAGTAGCTGATATGTTATTTGTAGGGATAGTGAATTGGCTGCTGCCATGGTATAGGAAAAATAGTGATTATGCCTAACGTAAGAAAAAATAGCAATTGCGGTCAAATTGAAGTACGCAATTTGTCGGTTGTTTTTGGAGCCAATCTTAGGGAGGTAGTCGCGATTCATGATCTTTCATTCTCCGTGGCTCCTGGCGAGTTTCTTTGTTTATTAGGAACCTCTGGTTGTGGAAAGTCAACAATCCTTAATACTCTAGCGGGCTTTGTTCCCGCGACGTCAGGCAATGTTCTTTTGGACGGGAAACCCGTTGACTCTCCAAGCCCGGACCGAGGAATGGTTTTCCAGAAGCATGCGTTGTTTCCGTGGAAAACAGTCTTTGGGAATATAGCTTTTGGTCTGAAGATGAAGGGTTTAGAGCAGGCTGAAGTACGGCGAGTAGCTCAACAGTATATAGATCTGGTTGGCTTGAGAGGTTTTGAGAAACGATATCCAGCCGAACTCTCGGGGGGTATGGAGCAGCGAGTGGGTATAGCAAGAGCTCTTGCTGTCGATCCGCTGGTCCTGTTGATGGATGAGCCTTTTGGGTCTTTGGATGCCCAAACGCGAATGATGATGCAGGAATTGCTCCTGGGGGTCTGGGAGAAGTCAAGTAAAACGGTGGTTTTTGTTACTCATGATGTAGATGAAGCCATCCTCCTAGCAGATCGGATCATTGTGTTGACATCGCGTCCGGGACAGGTCAAGGAAGAAATTCAGGTGGACTTAGAACGTCCAAGAAAGTATCAGCATGTAACAACACCCCAGTTCATTCGCATAAAGGAGCATGCTTTAGAATTGATTCGTGAGGAGACTGCAAGAATAATGCAGACATGATATTGTTGCTTTTCTGCGTAATCTCTGGTTTTGTGATTCTTGCGTTTTTTCGTGGCTATAAATCCTCACGTTCTTCCCGTCAAATTAAAATCCATCCCTTTGCCGTGAGGCATCCTTGGGAATGGGAACGCCTTTAATTGTAGGGGTTTAAGCTGCGTATATTTTCTGCGCGGATAGTAATTTCGGCCAACTCCTTTGTTTGGAAATTTCGCTATTTGATGCTTTGAATTTGCCTGTCCTGAGTTTAATCGAAGGGCTTAGGACCTGTCCGCCATAGCTTTAGCGACGGCGGATTTAGGGTTTAGTGCTTAGGATTTCGAAAAACTGTCCGCAGAACGCAGTACGCAGTACGCAGGACGCAATACACTGTCCGCTGCTATGCGTTAACCTGGGCAACCTTTTTGCCACAAAGTCACCAAGGCGCTAAGTTATTTCTTTGTGTCTTCGGGCCTTAGTGGTGAAATAAAAACCGCATTAACGGGCTAAAAATGAGGCTCTTTTTCGAAAAATCGGGACTTTTTTTGACTCTTTTTTTGCGTTTTTCGCGTTTTTTGACCCTTCCAAGGCCCTTTTTCCCTCAACTCAAAACTCAACACTAAAAATTCAAAACTCTATTGAATATAACCATCCGCCCCGTTACTCTTAATAATCTTCCCCTCCCGCGTAACAATAATCGCCTCAACGCCAAGCAGTGAATCAACAAGGTCCAGCCCCTTTTCGGCCCCCAAAACATTCACGGCAGTCGAAAGGGCATCGGCATCCACGGCTTTCGGGGCGATGATTGTATCGCTTGCCATTTTACTTGCGCCCGTTGCGGTATTGGTATCGATAATATGACTGACCTTTTTACCCCCCACCATTACAAACCGCCTGTAATCCCCGCTGGTCGCAACGGCACAATCCGCCAATTTCAGAACCATCATCGGCTGACTATCAATATCTTCTTCCGCACTTTTACCTTTTGCATTTTCACTTTTTACTTCTTTGGGGTCCTGTATCCCAATCAGCCAATTGCCTTTATGTGCGGGTCCGCCCCTGGCGAGACCTCGCCTACCGGCGGGCCTGCCGAAGCATCGTATATTTCCGCCCGAATCGACCATACCGCCGATTGCGCCTTTGCGTTTCATCGCCTCGACCGCCTTATCGACAGCGTAACCCTTGCCAATCCCGCCCAAATCCAGCCGCATACCCTCAACCGCAAATCGCACCGTTTGAGCTTTTGTATCGAGTATCAATTTTTCATAACCGACTTTCGCTTTGGTTGCGGCAATCGTATTGGCATCGGGCATTGAATTTGTCTCGCCCGCTCTTTTCCAGAGGTCAACTAAAGGCCCGACTGTAACATCGAACGCCCCGGAACTTGCCCGGCTGTAATTTACGCTGATTTGCAGGATTTCAAAAAGCTCCGGGCTGACTTTGACCGCTTTTGCGAATGCCTCGCGGTTGACCCTGCTCAATTCCGAGTCGGCCTTGTAATCGCTCATCATTGCGTCGATTCGCATCAGCTCATCGAAGCCCGCCTTGATGGCGCGATTGGCTTTGGTCTCGCTTTTGGCAACCGCGACGACTCTGTTGAATGTCCCCATAATCTCGCGGGACCCGCCGTCAACCTCGACAGCAGGCATAATATTTTCCATCACGAAATAATACATCCCGGATATCACGCACGCGGTGATAAAAAACTTGAACGCCATTCGCCTGCTGTCATTTTCCATAAAATCTGCTTTCCTATACGCTACACGCTATACGCTAAACGCTGATTATACGTTATAATGCGCGGGTGAAAAGAAAAGAACCGACAATACTGACTGCGCGAGTTGACCGCGAATTCCTGCCCTTTGCGCGCCGACCCAGCAGGTACATAGGCGGCGAAATCAACCAAATCAAAAAAGACCTCGCCGATTGTGCATTAACCGTCGCGTTGTGTTTTCCCGATACTTACGAGGTCGGGATGAGCTATACGGGAATGGCGGTGGTTTACGAAGTCCTCAACAGAATGCCCGACGTCGCCGCCGAACGTGTTTTCGCGCCGTGGTTAGACGCCGAGCAAATCCTGCGTGAAAAGGGTATCCCTCTCTATTCGCTCGAATCGAGGGCCGCCATAAGCTCCTTCGATGTCATCGGTTTCAGCTTGACCAACGAATTGTGCTATACCAACGTACTGAATATGCTGGATTTGGCGGGAATACCTGTCCGCAGCGAAAATCGAAGCGAAACTGACCCGATTATTATCGCGGGTGGCGGTATGGCGAACTGCTGCGAGCCGATTGCGCCGTTTATCGACCTTTTCGTTATCGGCGAGGCGGAAAACGCCGTCCCCTATTTGGCTCGATTGATTATCGAATTGAAAAAATCCGGTAAACCGAAAAAAGATATCCTGCTTGCCGCTGCGGAGAAATTCGACTGGGCTTATGTCCCCGCGCTTTATAAATTCGAATACGATGGCGACAAAATAAAATCGTTTGCCTCCGTCAAAGAAAACCTGCCGACGCGATTCAAAAATGCGATTGTTGACGACCTCGATAACGCGCCCGTGCCTCAAAAGCCGATTGTGCCTTTCGCCGAAGCGATTCACGAGCGGGTCAGTATCGAGATTATGCGCGGCTGTCCCGGCAGGTGCAGGTTTTGCCAGGCGAGTTTCTGCAGAAGGCCGATACGTTACCGCAGCACCGACAAAATTTTCGAAATAGCCAAAGCCGCTTATGAGGCGACGGGTTTCGATACAATCAGCTTATTGAGCTTATCGACCGCGGATTATCCCGATATCGAAAAGCTGATTGACCTGCTGCACAGTTATTTTACGGATAAATACGTGGGGCTGTCGCTGCCCAGTTTGCGGGTTGACCAGCAGTTGAAATTATTGCCCACGCTCGCAAACAAGGTGCGAAAATCGGGCCTGACCATCGCGGTCGAGGCGGCATCTGAACGGCTGAGACAAATAATCAATAAACCTTTGAAAGACGAGGACCTTTTCGCCGCAGCGTCAGCAGCGTATCTGGCGGGCTGGCAGAAAATCAAACTTTACTTTATGACGGGACTGCCCGGCGAGACCGAGGACGACATAAAACAAATCGTTCACCTCGCGGATAAACTTGCGAAACTCCGCAGGGATTTTGACGGCAAAACCGCCTCGGTAAACGTCGCAGTGAGCTGGCTTGTCCCCAAGCCGCATACGCCATTCGGCTGGCTTGCGCAGCAGCCGCGTGAGTATTTCGAGAACGCCAAAATTCTAATCATCTCCGAGAAAAGGAAACTCAACGCCAAATACCTCCAGTTCAAATTCCACCAGATAGACCAGTCGATTCTCGAATCAGCTATCGGACGAAGCGACAGGCGCTTGGCGGATGTTATTGAATACGCCTGGCGCAGCGGCGCAAAGTTCGATTTGTGGAGCGAGACATTTAAGCCGGAAATCTGGGAAGAGGCGTTTGCAAAACACGGAATGAATCTCAATACAGCCGCACAAAAACGATTCGCAACCGATGAAATTTTACCCTGGGAGCGCCTCGGCGGCCCGGAAAAAAATTACCTGCTGAAACACCTGGCCGAAGCATTGGCTTTACAAATTCACTCCTTGGCTTAATTAACAGATTTGAGATATTTGACATCAAGCAGGTCTTTGTCCCTGCCGGTCGATTCCTTGTTTTTTATCAGGTCCGGCTTTGAAATGAACGGCACATTCAGCCCATCAATATCAACCTCGACCTTGCGCTGCCAGGCCTGCTCAAAATCAACCCCATCTATGGATGTAATAATATCAATCCGTCTGGGTGCAACTCCTATCTGGAAAATTATGTCATGAGCGGCAAAAGTGGTCTCATCAATCTGCGTCAGAGGTGCGCCAAATTCTTTTAACGCACGGAATACCCTCTGCTAATTTTCACCCGAAGCCATAATCCAGATATCCATACCCCCGGTAGCCCGAGGATATCCGTAAGCTCCCATCGCGTATGCCCCGACAACAAGGAATTGCACCTCATTGCTTTTTAAGAGCTGCAACATTTCTTTGTAGTCGTCGTTGAGCATCTTTTCGGCCCGAAATAGACCATAATTCCTGTGTGAGCTCCCAGACCATAGCAACGCATTCTGCGGCAGGCCTGTCAACGTAGTCACTGGCGAGCGCTTTACCCCTGATGAGCGTTGCCCGACTGCGGTCGATACAGTTTATCCCCTGCTTTTCTCTCATATCAGTTATATTTTACGATAAATGATGGTTCAGGTCAAAGAAAAAGGCCGAGTGCTTTGCACTTCAATGAGACAATAGAAAAAAACCTGTCTATCGAACAATAACACAACTATGTAGTTTTCACTCCGCCTGGGAGCTGCAGGCCGCTTGGGGCAGCGCTTTCTCTGAACCTGACTATGATTTTAGCCACTTCCTGCGGGTCGTCGCTTATCGAAAACACGCTCAAATCCTTCTGCAATATGCACTCTTCCCGCAACATCTTATCTTTCATCCAGTCGATGAGACCTTTCCAGTAATCGCTGCCCATAAGTATCACCGGGAAGGACGCCTGGCGCAGGGTTTGAATCAGCACGAGGGCCTCGCTGAATTCATCCAGCGTGCCGTATCCGCCGGGGAAGGCGACAAAGCCGTGGGCGTATTTGAGAAACATAACCTTGCGGACAAAAAAGTAGCGGAACCGCAGCGAGATGTTCTGGTACTCGTTCGGTATCTGCTCTTTTGGAAGCTCAATATTGAGCCCTACGCTTTTGCCTCCCGCGGCGGCTGCTCCTTTGTTGGCCGCCTCCATAATTCCGCCGCCCCCGCCGGTTATGACGGTAAAACCTTCCTTTGCTATTTCGTAGGCGGTTTTCTGGGCGAGCTTGTAATACCGGTGTTCCGGATTAAATCTTGCCGAGCCGAAAATCGATACCGCCGGCCCGACGGTTGACAATTCCTGGAAGCCCTCGACGAATTCGGACAGTATCTTGAATATCCGCCACAAATCCTCAATCGGCTGACTTGTTACATTGGTATTCAATCGAAGGTCTCCTTCAAAATCATATTTCGTATATCGGTAACTTTACCCCGGTTTCACCACAGGGCCTGGTTGTTCGCCGAAGGACAATATTTCGCTATCGCACAATTTCCGCAATCCGGCTTTCTCGCCTGGCAGATATTTCGCCCGTGCAAAATCACCGTATGACTGAATGTCGTCCAGTCCTTCTTAGGGATTATTTCGGCCAAATCGAACTCAAGCTTTACCGGGTCGCTGTTTTGCGACAATTGCAGGCGACGACTGAGCCGAATGACATGCGTATCGCACATTATGGCCGGCTGACCAAAGGCGTTCGCCAGGACGCAATTAGCGGTCTTTCTGCCCACGCCCGGCAGCGTTACAAGCTCATCCATCGTTTCCGGCACATGGCCGGCAAACTTTTCGATTATAGACCGGCAGGCCCCCTGGATACTGACCGCCTTATTATGATAAAAACCGGCGCTTCGTATATCATTTTCGATTGTTTCGAGCTTTGCTTTGGCCCAATCCTGCGCGGATTTATATTTTGCGAACAAGGCGGGGGTAATCATATTCACCCGCTTGTCGGTGCACTGGGCCGAGAGTATCGTCGCTATGAGCAATTCGAGCGGATTGCCGAATCGCAGTGCTACTGATGCGCCGGGGTAACATTTTTTGAGAATGGGCAATATTTTGCCGACGCGCCGGGCGGCTTCTTCTTTATCAAACTTAAA
The DNA here is from genome assembly GCA_049509475.1 of Sedimentisphaerales bacterium. Classification (GTDB taxonomy): domain Bacteria; phylum Planctomycetota; class Phycisphaerae; order Sedimentisphaerales; family Anaerobacaceae; genus Fen-1362. The sequence goes on from JBEKZW010000035.1 coordinate 22,337, forward strand.
TTTTTTGGCCGGCTTTTTCGCCATAGGAAGGGCTATTGATTCTTTAATTGCTCAAGAGCCGATTTCAACTCGTCGCCGAACGACAGGCCTCGCCAACGTTTGGGCTCATCCTGTCCCGGTACAAGTAATATGTTCACCGGCACACCGGGTTCATTGTAAATTTCTTTCAGGGCAACCGTCGCCGGATAATCACTGACGGTGGTGTCGGCCCTAATCGCCAGCACGCCTTTTTGCTTTATCAGATCCGCGATATCTTTGCGGGCGTAAACTTTTTTATCAACCACCACGCAGTTCAGACACCAGTCGGCGGTAAAATCCATAAGCACAGGTTTGTTCGATTCCTGCGCCTGCTTTATCACAGCCGAATCGTATTTCTGCCAGTCAATAAGCGACGGCTTCGGCGCGGGCAAAAACGCGAAACCTGCCGCGACCACAAGCGCAACCGCGATTATCCTGACAAGCCATCTTCGCGAGGCAGGCGCAGCGTAACTTACCCACCCGCCCCACATCCAAACGCAGAACCCGAGGACTACCGCGAAGTACAGGACGTTTATCCTTCTGTCAGCGGGAATAGCGGCAATCAATTTGACCGCGATAACAAGCAGCACAAAGCCAATGGTCTGCTTGAATAATTCCATCCAGCGTCCAGGCCTGGGCGTTTTACTAAGCAACGCAGGCATCGCGGTTAATATCGCGAATGGGGCGGCCATACCGATTCCTATTACCATAATCGCCAGCGTCGCCAGACCGAGCGGCTGCGCCTGCGCCCAAGCAAACGCCGCCGCAAGTATTGCGAAACTGCACGGCGTGCTGAGTATCGCCGCCAAAAATCCCATCCCAATCGCCCCGCCGAATCCTTTTCCAGAACCGCTTTTGCCCGATATAGACGCGGGAACGGTAATCGTAAACAGGCCGAACATAAATAACGCCAGCACCACCATCAGCATCGCCATCCCGGCGACAAACGCAGGGTTACGGAACTGGTCGCCCCACTGAAGCGTGGTGTTGTAAACGAGTTTCAAAACGATATTCGTGCCGGCCAGGCACGCGAAGAAAAGCAAAACGCCCGCACAGAACGCAAGCCCCATCGTAACCGATTTGCTTTTGCCCTGTTTTGCCTGTTCAACTAATCGCATTACGATTATAGGCAATACGGGCCAGACACAGGGCATAATGTTCAGCGACAGGCCGGCGACAAACGCCAGAATAAGCGCCGCCCAAACCGAATAATCCGCCAATTGGCCCGCTGAAGACGATGATTTATGTGGTTCGGGAAGAGTAAACTTCGGCTGGAGCGATTCCCCCAGCTTGATTTTTACTTCAACCTTTACACCGCCAAAATCAGGAACGCGGCATTGAGTGTTCGAGCAGACCGCACCACTAATCCCAATATCAACAACGACCGTTTTCTCCCCTGCCGATTCCGAAACAATAAACGGCAAATACACCGTGAAGTCACCGCCGATTACGTCTATTTTTTTGCCCAGAGCGTCATCGTAAATCCAGCCGGGTTTGGGAAATATCGGTTTGCCGAACGACAGCAGTTTTGTCCCCTGCTCATTGGGTTCAAGCTTTAGATTCATACCGCCCGGCGCGTTATCGGCGGAAGCGTAGAAGTGCCAGTCCTTTTCCAATTCAAAGTGTACGGCGATTGCACTTTTGCCGGCAGGTGAGACCACGTCGAATTGCTGTTCGGCCCAGAAGGTAACGACATTGATTTTTTGCCGCTGCGGGACCTCGGCGGCGACCACACAGGCCGTCATCAGCAAAAACAGCGACAGTATGCTGGTGATTCTAATCCTCATATCCGTATCGAAGGATTATAAAATATAGACACGCTGAACAATTACTTTTGCTCTTTGGCGGATTTCTTGTCCTTCGCCTGCTCGACCGCCAGTAAATCCGCAACCGTCGGCTTATCGAGAGCTCCGCCCGCCAGAATAATCTTCACATCGTCCGCATCGAGCGTCTCGTACTTGAGAAGCGCCTTTGCTATCTGTTCGACTTTGTCCCGGTTATGCTCAATAAGCTCCCTGGCTTTGTTGTATGCCTCGTCGGTTATCCGCTTGACCTCGACATCTATGGTTTCCGCGGTTTTCTCCGAATATTCCCTCTCGCCGGGCATCATATAATACGCATCCTGAAGCCCGGCCTCTGGCTCGTAACTGATCGGCCCAAGACGGTCGCTCATTCCCCAGGTCATCACCATTTCTTTGGCTATCCGGGTCGCCTGCTGTATGTCTGATTGTGCGCCGCTCGATATGTCCTCGCAGAACATTTCTTCGGCGATTCTGCCCCCGAAACAGACCTGCAACAGCGCCTCACAATATTTCTTCGTAAACAGCGTGCGGTCTTTTTCGGGCAGCGCAAAAGTCGCCCCGCCCATCGGCCCCCTCGGAATGATACTGACTTTGTGCAGCGGGTCCGCATCTTTCAATATCGACTGCACAAACGTATGGCCAGCCTCGTGGTATGCGGTGATTTCGCGTTCTATCTGGTCGATGACCCTGCTTTTCTTGGCGCGTCCCCATCGCACCTTGTCCCTTGCCTCCTCGAGGTCTGTCATTTCGATAGAGTCCTTGTTGGCCATTGTCGCAGCCAGGGCCGCCTCGTTGATAATCGCCGCCAAATCCGCGCCGCTGAACATCGGCGTGCCGCGAGCCAGCCGTTCAAGGACCGCGTCGGAACCGAGCTTGACCTTCTTGGCGTGGACTCTCAATATCTCCGCCCGGCCTTTCAGGTCAGGCAAAGGCACCACAACCTGTCTGTCGAACCGGCCGGGCCTGGTCAATGCGCTATCTAATATGTCCGAGCGATTCGTGGCCGCCATCACAATCACCTGGTCGTCCGTGTCAAACCCGTCCATCTCAACGAGAATTGCGTTGAGGGTCTGTTCCCGCTCATCGTGTCCGCCGCCGGCGAAACTGGCGCTGCGTCGGCGTCCCACAGCGTCAATCTCATCGAGAAATATTATGCAGGGTGAATTATCCTTGGCCTGCTTGAACAAATCCCGCACGCGCGATGCGCCGACGCCGACGAACATCTCGACAAAATCGCTGCCGGAAATGTTGAAGAACGGGACATCCGCCTCGCCCGCTATCGCCTTGGCAAGCAGCGTCTTGCCGCAGCCCGGAGGGCCTACAAGCAGCACCCCGCGCGGTATCCGCCCTCCAAGACGCTGGAACTTTTTGGGATTTCTCAAAAACTCTATTATCTCCGCCACCTCTTCTTTGGCTTCGTCTATCCCCGCGACGTCCGCAAAAGTGACTTTGACGCCGTCTTTGTCGTGGAGCCGGTGCTTGCTTCGGCCAAACGACATCAGCATCCCGCCTGCTCCGCCGCGAAGATTACGCGCAAACATCATATATAAAAACAGGCCCAGAAGGATAAGCGGAAACATCGTAAAGAACAGATTCTG
>JBEKZW010000036.1:0-24130 GCA_049509475.1 Sedimentisphaerales bacterium
CGGTTTGCGGCCAGGGCGAAACTGTTTCGCGTGCGGGTGCTGTCCTCGAAGAAAAGATTGACCACGAGCTTGCCTCGCAGGGGCGGGGCTTTTTTGACCGCTCTTGCGCTTATTTCCTCGAAGCCCTGCGCGGTATCGAGTATATAAGTAATTTCTTCAGCAGTTAATTCTCTCAGGCCGAGCAGATGTTTTCGCTGCCACTTAAACTCCCTTGTTTTGCCCTTTTCAGCCATACCTGGCGACCGCCTTAATTTAATTTTTAATCAGGTTATTCGACTATGACCTGTTCTTTATTGTCCGATTCTTTCAACAGCACCTGGACCAATTGTCCGGGTTTGGCGACCGCTTTATAGCCGGCGTAGTCGGCCTGGATGGGAAATTCCCGTCCGGCCCTGTCAACGAGCACCGCAAGACGAATCGCCTTTGGTCTGCCCAGGTCAATCAGCGCGTCCATCGCCGCTCTTGCGGACCGGCCCGTGTGCAGAACGTCATCGACCAGGATTATGATTTTGTCGTCTATATCGAAGCGGATTTCAGTGGTGCGGACATGCGGCTGCGAACCGCTTTTGGGTGAATTGAGGTCGTCGCGGTAGAGGGTGATATCGAGTGTTCCGCAGGGTATTTCGCCGCCGATTTTTTTGGATAGTCGTCCGGCCAATCGCTGTGCGACGATTTCACCCCTGCTGCGGATTCCTATTACGGCGATTTCAACGCCTTGCGGAATATCGGCGACAATACGACTTGTCAGCTTGTTGAGGATGCTGTCGATTTGTTTTGCGTTCAGCAATACCTTCATTTGTCGCGATTGACCCTCTATTGGAACGTGCTTAAGTTTGAAAAATTATACCAATTCTGCCTTTGAAAAGCAAGCCCAGATGACGAATGTTTTTTCATTTTATATAAAGCGGTTTTGAGGGTATAATTGGTTTTATGATTCGCAAAGTTGTGCAAAAGCACAAAATGGACAGGGATTTGGAAATCAGGCAAAACCTCGAGTATTGGCTCAGCAGGCCGCCTGAAGAACGCATCGAGGCCGTCGAGATATTGAGAAGGCAGGTATATGGAGAAAATACCCCGCGACTTCAAAGAGTTGTTAGAATTATTAAACTCTCACAAAGTTGAATATCTTGTGGTAGGCAGCTACGCACTTGCATTTCACGGCGCTCCCCGTTTCACAGGTGATATCGACTTGTTCGTTAAGCCGGAGCAGGCAAATGCCAAACGCATTTTGGCAGTGCTCAACGAATTTGGTTTTGGATCATTGGAATTGTCTGAGGCGGATTTCACGACGCCGGATAATGTTGTCCAGTTTGGAGTGCCGCCTGTGCGCGTTGATATTATGACTTCGCTTACAGGCGTATCGTGGGAGAAAGCCCAAGCCGGCAAAGTTAGCGGCGGTTGCGGCGAAGTAATTGTTTTTTACATAGGGAAAACAGATTTAATCGCCAACAAAAAATCGCTCGGCAGGAGCAAAGACCTCGCCGATATCGAGGCGCTGGGCGATAAATAATTCCCGTTCATTCAGCAGTACAATTAATGGGGTGTCTCTGCCATATTGCGGCGGCAATAAGAAAAGCCCCGCGTGGGGGGCTTTTGTAATTGTACCGTTTACTCTTAATTAATCCTTCGGAATTGTCAGGACGACGAAAATGCTGCTTTTTTCGTATCTGACGCGGAGCATTACTTTTCCTTCTTTAGCGGCTGCGTCTACCGCCTTTTTGAATTCCTTGACATTTTCAACCGGCTTTCGGTTCACTTCCTGAATTAAGCTTCCGGGCTGAATACCTGCCTCCGCTGCCGGCGAGCCGGGCTCCACGTCGGTAACGAGGACCCCTTTTTGTCCAACTAATCCGAACTGTTTGGCCAAATCATCAGTGAGATTCTGGGCGGTTATACCAAGCTTTTCAGCGGCCTGGCCTTTTATGTTTGAGGCAAGCTGCTCATTGGACGGCTTTTCTTCGAGTTTGGCGGTAAGCGTCAGCTTTTTCCCGTCGCGCAGGACGGTGATTTCGACTTCGCTGCCCGGTTTTTTCATTGCGACGCGTCTCTGGAATTCCGCCGCTTTTTCGACCGGCTGGCCGTCGAAAGCGATGATGATATCGCCGGCTTTGAGACCTGCTTTGGCTGCCGCAGAATCAGGCGAGACGTCGGGAACGATGACGCCTTTGGTATCCTTGAGTTTGAATGATTCAGCCAGGTCGGGCGTGATGTCCTGAATGGTAACGCCGAGGAATCCGCGGACGACTTTTCCTTTCTGGACAAGCTGGTCGTAAACGGACTTTGCCATATTTATGGGGATAGCGAGGCCGATGCCGATATTGCCGCCTGAACCGACTATTGCCGTGTTGATGCCGACGACTTTACCGTCGAGGTCAACCAACGGGCCGCCGGAGTTGCCGGGGTTGATTGCCGCATCGGTCTGAATGAAGTCCTCATAAGTTGAAAGCCCGAGGCCGCTTCTGCCTTTTGCGCTGACGATGCCGGCAGTAACGGTGTGGCTAAGCCCGAAGGGATTGCCTATGGCGATTACCCAACTGCCAACTTCGATCGTGTCGGAATCGGCCATTTCAAGGGCATGCAGGTCGTTGGCGTCAATTTTGATGACGGCGACTTCGGTGGATGGGTCTGTGCCGACGAGTTTTGCCTGCAATTCCCGGCCGTCCAGCAATGTTACCATTATTTTTTCGGCGTCTTCGACGACGTGATTGTTTGTGAGGATGTAGCCGTCCTTTGATACGATGAAACCGGAACCCTGAACGGGCCTGATAAATTTTCTTTGCTGGGGCTGTCGCTGCTGTTGCTGCGGCTGTTGCCGGCGGAACTGCCTGCCAAAGAATTGCTGGAAGAATTCATCATCAAAAGGCGAATCGCCGGAAGGCCAGTCATAGTTGTATGTCTGGGTTATGGCCTGGTTGGCTTTGATACTTACTACGGCCGGCGAGTCCTTTTCGGCGACCGAGGCAAATGCCTTGCCTAATTGGCGAAGTGTATCGATGCCCTTTGAGTCCTCGGCAAGGGCTGATAAGGGCGAAATGAGCGAAAAAACGATGAGAGCGAAGCAGATACTGGATAATGTTTTGTGTTTAGACGGCTTTGTTATAGTGGTCATTTTCCGGTTCCCCAAACTGTTAAAGTTCTAAAATTCGTCTCCAAATAGCTTTTCCCCGGTGGGATTATACGGGTTTAATACGATTTTATCGACCTCGGGTTCGCCTGCCGGGAAGCTTTTTGGGTTTAATTTCGGAGTAATGAATTGTGATTTTAAGGTGAACGCTGTTGACGGTTTCGCGTATTAGGCGTATTCTGACAGCCGGATAAGGGACAACTGACAGAGATAACGGATACGAAACAGGATATTGTTCTTTAAAGGAGGTTTCGGCAATGGAGCGGATACGAAAATCATTTATTTTGGCTGTCGCAGCGGTTCTGAGTTTCGCGGGGTACGCCTTTTCCGATGAGCCGGGGACAGAGGCAAAAATGGAGTTAAAGCAGGTTTCGCTTTTCAAAAACGGGCTGGGATTTTTTGTGTGGGAGGCGACTATCCCTGACAAATCTAAATCATTTTATGTTGTTCCGCCCGCGGCGGCTTCGCACGGGACATTCTGGGTTTCTTATCCGCCGAAGGTAGATGTCGAAAGCGTTGTCGTCAAAGAAGCGGAAGGAAAAGAGCTGGTCGAGGCGGTGTCAATAATCGATTTGCTCAAGGCCAATATCGGCGGCAGAGTAAGAATATATCCTTCTTCATATGCCAAAGACGAGGTATTTGTTGAAGGGAAATTGATTCGACTGACAGAGAGTCCGAAGATTGAACCGCCAAATCCTTATGCGCCGGGCAGGGTGGAAGGTGCGGATTACCGCGGCGGTTACTATGGAGTGCGAAATGTGGCAGTATTGGGCGAACTGAGCACAGGAGAGGAACAAGCTGCTATTAACGTGGACAGCATTTTGAGGATAAATTTTCTGGGTGCGGAGCCGCAAACAAAATATGAGAAAAAAAAGACAGGCCAGGTGCGGCTGGATATTTTACTGAAGAAGGCGGCAGGGGGACAAAAAGTTACAGTAAGCTGCCTGGCCAAGGGGGCGACCTGGGCGCCGAGTTATATGATTGATATAACCGAACCGAACAAGGCGCGGCTCGCGGCAAAGGCGGAAGTTATGGATGAGGTCTGCGATTTAAACGGCGTGGATGTGAAGTTCGTGACAGGCTTTCCTAATTTGCAGTTTGCCGATGTTATCAGCCCGATGGCGATGAAGGAAAACCTTGCCCAGTTTTTACAATCGCTGATAAAAGGACAAAGCGAGCGGGGACAGGCGTTGGGAGTAACGTCTAACGCAATGGTACAACGACAAGTAATAGCTTACGACCGAGAAGAGGTGGCAGGTAATTTATCGGTGATGCCGGCGTATGGTGCAACGGAGATGGGTAAGGTGGCTGAGGATTTATTCTTATACCCTGTTGAAAAGGTACGGTTGGCAAAGGGAGAGGTCGGATATTTCCCGTTGTTTACCGAGTCAGTGCCTTACAAGCACATCTATCGGTGGGAAATACCCGATTATGTGAAGCCCGAAGGAGATTATTACTATGACCAGTCGAGGCAGCAGCGTGAGCCCGAGCAGCAGGAGGTCTGGCATTGTGTCCGGCTGGATAACGTAATGAAAATGCCGTGGACAACTGCGCCGGCGGAGATAGTCAAGGATGGCGTGATACTGGGACAGGATATGCTTAATTACACGCCGGTCAAGGACAGAGGAACGGTAAAGATTACGCGGGCGGTAAATATCAAAGCTGAGCAGGTTGAGCTTGAAAAAGACAGAAAACGTGATGCGGCGCGCTGGTATAACTTTAACTGGGATTTGGTCACGGTAGAGGGAAAACTTTCAGTGACGAATTTTCAGGATAAACCGATTACTCTTGAGGTTACAAAAATGCTGGCAGGTGAGGTAAAAGGGATGCAGCCGGAGGCAAAACTCGAAAAACCGGCAAAGGCGCTGCGGGCGGTCAATGCCAATAACAAGCTGACATGGACAATCGAGCTTGGAGCAGGCGAACAGAAAGAAATCGGATATACTTACGAGGTTTACGTAAGGCGATAAACCATTGAGTAACTTTTTGGGATTATTAATTTGGAGGGCATAAAATGCAGGTGCTGGAGTATCTAAAAAAATCGGGAATAAAATACGAGTCGAGGAAACACAAGCCGGCGTTCAGTGCACAGCAAATGGCGGCGGTCGAGCACGAGCCGGGGAGGTTTGTTGTCAAGCCGGTATTGGTTAAGGTTGATGGCAAATATGCAATGTGTGTGCTCGCGGCCTGCTATAAGGTGGATTTAGGTGCGCTTAAAAGGGAGCTTGGGGCCAAATCGGTGGAGCTTGCCGGAGAGGAGGAAATGGGACAACTTTTCGGCAACTGCGAGCTTGGGGCAGAACCGCCCTTCGGTAATCTATATGATGTCCCCACGATAATGGACAAGGCCCTTGAAGCCGACGACCATATAGTTTTCCAGGCCGGTTCGCACGACAAGGCGATTCAGATGAAAATGGCCGACTACCGCAAGCTGGTCAAGCCGAAGATTCTGGAATTCACCTACCACCTCGGCTCGTAAATTGACAGGGGATAAAAAAAGACCCCCGAAAAATCAGGGGTCTTTGTAATGAATCTACTGTAACATGGCCATCTTGGCCGTGTTTTCACGGGCTGGAAGCCCGTGCCACATCTATTTCAGTTCTGCGTCAATCCAGCCGGTCAATTCCTTGATGTCTTTCAGGGTGATATCGCCCATGTGCGCGATTCTGAAGGTCACCTCTTTGAGCTTGTTGTAGCCGTTGCCGAAGGCGGTCTGGTGTTTTTCCTGAACCGCTTTGATGATGTCGGCGACAACAACGCCTCTTGTGTTCTTTACGGTTGTCAGTGTGTTGGAGGCGTATTTTTCTTCGCAGAACAGCCCGAATTTTTCCTTTGCCCAGGCCCTTGTGTAATCGCCCATTTCTTTATGGCGATTCCAGGCGTTTTCCATACCTTCTTTGAGCAGCTTGGTGCATTGATAGTGAAGCCCGAAGATGTGCGGGATACTCGGTGTCGTCGGCGTCTGGTTCTTCTCGTTGGATTTGACAAAGGTTGTGAAGTCGAAGTAGTAGCCCTTCTGCGGGACCTTTTTGCATTTTTCGATAGCGCGATTGCTGACGGCCGCGACGGTAAAGCCGGGCGGAAGAGCAAATGCCTTCTGAACGGAGGCAAATACGACGTCCCATCCGAGCTGGTCGAAATGCACAGGCAGACCGATAAGGCCGCTGACGGCGTCAACAAGGACCAGCACATCGGGATATTTCTTTTTCATCATTTCGCTGACTTCATAAAGCGGGTTTGTAAGGCCGGTGCTTGTCTCGTTATAGACCAGCGTAACCGCGGCGTATTTGCCGGAAGCCAGTTTCTTGTCAATCATATCAGCGGTAACGGCCTGGCCCCATTCGACCTTCAGCTCGTCGCAGTTTCTTCCGCAGCTTTTCGCGACGTCAGCCCATTTATCGCTGAAGGCGCCGCAGCAGGTGGCAAGAACGTTCTCGTTGAAATCGACACAGTTGCGGATGGAGGCCTCCCACATACCTGACGCTGATGAGGTAACAAGGAAAACATGCTGATTGGTGAAGAGGATTTTTTTGAGCATGTCAATGACTTCACCATGCAGTTGGGCATACTCTTTGCCGCGATGTCCCAGCGTCGGACGCGCCAGTTGCTTCAGGACATCTTCCTTGACCAGGACAGGTCCAGGAATAAACAATCTTGGGGGTTTTCTCCAGTCAGCCATATACTTCTCCTCTACAATAAAACGTTAGTGTTTATTTATCACCAGCCCGGTATAGACCTTCGGATAAAAGAAAGTCGATTTCTGAGGCATTCTTTCGCCGGTTGCGGTGACCATTTCAATTTGTTTCATTTTTGTCGGGTTCATAAACAGAGCGGCCTGTTTGGCGCCTTTATCAACCTGGTTTATGCAATCATTAATTCCCTCGCCGGTGTCTTTTACATATTCGATATTCGCGCCTTCGGCAAGGCCTTTTTCGTCGATGCCAAGATGCTTTTCGATGATGAGCTTATGTAACACAGCTACGTCGAGAGATTTCCAGTGTTCGCTCTTGTCCGGGGCGACGGCATCCATAAGATTCTTATCTTTCAGCACGGCCACATAAAACGCACCGTCGGCTGTGTATATTCCGAAGGCGTTTTTGTCCGCATCAAATTCGGCCTTCATTTTGTCCGACATTTTCTGCCTGGCCTGCTGTTTGGATTTTTCGCCGTCGAAGGTGAACGCCGTGAGGTCGAAATCCCTTTTAACGTCATCGAGGAATTTTTTGCTGCTGTAGTTTTTGACGTTTTGAATCAGCCGGTGCGTTGCGAGAATGAGCAGGCCCTTTTGTCTGGTATTTACAAAGGCGGTCAGGACATACTGGGCCGACGGCGAGCCGGTTTCCTTGTAGTAATTCAGCGCGGTTTCATATCTGTGATGGCCGTCGGCTATGACGCAGGTCTGCGGCCCCATCATTTTTATGATTGCGTCGATATCTTTTTCATCGGTTACTGCGAAAAGCCGGTGGCGCACATTCTGCTCGTCAACGAAATCGATGAGCGGCTTTTGCTTCATGGTTTTTTTGATGATTTTGTCGGCGACGTTTTTGGCGTCGTTATACAGCATAAAGATTAGGCCGAAGCTGGTCTTAGTGGCCCTTCGCAGGTTCAACCGGTCCGCCTTCGGACCTGTAAGGGTAAATTCGTGTGGTTTGATGTTTTTGCCTAACTCTTCGAGCATGGAAAGCGCGATTAAGCTCAGCCGCTGCGCCTTTATGCCGGCGATTTCGAAGTCCTGGGCATATCCATAAACGCTGTCCTTATCGTCCTGCTTGAGAGCGCCTGCCTGAAACCATTCGTTAAGCAGCTTGGCCGCTCTTGTGTATTGATTGTTGTCGGGGGTATCGGATGGCGTGGCTTTGCTCTTGGTAATCTGGGCAATGTTGTATTTGCTTTTTTTGTAGAGCCGCTCCTGAAGCTCGGCGCCTATAACATCGTATGGCGGTGCAATGCAATTGCCGACGTTGCCCACGACCGCCTCGTTGAACCTGTAAGCCTTGAATGCTTTAATTTCCATTATCACACACAGGATACCGTTATAACTTTGGGTTGTGATTACGAGTAAACCCCACAATGTTGAGCGATTCAACAGGGGGTGAAGGATACCATATTGAGATGCGGTTTGTCAATCGGCAGGAAATGTTTTTTTGATGTGTCGGAGGTGCTCAGACGATATCGACGAGAAGGTATCGCTGGACGAATCCCTGCTCTCCTTCGAAGACGATATGGTTGCACCTGCCGCAATTTTGAGCGCGAGGGAGGCGTCCTAATATTTCAGTTATGCGACCGGCCCTGGCGTTAAGGTCAACAACTCTCTGGCTTGCGGTTTGGTGGCCATTGAGCAATTGCCCACACTTCGTGCATCGCCCTGTTAATCTTCGCCACACATATCTCATTGCTGCTCCTTCAGCAAACAGTAGCAGGCAGTTAAACCATCAAGAATTATATAGGAATAAACCGAAAAGTCAAGAGAAATCGAGGATATTCTAGGACCTTGGAGAAATTAACAGCCTGGTGATAGGAATACAAAGCCAGGAGAACATAAAAACAGAAGAAAGGTAATCATTGAAAGTTGCCCTGATGCTTAATATACTTCCTCATTGAGATGGCTTTATCTTTTAGGCGGAAAGGGTCTTAGTATGCTTGCGAAAATCACAAATTTCATCCAAACGGATATATGGCGTATGCGTCTGCGGGACCACTCACGCGGCAAGTCGCTTTTTATCCGGTTTCTGCGGATAGTCATTCTTGCGGTCCGCGGTTTTAACGAGAACAAATGCAAATTCAGGGCGTCTGCGCTGACCTTCTTCTCGCTGCTTTCGATAGTGCCGGTTATAGCGCTGATGTTCGGCATAGCCAAGGGGTTCGGTCTGCAGGAGCGCGTAGCGGCGCAGATTCTCGAAAAGATGAAAGGTCAGGAGGAAGTCGCCAACAAAGTCATCGCGTTTTCAAATTCACTTCTCGACAAAACAAGCGGCGGCGTTATCGCCGGGGTGGGTGTTGTATTTTTGTTCTGGACTATCATCAGTTTGCTTAGCAATATTGAAAATTCATTCAATGATATATGGGGCGTAGTCAAGCCGAGGGCTTTCGGCAGGAAATTCAGCGATTACCTGGTAACGATGCTGGTATGTCCGATTTTGTTGGCAGTTGCCGGCGGGGCTACTATTTTTCTTACCGGCCAGATTGAAACTCTAACCGATAAAATCCCTGTATTGAAGAGTTTCGGGCCGGCGTTCTGGCTGGTGATGAAACTGCTGCCTTATCTGACAATCTGGATTTCTTTCACGTTTATTTTCATTTTTATGCCGAATACGAAGGTCAGATTTTTGTCCGGCCTGATAGCTGGAATAGTCGCCGGCACTTTATTCCAGCTGGTTCAGTGGGCATACGTGAATTTCCAGGTTCAGATTACCACAAGATACGCAATCTACGGCAGTTTCGCCGCATTGCCTTTGTTTTTACTGTGGCTTCAGTTTAGCTGGTATATTATTTTGTTAGGCGCGGAAGTTTCATTTGCGCATCAGAACGCCGAGACATACGAATTTGAGCCGGATTGCCTTTCGGCGAGCCGTTCGTTCAAGACATTGCTCTCGATTCTTATTACTCAGCGCCTCGTGCACAGGTTTTGCACAGGCGAAAAACCCAGCGAGGCATCCAGTCTTTCGCATGAGTTGGAGATTCCCATCCGCCTGGTCAGGCAGCTTTTGTATGACCTTTCGGAATCGGGGATTATCTCGGAAGTCAGAAAGGGAGAAGACAAGGAGCTTGCATATCAGCCCGCCATTGACGTCGATAAGCTGACCATTAAATTTGTCATCGACCGGCTTGAGCAGCGAGGCACTTCCAGCATACCGGTGCTTCGGTCTGCCGAAATGGACAAGCTTTCCGATTGTCTGAGGCAACTCGACGCGACCATTGAAAAGTCGCCGGCAAATGTGCTTTTGAAAAACCTGTAAGAAGATTTTTTATTTGTTCGGCTCCGATTTTTTGCCGCCGAATATTCCCTTGACGCCTTCAACGACGTTTTTGCCCGCTTCGGTAGTAGTTTTCACAGTGCTTGTGCCGAGTTCGACGGTTTTGCCGAGCGTTGAGCCGATTGTCGAGTTGATATTATTGACCATATCCTTGGGCAGTAATCCCGCACCCTGCTTTGCGACGCCCGTAGCCAGTGCGCCCATAACTTTCGCCACAAGCGAGGCCACGCTGAGTTTGCTATCGGAGCCGAGGTTTTCCATTACTATCGGGTCGAGCTTCAAACTGACAGTATCGCTTTTCCCCGGGACAGGCAGCAGTTTTACCCTGACGTTGGTGTTGGTGATTTCGAGCTTGGTGACGGTCAGTTTTTTGCCCGGTTGTCCGGTTTTCTGGGCTGCTTCTTTTTCTCCTTTGGGCAGCTTGTCTAATATCTCGTTGAGGTTGTTTGTCAGTCCTTTTTGCTCAATCGTAAGTTTTGTGTCGTCGAGCTTTACCAGTTGTATTTTAATTGTATCGCCCATCAGTGAACGGATATCGAGATTTACCACACCATCGCCGAGCTCCAGCAGCGTCGGATTGGCATAACCGGGCGGGTTATTGACAACTAACCCTTTGATGCCGACCTTCCCGCTCAAAATCGACAGGTCGATGCTTTTAATCGTTACAGGCACGCCGAGGGTGCTGCTGGCCACTTTTTCGACGGTATTTTTAATCAAGCCGGCACCGAACAAAGAGAAACCGACAATCAGGACCAGCAGGATTACGAGAATCGACACAATCACCCAGGTAATTATTTTTTTTGCTGATTTCATTTTGCTGCTCTCCAAATAAGTTAAATTGGCTGTTGTGTTTCATTTTTTTATACCCATATTTTTAAAGTTTAGAACTTGTACATCGCTCCGGCGAGAATCGACATTGTGTAGTCCCTGTCCACTATGGGGCTGTTTCGAATGTTATCGTCCAGCCAGTAATAAGTTATGCTCGTAAACAGTGTCCAGTCGTCGTTTAGCTGGTGGTTCGCTTCAAAGCCGACAAACCAGTTGACGGATGCGCCGGGGTCGTATGCGGGCCGGTCTGGTCGCGCTTCATTATTGCGAACACCGTAGTAATAATCAGCGAGATTGCTGCTTAGCATTGCAAGGCCGGCAAATGGTCTTATCTTTGATTGTTCGAATTTGAATGGTTTGGCGTAAGTTACGCGAAACTCCTGCCCGTCGTGCTGCGACAGGGCATCGGTGAGGATTCTCGCGTGAAGATCGCCCCAGTCGTTCGATATTCCGAAATCACCGCCGACGTCAAAGCTCATGTGCCTGTCGTGCATCCCGTCGAAATCATCGCTTCTGTCGGCGTCGTAGCCGTCAGTGCGTATTTTACCTATGAAGTCAAATGTCATATTGGAATCGGAAAACACCCGGCAGCCCGCGGTATCGATATAGAAATAAAACGGGGCGCTGACGGCTACGACCATGGGTATCGGATAAGCGGTTGTGTGCATTCCTTTATATGGTTCGATTGTTATCCATGCGCCGGGGCCTAATAAGAACATTGAGTTCGGGTCTGTCTGCGAGATATTTTTGTCCTCGCCGGCCACGGCAGCCGAGCAAATCAGCAGGGTTACTAAAATCATCACTATTTTATTTGTCATAGGTACTCCTTATGGCATATTATGTGCGCCAAGCGGTTTGTATCCAGAAAAAAACATTTTCGCACCGGATAATTTTGGCCGTGATATTCTTTCCTGCTCAGTCAAAGCACACACCTCTCAGCCAAACCCGCCGTTTGGTTTATACATATTGCCTGTTATCTGTCTTAGGCGGTTTTGTTCTTTATATACACTTCCTGCTGCGGGAACGGCATTGTTATACCGTTGCTTTCGAGCGTGGTTTTAAGCTTGGCGGTAGTGTCAAAGTAAACGTCCCAGTAATCTTCGGATTTCACCCACGGTCGAACGACGAAGTTGACGGAACTGTCAGCCAGCTCCGATACGGCCACGGTCGGTGCCGGTGTTTTGAGTATTCTCGCGTCCGAGGCGAGAACGCCTTCGATGACCTGTTTGGCTTTTTTAATGTCGTCATCGTAAGAGACGCCGATTGTCAGGTCGATTCTTCTTGTGGCGTTGGTGCTGAAATTGCTGATAGTACCGCCTGTTATCTGGGCATTCGGGATTATGATGCGGACATTGTCCGGAGAATTCAGCACGGTGTTGAGAATCTGGATTTCCTGCACCGTTCCCTGTGTCCCCGCCACGGAGACAAGGTCGCCGACCTTGAAGGGTTTGAAGATTACCATAAGAATCCCCGCAGCAAAGTTCGACAGGGAACCCTGCAAAGCGAAGGCGACCGCTAATGCCGCGGCGCCGAGGACGGCTATCGCGGCGGTCAGCTTTATCCCGACCCGGTCAAGGGCCGCGATAATCACAAACGCCAGCAACCCGAAGTAGCACATATGCTGGACAAAGGTAACAAGAATCTGGTCAACCCTGGCCTTTGCCATTGCGCTTGCGACGAGGTAGGAAATCCATTTTGCCAGCCAGCGGCCGATTACGAAGATAAGAATCGCCGCCAGCAGGTCGAGCGCGAAAGCAGTGCCTTTGGTAATCAGGAAAGTTTTTATGGTTTCAACGATGTTTTGCGGGCCTGCTGCCTGAGCCGAAACAGAGTTATGGTCCGAGTTGACGTCCTGGGCCGTGGCCGGAATAACGCTCGCAAACAAAATTCCCCATACGACCAGGCAGTAAATGCTGATTTTCTTAATTTGACTTTTCATTATATGTCCTTACGAAAGTGTTTTATTAATATAACGGTCCGTTACGTTTATATCAGCTGTCGAGTCTGAGTTTTAATCTACCCGGTCCAGCCCATAACACAAGCAAAAAACGGCTATCAGCCCTTGCGCAGTATATCGCGGATATCGGTCAGCAGCACAACCTCAGCCGACGGAAGAGGCGGCTCTGAGGGCTTCACGGCTTCTTTTCTTTTCAGGGTGTTAATCGCCTTAATCACCAAAAAAATCGCAAAAGCAACAATTGTGAAGTCAATAATGGTCTGGATGAAATTGCCGTAATTTAGCGTTACCGCCGGGGCTATGGTTTTCCCTGCCTCGTCTATTTTTGCCTGCTTTAGAGGTATTGCCAGATTAGTAAAAGTTTTTCCGCCCACGAGCAGTCCTATAGGCGGCATTATCACGTCTGCCACGAATGACGACACGATTTTGCCGAACGCTGCGCCTACTACGAGACCGACCGCCATATCCACCACATTACCCCTGACCGCGAACGTCTTGAATTCCTGTAACCATTTCATAGCCATCTCCTTTTAATTGTTTCGCTTGATATTAAATTACCCACCGTTTGTCGCGATGTCGAAGTGCTGTGAGTGAAATCGTACAGTTTTACGAGGTGTTGTCAATATGCGTGAGGTTCCATAGCCGAGGTCTGTAAAATCAAGAATATTGCCGGACGTGAACAGTCAAATTTTGTTCTCGATGGCTTTTAGCAGGTTTTGGTCGATTGTTTTGCCGAGTTTTTCGGCTGTCTTTATGTGTTCCATAGCCAGGTCGTAATTTTTCAATTTGTAATAGGCAAAGGCAAGACCATAGTGTGCATCGGCCATTTTCGGGTCAAGCTCCACGGCTTTGAGACATGCTTTGACGGTGTTTTCATAGTCGCCCTTGTTGGAATACGCGGCGCCGAGCTGATAATATAATCCGGCGTTGGCCGGGTTTACGCGGGCGGCCTTGTTGTATTGTTCGATGGCGGCATCGTAATCGCCTTTGTTGAAATAGACGCCGCCGAGATTCGCCAGCGCCTCGAACATATTCGGATTAATCGCCAGCGCCTTGAGGTATGCGTCGATTTCACTGTCCGGCTGATTGAGTTTGTTGTAGCAGAGACCCATGCCGAGATATGTTTCTGCCATGCTGCGGTCAAGTTTTATTGCGGCGGTGTATTCGTTTATCGCGTCGTTAAACCATTCGCGTTTCTGGTAGGCGTTGGCAAGGTTACTGTGGGCCTTGGCGTTGTCCGGATTGATTTTAACTGCGGCCTGATACTCAGTTATCGCGTCATCTACGCGGTTCTTCAGCATGTAATTATTGCCGAGGTTTATTCGTGATTCAGCCAGCGAGGGGTTGATATAAACGGCCCATTGCAGCGAGGCAATCGCCTGGTCAACGTTATTGATAGCTCCATAGACGTTGCCGAGGTTATTGAAGAAGCAGCCGAGTGTCTGGCGCTTGTTAAGATTGGCCATATAAATGGTGGTGTTGTTTTGGGGGACGTTGAATTCCCGGATATAGTAATCATCGGCAGCGCTGCTGCCCTTGGCGGTCGTTTCAATATTGAAGCGCACATGGCCGTCATCGTACCTGACGAAAAAATGTCCCGGCACAACGACGCCGTAGAGAGGCAAGCCCAGCCGTTCACCGACAGCCAGGTACAGGACGGACAAGCTCAGGCAGTAACCCTGGCGTCTGTCCATAACGGAGTGCAGAAACAGGTCGTATGGGTCGGTGGCTTTATTGATTGCTTTGAATTTCAATTCATTGAACAGGTAATCGTTGATAACGGGGATTGCTGCGGCGCCCATCGGCGTGTCCTTCGCTTTGAGCCGGCTGCGGATTTCCGTCGCGATGTCGTCGAGCTGTTGCTGGTAACGCCTGCCCGCGACCATATCGCTCCAGGCCTCGGAGACAATCAAAGCGGCCGTGCCCGTGTCAATCTGCTCCGGGGATAGCCGCAATACCTGCTCAATTGACTTGGCGTACAGGCCTTCGAGATTAGCGTTTGCCAGCGGCTCATCTGCAAAGCATAGTTTAAATTGTTCACCGCCGAGCACGCAGAGACCGCAGAGAAAAATAAAAATTAAACTCTGCGTTCTCTGCGCCCTTTGCGATAAGTAATTTTGCTTTGTTTTCATAAAATTACGTCTCACTTGTTAATCTTCGCTCATTTCCAGCTCGACCGGCCGTCTGGCGAAGAGGTCAATTTGTTTCCATTTGCCGCTCTTGAATCTTATACGGTTGGCAAGCCCTGCCGCGATGATGCTTATTGTTGCCGCGGCCCAGGGACCCAGCGACCCGTAATTCGGGAACACCTTTATTATAGCAAATCCGCCAGCCGCGAGAATAGTCGCCGCACCGAGGGCGAAGATGGCCAGCCAGACCGTGTCGCCTGCCCCGCGTAGTGCCCCGCTGTAAACGGTCCTCAACGCGTAGAAGAGCTGATAGATAGCCGCGAAAACAAGCACTTCGGCTCCTATCTGTATTACCATATCATCGGATGACCACATCCGCATAAATATCCTGCCGAATAACAAAAAGCCAAATCCTACAAATCCCATATATATAAGTGCAACACGCAGGCACAGGCGGGTCTGCTTGATTGCTATGTGGTCTTTATCCGCGCCGATGGATTTGCCGATGGCGACTGTTATAGCGGTCTTTAGCCCCTCGATGGGCATTGTGGAAAGGTTTATGCAGGCAAGCGCTGCGCTCGTCGCGGCCTGCGTCTCTTTGCCGAATCTGCCGACTAACCAGAAAAGTATCGCACCCCAGACGCCCGCGCTGAACGCCAGCTCAATACCCGCGGGCAGTCCGATTTTCAGCAGGTCCGCCATTTTTCGCAAATCGGGCTTGAGCATACTCATACTGGCGTATTCGGTCCTGAAGCCGCCGCCCAGGAATGTTGCCATTCTTATCCCGCCGCCGACCGTTATGCCGATTACCGTTCCCCAGGCCGAACCCGCTATTCCCATCGCCGGGAAACCGAACTTGCCGAAAATAAGCGCGTAATTCATCACGAGATTGACGACCTGCGCAATCAACGCGGCATACATTGAAAGCAGGGGCCTGTGAATGCCCATAAAAAACTGCACGCCCGCCCAGACGAACACCACCGATATGTTGCCGAAGAGCATAATGCGAAAGTAAATTACCTCCAGCTCGACGACTTCCGGCTCGTGGCCGAAAGACCGGAATATCGCGGGCGCAAGAGGCCAGCATATCGCCAGAATCAGAAGCGAAAACGCTACGCCCATATAAACCGCCTGCCAGAAGTAGCTGGTGCATTCTTTTTTCTCTCTGCGTCCGTAACACTGGCTGACGAATGTGCCAAGTCCCGCGAAAATGCCCATCACGCACGCGGCCGGTATCGAAGCGGTGAACCCCGCGGGCAGAACCGCGGCCAGCGCCGCTGTTCCTAAGCGCGAGACCATTATCCGGTCGACGAATTGCAGAAGTGTAAAGGAAACTGTGGTAATGACAATCGGCCCCGCCAGCTTGAGCATAAACCTTAGCGAGGTCTCATCAATGACAGGGGGTTTGGTCGGGGTGTTCATTTGCGATAGCAGTTTAGTTTATCTAACAGGTATTCCGTCGAAATGCCAGCGATTTGGATTGTTTTGACGGGCGAGGTCAGACCGGAGGTTATTGTGATAGCGTTTTTTTTAACGCCTAAGGTGTCGGCTAAAAATTCGACGAGCGATTCGTTGGCCTTGCCTTTTTCCGGCGCAGCCGCGAGTTTTATTTTAAGCATACCGCCCAATACGCCTGCTACCGCTGTTTTGCTCGAACGGGGAACGACCTTGACCGTGAAAGTCACAGTATTGTCTTTCTGTTGCAGTATCAGTTCCTCCATACGAAATACACCTACTATTTCACAACATACTTGTGACTCGTGTCTCGGCCCTCGTCGCTCTATTTTACGAGAAACGAGTCACGGGTAACGAGAGACAAATTTGCTGCGGTAACCGCAGCAAAGTTTATTCCGTTCGCTCGCGGAGGTTTGCGCCGATGGCAAGCTGGACGTATTTTTCAATCTGCTCAGCCAGCTCACTAAGCGAAGGCAACTGGAAATCCTCGAAGTGTCCCGGCACAAATTCGCCGTTGAGGGCCTTTTTGAAGACCCGCACGCGGATAAGGGATGGTTGCGCCGCGGTCCTCGTGTAGTCGCTGTCTTTGTGTTCGGTAAGCTCGACTCGCCAGTCCTCGCTTATAAAGACCAGGCATTTGCCGGTATAAACGGCCGTCGGGAAATACTCATATAATGATTTCAGCGTTTCCATCGCCGGCTATTATACACCTGCCTGCAACAATAGCAAATCACACTTGTCCGCCAAAGATTGAAAGATTATATTGCTACTGTCGCATCGCAGAACCAAAGGAATTGACAAAAAATGGGAGGTCTTAAATGAAAAAGTTATCTGCAATTCTGTTGGTTATAACAATAAGTGCTGCCTCGTGCGCAACTAATCGGGTGAGAGAATCGGGCAAGGAGAATATACCTTCGCTTGAGCCGCCGAAGGCGCTTAACGATGACTGGAGCAAATGGCTTGTCGGCGACTGGCAGGGCACGGCTAAGTCGGATTTCGGCCAGCACAAGGACTGGGCTAAAGGCGATTGCCGGCTGAATATCGAATTTGCGTTGAATGGACAATTTCTTGTCCGCAAGGGGCAATCCCGTGTAACAAGTTTGTCCGACGAATATATAAAGCAGCTTAAAGGGCAACACCTCTCCGATTCGGATATTGAAAAGATGCGTAAATCAACCTTCGAGAGCCTGGAAGTTTATACAATAGACCCGAAAACCGGCCAGGTTGTCGGATACCTTTTTGACAGTTTGCGCTGTGTAGCCAAAGGAACAGGCAAACGCGAGGGCAATAAAGAAATTATGAACTGGGTCTGGTCAGTCCAGGGAGCGGGTTCAAGTGCTCGCATCACCGAAAAAATAAGTGACGATAAATTTATCTCCACCGAAAAATATACGATGCCCGACGGCAGCGCAATGGAAGACACGGCGGAAATGACCCGCAAATAAAAGACACCAGACACAAGCCGGAAGAGCAGTAATTATCAGCCGATTTGAATGCTCAGGTACTGAGGCAGACCCATCTGCTTAATCTGGTCCTGCTGGGCCTCGATTTCATCGACGTGGCCATCTTCATCCTTCAAAATCGAATCGAGCAGCTCTTTGGTGGCGTTATCGCTGACATCGGTGGCGAGTTTAATGGCCTCGTTGTAGGATTTGACCGCCCCCATTTCCGCGGCATGGTCGTTAGCGAACTGCTTTGGCACGTCAGCGCCGATATGTATCGGGCTTAGTTTGTTGACTATCGGCGTGCCTTCGAGGAAGAGGATACGCCCGATGAGTTTTTCGGCGTGTTTCATCTCCGTTACCGCCCTTGACTGTATCATCTTCCCGAGCTTGATATAGCCCCAGTTCTCGACCATTTCGGCGTGAACCATATACTGGTTGATTGCGCCCAGCTCATCGGCGAGCAAGCCGTTGAGGGCCTGAAGTAATTTTGCGTTTCCCTTCATCTTAGTAACCCCTTTCCTGAATCAAAAAGTAATATCCCGCTTTCATACCTGACAGCCGCATTCTAAAAAGAGCAGTTTCCAACAATTAGATTAACGTTCTGTCACTCATTCGTCAAGCGGGTAAAATGCCGATTGATGTTTATTGTTTTTTGGGCGGTATAACCGCGTCGAGCAGCGGCTTTATCCACGTTTTGCTGTTCCTGTCGTAAAGCGCCATATTGTATGTGAACTGCCAGTACGTGAAACTGAATCCGTGTGCGACCGCCTCGTCGGCTACGCATTTTGTCCACAGGGCGCGGGAATCCATATCCGCCTTTTCATAAGAGCCGAATTCGCCGAGATAAACCGGCCGGTTGCGCGCCTTTGCCCAACCTGCCACGGCGTTGAAATCTTTTTTGATGGCCTTCTTTTCCGCCTCGCTGCCCGTCCATTTTGTCCCAATCCAGTCGTTGGAGTCAGCCGTCCATCTTGTGCCCTGATGTGTGAAGCGGTATGGCTCATAATAATGTATGGTCAGGATGAGATTCTTGTCGCTTTCGGGCAGCTCAAGAAATCTCAGGCCGGCGATACCGTTGAAATTGGCCGGGCCGATTACAACCATTCTGTTTGGATTGGTCCTGCGAACAATCGCCAGTGTTTCTTTTATAAGTGTGTTCCATTCACCTGTCCCGATTTGTCCTTGCGGCTCGTTGAGAAGTTCGAAGAGCAGCGTGTTGGGATAACCTTTGTAGTGTTCGGCAAGCTGTTGCCATGTAGCGAAGAATTTCGGTTTGAGACCGTTGGCGTCGCGATAAAATTCAAAGTAGTTTTGATAGTTTATTACTACGGCCAGATTACGCGACAGTGCGCTGTTTACGGCTTGGTCAACGCGTTTCAGGAAATTCGGGTCGATTGTGTATGGTGGATTGTCCATCGTCCGCGTGGACCACCGAACCGTAAGCCGGACCGAATTGAACCCGGCGTCTTTGATTGCTTGGAAGTGCTCATCTTTTACGATATAGCTCCACTCGTCGTCCAGTTCTACTTCTCTGTCGAGGGCGTTGCCGATATTGACGCCCCGGCCAATCAGTTTGTTAACCTCAAACGGGTCATTAAGATTTACGTCTGTGGAAGCACCAAGCGCGCAGGTCGCCCAGAGAATTGACAGTAGTGCTGTATTTAATGTTGTGGGGCGGTGGAACATAAACTGTCTCCTATAGTGAGTAGTAGAATGTGGAATACAGTTTCAACTACAGCGGGCGATGGGATTCGAACCCACGGCATTCGGCTTGGGAACTCTGTTGTCCGCATATAAGTGCTTGTTTCGGCATTAGTTAAAGCCTGTTTTTTGGGTCAAACTGAGATTTACAAGTGGATGACAAGTTACTGAGAACTTGATAACAAGCTGCCATCACGTGACGACTGACCCACTCAGTGACCCACTTTCGGCCTTGATACTACTGTAGTTTTCCTCGTTAAGCCAGCAAAAAGTAAGAGTTTTGAACGGGCACAATTCCTCGTATACACACGTTGTTCTGTACCAAATTGCTGTCTGCTGATACCTGTACTATAAAAAAACTCATCTGATTCGAAGTTTTTGGGGAAGCTAACCTTAAAGCAGCTTATTTTGTTGAATTGGTCGATTTTCTTCCTAGAAAGGGATTATCCTCCTTAAACCCTTACCTCTCTATTACTCTCTGTCCCACTTTCCGCTGACGGCGAACAGCGGAGCGACGAGCCCGCTTCGGAAATAATAAATAGAAAATATTATCCCCTATCATTTTTCAATATTTAATTTAAAAGTTTCGATAGCATATTTTCCTATTCGGGTTTTTAACAATTGTCCGGACGATTGAATGGACGCGTCATCTTCTTCGATAATATTGGTTTTTTTGGCGGAAGATATTTTAAACGGAACCTCAAGCCGCAGGTCACTGTCTTTTCCTTCAATCTCATAAACCCGCACAACAACGCTGTTGTCATCCTCGCATTTCTTAATCGTGCTGATAAGTGCGTTTTCGGCCGACAAACCAAAGAAACCTTTTTCGGCGGGCAAATAGGCATCTGTGTTTTTCGCAATATCGACTACCGCATATAACGGATGATTTGATTCGATTCCGGGTCGATAGGCCTGTTTCCAGTCGGGTTTATGACTTGTTAACGAGAAACAATAGCTGTGGTCGCCCTTCTGCTCATACCAGTTGCCTTCGGCATGGCAGCTTTTGCGTGTGGCCAAAATCAACGGCTGAAGAACAGGATAATCAACCGGCTCGGCAGTGGGGTCTATATAATCCCAAACAGCGACACTGCTACTGATTGTAAGCCCTAAATTGTTATTGTAGGCGGTTATAAAGTCCTGAACTTCGCGGGGGTGTATCTCGGAGGCGTTCCGGGAATAAGTGCCTTCCGCGGTCCAGCCGCCGGGAGAACCCTTCATTTCATCCTGACCAACCTTCAAAATGCCCATCGGGACTTCATAAGCAATATTTCCCTCCTGCATAGCAAACGGAAACGCCACTCTAAGCTCGCGGTTGTGCCTCGCAGCCCAGTTTTTAATATCTATCTCAAAATCAATTTTCCTGAAATGTTTATAAAAAATCACCCTCTCGACAACGTTGCAGTCAGCAAAAGAATACCGCGTTTGCAGCACATCCCTGACGGCGCCGAGTTCAACAAAAGTCCATTTGGACTGATGATTGCCGCCCTTATCAAAATCTTCCATCGACGGCATTTGTACCTTCAAAAATTCTCCGGCACCGTTGCCGACAGACTGCATTGAAAAGATTTCCCCTGCGAGAAATTTGTCCGTTCTGAGCAATTCGCGATTTAACTGTTTGTCAAAAATACTCTTTAGCCCGCCTTGCGCAAGAAGTATCTTGTAATAATCATTTTCATAACTGCTTACCGCCTGTTCTGTCAGCGACTGAACGGTTTTTGACGGCGCGGAATCCTCGACAATATAATATGTCTTATATCCGACAGGTGGAATATTTTTTGCCTCAAAACAAATCTCGGCAGTTTTTGTAGAAGAATTAAAGCTCAATATTTGATGCGGTGATATGCTGCCGGAGCTGTCCCGGACAACAAAAGATTCGGGCATATTGTTAATTGTCGTTTTTACAATGCCGTCTCTTGGCCATGAAAGGTCATTGAAAACAACAATGGGAATTCCTTTGCCGGAAGTTTTAACGCGGGCGGCGATAACCTTCAGGGATTTATTTAGAATATTTTTACTTTCATCGCGGGCGTATTCGTATTTTTCTTTGAACAACTGGTCAGTAACGTCCCCGTTTTTCCCGCCCCAGCCGTGGTCGGGATATATCGCCGATTCCCACGCTCCCGCTAATTTCTGTGCCGGGTAATCCGCGAAACTGCCGGCCAAAATTCCCTCTATCGTCGAAAACATCTCCGCCGCTGGCAGTAATACGCTCGCGTCTCTTTTGGCTGAAATCGCCCAGTGATGAGTGGGTCCGTGTATATAAAGCCAAAGATTGGGGCGCTCGCCAGTAATGACGTCAAGTTTTGCGTCGGGCCTGACGACCGAATCCATAAAATCCGCCGCCGTAGTATGCTTCATCAGAGGCATTTTGTTATCGGTAGGCGAAGACATGTTAAACTGCTCGGCAAGCAAATTCCACTTTCGACAAACATCGGAATAATCAACCGGACGCAGACCATCAGCGCACAAATAAATGCAAAATACAGGGGGCAAATTTCGGCTGCGATAATAATCCTGCCGAGCGGCAAGTTTTTTTGACACCTTCGATATTACCTGTTTCATGTCGCCCTTGAAATCGCCATAGGTCGTTAACGGCGCGTAATAATTGCCGGGAGAAAAAACCGCCACCATACTGCCGTCGGGGCTTGCCCAGTTAAATACGCCCTCTTTCTGGCGGCTAACCACTAAATAATCTATCCCCGCCTTTTTAAGAATTTGCGGCATCTGCATTGCCCTGCCGGGCACGTCCACATTATAAGCCACTCGTGCATTCACGCCAGGCAACATACTTTTAATCCATTTGCGCCCGAAATATGCCTGACGAATTAACTCCTCGCCGGATTCCAGAGATTCATAGGGCTGGACATAGGTAGCGCCCCAGACAAAACGTTTTTCTTTCGCCCTTTGCAAAATCTCATCCTTTCGTTCAGGATGCCTTTGTAAATATTCCTTAAGATTCAGCGACTGCTCCATTCCGAAACAATAATTCGGCTCAGTTCGCATCAATTCCAGAGCAGGGCTGATGGTCTGGACATCGCGGTTAATCTCGCATTGTGCCGGAGTGTCCAGCCACGCAATATCCTGATGACTTGATGAAACAAGACATACAGTTCCCCCGCTGAAATAACCCCAGTTTACTTTAGGCAAATCAGGTCCCGCAGTCATATCAGCCGCAAAACAGGTCAATGAAAACAGAATACTTACGCAGATGACAAACACAGTTTTCATAATCTCTCCATCGTTATGTTATTTGAAGCAGTTGCCGTCCTTGCTAATCTTGGCATGATGAAATAATAATCCTTTCAGCCCCGATGTAAACAAGAAACGGTTGTCCGCTCTTCAAGCCGAAGGGCGAGACCTCGCCCGCCCCTTAGGGGCGAGGCGGGCTGAAAGAGAATACACTGCGTAAAGAACTATTGCCATCATTACACTAACAATTGTCGCGTAACTCCCGACTTTCATTTTGTTAAGAAAGAAACATGGGGCTACACTCTCAGCGGAAAGTAACTCCCCGTACTATAAAAACATTCATCTGACGTTAAGTATTTAGGAAACCTGATTTTACAAGCGGCTTATTTTGCTGGAATTGGTCGACTTCCCTTTGGTTCCGCGATATAATTCCTATGTCGGGAGTGTTTTGGCGGGCTTTTGAAATCATACAGGAGGGCGGTCTAATGGTCGAGATGAATATTTATACAGTACGAGGTCATCCTTCAATCACATCGGTTGCCATCAAGGAATCTTGGGCAAGGTAGTATTTGAGGTTGCGGAGAAACTGAATTCCGTCGGCGGGCATATAGGTCCTGTTGTCAGAACCCAGAATCCCTTTCTCGAGATACTTTTGAAAAACGCAGGTCAGGCCATCGAAGTATATTTTCTCCCCATCAAACCTTATCCGCCCATACTCTTCCTGACAAGCTCCTATCGTTCTGACAAATTTGACGACGTGCATGCTACATCCTTTCAGTAATCAGACGTAATTCACAACACTACTTTTTATACGTCCGTGATTTTCCTGACCACAAACAGAGAACTTATGGACTGCACGATAGCGTGTCAAATTAGTTTATTGTTAAATTTTCAATAATACCGTCCTGTTATTTATCCGGTCTGCTTAATGGACGGAACCTCGGTTTTATGTGCCGGGCCGCTGATGCGGCATTAACGGCGTCCTGGTAGAACTTCTCCTGAGCACGTATCTTCTTGCCGCGAGAGGATATACGTTTATAAGTACCATCCGGCAGAAGCTGCCATGACTGCACGTTGTCATCGAAAAATGTCTCAAGCATATTCATAACACGCACCTTCGCCCTGCCATCCAGGACGGGGAACAGAATCTCCAGCCGGCGGTCGAGATTTCTTCGCATCCAGTCGGCGCTGCTAAGGTAAATTTCCTCGTGCCCGCCGTTGCGGAAGTAGTAAATTCTTGAGTGTTCGAGATACCGGTCCAGTATCGACCGCACCTCGATATTATCCGAGACCTTCTTTATCCCCGGCCTCAGGACACATATACCGCG
>JBEKZW010000037.1:0-22845 GCA_049509475.1 Sedimentisphaerales bacterium
GAATCCATCGAGCGGTTCCTGACCGACAAGGAAATGCTGACCAATCGTTTCGAGGAGAATCTGAAACCCCTTTCTGAAGATTTGCTTCCTGAGACGGAGGACGTGGAGAAGAAAGTCCGCGCCCATCCCGAAGAATTAGCTCCCGCGAAACGGCTGCGAACTTTCGAAGAGGTCGAAAAAGGACTCACCGAGGCACAGGCCCTGGCGGAAGCAGAAAGATGCCTGAATTGCGCCCTGTGCTCGGAATGCAATCAGTGCGTCGAGGCATGCGAGCAGCACGCAATCGACCACGCAATGAAAGAGCAAATAGTCAAATTGCAAGTCGGCTCGGTCCTGCTTACCCCCGGCTTTGAAGAGTTCGACGCGACCCGAAAAGGCGAATATGGCTACGGGCGATATTCGAATGTTGTTACAAGCGTCCAATTCGAGAGAATGCTTTCAGCAGCAGGCCCGTTCGAGGGACATCTTATTCGTCTTTCGGACGGCAAGCCCGCAAGACGCATCGCTTGGATTCAGTGCGTCGGCTCGCGTGATTCAACCTGTAATAACGAATACTGCTCCTCGATTTGCTGCATGATGGCCACAAAGCAGGCGCTTGTTTCGGGCGACCACGTCGATGGACTCGACGCGACCATCTTTTATATGGATATCCGCGCGTTCGGCAAGGATTTTGACCAGTATTACGAACGCGTCAAGGCGCAGAAAAACATACACTACATCAAGAGCATCCCGTCGCGTGTGATTCAGGTTCCGGGCAGCAAAGACCTGCGTCTGAATTTCTACGATGAGAAAAATAACATTCAGCATAAGGATTTTGACCTCGTAGTGCTTTCTGTCGGGATGGAACCGCCTGCTTCTATGGCCCAGTTCGCTTCTCGTCTTGATTTGAAACTCAACGATTTCGGTTTTTGTAAGACCGACCGATTGTCGCCATTGTCAACTTCTTTGCCGGGCATATTTGTCGGCGGGGCGTTCCAGGAACCCAAAGACATCCCGGAGACGGTGACACAGGCGAGCGCAGCGGCTTCGATGGCGATGGAATTGTTGTCTTCCGCACGCAACACGCTTATTACTAAAAAGAGCTACCCCGCTGAGCACGACGTTGCCGATGAAGACCCGCGTATCGGCGTCTTCGTATGTCACTGCGGTATGAACATCGGCTCGGTGGTGGATGTTGAGCAGGTTGTTAAGAATATCGAGAATATGCCCGACGTTATTTTCGCATCGCATACGATGTTCACCTGTTCCGATACGAGCTTGTCGAATATCAAGGATATGATACGCGAGCATCGGCTCAATCGAATCGTGGTTGCTTCCTGCACGCCGCGAACGCATGAGCCGTTGTTCCGCGAGACGCTGCGCGAGGCGGGTCTTAACCCATACCTGTTCGAGATGGCCAATATAAGAGACCAGTGTTCCTGGGTTCACTCGAAAGTTCCGCAGTCGGCCACCCAAAAGGCAACCGACCTTGTCAAAATGGCAATAAGCAGGGCGAGATTCCTTTCACCACTTGAAAGCGGCACGCTGGCCGTTGACCAGACAGGCCTTGTCATCGGCGGCGGGCTTAGCGGTATGACTTCTGCGCTGGCGCTGGCTAACCAGGGATTCAAAGTGCACCTGATAGAAAAGGCCGAACGCTTAGGCGGAACACTTCAGGATATTTACCATACCTTTGAACACGATGATATCGCCGTATTTACATCCGACCTTATTAAACAGGTTGAGAAACATCCCAACATCAAACTTTACCTGGGCACAGAAATCGCCGGTATTGCGGGTCACATAGGCAAATTCAAAATCAATATCGCCAAAGGCGACTCCAAAACCGAAATTACAGGCGGCGCGATAATCGTCGCCACCGGTGCACGCAAAGCCCAGACGACTGAATATATGTATGGGACCAAAGGCGTCATTACGCAGGTCGAGCTGGAAAAGCTTTTGCATGATAAAAAATATCCGGCGCAAGACAAAAACGTGGTTATGATTCAATGCGTCGGCTCGCGCAATGAGGTTCATCCGTATTGCAGCCGAATCTGCTGTTCGATGGCGATCAAAAACGCTATTGAAATCAAGAAACTTGACCCGAACGCCAACGTTTATGTTCTTTACAGGGACGTCAGGACCTACGGCTTCAGAGAGACGTATTTCGAGCAGGCACGCGAAGCAGGTGTTGTGTTTATCCGCTATACTCCTGAATCTGCGCCTGTAGTGAGTCAGAACAACGGTCTTGTAGTAACGGTCAACAGCCCGGACCTTCTTGAGTCAATCAATATCGAGGCGGATAACGTTGTGCTCAGCACGGGTGTTGAAACCGACAGGGACAATAACAAGCGTATCTCGGATATGCTCAAGGTGCCGCTTAACGCCGATGGCTTCTACGTCGAGGCGCATATGAAACTGCGTCCTGTTGATTTTACCACCGAAGGCATCTTCCTCTGCGGGCTTGCGCATTCGCCGAAATTTATCGATGAGAATATCTCACAGGCGCGGGCCGCTGCGGCAAGAGCGGCTACTGTACTTTCAAAGACGCAGCTCGACGTTAGCGCCCAGGTTTCGTACGTTGACCAGCAGAAGTGTATATCCTGTATGACCTGTGTTACCGTCTGTCCGTATTCGGCGCCTTTCTGCAACAAGGACGGCAAAGGACAAATCGAGGCCGCGAAATGTATGGGCTGCGGAATATGCGTTTCGGAATGTCCCGCCAGAGCCATACAACTGCATCATTTCGAGACGGACCAGTTCAACGTAATGATTAAGCAGTTATTCGCCGGCGACAACGGAGAAATATTTGCGGGAACATCGTCAAAAGCAAAAGAGTTAACGGAAAAAGTATAAGCTATGAAACAGGAAAATTTTGAACCTAAGATTTTGGCCTTCTGCTGCCACTACTGTGCGTATTCGTCGGCGGATTTGGCCGGGTCTATGCGTATCCAGTATCCGCCGAACGTGCGTATAATCCGCACGCCCTGTACGGGCCGGCTCGAAACCGAATACTTTATGAAGGCCCTCGAAAACGGCGCCGACGGCGTGCTTGTCGCGGGCTGCCTCGAAGGCGGCTGCCATTTCGTAGAGGGCAACCTTTGTGCGAAACGCCGGGTCAATTACACCAGAGAGATGCTCGAAGAAATCGGCATCGAAAAAGAACGTATTCGTATGGTAAACGTTTCCGCCGCGATGGCCAGACCTTTGGCCGATGCGATTATCGATATGGTTGAAACAGTTCGCAAACTGGGCCCAAGCCCAATTAGACAAAATGGTTCGTTGAAATAGGAGTGCCGCTTAATGATAGTTGCGCAAAGAAAAAATATACCTGACCTGCTGGAAATCGTGAAAAACCACAAGAAGCTTCTGGTGCTGGGCTGCGGCACCTGCGTGACCGTATGCCTTGCCGGCGGACAGCGTGAGGTAAGCATCATCGCTTCCGCCTTGCGAATGTCGGCGAAACTAAAAGAGATTCCTCTCGAAATCGAGGAATTGACCATAGAGCGCCAGTGCGACAACGTCTTTCTCGAACAGGCGGCTGACGCTATAAAACGAAACGACGCGGTCCTTTCGCTTGGCTGCGGCGCGGGCGTGCAGGCCCTTGCCGAGCGTTATGCGAATAAGCCCGTTTACGCGGGGCTTGATACCGCTTTCATAGGCATACTTGAGGAAAGAGGCGTCTGGACGGAAAAATGCGCCGCCTGTGGAGTGTGTGTGCTTCACGAATATGGCGGTATCTGCCCGGTCTCACGCTGCGCAAAACACATGCTCAACGGCCCGTGCAGTGGCTCGCGCGAAGACCGCTGCGAAGTCAATCCCGAACGCCAGTGCGCCTGGCAGCTTATTTACAAACGTCTAAAAGACATAGGTCAGCTCGATCGGCTCAAAAAAATCAGGCCCCCTAAAAGCTGGAACAGGAGTCAATCCGGCGGCTACCGCACAATTATCCGCGAAGACCACAGAGTTTGATAATCCATTGGTCAGCGTAATTACTTACGCAAGCTCCGGCATGCAAGAGGTCGCGAGTCCGAATCCCTCTGGCTCCATTGACGTATCCGGGACAACCTCTCTGTATTATGCGTTTTGAAACGGCTGTCGCAGGCCATATTTCTCCGTTGCGAATGATTATTACCTGTGTTATCTTAACTATGGTATGGTTGATGGAGAACACAAGTGGAATTGACATGGTCAATTAGATTGAGAATAGCCGCTTCGGCGGCTGTGGGTATTGTTATATTAGGTGTGTACGCCTGGCCGATGGTAGCACCCCCGGACCCGTTCGGTGTTGTCTCCCTAATCAACGGCACTATCAGCTCGTATGATGTGCTCAAGCTGCTGGGGCTTTCGTTTGGCGTCGGGCTGGTCTCTTACTTTTTATCGTGGCCATACGGAAATAGAATCGGCATATTGGCCGTGCCCGCTGGTTTGGCTGTCTGGGCGGTGCGTTCCGGCAATATGGGGACATTGATGCAGCTCAACACCTCTGTTGTTCGCAGGCAGCAGATTTACTCATCGTTTTGCTGGGAGCCGTTGCTGTGGCTGGCCCTTGTGGCTGCGGGGTACATAGGGGTGTTTCTTGCGTCGCAAATCGTTCATCCTGCCAAAACCGATGAAGAAGATAAACCGAAGAAACGCAGTGCCGGTATTTTTATCAATGTCATAATTGCTGTTGTTGGTTCTGCGGTAGTCGCGCAGTTTTTTATCGGGATGTTTGCGCGAGATTTCACGATATTGGATTCGACAGCCGGCGCCGCTGTAGCGCAACCCGCCATAGGCCAAATTGTCTTTGCCGTGCTTGTTTCCTTTGGCATTGTTGGTTTTTTGGTCCAAAGGGTGCTTGGAGTTGATTATATATGGCCGGTTATAGGGGCTTGTTTGGTAAATGTTATCGCAATAAACGCTTACGCCAAACACGA
Organism: Sedimentisphaerales bacterium; assembly: GCA_049509475.1. GTDB lineage: Bacteria > Planctomycetota > Phycisphaerae > Sedimentisphaerales > Anaerobacaceae > Fen-1362. The sequence goes on from JBEKZW010000037.1 coordinate 4,899, forward strand.
TGTTCTCGATTACTTTGCTGCTCGATGGCCTGCGGTGTTCTTCTCTAATTCAGTGCTGGCGGTATTGCCGATTCAGATAGTGGCTTTTGGCTCGCTCGGCGCAATCGCCGGATACTGGATAGCTGTTCGATATGAATACTGGCACAAGCACGAAGTCAAAGGCGAATAGAATCCCCCATTTTACCCCACTATAAGCGGGCGGTTTCACCTTTTTTTGACGCTGATTATTGAATGTAACACCTTGTATTAGCGAAGGTTAAGTGTTAATCGTCCCATAACCGGCCATTCCCCTAATAACAAAGTTGGAATTCGTTGTTTTCAGTCCTCAAATTAGCCGAAGAATTACTTGGATTTGCGGATTGATTGTGCATCCTGGGGTGGCGATTAAAATCGTTGCCGGTGAACAGTCGGTTCGTTCATCGCGTAAAGTAAGTAGCGGCCCAGTCAGCAAAAGGAGTTGACGATGTTGGTGCTGAGCAGACAAAAAGATGAATCGATAATAATAGGCGACGACGTGGAAGTGACTATAGTCGATGTCAGAGGAGACAAGGTTCGGCTTGGTATAACCGCGCCGAAGCATATAACGGTGCATCGCAAAGAGGTGTATGAGGCGATTCAGCGGGAGAAAAAAGCGGCACAAAAACAGCAGTAAGCCAGTTTAGCGTGTGTGTTTAACCGGCCTGTCGAGAACATTCGACAGGCCGGTTTTTTTATGCGCGGATTTTGGCTTGACACATAGTCAAGCCGAGGTATATTTATAAAGAATATTTTCGCCGGAGACAGGGGAATTCACTATTTCATAAAATGGAATATGCTGGGCCACGGTGACCTGGGAACGGAATAAGCATAAAATGTTTAATTAAGGAGACACAAGATGAAAAGGTTATTAGCTGGTTTGGTGGTATTGGTAATGATGGGGATGTGCGCATCATCGTTCGGATTCTTTCTTATTTACAATGTATCCACCACGGTAAAAGGCGGCGACTCTGCGACAGACGCCAAAGCCGCGGTCCCGTTGAAGGCGTATTTGGTTTTGGATCTTAATGACAGCAACGGCCTTCTTGTAGATGCCAACCTGATTATGTACGGCAATGACGCCAACACCCCAAAAAAGCAGAAGGTATATGTCCAACTCAATCACAGTGACGATGCTGACCTCCTTGGGGCGGATGTATGGTATATCGACAATTTAATATTCGTTGATTTCTGGGGCAGGAGCCCTTTTGACTTTGAAATAATGTTGCAGGGCAAGACAGCATTGAAAGACGTTGGCTTTGGAACAAGCGACAAGATGTGGGTCGCAAGCAGCATTAAAGGAGATACTATGGTATGGGATAATTTCTTGCTTGGCCCCAGCGCTTCCCAGTCAGTTTCAGGAACGGCAAATGCCTCAGCGTCGCTTTGGACCGCGGCAACCAAATATGTCAATGCTCATGGCTGGACGCAGGAGCAGATTATCGAAGTAGGCAGCCCAGATCATGAATCGCTAATACAGATATTGGAAGATTTTGTCCCGGCAACACTGCCCACTCCGTAATAACCAGCAGCAGACGCAGTCAAAGCTGCGGGATAATAAAGTAAACCGTTTTACCGGCCTGACGAGAATGACTCGACGGGCCGGTTTTTTATGCGCCGTATTTTGCTTGACACCGGGGAAATCAAGATTATAGTTGTAAACGAGATTTTCGTCGGAGACAGAAGATTTTGCGGGATGGATCCATTATCGCAACAGGAAAGAAACGCTTGACCATGGTGGCTCGGGCGGGAAAAAAACAAGGTTTTTAATTTAAGGAGAAGCAAAGATGAAGAAGTTAGCAGCAGGTTTGGTAATGTTGGTTATTTTGGGGATTTGCTCATCATCGTTCGGTGACATTATTCTTCTTTACAATTTATCAGCATCGGGTAGCGGAATTGACGTGAACAACAATGACTCGCCGCTGAAGGTTCCCTTGAAAGCATATTTTGTGATGAGGGTCAATGATGCTGCTACTGCGATTCTTGATGCGAACCTTATACTGTATGGGAAAGATGTAAATACGCCAAAGCCGCAAAAGGTTTACGTGGAACTCAATATGAGCGATAGTAACGGGTTCCTCTCAGATTTAACTATACAGCATGATGGTGATTACCGTGTCATTGATTTTAACGCCATTGAAGGTCCTTTTAACTTTGAAGGGCTTATGCTCGGCAAACTCGTCCCCGTTGGAAGGACCCAAACAATGGTTGTTACCAAGGCAAAAGGAGTTATTTTGGTAAGGAGCGGTATCTTACTTGATGCTGACCAGAAACTTACAGGGACGGGAACCCTTTCAGCGTCACTTGACCTCAAGAACACCATATTTATACTTGAGGAATCGTGGAATCAGACCGAGGTTGTTGAAACAGGAAAAACTATCAATGGGAAACATTATAACGGGATAAAGGGCATATTGGAGGCCAAACGTTACCATAGATTCAGCCCGGCCGACTAATATAAAGCAGTTATAACGGCCAACATTAATGAGTAGTTAAGCGTAAACAGTAAAACAGATTTCTTTTCGGCCTGTCGAGAGTAATTCGCCAGGCCGGTTTTTTTATGCACCGGCTTGCCTGCCCTCGGGGTGAGCTTTCTTATATTACAAACGGAGGGTCCGCCGAATGCGCAGCATCTCTTTGCCGAAAGGCATCCCCTCCGGGAATGGGAGGCGGATTTTGCCCGGGGGGAAAATGAATGGGCTGGTAAAGTCGAAGCAAAGTAAAAAATAAAAAGTAAAAAGGCAGAAGGGAATTTGGCAGATGAGAGTATTGCTGATAGGCGGGGGCAAAGTATTATTGCTGTGATTCTTGTTTCACAGCGCCAATCACAGATACTACTGTTCGTTCAGGAAATAATCGGAGATGACGCCCATAAAGGGATTGTATTTTATTGCATAATGAGAAAGGCCTTTTTGGGAGAAATCCTGAGAGATTTGTGTGTCCTGGTTGTGCAGGTCGGGGGAAATTTGATTCCACCGGGCCTCGTCCATTTTCATGATTTCGTCGATTTTCCGGCGGTAAAAATCGGCGACGGGCAGGTCTGAATACGCATTGACAAACCACGGCATTACGCGGCCTATTTTTTCCAGGAACAGGTTGTGCTCGGGGCCGAAGTCGAGGCAGGATTCGTCGGTGAAGTTCTGGAGTTTCTGCTGTTTTTCGTTATCGATGAAGCCGCCGTCGAGGGATATCTGGTGCGCTTTTGTGCCGGGGAAGGGAAAGAAGTATGTCCAGCGGAACCTGCCGGGGCGGGAGCGGGCGAGCAAGCGGATTGTGTCGAAGACATCTTCTTTAGTTTCGTGAGGAAAACCTATAATGATGAAAACGGAGCTGTGCATGCCGGCGTCATTAACGAGTCCGATGGCCTCAATAATGGACTGGTTGCTCATATGACGGTTGAGGATGGAGCTTCGGATTTTCTCACTACCGCTCTCGACGCCGAATTTGACAATTTTACAGTTGGCGGATGCAAGGTCCGATGCGCGTTCGCGGTCAAAAAAGCTGAAATGCGCATTGACTACAAAAGGCAAATCGCACGTTTGTTTATAGAGGCGGCAGAATTCCTTAATGTACTGTTTGTCAAAGGTGAAGATGTCGTCGTCGAAGAGGAAGGCGTTTATACGCCGGTAATTTTTGATGATGAACTTTATTTCGTCGATTACCTGTTCGACTCTGAATCGTCGGATATAGTTAAGCTGCCTGAAAGAACACTTAAGGTCGCTTTTATATTCGGCAACCATTTTGTGGTTAAAGCAATATGTGCAGGAGAAAGGGCAGCCCCGTGAGGCCATCAGGCCGACCCATCCTTTTTTTGCATCGATAAGTTTTTGAAAATCCATAATGGAATAATCTTTGAAGGGCAGCCGCTCCAAATCCGGAAGTGGGCCGACGGGATTGATTTTAATCCGGCCATTACGGATGAAGCCGAGGTTGGCAACGTCGTCGATAGGCATGCCCCGGCTGAATTTTTCGACAAAATCAAGAAAGGCCTCTTCACATTCTCCGCGAAAGACGTAATCAAACAAACCTGTCCGAAGGATTTCATCCGGGCAGACCAGCGCGTGGATTCCTCCGCAAACTATAGGAATGTCGAAATTGTCTCGGGCCCAGGAGGCGAGCTTTTGGGTATAAGCCCACTGATTAGTGACGACGGAGAAACCGAGGACGTCGGGCGATTCTTTTTTGATTCGAGCGATGAATTCCTCTTTTTCGGGAAGAGGCTCGATATCTTCGCAGAGCTGCCAGAAGACGACTTTGTGTCCCGCATTTTTGAGAACGGAAGCGATATGAGACAGGCCGTAATTGAAGCCGACCTGAGAGCCGGAGTTGGGATAGATAAAAAATACTTTCATAGCTTATGGAGAGCTCTTTCTTCCATTATACGATTGATAATCTCATCGAGGTCGATATTTTCACAATTGAAAATAGTATTCACGTGGACGACTTTGCAGGAGGTTTTTCCACAGGCGCTCCAGCGACGGATAAAACGCGGATTATTGGAGCCGGTGAAAATTGTGATGGTAGGAATAGCCAGTGCGGCGGATATGTGCTGGCAGGCGGAATCGTAACCAATGAAGTCGTGGCTGTTGGCAATAAGGGAGGCGATTTGGCCGCTGTTGCATTCGAGGGCCAGCAGACCGTATGAGAAATTGCCCGCATCAATACGGCCGAATTGATTTTGCAAGACGGGGTATCCTTTGTTTTGAAGCTCGTCGATGATTTGCTGTGAAGCGTTTAGTTCCTCGGCGCCGAAGCCCCTGTCGAGAATGACGACGGTTTTAGGCTGTTTAAGAAGTTCACAGACGAGTTTTTTCTCGAAGTTGAGACCGAGGCGTTTTCGCGGATTTCCGCCGAAACCAAAATTAATGGCTGTGATTTTGCGGCAGCCGTTTTTGATTAGTGAGCTTGTCAATTTGCGCGCCTGGTTGAGCAATGAGGGGTCAAGCCAGAGTCGTGGATAACAAAAGTTCCCGGGGCCGAATACTTTATCCAGCCAGGCATTGGTAAGCTCGCCCATGCAGGCATTTTTTGAGGAAAGCCAATCGTTATGGGTGTTGAAATACAGATAGTTTTCATCATTAATTACGGGAAGAATGCCTAATTGCAGGATGCGAGAATCCGGGTCAATAACCAAAGCCGTGTCCTTGCCGGCTGGTTTTGTTTCCTCGTCGAGTATTTCGAGGAACTTTTGCCAGGAGGAGAAACGTTCCAGCAGGCCGCCGCGGCGGATGTAGTCGAGCTGTATTATTCGAAGTCGCGGATTGGCGGAAAAAATTTCAGCCAGCTTGCGGCTTCCGAGAAGAATTATTTGAGCTTCAGGGAACATCAGGGAGAGTCGCTGGATGATTACACTTACAATGGCAACGTCTGCGCCTACGGTTATGCGGGACGGGATGAAGATTTGACGCACGGTTTTTGGGTCCGGAGCAATTTTATTTTCCTGAGTCCGAATGCGTTCAGCGCGGCCGGCGATATCATCGGCGGAAGAAAGATTAAATTTGTTGAGACAGCTGTCAAGCCGGCTGCCCGCCGGGAGCTTGCGGCAGTATGAAATAACCTGAGACATAACGCGATTGTAAGCCTTGAACTGAAAATCTTCGTAGTCGTCGCACAATTCTTCGATAACGACACTGAAAAAGATTGTAGAAACTATGCTATTAAGCTCAATTTGCGGGAAAGTGGTCGCCATTTCACATATCAGGTCGATATAGTCCTGCTCATAGAAACCATCCTGATAATAATGGTCGAGGAAAGAATGGCCTATTTGCCGCGACAAATGTGCGAGCGAATTACCATCAACGGCGGAGTTTTTCAGGGCGTGCCATTTTTCACGATAATATGAAGGTTTCATATCAGTGTGGTCCATTCAATAATTTTTTGCCCGCTTCAAAAACCATCTCAGGAGTAATCTGTGTCATACAGTTGTGTTCGGTCGGGCAGGTTTTTTTGTGGCAGGGAGAGCAATCCATCTCTATTCGAATGACGATGGTGTTATCCATGTTCGATGAGGTGTAGCGGGGGTCGGTAGACCCCATTATAACAACCACCGGCACGTCAAGCGCAACTGCATAATGGCGGGGGCCCGTATCATTGGTAATAAGAAGGTTGCAGCGTTTGACGATGGGTTTTAGCAGTTCAAGGTCAATGCGGTCACGGGCCGTATTGATAATTTTTGCGGTGGTTTTTGAGAGGATGGCGTGAACGATTTGCTCTTCTCCGGGGCCCGCCAGGAGTAAAATGTCCGCGTGGAATTTTTGCTGGAATAATTCTGCGGTTTTCGCGAAGTTGGGGGCAGGCCAGCATTTGGATGAGCCGAAACTTGCTCCCGGATTGAGGCCGATTACTGTATCATTGGGGCCGATGCCATATTTAAGCAACAGGTCATCTGCACGTTTCTGTAACTGCTGACTAATGAAAAGCGTTGGTTTTTTAACAGGCGGCAGTGTCAGGCCGAGCCAGCGGCAAATCTCAAGATAATATTCCTGCATGGGCATGGGAATGATGCGTGAGCCTCTGCGCAGTGGTTTTGGGCCTCCGCTGAGCAATGGGCTGCGGATATTTCTACGGTAGCCGTATATCTTTTTTGTCCGTGCAAGCCAAAAAGGAATGACGGAGCGAACAGAGTTTGGGAGTAAAATTGCCATATCGGGCTTGAATGCCAGAATTTTGCTTGTCATTCTTCGCAGCCCGGCGAGGGTTTTGTCTTCGCAGTCGATTAAGTCATCAAACCAGGGGCCATCCCGGACAATTCCCTGAGCGTTTTTTCCGAGTATGCCGACAATCCGGGCATTCGGGAAATTTTGCCTGAAACAATCGAGGGCCGGAGTGGCCATAACTATATCACCGACCCAGTTGGGGCATCGAATCGCAATTGTTGTAATTGATTGTTGCATACTTATTATTTTATCTTATTATTCCGTGTTTGTCATTAAGCTGTAACAGCAGAGAACGGTGGGGAAATAAAGTTGAGAGCAAATGACAGGTCTGGTAGAGTAGAAGCAAAGTAAAAAGGAAAAAGTAAAAAGGAATTTGGAAGATGAGAGTATTACTGATAGGCGGCGGCGGAAGGGAAGACGCGATTGCGTGGAAATTATCTAAATCGAAAGAGCTTAAAAAGTTGTATATTGCACCGGGAAACCCGGGCACGGCAAGGTGGGGTGAGAACGTCGCGATAAAGGCGGAGGACGTGGCGGGACTGGTCAGTTTCGCTAAGGAAAATAAAGTCGAGCTTGTGATAGTCGGGCCAGAAGACCCGCTGGCGGAAGGGGCGGTTGATGCGCTGGAGGCGGCGGGGATAAAGGCGTTTGGACCGACTAAGGCGGCCGCGCAGCTGGAGGCGGACAAGGCATTCTCAAAACAGATAATGCGCTCGAGCGCCGTATCAACTGCTGAAGGCAGGACATTCACGAGATTCGAGGATGCCAAGGCATACATAGCGAGCAGGGATGAGGCGGTAGTCGTCAAGGCGGCAGGACTGGCCAAGGGCAAAGGGGTAATAGTGTGCGACGAGCCATCCGACGGTATATTGGCGGCTGAGAAGATAATGGTGGACAAGATATTCGGTTCAGCGGGCGATAAGGTCGTTGTAGAAGACAAGCTGATAGGCGAGGAGGCCTCGATACTGGCGTTTGTGGACGGCAGAAGCATTTATGTGATGGAGTCGGCGCAGGACCACAAGCCGATAGGGGATGGGGACACGGGGCCTAATACGGGAGGTATGGGGGCGTACAGTCCTGCTCCGGTAGTTACGGATGCGATGATGAGCCAGATTGAGCGGGAGATTTTAGTGCCTGTTGTGGACTGTATGAATCGCAACGACACGCCATACAAGGGCGTGCTTTACGCGGGGCTTATGATAACAGCGGGAGGGCCGAGGGTTTTGGAGTTCAATGTTCGGTTTGGAGACCCGGAAACACAGCCGATGCTGATGCGGCTGAAGAGCGATTTGCTGGAGGCATGCCTTGCTGTTTGCGAGCAGAAACTGGATGAAGTGACTTTGGAATGGGACAGTCGGCCTGCGGTGTGCGTCGTGATGGCGTCGGGTGGGTATCCGGGCGATTATGAAAAGGGAAAAGTTATAACCGGCATAGACCGGGCCGAGCAGTTGAAAGATGTTGTTGTGTTCCACGCGGGGACGGCGATGAAGGATGGCTCACTGGTGACGGCTGGCGGCAGGGTGCTCGGCGTAACGGCAGTCGGCGAGACGATTGCTGATGCGAAAAAACAGGCGTACGAGGCGGTGGGCAGGATAAACTTCGAAGGTGCGCGTTATCGGCGGGACATTGCCGACAAGGCAATAAGAGGCAAAAAGTGATTTTAGGTGACGATAGTTTATGCCGTCGGATCTGAAAAAGCCAGGCAGGAAAAGCGGCGGCAGGAGGGCGGCGCGGTGGTTTCTTGAATTTGTGGCGACGAGCGTCCTTATATGGGTCGTTTTTGTTCTTGGAGGCCGTGCGCTGCCGCAGATTGCGATTGGGCAGCTCTCGGATTTGACGAATACAAAAATAGACGTTAAATCGGTCGAGTTCCGGTTTGACGGGTCTGTTTTTATCAAAGACTTTGTGGTTCGGCCTCGCAATTCGGCGGATTACGACAACTCCATTTTGAAGGCGGATACGGTTAGGGTGTATTTTCGGCTTGGCAGTTTGCTGACGCTGAGGCCAAGGGTAAAGGAGATATTCGTCGACGATTTTACGTTGAGAATTCAGTATGATTCCAACAATGGCCAGTGGAATCTGTCGGCGATGAAAATACAGTTGCCCGGCGGCAGGGTTGGCCGGCTGCCGCTTGTATGGCTCGAACACGGCACGCTTGAGTACAGTAAAATCGTAAACGGACGTGTAGTGGTGATAGCGAGTTCGCCTGTCTCGGCGGGTTTTCGGCCCGCGAAGAAAATAATCGGTGGGTACAGTTTTGATATTTCAAGCGCGGGCAGGCAGGATTTGAGCAAGAGCGCCGTTTTCGGGAACTGGCAGCCGGGGCGGGTTATTGTGGGAGGCAGAATTTCGTCGAGAGACGTGCCTGGTTTTGAACGGCCATGGATGGTCCGGGCGATTGATGCGGAGCTGGCTTATGAACCGAACAAAAACTGCGTGCTTATGGCGAAGATTAAGGGTTTTACCTGTCCGCCGAGCGAATCGCGGAATTTGTTTGCGTTTGACACGAAATCATTGGCGGACAAGGCGCCTTTTGTGAACGCGCTGCAGATGTTTTTCAATCAATATAATCCGTCGGGGACAATCGATATTGATTTGAAGGCGTCGGGGAATACGAAGCGGTTAAACGAGAGTAAAATAGAAGGGAAAGGTGACTGCAATGATGTCGCGTTGTGCGACAGAAATTTTCCTTATGCAGTTGAACATCTGAGGGGGCAGGTTGAGCTGACCGAGAAGAGCGTCAAGCTGAATAATATAATCGCCCATCACGGGGCGGTTGAGCTTGCGATTGACGGGTGGGTGAAGGATTTCGGGCCGGACTATAAATACAATTTGCAGATAAGCAGCAATAATATGCTGCTGGATAAAGACCTTTATAACGCTATTAACCGCGAGGAGCAGAAATTCTGGCAGGAGTTTTCGCCGAGCGGCCTGGTGGCGACAAGTTATTCGCGGAGCAGACAGTCGCTGGTTGAGGATAAAAGTATTCTTATGGTGCAACTGCTTGACGTGGAAGGCAAGTACGCCGGCTTCGGTTACCCGCTGAAGAACACAACGGGCAAGATGGTGGTTGCCGACAATAATATGATTTTGTCCGACGTGATGTCGCAGTGGGGCGGTCGCAGGATAACAATTAACGGCAGGGTTGGGTTGGGGCATGGGGGGCGGCCTTTGTATAATATTGTGGCCAAAGGGGAGGACATACCTTTGGACGCGACATTGGAGAACGCGCTGCCTCCCGCGCAAAAGGAATTTTACAATCAGTTCGAGTCGCGCGGGCTGTTTGATATGACGATAAGTATCGCGAGCGATGATAAAGGGGGTATGTTTACGGCGGAGGTATTTCCGAAGAATAATTCGCTGAAGGCCAAGGCTCTGCCCATACCGGTGGATGATGTTACGGGCAAGGTTGTTTTTACGCCTGATATGATTGATATCGGGGGGCTTGAAGGACACTATAAAGACGGGGCGGTGAAGTTCGCGGGAAAGGTATGGTCGGCGGTGGACCAAAGGGAGGCGGGGTATTGCCTGTTGATGCGGGCCGAGAAGGTCGGCGTAAGCGAGGATTTGGCGGATGCGCTGCCCGGGCCATTGGGGAAAATGATAGGACAGTTGCGGCCGGGCGGCGAAGTAAACCTGATGGCTGATATGAGCAAAAACGCCGATGCCAACTGCGGGGCTAATCAGTTTGTTATAGAGTGCTTAGGTGACACGATAGATTGCAATATGCTCCCATCTCCTCTGCACGATATTACGGGCAGAATAGCGATAACGCAGTCGAAAGTGATAATTGATAATATTACCGCGAAGGCGACGCATACGGTACGTGGCTCGCCGATTGAGTCGGTGATGAGATTGGCGGGCGGCGTGACACTGAGTGAGGCGAATGGGCCAGCGAAGGAGATTCACGTTACAGGCGGGGAGGTGAATTTTTCCGGGGAGAATGTCAGGTTCAAAAAGAAATCGATGGCGAAGATGGATGCCGTTATGGCTTATGACGCGGAGACGGGACAGTGGCTGTCGAGATATTTTGTGGCGAATTTTTACGACGGGAAAATGATAGGCAAGCTGCAGCTTACTAAATCAGACAAAGGGGGGCTCGATTATCTTCTGGAGACGAGCGTTGACGGGGCGGACTTGAAAAAGTTCCTTTCGGATACAGAGAAAGAGGTCGGGCCTGATGAGCATTATTCCACCGGCTCTATAAACGGGTCACTTAGTATTGTCGGCTCATTAGTTGACGACAATATCCGGCTTGGGCGATGCAGGGTGAAGATAACGGATATGCAGGTGGGCAAGAGGTCGCCGCTGGCGAATCTGCTCGCGGTGCTGAATCTGACAGAACCGAGCGATTATGCGTTCGACCAGATGACGGTTGATGCATATATCCAGGATAACAGGATGTTCCTGCGGCAACTGGATTTGTCGGGTAAGTCGGTGGCGTTTTACGGGTCAGGGTGGCTTGACCTTAAGACCGATGATATAAAGATGACACTGACGGCACGCGGGCGTCGGCTTGGGCCGGCAAACCCGTCGATATGGCAGTCCCTGACGGAGGGATTAAGCAGGGCAGTCATGCGTGTAGAGGTAAAAGGCAAAATCGGGGACCCGCAGATTACGACGATGCCGTTGCCGGTGATTAGAGAGACGCTGGAAATTCTCGGGACACCAAAAGGCGAATAGTTTTGCTGTTAATGTCTTATCTGCCAAAGTGGCATAGGGAACTGGAGATGGGACGATTGTAACCCTCGGCGAATTAAGTGTTTACGCATCCTGCGGTTTTAGGCACGAGGTTTGCATACTGTTGAGGGATAGTTTATATCGGAAAGGGCAGAAAATATGAAGTTTGATAAATTCACGCTAAAAACGCAGGAGGCATTGGCCACGGCTCAGCAGACGGCAATGGCCAAGTCGAATACTGTGTTGTCGCCTTTGCATTTATTGAGCGCCATTGTCGGCGACGATGAGGGTATCGCGCCTGAGGTATTAAAGAAAATCGGCGCCAACGTCGGACGCATCAAGGATATGACGGAAAGCGAATTGGGACGTCTGCCGCAGGGAAAGACAAGCGGACAACTAATGCCCGACCCGGCGTTCAACCAGATTGTTTTGGATGCGCAGAATATAGCCGACTCGATGGGTGACGAGTACCTCAGCGTCGAACATCTGCTTATGTCTCTTGCGTCGGTTCAGAGCGAGGCCAAAGAGATTCTCCGGCTAAACTCCGTGACGGCCAAGCAGATAGAAAAGGCGATTAAGGATGTTCGCGGCGGGGAAAAAATAACCGACCAGAGCCCAGAAGGGAAATACAAAGCACTTGAGCGGTACGGAATTGATTTACTGGATATGGCTCGCAAGGGTAAGCTTGACCCTGTTATCGGAAGGGACGAGGAAATACGGCGATGTATGCAGGTATTGAATCGGCGAACGAAGAACAATCCTGTTTTGATAGGCGAGCCAGGGGTAGGCAAGACGGCTATTGTGGAAGGATTGGCGCAGCGGATTGTGGCTGGGGACGTCCCAACAGGACTAAAAAACAAAAGGATTATCGCGCTGGATATGGGCGCACTGATAGCGGGGACAAAATTCAGGGGAGAGTTTGAGGAACGGTTGAAGGCGGTATTGAAAGAGGTGATAAGCGCAGATGGCGAGATAATTCTTTTCATAGATGAACTGCACACGGTAGTCGGCGCTGGTAAGGCAGAAGGTTCGGTCGATGCGGGGAATCTGCTGAAACCATCGCTTGCAAGGGGTGAATTGCGGTGTATCGGCGCGACGACAATCGACGAATATCGAAAGCACGTCGAGAAGGATGCTGCTTTGGAGAGGAGATTCCAGCCGATTATGATAGACCCGCCGAGCGTTGAGGACACGATTACGATTTTGCGCGGATTGAAGAACCGCTATGACACGCATCACGGCGTGCGGATAACTGATTCCGCGCTTGTGGCGGCTGCGACTTTGTCGAACAGGTATATTTCGGACCGATGGCTGCCTGATAAGGCGATTGACCTGATTGATGAAGCGGCGTCGAAGCTGCGGATAGAGAACGATTCGCTACCGGCGGAACTGGATGACATTCGCAGAAGGGTAATCCAGTTGCAGGTCGAACGGGAAGCGTTGAAAAAAGAGACGGATGAGGCGAGCAAGGACCGGCTGAAAAAAGCGGAAAAGCAGTTGGCAGATTTGCAGGAGCAGGATAGAAAGCTGACCGCACAATGGGACCGCGAAAAGGGCGAGATAAATTACATCAAGGAGTTGAAGCAGAAGATTGACGCGGCAAGTTTGGAGTTTGAGGATGCCCAGCGCAAAGGCGAGCTTGAAAAGGCGGCAAGATTAAAATACGAGACGATAACCAACCTGAAGAAAGAGCTTGAGGCGAAAGAAGCCCTGCTTGCAAAAAGCGACGGGACTATGGTTCATAACGAGGTTACCGAAGAGCATATCGCGGAAGTTGTTGCCAAGTGGACGGGGATACCGGTTGCGAGATTAATCAGTGGCGAACGCGACCGACTGATGAAGATGGAAGAGCATATTCGTCAGCGCGTTGTGGGGCAGGATGAAGCGGTGGAGGCGCTTTGTAACGCAGTAAGACGAAATCGCGCGGGATTGGGCGACCCGCACAGGCCAATAGGCGTGTTTTTATTCTTGGGGCCGACGGGCGTGGGCAAAACGGAATTGTCAAAGGCTCTTGCGGACTTTTTATTTAATGATCCCAGCGCAATGATTCGCATAGATATGAGTGAGTTTATGGAGTCACATTCAGTGGCTCGTCTGATAGGCGCACCTCCGGGGTACGTTGGTTATGAAGAGGGCGGCCGATTGACGGAAGCGGTGAGGAGAAAACCGTATTCGGTAATTCTGCTCGATGAGATTGAAAAGGCGCATCCGGACGTATTCAACGTGTTGTTGCAGGTTTTTGATGATGCGCGGCTGACTGACGGCAAAGGGCGTACGGTGGATTTCAAAAACACCGTGATAATTATGACGAGCAACATCGCCAGCGAGCAGATACAGAAAATGACTGAGGCAAAAGGCGATGAATGGGAGATTGAAGCGCATGTCAAGGATGCGCTCAAGGTTGTGTTTAAGCCGGAGTTTTTAAACCGGATTGATGAGGTGATTGTATTCCATACGTTAAAAGAATCGCATCTGCGAAAGATTGTGGATATACAGTTGCGGTACCTCGCTGAGCGGATGCTGGAGCGGAAAATGGAGGTCCAGTTTACAGACGCCGCGAAGAAGCTGATTACCGAGGAGGGGTACGACCCGACGTTGGGGGCAAGACCTATGAAGCGGGTAATACAGCAGCGATTGGAAAACCCATTAGCCGTAGAGCTGCTGGCTGGCAAATTCATCGACGGCGACACTATAAAAATCGACGCCAAGCAGCACACCTTCACTTTCGAGAAGGCATAATCAGTCATTACGGAAGGATTTATCGCTTGCTTTGTCGGAGGAGATGATGTTTAATTATAAAGGGTTTTGAGAATAACGATAGTTTAAGCCAATCAAAACATTGGAGAAACGCAGGAATATGGCTGACTTGAAAGCTTTGGCGGAAGCGGTAATAAAGGGTGACCCCAACACAGCGGTAACAATCACAAAGCAGGCGATAGCGGAGAAAATGCCGGCTGGTGACGTTCTCAAGGACGGTTTGATAGCCGGTATGGATGTTGTCGGCGTCAGATTCAAAGCCAACGAGATTTACATACCTGAGGTTCTGATTGCCGCCCGCGCGATGAAAATGGCGATGCAGGTTTTGGAGCCGGAATTAGTCAAGGCGGGCGTCAGACCGATAGGCAAATTTGTCGTGGGCACCGTTCAGGGAGACCTGCACGACATCGGCAAAAACCTCGTCGCGATGATGATGAAAGGCGCCGGTTTTGAGGTGATTGACCTGGGCGTTGACGTGACATCGGAGAAATTTGTAGAGAAGGCCAGAACAACCGGTGCCCAGATTGTCGGTATGAGCACATTATTGACGACGACAATGCCCAAGATGGAAAAGACACTCAAAGAAATTAGAACCGCAGGCCTTAATACAAAAGTGATGATTGGCGGAGCGCCGGTGACTCAGCATTACGCCGACAAGATAGGCGCCGATGGTTACGCTGCGGATGCGGCAACGGCAGTTGACGTGGCGAAACGGCTGATTGCATAGAATATTGATTATTAAAATGGAACTGGTCTGTTAATCATCAATTATCAATTATCAATTTTTTTATGAGGAAGATAAGAAACGAGGAGCTGGCGCAATTGCTGGTACAGGTCAGGTTTGCCCCGGCCAAACAACGGCGAAAGCAGCTCGACAGGGCGGAAGAACTCCTCGATATAATCGAGAAGGACAAGGAATATCCTTTTGAATTCGTTTGCTTCAAGATTACGGGATACAGACCCGAAGAGGAGGCGGGGCATCGTCTTATCAGGGGTGATGAGCTGGCGGATGACCTGCGGATTTTTATATGGAAGCTGAGCGGACAGGTTGCGCCGCCTGCTAACGAGCAGAGCGAGGAAGTTTACACAAAAAAACAGCTTGCCAAAAAGATGCACATTTCGACCAAGACCATCGACAGGTGGAGAAAACGAGGTCTTAAGGTTCGTAAATATCTTTATGAAGACAAAAGGAAGCGGCTGGGGTTTTCGCAGTCGGTAGTGGACAAATTTCTTGTTGAGAACCCGGCCCTGGCTGAAAAGGCGGGACATTTTACCCGCATGTCGGAGAGCCAAAAACAAAAGATAGCAGAACGCGCCTGCTCGCTGAGCAGCGAGACAAAAATGAGCAGGCAGCGGATAATACAACAAATAGCGAAGGAGACAGGCAGGGGACAGGAAACGATACGATGTATTCTTTTGAACTATCAGAAGTCGAACTCGGACGTGGTCGCGGCAAAGCTGCGACAAACAGCGGGATTGCTTAGTCCTGCGGAGACAGTGGAGCTGGACCGGCTGCACAAACAGGGGACGGGCATAAAAGAGCTGATGGGGCGGTTCGGCAAAAGCAGAAGCTCGATATACCGGATATTGAAGCATCGCAGGGCGCAGGCGCTGCTGGCAAAAAAGATTGAATATGTGGCGAGCGACGATTTTTCTGTGCCCGGTGCGGCGGAAAAAATTCTGGGCAGTTTTACGCAACCACAACATTCGCCGGTGCTCAATCGGCAGGAGGAAATGGAGCTTTTCAGAAAGTATAACTTTCTCAAATATCGCGCTGTTACCGTCAGAGAGCAGATAAGGACCGGCCGTATTAACAGTGCCATGCTTGACGAGATTGAAAAACACCTCGCCGAGGCGGAGGCGGTCAAAAAGATAATCATCGAAGCGAATCTGCGATTGGTTGTCAGTGTCGCCAACAAACACACCATTACCGGCGCAAATATTAATGATTTGGTCAGCCAGGGGAATATTTCGCTGATTAAAGCGGTTGAGAAATTCGATTATACAAAAGGTTTCAGGTTTTCGACGTATGCGAGCTGGGCAATCAGCAAGGATTTTGCTCACAGGATACCCGGTCAAAAGGCCGAGGCCGACAGGATGACGGCGGATATAAGCGAGTTTCAGAAGGAATCCAAAATCGGACAGAGGGATTTGTCCGCTGTGGAAAGGGCACGCAGCGACCTTATACAGGTCATACGGGATGAGCTTGAGAAGCGAGAGCAGTATGTAATAATTAATCATTTCGGGCTTGAGGGAACATTGGTCAAGAAGAACAAAAAGACGCTGAAACAAATCGGAGACGATTTGGGCCTGAGCAAAGAAAGGGTGCGCCAAATCGAGCTGGTCAGCCTGCAAAAGCTCAGGCAATCGCTGAGTCCGGAGTTATTTGACCTGCTTACAAGTTGAATTCGTTGCGAATAAAAAGGCGGCCCTTTTTTATTTGACTGTTATTCGTGTCGGAGGGACTCGATTGGGTCCATATTGGCGGCACGGTAAGCTGGGTACATGCCGAAGGCGATTCCGACTGCACCTGATATACCGAACGAGAGTAAAAGCGACGAGGCGGTGATTACGGTCGGCATATTACCGAAGTGAGTTACGAAGAAGGGTATAGTGCAGCCGAAAAAGATACCGAGTATCCCGCCGGCAAAGGTTAAAAGCAGGGTCTCTGACAGGAACTGAAAGATTATATCTTTCTTTCTTGCGCCCAGCGCCCTGCGAATGCCGATTTCACGTGTTCGTTCGCTGACGGTTGCGAGCATTATGTTCATAATGCCGATACCGCCGACGAGGAGTGAGATTGCTGCGATGGAGCCGAGAACGATGCTGAAGATTCTCTGTGTGCGTTTTGCCTGCTCCAGAAGTTCGAGGGGCACGGTTAATTCATAGTCGGTTTTTTTATGGAATCTTTCGAGGACGGTCTGGAGAATATCGCGGGTGGGCAAAACAAGGTTTGTGTTGGCGACTTTGACAACGATTTCCTGCAGTTCAACTTTTTCGACGTTTGCGCCGCTTTGTCCCGATATCTTGATGGACATCTCGCCGAAACGGTTTTTGACGGTTGTCAGCGGGATGTAAACATTTCCAGCGTTTGCGCCTGCTTGTTTTTTTGATGCCTCGGCGTCTTTGGCTTGCTGTTGCTCTGAAGAGGCCGCGATGGGCTGCGGGCTTACGATGCCTACGACGGAGTAATAGTCGCTTCCGATTTTGATAAACTGCCCGAGTGGGTCGTCGAATTTGAACAGTTCGTTCATAACTCGTTCATCTATTATGCAAATGTCCTGTTTGTAATCCATATCGTAACTGGAGAGGAACCTTCCCATTACCAGCCGGATTGGCGAGGTTTCGAGATGCCAGGGGACGGTACCTATGACTTCGACAGGGATTTTGCGATTTCGATACCAGGCCTGATGCGTGACTCGCCGGACGGGGACGATAACCTGTACGCCGGGAATACTGTTTCGGAAACGTTCTGCGTCATCGTAAGTAAGGCCGTATTCTTGCAAACTTTGCTGCTGGCCCGTGGCGTGCTGGTCTTCGGGAGGCTGAATCGTTTTTACGATGATATTTAGCGAGCCGAGCCGCGCGATTTGCGCCATTGCGTCTCTGCTTGCGCCTTCGCCTATGGCGAGCATCGCGATGACTGACGCGACGCCGAATATGATGCCAAGCGCGGTAAGCGTGGAGCGGAGGCGATGGAGCCATAAGCTCTTAATGCCGAGTTTCAGCGTTCGTTTGGTTCTATATAAGAACATATATCAGCGGTTATACCATTGTTTGTCTATTCGCCCGTCGAACAGGCGTATTTCTCTTTGTGAATGTTTGGCGATATCCTCATC
>JBEKZW010000038.1:0-22101 GCA_049509475.1 Sedimentisphaerales bacterium
CGAATACCTGTTCTTTCTGGATATGGATTCGAGCTCTTATGAAGTTGCGATAAGCTGCGCAAAAGCTGTGAATGAAATTATAGATATTGAAACGATTTATTTAAAGCCGGAAGTAAGGGAGTTCCTTGAGGGAAATAAGTAACTCAGTTATCAGTTATCGGTTATCAGAAAATCAGGTTTGAAATTGAAGATTAACGGAGTGAACAAACGATGGCGAAGAATACGGCAAAAAAAACGAATAGCGAAGAAGAAAACGTCAAGACTGCAATAATACTCGTCGTTGACGACAATGAGCAGAATCTTGAACTGCTGCAGGCATATCTCGAAGACCTTCAGTGCCGAACAATTCCCGCAAAGGACGGCGTAGAGGCGCTTGAGATAATCAAGAAATCAAAACCTGATTTGGTGCTGCTGGATGTTATGATGCCGAAGATGAGCGGGTTCGAGGTTTGCAGGAGAATTAAAAACAATCCGCAGACGACGGATTTGCCGGTGATTATGGTTACAGCCCTTAATGAGCTTGGCGATATCGAAAGGGCGATTGAGTCGGGAACAGACGATTTTTTAAGCAAGCCCGTAAATAAATTGGAGCTTATTACCCGCGTAAAAACAATGCTCAAACTCAAGCATCTTTCCGACCGACTCGAAAGAACCCTTGCATATCTGAGCGAAATAGAAAAACAAGCGAAATAAACTAAATTCGAAGGGCAGACACACAGGTCTGCCCGTACATAGAGAATCAAATTTGTGTTCGTAAGCCGGCTTATTGCGCCTACTGAGGAGTTTCGGCTGGGGTGGTTATAGCAGGGGTGGCGTGTTTTGCTTTGTGATGAAGTTTCACGGCATGGTGGCTTGTTTGGGAGGTGGTGACCGCTTTGTGATGATGTTTGTGTTTGCTCTTAGCGAAGGCGGTACTGCTGCCGGCGAACGCGAGAGTCAACGTGAGGAGAATGATAGCAATTGTTCTGAGTTTCATTTTTTTACCCTTTCTGAAATATGTTTTTTAAGAATGCCTTCGGGCACATCACCCTTTTATTGTTCAATCCGGAACGGACACGCATCCGCAGGAGGGAAGGCATTAAAACATAAGTAATGTCTTCGTCCGAGTATATTTGATTTCTTGAGACGAAATCGCACACTTTTCAATATTTCGTAGGGCCGGGGGTTTGTTGAGCAAGAAAGGCGAACACAAGGGCGAACACATAGGTTCGCCCGTACAATATGTCCATACGGTGAAAACAGAAGCTTGATATTAGCAGGGATTTTACTATACTGGTGGGTCAGCAAGTCGCGATAGAAAGGGTATAGCGATGGCACAATGGGATGAACAGTTTAGTAAATTAAAGCAAATAATAGAAATGATGAAAGACCATAACCTTGCGGAGATAACGATAAAGCAAGGCGAGGAGGAGCTTTGCGTTAAAAAGGCCCAGCCGGTGCAGCCGCAAATCACGGGGGTGCCGATGTTTGGAGCCGGGATGCCCGGTGTGTTGCCCGGGGCTGCGGACCCTGTCGCCGGGCAGGCTCAGCAGGCTGTATCCAAGGAAGAGAAGCTGTCGGAAATCAAATCGCCTTTAGTCGGGACTTTTTACGCCCAGCCCAGTCCGGATTCGGAGCCGTTTGTTGAGCTTGGTTCGCGGGTTGAGCCGGAAACGGTTGTGTGCATTATCGAGGCGATGAAGGTTATGAATGAGATAAAGGCGGAGATGAGCGGGGTTATAGTTGATGTGGTGGCGGTCAACGGCAGCGCGGTTGAGTATGGTCAGGTGCTGTTCAAAGTCCGTCCCGATTAAATTGACTATTGGTAATTGATTATTTGTCTTATGTTCTCAAGAGTTTTAATAGCGAATCGTGGTGAGATAGCGTTGCGGATTATCCGGGCCTGTCATGAGCTTGGGATAGAGGCGGTGGCGGTATTTTCGGAGGCGGACCGGGGAGCGGCGTATCTGGATATGGCTGATGAGGCGATATGCATCGGGCCTGCTGTGCCGGCGCAGAGTTATCTGAATATTCCGAGAATAATGAGCGCAGCGGAAGTGAGCAACGTGGACGCGATTCATCCGGGGTACGGTTTTTTGGCGGAGAATGAGAATTTTGCGCAGATATGCCGGGAGTGCGGGATAATATTTATTGGGCCGCCGCCTGAAGCGATGCGGCTGTTAGGCGATAAGGTCGAGGCGAGAAAATTAGCGAAGAAGGCAGGGGTAAGCTGTGTGCCCGGCTCGGATGGGGTGGTGGAAGACGTTGAGCAGGGTTTGAAGATAGCCGGTGATATTGGATACCCGGTGATGATTAAAGCGGTAGCGGGCGGCGGCGGACGCGGGATGCGAGTCGCCCACAACGATATGAGTTTTCGCTCAGGGTTCTCATCGGCACAGGCGGAAGCGAATGCGGCGTTCGGGGATGGTTCGGTATATCTTGAAAAGCTGATTGTTGAGCCGAGACACGTCGAGGTGCAGGTGATGGCGGACGGGAGGGGCAACGTATTGCATTTTTACGAGAGGGATTGCTCCATACAGCGAAGGCATCAGAAGATGATTGAGGAATCGCCGTGCCCGGTCATAAGCGACAAAATCCGTCAGGAGCTTTGTGTGTCGGCGATACGTATTATTAAGCATGCCAATTACGTCAACGCGGCGACGGTCGAGTTCCTTTTGGACAAAGACAAGCATTTTTATTTCATCGAGGTCAATACGAGGATTCAGGTTGAGCATCCGGTCAGCGAGATGGTTACGGGCCGGGATTTAATCAAGATGCAGCTGCAGGTTGCGGCAGGGGAGAAGCTGGATTTGACGCAGAAGGATATCAAATGCCGTGGCGTTGCGATTGAGTGCCGGATTAACGCGGAGGACCCGGCCAATAATTTTTCGCCGTGTCCCGGGACGATAACGCGATACATTCCGCCCGGCGGGCCGGGTGTTCGAGTCGATACGCACGTCTATCAGGGCTGGACGGTAAGCCCCAGTTACGATTCGATGCTTTGCAAGCTTATTACGTACCAGCCGACGAGGGACGAGGCGATTGCGACGATGAAAAGGGCGTTGTCGGAATTTGTTATTGAGCCGATTAAAACGACAATACCGGCGAGCTTGTCGATTCTTTCGCACAATATGTTCGTCAAGAGCAAGATTGACACGGAATTCGTCGAGAGAAACTTCTGACAAGTTTGGCAGGTTACTTTTCCAAATCTATCAGGTCTTCGTAGGATTCGCGTTTTCGGATTATCTCAAATTTGTCGCCATCGACGAGAACTTCGGGTGCTCTGCCGCGTGCATTGTAGTTGCTGGCCATAGTGAAGCCGTACGCGCCGGCGGTGAAAATAGAGAGCAGGTCGCCGCGTTTCACGGGTGGTATTGCCCGGTCTTTGGCGAAAAAGTCGGTGCCTTCGCAGATTGGACCAACGACGTCAACAAACTCCAACCCTTTTATGTCGAGCTTTTCAGTTCTTTTTAAATAAGAAAACCTTTTTTCGACCGTTGCGGGCCAGATAAAATGAAACGCGTTATACAGCGGCGGTCTGATGAGGTCGTTCATACCGGCATCGACAATGACGAAATTTTTTCTTCCGCCCGTTTTGCGATACAGTACTCGCGTCAGGAGTATGGCCGCGTTGGCGGCGATGCTTGCTCCGGGTTCGAGGATGAGTTTGAGGCCTTTGCCTTTAAGCATCGGAACGATTGCCGAGGCGTAATCCTCCGCGGTTGGTGATTGCGCGGTCATATAATCCGCGCCGTATCCGCCGCCCGTATCGATGGCTTCAATTGTAAAACCCTTTGAACGGAGTTTGGCCGCGAGCATAAGGGTTTTGTTTATCGCATCGATGTAAGGTTGCACGGTATGTCCCGCTGAGCCGAGGTGGATGTGGAGTGCACACAAATTAACATTGGCGTTTTTGCCGAACTGGTCAAAAACTTTTTCCGCCCGTTCGATATCGATGCCGAATTTTGACTCTCTGACGCCCGTGGTCGTATATTTATGCGTTTTAGGGTCAACATCGGGATTGACGCGCAGGGCGGCTTTGGGGATTTTACCTTTTTGTTGTGATAATTGAATCAGGTTTTCCAGCTCTGCTTCGGATTCGATATTGAAATAACCGATGCCTGCGTCGAGAGCTTCGATAATTTCCTTGTCAGTTTTGCCGACGCCCGCGTAAACGATTTTTGCCGGGTCCGCGCCCGCCTGGATTGCGCGGTAAAGCTCGCCGCCGCTGACGACGTCGAAGCCGCAGCCCGCCTGGGCCATAAATTTAAGGATATTGATATTGCCGCAGGCCTTTATCGAATAGCAGACCATAGTGTCGAGTGCTTTATAGGCGTGCTGAATTTTCCGGAGATGTTCGAGGAAGGTTGCCTTGCTGTAAATATACACAGGCGTACCAGCCTGTTCGGCTATCGTTTCAACGGGCACGTTCTCCGCGAAGAGCCTGCCTTGTTTGTAATTAAAATAATCCATAGGTGAACATAATATAGGAAAAGCAGGGAAAATGCAAGTTTGAGGATTGGCGGCCGGTGTATTTTGGCGCAAAAAAGAAGTGGAAGACCCCGCACAAACTGAATGGAACCTTCCACTTCCCGCATAACGTTTTGCCGAATCAAATTCTTGTCGGCAGCGTTATGCTATTTTCTCTTTTTCCTCTTAGCTGTTTTCTTCTTTGCTTTTTTCTTCTTCGCCATTGTTTGGTACCTCCATATGGCACAAAAAACAGGTTTATTCAATAACGGTAAAACTTACTTACAGAAATTACTAACCGAGTTGTCAAAGAGGCCAACAAATGTAGTTATAGCTTTTATCGTCCAAATAATTAAGAATCCTTCAGGGAAATTTGCAATGCGCAGCTTTTTATGCCAGGTGAATAGTTTATTGTATCATTGTACGCACGCGCGAATGTTGTTATTGTGTTGCTGATGTTTCAATTTGTTTTTTGGTTTCATTGTTGGCCGTGACAGCCGGTGGTTATATTGCAGGGATGGGTTTTAACTGCGTTATAAGTAGTTTTTGACGTAATTGGAATTTTTGGCATTGCCAATGGTTGCGTCGCTGCTATACTTAATGTTGTTGTGAAAAGTCGCATCTTTTTAGTGTTCGTGTTGACTTATAGTCGCGATTGGCTTAAAAGAGTTTTGTTGTGAAATAATTTTTTAGAGAATTCACAATTAGGCTGTTAATTTTTTATGCCGGAGAAAAAAATAGCGTTGTTCGGGGGAACGTTTGACCCGATTCATCTCGGTCATACGGCTGTTGCGGCGGCGGCGGGCGAGCACATCGGCGCCGAAAAAGTCGTGTTTGTCCCCGCGAGACGTTCGCCGTTGAAGGCGTTTTTTCCGGAGGCCAGTGACGAAGACCGTCTTGCGATGATTGGTCTGGCTATATCGGATAACGGCAGGTTTGAGGTTAGCGATTACGAGCTGAAGAAGGCAGGACCGAGTTACACGCTGGAGACCGTCAGATATTTTCGACGGCAGCTTGGCGGCGGCGTTTTGATTTACTGGCTGGCAGGAGCGGATATGCTTGAGGATTTGCCGCACTGGTATGGCGTTACGGAGCTGATAGACGAGTGTAATCTGGCGGTGATGTACAGGGCGGGTGTTGCGCCGCCGGATTTCTCGAAGTTTATTTCGCTGTGGGGAGAGGACCGCGTAAGAAAAATGCGGCAAAATATTGTTGAGACCCCGCTGGTTGATATCAGCAGCACCGAAGTTCGAAAGCGATTGTCGGCAGGGCAGGACGTCGGCGGAATGATATGCCCGAAGGTCCTGCAATATATCCGCCAGCGCCGATTGTATGGGATACAGGATTATTGACGGGGCCGCGTTTTTTTGAGTAATTTTTTCCGCTTGTTATCCGCCAGATTTTCCAGCCAGTCGCACCACTGTTTCATGCCCTTACCGGTTTTGGCAGAGACGAGGAATATTTTTGTTTTTTTGTTGAGTTTGGATATGTCGGCCTTGACTTTTTTGATGTTGAAGTCCGTGGCGGCGAGGAGGTCTATTTTGTTAATAAGGACAGCGGCTGCCCTGGCGAAAATCATCGGGTATTTGGCTGGTTTGTCGTCGCCTTCGGGGACAGAGAGGACGGCGATTTTATCCGTTTCGCCGAGGTCAAAGGTGGAGGGGCAGACGAGGTTGCCGACGTTCTCGACAAAGAGCAAATCGATACTGTCGATGGGGAGCTTGTGAAACGCCTGGCTAATCTGCGCGGCGGACAAATGGCAGGCACCGTCGGTGACAATCTGGTGGGCGGGCGCGCCGGCTTTTCTGATGCGTTTGGCGTCGATATCGGTCTGGATGTCACCTTCGATGACGCCGATATAGAGTTTGCCTTTAAGCATTTCTATCGTTTTTGCCAGCAGTGTGGTTTTGCCCGAGCCGGGGGAGGAAATCACGTTGAGGCAGGGGAGTTTGAGTTCTTTAAGAAACGTCCGGTTTCTCAGGGCGTATTCTTCGTTGGCAATAAGGATTTTCCTGCGGACTTTTATTTTACGCATTTAATTTCTCCTCGAAAGTTATTTCTTCAAGTAAAAGCGGCTCGTCGGGCAGCAGCTCGAAATCAGCGCAGCGGCACTTAGGGCACCTCGACTTGTGCAGGTCCAGGACATAGATGTGCCCGTTTTTTTTGCATCTGGCCTGTATCGGCTTTTGCTCTATGGTGAGCTTGAGGTTTTTACAGACGGTTCTTTCGCTGATGGCCTCGAAGGCGAAGCGAAGTGCTTCATCATTTACGCCGCTAAAAGCGCCGCAGCCGATTTTTGCGGCGACCGGTTTGCCTTTTTGTTTTTTTGCCTCGGCGTATATCGCTTCGAACAGGGCTTGTGCGATGGACGCTTCGTGCATCAGCAAATCCTCGGCAATTCTCTGCCGTAAGGCATCTGGACGATTCTTCTGCCGCCGATTTTGGTAGTTATTTCGACGACGGGGACATCGTCGGTCTTGACGATATCGCCGATAATAGCCGCTTGTTGTCCGAGCAGGTGGGTGCGGCAGATGTTGACGCAGTCATCGGCTATTTCGGGGGCGACGACGGCGACGAATTTGCCTTCGTTTGCGATGTTCAGGACGTCAAACCCGAGCGCGTCGGCGGCCGCCTGAACTGTTGGATTGATTGGAATATCAGCGTCATTTACCATGATGCCAAGCGATGTCTGCATCGCGATTTCATTCAGCGTCGCGGCGAGTCCTCCGCGGGTGGGGTCTCGCATAAATTTTACGCCTTTGGTATCTGTGAGCAGTTTGCAGGTCAAATCTGCGAGGGCGGCGCAATCACTTTTTAGCTGGGATTTGAAACCGATATCCTGGCGGAGCGACATAATGGTCATGCCGTGGTCGCCAATTGAGCCGTTGATTATGATTTTGTCGCCCGGTTTTATTTTGGCGAAATCAAGCTCTATGCCTTCGAGACGCACGCCGATGCCGCTGGTGTTGATAAAAATCTGGTCTGCTGCGCCGGTTTCGACGGTTTTGGTGTCGCCTGTAACTATGGCGACGTTATTCTGAGCGGCGGTAGCGGCGATACTGTCGATTATTTTGTCGAGTGTGTCAAAAGGGAAACCTTCTTCGATAATCAGGGCGAGCGATATCGCTATGGGTTTTGCGCCGCTGACGGCGAGGTCGTTTATCGTTCCGCATACGGCCAGTTTCCCAATGTCACCGCCGGGGAAAAACAACGGCTTTACGACATAGCTGTCAGTGGTGAAACAAATTGATTTGGAGTTGAGATTGAGTTTGGCAGAGTCGGTGAGGCCGGCAAGGATGTTATTGGAGAATTTCGGGAGGATATGGTCGCGGATAAGCTGGTCTGAGAGCTGACCGCCGCCGCCGTGGGCGAGGAGGATTTTGTCGTGGGTTTTTGGGCTCATTTGCTTTATTTTTTCCGTCTTCCGTATTTGAACCAGGCGGCGCAGGCGCCTTCGGAGCTGACCATACATGGGCCGACGGGGGTTTGGGGTTCGCAGACCCTGCCGAAAAGCTCGCACTGGGGCGGGTCAATCAGGCCGCAAAGCACTTCGCCGCAGCGACAGCCGGTCGTGTCGTTTTCGGGTTTTTCCGTTACGCCGAATCGTTTAAAAGCGTCGAATTTGCTGTAATTTTCTTTGAGCTGCAGTGTGCTTTTGGGGATTTTTCCCAGTCCTCTCCAGTATCCGTCCATCGGCTCAAAGCACTCCGTGATGATGTTTTGGGCCGTGAGGTTGCCTTGTTCGGTGACAACCGCGGTGTAAATTGTTTTTGCTTCCGGTTTGCCTTCGATAATCTGTCGGCAGATTTCGGCTAAGCCTTCGATTATTTGCATCGGCTCAAAGCCCGCCACGACGCAGGGCTTGCAGAATTGTTCGACAATTACCCGGAATGCGCCATAGCCGGTTATGACGCTGACATGGCCGGGGCAGAGAAACGCGTCTATTTTGTTATTCTTGTCGCTTAACAGCGCCTGCATCGCGGGCACGACGATTTTGTGGTTGCTCAGGATGCAGAAGTTGTTGATGCCTTCTTTGGCCGCCTGTTTTACGGCAACGGCAGTCGCGGGCGTGGTTGTTTCGAAGCCAACTGCGATGAATACAACGGTTTTCGACGGGTTGTCGCGTGCCAATTGGAGGGCGTCTTCACTGCTGAGGACAATCCTGACATTGCCGGCGGATTTTCTGGTTTCGAGTGAGCCGCCTTTGCCGGGGACGCGAATCATATCGCCGTACGTTGCTATGAGGCAGTCGTCTCTGTCCGCAAGCTCCAGCACAGTATCGATGTAGCCCTGATGTGTTACGCAAACCGGGCACCCCGGCCCCGATAAAAGTTTTATTGATTTGGGGAGAGTTCCCCTTATGCCGTTTCTGAATATCGAAACGGTGTGCGTGCCGCAGACCTCCATAATGTTGATGGGTTTGCCGGTGATTTCGCACGCGGTGTCCATAAGAAGTTGTGCGTTTCTGATTCTTCGAAGCATAGGGCCGGGTTATTTATCCTGAAACTTTATTCTGGGTGTCATTGAACTGGTCGATTTCCTCGATGAGTTCCCATGTTTTTCGTGCTTCATCCTCGTCGATTGTTGAGATAGCAAAACCAGCGTGGACAAGGACGAGGTCGCCGAGTTTGACATTCGGCAGCAGGGTGGTTTTTGCGTGGAACTGGTTACCCATCGCATCGACAATTGCTCTGTCGTCTTCGAGTTTAACTATTCTTGCCGGTATCGCTAAACACATAACGAAACATTTCTCACTTGCCTTTTAACGACTTGTGGACTGCTATAGCTGCCTGGCCGACGGAAACACATCCGTCATTGGCCGGAAAGTTACGGTTGTATAATACTGAAAAGCCGTTTCTTTGCAATAACCGAATAAGATGTTGTGCCAGATACCTGTTGCAAAAAACTCCGCCGCTTAGTGCCACGATATTCAAATTTTTTTCCTGTCCCGCTTTCTTCGCCATTTCAAATAAACCAGACGCTATGGTATTATGAAATTTAGCCGATATATTTCCCTTTTCTTCGTTATTTTGTATATCAGCCAAAATCTGACTTATCATTATACGCAGGTCAAGAGTCAATGGTTTGCCGGATTTTCCGGCGAGTTCAAAATCATATTGCCGGTCGCAGTCAGGAGTTGCAATCGCCTCAAGGGTTATTGGCAATTGCGCCTCAAAGTGATTATAGTTGCCTAAGCCGAGCATAGCGGCTACCGCGTCAAATATTCTGCCCAAACTTGATGTCTGGACGGTGTTGATTTTTTTGTTTATTTGCTCGAAGATGAACTGCTGCTTTGATTCATCCGGCTCAATTTTATCAAGGAGCCCGCGGAACTTAGCTGGCTCAAATTCGTTTCCGTATGCCTGTGCCAAAAGTGCAATCGCAGGCCTTATCGGCTGCTTACTCGCGGCATCCCCGCCTGCTAACGGGTAATAAGACAGGTGTCCGAATCTTTCAAAATTATCCAGTGTTGCGATAAGACACTCACAGCCCCAGATTGCACCGTCCGTTCCATAGCCGGTGCCGTCGCAGGCAATACCAATAACGGGTTCATCTAAATTGTGTTCCGCCATAACCGCCGCGATATGTGCCCAGTGATGTTGAACCTCGATGATTTTTACGTCGGGCAGTGAGTGGGCATATTGCGACGACAAATATGCCGGGTGTAAATCGCAGGCGACTATTTTCGGCTTAACCTCGAACAGACCCCGCAGATGTTCGATTGATTTTATGTAGTGATGATATACCGCCGCGTCTTCGAGGTCACCGATGTGCTCGCTGCATATAAGCTGATTGGCCTTGACAAAAGAGAATGTATTTTTCAAATCAGCCCCGGCGGCTAAAACGTCGCATTGACCGGTTTGTTTTATGGTGACAGGTGCGGGCACATAGCTTCTCGACCGCCGCAGCAATACCGGCTTGTTATCAATGAAATGTACAATTGAGTCATCAACCTGCCTGTAGATTTCTCTGTCGTGCATCAGGAAAGCATCAGCGATATTACCGAGGTGTTCAATTGCTTCGTCGTTTTTGCAAATCAACGGCTCATCGCTGATATTGCCGCTTGTCATTACCAAAACTTTTATCCCTTCAGCGAAAAGCAAATGATGAAGGGGGGCATAACAGAGCATAAAACCAAAAGTATTTGTGCCTTCGGCCACGGATGACGCAATATGTGGGCCGGCTTTCTTTTGTAAAAGCACAATCGGGCTTTGGGGGCTTTTTAATAATTCTTCGGCTTGTTTACTGACAGCCGCGTGCTGTTTTATCGTCTCAATCGAGTCCGCCATCATCGCGAAGGGCTTATGTTCCCTTTTTTTGCGTTCGCGCAGACGTTTTACAGCGTCATTATTGAAGGCGTCGACCGCAAGGTGAAAGCCGCCTATGCCTTTTATGGCGAGGATTTTGCCTTTTTTCAGTAACTGTGCGGTTTGTGTGATTGCCTTGTCTGAGTTGGTTTCGATTTTGTTGCCCTTGTTATCGGTGAGCCAGATTTTGGGTCCGCATTGCGGGCAGGCGACCGGCTGGGCGTGAAACCGGCGGTCGGTGACATTGTGATACTGGGCTGCACAATTTTCGCACATCGCAAATGCTGACATCGTGGTATTCGGTCTGTCGTAGGGGATGGTTTTGATGATTGAGTATCTCGGCCCGCAGTTTGTGCAGTTGATAAACGGATAGCGATAGCGGAAGTCATCTTTGTCGAAGAGTTCACGCAGGCAGTCTGGGCAGGTAGCGATATCGGCTGTTACTCGTGAGATTGGAGTGCCTGCAGAATCGCTTTGTTTTATGACAAATTCTTTTTCTCCGGCAACAGGATGTATGTCTAAGGCCATGCATAATTCTATTTGTGCCAGGGGCGGGGCATCGGGGCCGTTGAGGCGTTTGATAAATTCTGCGATTTTTGTTTCTTCACCCTGCAACTCGATTGTTACGCCTTTTGTGTCGTTATAGACGAAGCCGGTGAGGTTCAACTGCACGGCGAGACGATATACGGCGGGACGAAAACCTATTCCCTGAACCTGTCCTGTTATCAGAATCTTTTTTCTTATTGCCAAAGTTTTATGTCTCAATACCGGTATAAGATTTATACGCCCTATTTCGGCAATCGGTTTTACCGGATTATAGCCGATGATGTTAAGATAGCAATTATGGGTTGAAGGTCTGTTTTTGGCCTGGATTTTTTATTTGTAAACGGCGTCTGTCTGTGATATTATCGTTTGCAACTGGGGCCATAGCTCAGCTGGGAGAGCGCTTGCATGGCATGCAAGAGGTCGCGGGTCCGAATCCCACTGGCTCCATTCATATCGCGGGTTGATATCTGAAAATATCCTTAAAAAGCAAAGCCCTGACAAATTTGTTTGGCAGCATCAAGAAATACCCGCTATTTCCATCTGAGCACTAACTGCCCATGTATTTGTGGTAAGTAATATTACCAAAAAACATGTTTTTGTGGGGCTACAAAATTGTTGCGTATTTCATAATAATAAGTTATAATCATATCACATTATTGTAGATTAATGAGCCAAATGCCGTTTGGCAGCGTAGTAATGGGGTGTAGAAAAGCTAAAACAATTGGAAATACAGTATAAGATAAGCTAATACAATGAAAAAGCATTATGAATAAACAAGCCATCAAGATATATGTTTTTTATTGTTCAAACGGGATTGAGCCGCAGCAGTTAACCGCGGGCATCGACAAACTTGAGGGGGCAGCAATTAAGACGATAAGCTTGCCCTGTTCGGGGAAAATCGACGTTCCTTATTTGGTTAAGGCATTTGAAACTGGCGCAGATGGCGCAGCTATCGTAACCTGTAAACAAAATGAGTGTCAGCATCTTGAGGGTAATTTGCGTGCTAACAAACGAGCCGAGGCCGTCGAGTCGCTGCTGGAAGAGATTGGAATGGGTAAAGGGCGAATGGCGGTCATTATGTTAAAGGATGGCGGCGTCGAACAGGCCATTGCGGAAATCAGGAGTTTCATTGACAGGGTAAAAAAATTACCTAAGAGCCAAAAAAGCTCCGCGAACGTATAGGGGAATGGGAATTATATGAAAGTTGAGAGCAAACTCGCAAAGAAACTGGCAAACGGGGACTTTATCGTTACCGCGGAGTTTCTGCCGAAGGTGGGTTCTGATGCCCCGACAGCAGAAGCGGCGGTGAAGGCGATGGGTAACGGCTTTACGGCGGTAAACGTTGCGGACAACTGCCATAATATAGGTATGTCGTCGATAGCGGCATCGGTTGCGGTGCTTAAAAGCGGCGCCGAGCCGATTTGCCAGATGGTTACGCGAGACAGGAACCGCATCGCGATACAATCTGATTTGTTAGGGGCGGCGTATCTGGGAATTAAGAACCTGCTGTGCCTTTCGGGTTATCATCAGACGTTAGCGACATGCCCGGAGTCAGCCAATGTTTACGATATTGATTCGACGCAGCTTATCGAGATGGTTACGAATATGGGCGAGAAGGGCGTGCTGGCCGACGGTACAAAGATTGAAGGGCAATTTTCAATGCTTGTGGGAGCAGTTGCCAACCCGTTCCAGAAGCCGGTGGAATTAAATATGCTCCGGCTGCAAAAGAAAGTCGAAGCCGGCGCAAAGTTTATTCAGACAAGCGCCATATTCGATATTGAGACGTTCGGCCAGTGGTTAAACGCAGCGATAAGCGAAGGCATCACCGCCAAGGCGGCGATACTGGCAGGCGTTTTACCTTTGGATTGTGCCGTTGAAGCGGAGAGGTTACGGAATACATACACAGATTATTCAATTCCCGACAGCGTCATCGACCGGCTCAAAAAGGCGGGGGATGCGGTTGCACAGAAAAAAGAGGGACTGAATATCTGCATTGAGACAATCGGGAAGCTTAAAAAAATGAAAGGCCTCAGAGGTATCCATATACATTGCGGCTGTAAAGGAAAAGTGTCGCCGGAAGTTATCGCGGCGGCATTATCATAACGGGAAACGAATATGCCTGAAAAATATCATATTAAGACGCAACCGGTTCCGCCAAAGGGACCTCGTATCGGCAAGTATGGTATGGTTGACTGGCGCGAGGATTGCGCACGCTGTCATAACTGCGTTAAGAAGGCCTGCGTTTATGACCGTTACAGGCAGGAAGCGGATTACATTCGCAATCTAAGCGACGTGAATGCCCTGTTCTTTGACTGCATGGGATGTTTTTCGTGCGTTCAGGACTGCACCAAAGGATTGCTGTGTATGTCCATCAATCCTGAATACCAGAAGATGGGAAACAGCTACTGGGCGCCGGATATAATCAAGACGACGTGGCTTCAGGCGGAGACGGCTAAGATTCCGGTTTCGGGCGCTGGTTATCGCGGGCCTTTCGCAGGCAATGGATTCGACGCGATGTGGACGGACATGTCCGAAATCGTTCGGCCCACACGCGACGGCATTCACGGGCGTGAATACATAAGCACCTCAGTCGATATCGGCAGGAAACTGCCTTACCTGTCGGTCAACGGCAGCAAGGCCGATGTAAAGGCCTCGCCGTTAGTTTCGATTCCTATGCCGTTAATAATAGATATGACGTCGCCTGCGCATACTTTGCCGCAGCTTAATTCGATTATTGCTCAGACGGCCGTAAACACCGACATAATAGCGATTATTGATTCGCGTCAGTGGTTGGGTGACAGCAGGCAGCTTGACAACATCGCGTTTTATATCGCGGACGGTCAGGAGATTCCGAAAGACGCATTGAAGAAGACGCGGCTGGTGGAGATACCCGACGGGCCTAAGGTAATGGAGCGCATCAAAGAAATAAAAAAGATTTATCCCAGGATAGTTGTTGCGATAAGAGTAGAACTGACTTCGGCGGGAGTTGAGCGTGCGATAAAACTCGCCGAATCAAAAGAAGTTGAAGTGATACATATCGTGGCGGACGCAAACGGTAATGAGATTGGCGCAAGCAAACCACGATTCATTAAAGAGGTGACGCGTCAGATTCACACGACACTGATAGAGAAGGGATGCAGGGACGAGATTACGCTTATGGCTGGCGGCGGGATTGCGCTGCCCGAGCATATGGCGAAAGAAATTATATGTGGGGCGGATTTGATAACAATAAATCTGCCGCTGCTTATATCGCTTGAGTGTCATCTGTGCAGCAGCTGCAAGCCGGGTATGGTGTGTCCGGCGAAGCTGGAAAAAATAGATTTCAATTACGGCGTGGGCCGAATGACCAATCTTATCGCCGCCTGGCATGACCAGTTGATAGAGATGATGGGCGCGATGGGGATGCGTGAAGTTCGCCGTCTCAGGGGCGACGTCGGCCGTGCGATGTTCTTCGAAAATCTCGAGGAGGAAACCTTTGGCAAGCTTTTCGGTTCCAGAAAAAATTAAGGATATCCTTCCTGAAAACACGCTAAAGACGCTTGTGCCGCAGGAAGAGGTGGCCCGTGTTATTAAGCCGGCGCCGTCGCGCTATCGCAACGAGATTGCGAAGTTTATTGTTCATCGCAATCTGAACTGCAAACTATGCGGCAGGTGCGCAGAGGTTTGCCGGTATGGCGTTCACGTGCTAAAACCCGGTTACAAGTATTTTGCCGAGCCGAAGAACCATTTATGCATCGGTCCCGCCTGCGAAAAGAACAATGGTAATTTTTGTGTTGCGAAGTGCCCGCAGAAGGCGTTGCAGCTTAAGGAAAATCCGCTGTATAAGGCGCTGGGCGATTATCGCTGGCCGGGCGACTTGATTTTAGCAACGTGGAAAATGGCTGAAACCGGCGACGTCCCGCCCGCGGAATACGGCTTAGAATACGAGTGCGGCAATTCAGGCGGCGGGTTTGACCGGCTGAGGTTTAAATTTCCTGACAAGCTGGCCGTCAAGCTCAGCGAGGACCAGATAGATACGAGCATACTGCTGAACAAACGGAAAGACGGCAGGCCCGAAATCAGGATTGATGTCCCTTGGTATGGCGGCGGGATGTCCTTCGGGTCGGTCAGCAATGTAACTCAGTTATCGAAAGCGAGGGCCGCGAAAGCATGGAACACCTTCACCTGCACGGGCGAGGGCGGGTACATGGAACGTATGAGGCCCTATGATGACCACGTGATTACGCAGGTGGCAACGGGGCTGTTCGGTGTGCGTGAGGAAACGATTCAGCGCGTGCCGATAGTTGAATTCAAATACGCCCAGGGCGCAAAGCCGGGGTTGGGCGGACATTTGTTAGGCGATAAGAACACCCCTGCCGTTTCCAAGATGCGTGAGGCAGTTGTCGGTATATCGCTGTTTTCGCCGTTCCCGTTCCACAGCGTTTATTCCATCGAAGACCATCAAAAGCACCTCGACTGGATAAAGCACATTAACAGGCGGGCGTTGATATCAACAAAAGTATCGACGCCGACTGATGTCGATATGGTGGCGGTAGGAAGTTATTCCGCGGGCACCCATATCGTTCACATAGACGGCGGTTACGGCGGAACGGGCGCAGCGCCTGATATTGCCAAGAAAAACATCGCGATGCCCATCGAATATGCCATAGGCAGGGTTCACAAATTCCTGGCTGACGAAGGTGTTCGTGACAAAGTAACCCTCATCGCCAGCGGCGGAATACGCACGGCATACGACATCGCTAAGGCGATTGCTCTCGGCGCGGATGGAGTTGTGATAGGGACCGCTGAGTTAGTGGCCCTGGGATGCGTGCGATGCAGCCGATGCGAAAGCGGGCGAGGATGCCCGCGTGGTATCGCAACAACCGACCCGGAGCTGGCGGCGAAAATGAATATCGAGTGGGGCACGCAGCGAATTATCAATCTCTACAACGCCTGGCGTAAAGTGCTTGTGGGAATACTTCAGCGTTTTGGTATGAAAAGCATCACGGAATTACGTGGACGCACTGACCTGCTTATGCATCTTGATTACACCAATGATAGGGGGGTCAAGAAATGAACGAGAAAATCATAAAACAACTCGCATATTCGAGAAAGCAATTAGCTGAGAAACTGAATTATTCTTCTGAAATCAGGAAAGAGGCCGAAGAAGGCGGCTGCGGCGTCGTCGGTTTTTGCTGCAGCGAGCCGGTGCCGGGCAAGCATATTTATGAGCCGTCGCGCCAGATGCATAACCGCGGAAACGGCAAAGGCGGCGGCATAGCTGCGGTTGGGTTCGTTCCGGAACAGCTCGGTGTCAGCCGGGAGGTCCTGGACAATCATTATATGCTTCACGTCGCGTTTCTTGATGGTAAGGCCCAGCCGGAAATAGAGAAGCAATTTATCAATCCTAATTTCGATATCGCAAAATCGACAAAGCTCGACAAGGTTGACGACTGGAAAACTGTCCCCGGCTTGGAGGTCAAGCCGCCAGACGTTTGCCGATACTTTGTTCGCGTAAAGCCGAAGGTGCTTGATGCCTTCGTTGCCAAAAACAATCTGCAAGCTCTTGACCGCAGCGAGGCGGAAGATGAATTTATTAATCAGAACAGCTTCAGTTTGAATCAGAAATACTATGCCTCCTTGGGCGAGAAGAGGGCCTTTGTGCTTTCGCACGGCAGAGATATTATGATACTCAAGGTCGTGGGTTTCGCCGAAGCGATTGTAAAGTATTATAAAATCGAAGACCTTTGCGCCTATGAGTGGATTGCCCATCAGCGTTTCCCGACCAAGGGCCGCGTCTGGCATCCGGGCGGGGCGCATCCTTTCGCGGCAATCGATATGGCGCTGGTGCACAATGGCGATTTTGCCAATTATCATTCAGTTACCGAATATCTCAAACAGCGGAATATTTATCCGCAGTTCCTTACCGATACGGAGGTGTCCGCGCTTTTATTCGATTTACTCAGCAGGACTTACCATTATCCGCTCGAATACATCATTGAGGCGCTTGCGCCGACCACCGAACTGGACTTTGACCGGCTGGATGAAGAGAAACAAAAGATTTACCGCGACATTCAGGCGACCCATATTCACGGCTCACCTGACGGCCCGTGGTTTTTCATTATCGCCCGCAACCTCGCCCGCGAGAAAAAATTACAGCTTATGGGTATAACCGACACCGCGATGCTCAGGCCCCAGGTGTTCGCTTTTTGCGACGGCGAGGTACAGGTAGGTTTGATTTGCTCTGAAAAACAGGCCATCGATGCCACTCTGCACAGCTTGTCCAAAGATGACAACAGGATATGCCCCGTGGCGGATAAATACTGGAACGCCCGCGGAGGCAGTTCTTCCGACGGCGGGTCGTTTATATTTAATCTTGAGAAAAACTCAGCCGGCAAAATGCGGATTTCGTGTACGGACAAATTCGGCACAGAGGTTCCTATGCCGCAAGCCGCCCAAAGCTGCAATTTCTCGGAGGAACCGTCTCTTGCCTCTGAAGATGAAGATGAGATTCAGACGCTGCTCGGCGAGAGATTTGTCCCCGGCAATGGTATGGCGATTTTCGAGATGATTCGAGATGTTGTGCACGGATGGACGTTCGACGAGTTTCGTTTCGCCTGCTCGCAAATCGTAAATGCGGCGAAAGACCATAATAAGGCGAACCTCGCGATAGAGGTCCTGACGTTGCTTAATGACCGGCGATATTCGACCGGCACCAAGAAACGCAGTCATATCCTGCACATTATCCGAAGTGAATTGAACAGGTTATTTCTAAATATCCCGAAGATAGGCGTGAAAAATTATTACGAGTGGGGATATCGCCTTATCGATTTCGAAACGCGGGGCGACCTGAGGGGGCCGCAGAATAATGAGACAACCCTTGTAATTGACGCTGCGCATTTTACGCCCGAAGGGGACACCTGCGACGCGGCGCTTCTGGTGGATGCGTATATAAAGGGCTGGCGGCATTTCATCAGCTTCAATTGCATCGGTCAGCGGTTTATCGGGTGCGGTCTTGGGCCGGATACCGATGAGGTGACAATAGATGTTTACGGAAGCAGCGGCGATTATCTTGCCTCCGGCCTTGACGGGCTTACTATAAACGTCCACGGCAACGCGCAGGACCAGGTTGGCCAAATCATAAAAAGAGGCAAACTTGTCATCCACGGCGACATGGGCCAGACGTTTATGTATGGCGCAAAAGGGGGCTCCGTATATGTAATGGGTAATGCCGCGGGAAGGCCTCTTATCAACTCCGTAGGCAGGCCCAAAGTGGTGATAAACGGGACGTGCCTTGACTTTCTTGCCGAATCCTTTATGGCGGGCGACCCGCATAACGGCGGCGGCTTTGTTATCTTAAACGGAGTTAAATTCGATGATGAAGGCAAATTAGTAGCGCTGTCGCAGCCATATCCCGGCAGCAACATATTCTCATTGGCTTCCGGTGGTGCTATTTTTGTCCGTGACCCGAACAGGACGCTTGTTGACCAGCAGTTAAACGGCGGCCAGTTCGCAAAAATTACGGACGCGGACTGGGACCTGATGCTTCCTTACCTCGAAGAAAATCAGAAACTTTTCGGAATAACGATAGAACAGCTTTTGACCGTGGATAACGAGCGCTGCGAGCCGGCGGAGGTTTATCGCAAGGTCGTTCCCGGCAGCGTTCCAATTCCTGCCGAGGAGACCGACGATACGGATGAAGTTGTGGAAGAACTGGCGGAGAAATAGGGAAAGGCGATTTCGGTGATAACAATCAAAAAAACTAAAGCAGGCGAATCGCTAAAAGGTACGGTCGAGAAAATTTCGGGCGTGGACCTGAGTGTTTGCCTTCAGTGCAGGAAATGCTCGAGCGGTTGCCCGGTCGGCAGACTTACGAAGTCGCGACCCTCAGAGATTATGCGCCGGCTTCACCTCAACGCCGGTAACGAGCTGCTGGAAAGCGACATTCTCTGGATGTGCGTATCCTGCGAGACGTGCTCGGCCCGATGCCCGATGGGTATCGACGTGGCGGGCGTAATGGACGCTTTGAGGAAACTGGCTTTGGAGCGAGGTGCGTCGAAACAGGAAGGCAACGTGCCTTTGTTTAACAAGGCGTTTTTGAAAACGGTCGAGGTATTCGGCCGGACTTACGAAATGGCGATGATAACCGCTTACAAATTAGGCACCGGCAAACTGATGAACGATACGGAAAAATTCCCGACAATGCTCAGGAAAGGCAAAATCTCGCTTTTGCCTTCGCTTGGCGGGGACAGGAAAACGGTGAAACGCATATTCAAAAAAACGAGACCCGTCTTCGCTGCGCTTCGCCGAGGCAGGCAAAATAAAGGGGCCGGAATATGAGATATGCCTACTACCCCGGATGTTCCGCTGAATCGACGGCCCGCGATATGCACGAGTCAACTTTGGCAGTAGCGGCGGCGCTTGGAATCGAAATGATTGAGCCGAATGGCTGGACGTGCTGCGGCGCGACCGCAGGCCACCAGACCGACCGCGTGCTGGCAGCAGCATTGCCCGCCGCCAATCTGGCTAAGATTAAGGATATGGGGCTTGACTGTGTGGTGAATTGCGCTGCCTGCTATAACAGGATGAAGGTGGCGAACCACGAAATTGCGACAGAACCGGAAATCCGCAATGACGTCAGCGACGCGATTGGCCGGGATTACGACGGCTCGGTTAAAATAAAGCACTTTATCGAGGTGTTGCTCGATGACGTCGGTCTCGAAAAAATCAGCAGCGCAATCAAGCATCCGCTCAAAGGGCTGAAGGTTGCCTGTTATTACGGATGTCTGCTTGTTAGGCCGCCGAAGGTCGTTAATTTCGATGACCCGGAGAACCCGAAGTCGCTCGATAAGCTGGTTAAAGCGATAGGCGGCGAGGCAATCGAATGGCCATATAAGGTCGAATGCTGCGGCGGCGGCTTGTCGCTTTCGAGGACGGACGTGGTGGTCAACCTTACAGATTCGATTCTCGGTATGGCAAAAAGTTCCGGCGCTGATTGTATTGCGGTAAGCTGCCCGATGTGCCAGGTCAATCTCGATTTGCGGCAACAGGACATTAAAAAAGAAACCGGCAGGGACTATCAAATACCGGTCGTGTATATCACGCAGCTTCTGGGACTTGGCCTTGGTATCAGCTCGAAAAAACTCGGATTCAATAAGCTAATGGTTCCTGCTTCAAATGTTCTGGAGAAGGTGGAAGTGAGCAGCAATGGGTAAATACGACGATAAAAAGATTGGCGCGGTGCTTGTTCAGGGCGGCGGTATCGCCGGCGTTCAGGCGTCGCTTGATTTGGCCAACAGCGGCTTCAAGGTTTATTTGGTCGAGCGCGACGCCGCGATAGGCGGTATGATGGCCCACCTGGACAAGACCTTCCCGACTGGCGATTGCGCGACGTGCATTGTCTCGCCTAAGCTCGTTGAATGCGCGCGAAATCTGAATATCGAGATAATGACACTATCGGAGCTGGTTGACCTCGAAGGCGAACCCGGCAATTTCAAGGCCACCGTAAAGAGGCATCCGCGATACGTTGACGAAGACAAATGCACCGGCTGCAGCGAATGCACGCAGGTTTGCCCGGTCGATGTGCCGGATGAATTTAACCGGTGTTTAGGGACAAGAAAAGGCATCGCCAAACTTTACGCGCAGGCGACCCCCAATATATTCGGCATTCTGAAAAACGGCCACTCGCCGTGCAAAATGGCGTGTCCGGCGAAGGTCAATGTCCAGGGTTACGTCCAGCTCATAAAGAAAAAAGAATACGTCAAGGCGGTCAACCTGATTCGCCAGAGAAACCCGCTTTCAGCGATATGCGGCAGGGTTTGCACTCATCCCTGCGAGGCCGAATGCACGCGAGGAAAAGCGGATGACCCAATCGCCATACGGCTGCTCAAGCGGTTCGCCTCGGATAAAGAAATGGAAATGCTTGAATCGGGCCAGATTCAGCTTCCCGAAGAAAAGAAACCCGCTGCCGGCGCGAAAAAAGTCGCAATAATCGGCGCTGGTCCCGCGGGACTTACCGCGGCTGGCGACCTTGCCGATGCCGGTTTTGCGGTTACGGTTTATGAATCACAAAGCAGGGCGGGCGGTATGCTTCGCTGGGGTATCCCGGAATATCGCCTCCCAAAAAAGGTGCTCGACCACGAAATAGAAATTATCCGCCGAAAGGGCGTTACTTTTGTTTATGACTGTATCGTCGGAAAAGATATTACCATTCAGAAGCTTCGCAACGATAACGAGGCGGTATTCATCGCCGCCGGCGCACATAAGAGCCGCAAGCTCGGCATTCCGGGTGAGCAAATCAACGGCGTTCTCTACGGCGTTGAATTCCTCAGGGACGTCGGTTCTGCCAATAAACCGAAGGTGAAAAATAACGTTATAGTCATCGGCGGCGGCAACGTCGCGGTTGACGTTGCGCGAACCGCGCTTCGCCTCGGTGCAAAACAGGTCGAAATGGTCTGCCTCGAAGGCGCAAATGAAATGCCCGCCTACAAGGAGGAAATCGAAGCGACGCTGGCCGAGGGTATAAAGATTCGCAACGGGTGGGGACCCAAACGCATAACCGGCAACGGCTCGATTACGGGCATAGAGTTCAAACGCTGCACAAGAGTTTTCGATGACCAGAAACGTTTCAGACCACAATTTAACGAAAACGAGCATATAACGGTTGATGCCAACCAGATTATCATCGCTATCGGCCAGATGACCGATGAGCAGTTTGTCAGCCATATCGGCGTGGAAAACGAACGCGGTCTTTTCAAGGCAGACCCCGTAACCGGTCAAACTTCGATAGAAGGCGTTTTTGCCGGCGGTGACAACGCTT
>JBEKZW010000039.1:0-21980 GCA_049509475.1 Sedimentisphaerales bacterium
TATTTGTATAGCTCATCGAGGTTATAGCTTTGCAGCGTGTATTGATACTGGCTCTTCGACAATCTTCCGCCAAGCTGGATAGAAGGCGGGTTCTGCAGGTAAACCCTCATTCCAGGTATGTTGCTCAGCATACCACGCCATTTCTGAATAAGCTGGTCGGCAGAAAGTTTGCGTTGGGACTTCGGCTTCAGCCGAATAAGCACTACCCCAAGATTCCCCCCGGACCTGCCGGCGCTCGACATAAACGAATCTATCTCCGGCTCTTTCTGCAAAATGGTGCTCACTGCTTTTTGATGAGCCACCATTGAGTCGAACGATATTCCTTCTATTCCTTCCGTAAACCCGAATATCTGTGCGCGGTCCTCGCTGGGTAAAAATCCTTTGGGGACTACAACGAACAGATAAACTGTCCCTGCCAGAATAATTGCCGAGAAGACCATTGCGCCGCGTCTATGCAGAAGGACCCATCTGAGGGTTCGCTCATAAAACGCAGTCATTTTGTTATGGAATGCTTCTGTAAGCTCATAAGCACGGCCATGCTTGACGTCTTCGGGTTTTCTCAAAAATCTGCTCGACAACATCGGTGTCAAACTAAGCGCGATAAACCCGGACGCCAGCACGGCGACTCCGATTGTTATGGAAAATTCCCTGAACAGCCGTCCTATAA
This sequence comes from Sedimentisphaerales bacterium, assembly GCA_049509475.1. Lineage (GTDB taxonomy): Bacteria > Planctomycetota > Phycisphaerae > Sedimentisphaerales > Anaerobacaceae > Fen-1362. Next base: position 668 of record JBEKZW010000039.1, read on the forward strand.
GGCCGCCCATAAAAATAATCGGGATAAAAACAGCGCTTAGCGACAGCGTCATGCTTACAATCGTAAACGCAATTTCCTTCGCCCCGTCCACGGCCGCTTTGATTGCGCTTTTGCCCATTTCCATGTGCCGGAATATGTTTTCCAGCATAACAATCGCGTCATCGACTACGAATCCCACCGACAGCGTAAGCGCCATCAGCGACAGGTTATTCAAGCTGAATCCCCCGAGATGCATTATGGCAAAAGTCGCAACTATCGACATCGGCAGCGTCAAACTCGGTATCACGGTCGCAGACATATTCCGCAGGAAAAGGAATATTACCAGAACTACAAGTATCAGCGTCAGAATAAGCGTAAATTCGACGTCCTTGACCGATTCTCTGATGAACATCGACCTGTCAAAAAGAATGTTGAGCGAAACCGACGCGGGCATCTGCTGGCGGAAGCTCGGCAAAAGAGCTTTTATAGCATCCGTGACCGCTACTGTGTTTGTTCCGGGCTGTCTCAGTATCGCCAGAATAATACCTCGCCGCGCTTCGTTTGAAGTAACATACCATGCGGCGGTCTTGTTGTTTTCGACACTGTCCACAACCTTACCGAGGTCTCCGAGCCGGACCGGCGAACCGTTGCGATACGCTACAATCAGCGGTTTGTATGCAGCCGCGTCGTATAACTGTCCGCTTGCCTCCACCGTTACGGCTTTATCCGGCCCGTAAAGTACCCCCGTGGGCAGATTCACGTTACCGTTTGCGATGGCGTTGGCAACCTCGTCGATACCAAGCCCCCTGCTTGCCAGTTCCGTCGGATTAGGCCATATACGGACAGCGTATTTTTGCGCTCCATATACCATTACCTGCGCCACACCGTCGATCATCGAAATTCGCTGTGCCATAAGGGTCTCGCCGTATTCATCCAGCGAATACATAGGCATTGTCGGCCCGGTCAAAGCAATATATAGAATCGGCTGGTCCGCCGGATTGACCTTCTGATAAGTAGGGGGGTATGGCAGGTTCTGAGGCAGTTGTTTTTGTGCCTGTGTGATTGCCGCCTGAACATCCTGTGCCGCCCCGTCGATATTGCGGCTGAGGCTGAACTGAATGATTACTTGTGTGTTTCCAAGCACGCTCGTTGATGTCATCTGGTCAATACCGGCAATCGTAGAGAATTGTTTCTCGAGAGGCGTCGCCACCGACGAGGCCATTGTCTCCGGGCTTGCTCCCGGAAAGTTGACGGAAACCTGTATTGTCGGGAAATCCACGTTTGGCAAGTCGCTTACCGGAAGCTGCGTAAAAGCCGCAATGCCGAAGATTAATATCCCCGACATCACGAGGGTTGTCATTACGGGTCGATTTATAAACAAAGCTGTGAAATTCATCTTTTATCCGTTTAGTTTTTGTTACCTGTTGTTTCCTTTATTTGAACCTTTGTGCCGGCCACAAGCCGGAGCTGACCGTCGGTTACCACTGTTTCGCCCGGCTTGACTCCTTCGACAACGGAACTGTTATCTGTTGTGCGCTGCACGGTAATGGGCCGGACTTCAGCAGTGTTGTCCTCCTTCACCACGTAAACAAACTGACCCTGCTGCCCGTTTTGAATCGCCTGCGAAGGCACAACTATGACGTTAGGTTCCTGCGCAAGCTTAAGAACAACGTTTACAAACAGCCCGGGCCATAGCACGCGTTTTTCATTCTGCGATATGCCCCACAGCCGAATCGTCCCCGTGCCGGTATCTACCGAGTTATCGATAAAAAGCAAAGACGCCCGCACCGGCTCCTGCCCCTCTGCGCCTGGAATCTTCGCGATTACCTCAAGTGTGTTGCCGGCCATATACTTGCGTATCAGGGGCAGATACTGCTGCGGCAGCGTGAAACTTATCTTGATGGGGCTTATCTGGTTTATGGTCGCGATAGGGAGGTCTTTTTCCTTAATCAAATTGCCCTGATCAATGGAGATAGCTCCTATGACGCCGTCGATTGGGGAACGGATTGAACAATAATCAAGCTGTACCGCTGCGTTCTCCACCGCCGCTTTATCGGAAACCACGGTGGCCCTGAGCGCATCCGCCGCTGTTACGCTGTTGTCATAATCGTTCTGTGACGCATAGCCCTTCTTCAGCAATTCCGTCTGCCTGGACGCCTCTTTTCCGGCGTTCTTCAGTTGCGCCTCATCTTTTTCAAGAGTTCCCTGCGCCATCTTAAGCGCCGCATCGAATGGCCTTGAATCAATAGAAGCCAGCAAATCGCCCTTGTTTACCTCTTGGCCTTCTTTGAAATGGACTGTCGTGAGAATGCCGGCCACCTGCGATTTTATCGTAACGCTCATATTCGCCTCGACTATCCCGAAGCTGCTCAGCTCGAGAGGCAGGGTCTGTTGTGTTACCTGCGCCACCGATACCGGCACGGCCGGCGAGGCCGGGGGCGCTTTCCGCGAACAGCCGGTAAGCAGGGCTGCGACCGCCAGTGCTGCTGTCGACCAGGTTTTTATTTTACAGTTGTTCTTATTCATAAATAATTTACCAACCCAAATTAGCTCGATGTGATTTTCGATGTTTTTACCGGTTCGCTGCCCGGACTGGCAATCCCGCTTCGCATCAGGAGCGTTCCCTCAAGCCGATGAAGCTCCACTATCGCTATCTGATAATTTATTACGGCCGTAAGCTCGGCTATCTGGCTTTGCAGAAAATCTCTTTGTGCCTGCGCGACAAGAATCGACGTTGATTTGCCGACTTCGAATTTGCCGGTTTCGACCTTGAGTTTTTCCTCCAGCAGCTCTCTGCTTGCTTTTGCCGCGACAACCTGCTGCTGAACACTTGTAATCTGTAAATAAGCGCCTCTTATATCAACCTCGACTAATTGTTCGAGATTGCCGAGCGCCTCCTGTGCCTGTTGGCGCGACAGTATGGCCTGCTGGTTTTTCGCCTGCGCCAAGCGGTTCATCGGCGGGTACTCGAAAGTTATGCCGGCCGCGGCGTCGTAATAATTTTTCTTAAAAATGTTCCGGGCCGAATCGTCGAATGAGTCGGCGTATCCCGTCTTGCCGAGAGTAATGAAAAAATCGAGCTGCGGCAGCAGGCCGTTGCGGGTCCTTACAATTTCAAGCTCATCGCGGTCGAGCTGGAGTCGCGCCTGGTTCAGCTCCGGCCTCATCTGCAGGCCGCGCAGGACGTATGTTTCCACCGGGCTAAGTTCGATTGCCGGCGTCGTTGGCTCGCTTTTGAGAATTATTTTTCTGTCCCAGATTTCGCTGTCGCTGGGGTTCAGCAGCCGCAAAAGATTGAGCCGGCTCTGGGCAAGCGTGTTTTTCGCTACGATGAGGTCCTGTTGCCTGAGCGCTGTTTCCGCCTTGGCTGCGGCAAGCTCGCTCCGTGCCAGCGAGCCTATATTAATTCGCTCCTCTGTTTCCTGTTGCTGTTTTTCCGCCACTTGCATTGATTGCTCGTATATCTCTATGCTTTTTTCCGCCAGCGAATAATTCCAGTATGCCTCCTCAATCTGCGCCACCAGCGACTCAACGAATCCGCGAAGTTCATATTGCGATATCTTCGTATCTATCCTGGCTTGGTTTACCGAGACAAGATTTACCGCGGTACCAAAACCTCTCAAAAGCGACTGTGTTACACCAGCTCCCAGCCGTGTTGATACGAACGGGTCGGCGGCAAACGAATCATCGAGCCGGCTTGTGCTGCCGTCAAGCGACAACGTTGTACCCGTGGGCAAAAACTCGCTTAGCGAGGCGTCTGCGCCGAACGCCTTTTCGGTTTCTTTAAGAGGTCCCGAGCCGGGCGCCGGAGGCGACTCTAACCGCGTTTTGCCTTGCGACACTGTTCCTTTTAAATCCGGGTCGAATACGGATAACGCCTGCTCCTCGAAGGTTCTTTTTATCTGCGGGTTTAGTTTTTCAACTGCCAGCGATTTGTTTTTCTGCAGAGATATCAGTACTGCCTCATTTATCGTTATATCAATAGGCCCATTCGGCTCGTTTTTCACTATCGGCGAAGAATTGGGTTCCTGCGTTTTTTCATTTTCCAGAGGCGGCTGAATAGCTGGTTGCGAATCGGATGGTCCTATATAATCCTGTTTATCAGTTGCTTGGGGCTCGGCGCACGAACTGAGCAGACACATCGCCATCAGCAAGCCGAGTGTTATCGCGGTTTTATAGAACATTAAAAACTTTTTCGCTAACATCTTCAATAATACGGTAATCGTCCAATATTAGGGGTGAATTTCCAATAATCCTTCCCATTTTAACATTTTCAACGGTTTTGTCCATAGGTTTTGCCAGTTTCGTAATTATTCAGTCATACCGGGCGGGTGGTTTACCAGTTAGACGCTTACAATACGGCTATTATTCCCTCGATTTTGCCTGGGGTAGGGTCTGGCCGTGTTTTCGCTCTTTTTGGCGAAGGCGCTGATATAGGGATTACTGAACGGGGGGTGGGGGCGGTTCGGGTTCGGTTTTGGCGGTTTGACCTGGTTCGACTTTGTTTTCACCGCTCGATGTTACCGTCATTGTGCGGGACGGGTCTTTCGTAGGTCCGAAAAAAACAAACGAAATCAGCACCAAAGTGGCGCCTGAGATAAACAGAATATGTCTGCGAGGCCACTGACAGCACAGCCCAAGCCACGGCGGGACACCTTCTATGATTGTAGTATGGTTTGGCTCTTCGGCTAATGCACGCCTCGCCGCCGCGAGTTTGCCGGCGGTCGCGCGTGGGTACGCGGTGTTTGGCTCGTTGGCCTCAATGCCCAGCGTCGCAGGGGCGAGACGCGCAAGCTCCTTGGGATTGCCCTCAAACTGTGCAAGCAGCGTGTTGTAGTCGGCGTTCAGGGATTCGAGCTTTCTAAGGCGTTCTTCGGACTGGCTTAGCAGACCTTTGTAGTAATAATATTCGAGTAAATCATCGCACAGCGTCGTCGCCGATAATACGGCCGCACCGACGCTGAAGAACACTACAAACGCAACGGTTCGAATGACTCGCTCGTTTTGCATAGTCCCGTCCAAAAAAATCAGCAGGTGCAATCATCCGTTATCTGTCGGGCTGTCGCACCTGCCGTTATTTTTCGGATTTTCTGTTAACTTTTCTGCAACATAAAGCCGGCATATCTGGCTGATTTGCCAAGCTCCTCTTCGATTCGCAGCAGCTGGTTATACTTGCAGATTCTGTCGGTCCTGCAGGCAGAACCTGTCTTTATTTGCCCGACGCCGGTTGCCACTGCCAGGTCAGCGATTGTGCTGTCCTCGGTTTCGCCGCTTCGATGGCTGATAATCGCGTTCCAGCCGGCACGTTTGGCCATATTGATTGCCTCGAAGGTCTCGGTCAGCGTGCCAATCTGGTTGAGCTTAATCAGTATCGCGTTTGCGCTGCCAAGCTCGATGCCTTTGGCTAAGCGTTCGGTATTGGTTACGAACAGGTCATCGCCGACGATTTGGATTTTGCCGCCGAGTTTAGCGGTCATTGTTTTCCAGCCGTCCCAGTCGTCTTCCGCCAGGCCGTCTTCGATTGAAATTATTGGGTACTTGCTGACCCATTTGGCCCAGTGCTCGACCATAACGTCGCTTGAGACCTTGTTTTTCGGGTCCGATTTGAAGAAACGGTATTTGCCTGTCTTGCTGTCAAACAACTCATTGGCTGCGGGGTCGAGCGCGATTGCGATATCCTTACCAGGTTTGTAACCGGCCTTCTTTATCGCTTCCATCACCACCTCAAGCGCCTCTTCGTTGCTCTTGAGCGACGGCGCGAAACCGCCCTCGTCGCCGACGCTTGTGTTGTATCCTTTTTCTTTCAGAACCTTTTTCAGCGTATGGAATGTTTCCGCTCCCATACGAAGCGCCTCAGCAAAGCTCGGTGCGCCTACTGGCATAACCATAAATTCCTGGAAATCCACGTTGTTGTCGGCGTGTTTTCCGCCGTTGAGAATGTTCATCATCGGCACAGGCAGGATATTCGCGTTGCAGCCGCCGAGATAACGGTACAGTGGCAGGCAGGCGGACGCGGCAGTCGCTTTGGCTACGGCTAATGAAACGCCCAGTATCGCGTTTGCGCCGAATTTGCCTTTGTTCGGCGTGCCGTCCATCTCTATCATCAGCCGGTCAATATCTTCCTGGGCCATTGCGTCCATCCCGATGACTTTGAGCGCTATTTTATCGTTTACGTTTTTCACCGCGCCGGCTGTGCCTTTGCCCATATATCGCTTTTCTTTGGTATCGCGAAGCTCGACCGCCTCATGAGCGCCCGTGCTCGCGCCCGAAGGCACCGCGGCCCTTCCGAATGAGCCGTCTTCGAGCATAACATCGACTTCAACAGTGGGATTGCCCCGGCTGTCTAATATCTCTCTCGCCTTTATGCCAACAATCGTTGTGAACATTTTACTTATTTCCTTTCTTTGAGCAAATTATCGCTTCTCACATTTACCCGCCGTGCTCTTTGGTGGGTTCACCTACCGTAGGCGGGTTTAACCGTTTGTAAAGTTCACAAAGCTACCCATTTTAAGCCGTTTCGTCAATAGCAATCCGCTGCTATAAGGTCAGCGAAAAAGGTTTGTAAACACAGTTATGCCTCGTTACCATATTACGCCTGAATATGGGTATTGGTAGATAAGCCGAATGGTTTAATGAGAGAGGAGCTTATGGACGGCGAAACACAAAAGCTTCCGTTAAGGGAAAAAGTCGGTTACGGATTCGGTGATTTAGCGTCTGTCTTGTTCTGGCAGACGATAATGGTATATCTGCTTTACTTTTATACGGATGTATTCGGTTTGACGGCAAAAGCCGCTGGCTGGATGTTCTTTGTCTCCCGTGTATCTGATGCAATTTTTGATGTGGTAATCGGAATGACGGCAGACCGAACCAAAAGCCGGTGGGGCAAATTCAGGCCATATATATTATGGGGAGCCGTTCCGCTGGCGGTTTCAGCGGTTCTCGCGTTTTCAACACCGAGTTTTGCAGATACCGGAAAACTCATCTATGCCTATGTCACGTTTATCGCGTTTATGTTCCTGTATTCAACAGTCAACATTCCCTATACGGCATTGCTTGGCGTAATCAGTGGTGATCCCGTCGAAAGAGCGGATACCGCGACTTCCAAATTCATAGGCGCATTTTCAGCCGGTATTATTGTTTCCGCGACAGCATTGCCGCTGGCAAAATATTTCGGAGAAGGCAGTGACGCAAAGGGATGGCACGTTACAATGATGCTTTATGCCATAGCGGCGGTTGTTTTCCTTTTGATTACATTCTTCTCGACAAAGGAACGTATTCAGCCGATTGCCAAGGAAAAAACCGACGTAAAAAGAGACCTGCAAGACCTGTCAAAGAATGTACCCTGGATATTGCTGTTCATCGTGACAATTCTTTTCATTCTCTTCGTCTGTATCCGTATGAATGTGACTACCCACTATTTCAAATATTATGTCGGGGAACAGGAAGTTAAACTTTTCGGTTCAACCCATAAATATGGTTTTGAAGTTCTGGCTTCTGCTTTCAATACAGTTGGACAGGTTACATCTTTGATAGGAACTGCGTTGATTCCATTTATCGTGAGAATCCTTGGAAGGAGGAAAGCGGCGATTATTCTTTTCATGGTTGCTCTGGTTTGCACGGGCGTATTCTACTTCTTCAAACCGGAAGATTTAGTACTGATGTTTGTTTTCCAGGCCCTCGGCTCAATTTCCGGCGGTCCGATTTCGGCCTTTTTCTGGATTATGTATGCCGATACGGCTGACTATTCGGAATGGAAGACGGGCAGAAGGGCAACGGGGCTTGTGTTCTCCGCATCAATTATGTCTAACAAGCTTGGCTGGGCAATCGGGTCTATGGTTGCGGCCTTTATCCTGGCTCAAACAGGATTCGTGGCCAACGTGGTCCAAAACTTTAATGTCCTGACTGGCTTGAAGGCGATGATGAGCGTAATACCGGTTGGTGTGGGGGTGATTGCGTTAATCATTCTTATGTTCTTCTATAGATTAGATGAAACAACTATGGCGAAGGTCAAAGCGGAACTGGACGAAAGGCGCAAAGCCAGCGGTGAGGCCGCCGCTGTATAACGGTTTTTTAAAACTCAACTATGAAAAAGGGTGAAAAATGAAAAAGAGCAAGGCAATCATCGGCGGCGAGCCGCTGCCGAACTTACCATGGGAAGATAAACCAAAGGGCTGCATCGATGTCGTCTGGAGATACAGCGGCAATCCGATAATCGACTGGAACCCGATACCAAAAGCGGCAAGGATTTTCAACAGCGCGGTTTTGCCGTATAAAGACGAATTCGTCGGCGTCTTCAGGGCAGACCAGAAAAACGGGCGTGCAACGCTGTTTTTCGGAAAGAGCAAAGACGGCCTTAAATGGGAAATCGGCCCCGACCCCATCGAATGGGTAAACGAAAAAGGAAAGCCAAACCCGATAAGCTATGGCTATGACCCGCGGTTTGTGAAAATTGATGATACATACTACATCGTATGGTGTGATGATATGTACGGGGCGTCAATCGGCTTAGGCAGAACCACCGATTTCAAAAACTTTATCCGTATGTCGAACCCGCTTATGCCTTTCAACAGAAACGGCGTTCTGTTCCCGAGAAAAATCAACGGCAAGTATATATTATTCAGCCGGCCAAGCGACAGCGCTCATACGCCCTTCGGCGATATCTATATGAGTGAAAGTCCGGATCTGATTTACTGGGGCAATCACAGGCACGTTATGAGCAGGGGCGGCTCCGGCTGGTGGCAGGGCACCAAAATCGGCGCAGGCCCGACTCCTATTGAAATAACAGAAGGGTGGCTGCTGCTTTATCACGGCGTATCATTCACCTGCAACGGTTTCGTTTACAGCTTCGGCGCGGTCATACTCGATATCGACAAGCCCTGGAAGGTTTTATACAGGACACGCGATTACATCTTAACGCCGGAAAAACAATACGAGACGGTCGGCTTTGTACCCAACGTGACGTTCCCATGCGCCAATATTTACGACGCCGAAACGGGCAGAATCGCCATTTATTACGGTGCAGCCGATACCTACACAGCCCTCGCATTCACGCAGGTTGATGAGTTAATCGATTACATCAAGAATAACTCGGAAGTTTAATCGAGCCAGAATAAGCCGAAACTCAATTTTAAGAAGGAGCTGAAATGGCACAGGAAATGACGGCAAACACCGGCCAGTTAGTGCGCGACCGCGTCCCGGTCCTTACCAAAATGGCCTATGGTCTGGGAACGGCGCTGGATATGTGGGGACTCTGGTTGTATCCGAGCGTCGCCTTCGCGGTGTTTAATATTTATCTCGGAGTTAATCCCTGGCTGGTAGGTTTGGCGTTAACGCTAATCCGTTTTTATGACGCGTTTTCTGACCCGTTTGTTGGCTGGATATCGGACAATTTCAGGTCAAAATACGGCCGGAGACGTCCCTTCATTTTAATCGCCGGCATTTTGTGTGGCCTCGGGCTTCCGATATTGTTTTTGGTTTCCCCTACATGGTCGGAAAAGACGTTTCTCGGGGTATCGGCTGTTTTCTGGTATATGATTGTATCCTCGATGATTTACATTCCCATCTTCAGCTTTTTCACGGTTCCCTTTAACAGCTTGGCTAATGAGCTTACTCCTGATTACGAGGAACGCACGTCTATTATGACCTACAGAAGCGCGATGCAGAAGGTCTTCGAGGTGGCCAATTTTTACGCGTTGCGCTTTACCAATCTCGCGTGGTTCCTTGTTCCGGGGACGGGCAAGCAGAATGTCCTTCGCGGAATGCAGGTATATACCTGTATCCTCGGTATCGTAATGGCAATATTTGCCATAATAATCTTCCTGCGTGTCAAAGAACGATATTACGAAAAAATAGTTGTGAAAAGCCAGGAGCATATCTCTCTTAAAAGCGCTTTTTATGAAACGCTTACCTGCCGGCCGTTTCTGATTATGCTGATGGTTGGCGCTTCTTTTAACATAGGCACGAGCATGATAGGCACACTGGGCTACTACGCAACGGTCTATTATGTCTGCGTCGGTGATACAGTGTTGGGCAACGCCTGGAATTTCTGGATGGGCCTGTCGTTTATGTTCGGCGGGCTTGTAGGTGCTCCTGTGCTCAACAGGGTTGCGTATTTAATAGGCAAGCGCAATGCTCTTGTTGTTGCCGCAGGCATAGGCATAATCGGCTACGGTGGCTCTTGGTATCTTTACACCCCCGCTATCCAGTGGCTGCAAACAGTCGCTTCCTGCCTGATGGGTATGGCCGCCTCCGGCCTGTGGATGCTGTATGGCGCAATCTGTGCCGATGTCATAGATTACGATGAGCTTAATACCGGTAAACGCCGCGAGGGTTCTTTTACTTCCTGCGGAACGTATATTCTCAAGCTGGGTAATTCGATGGGAGGTTTATTCGCAGGTTCTATCATCGCTTGGGCCGGTTTTAATTACTCCGTCCAGGTACAAACGCCTCAAACGCTTTTCTGGATTCGCGCGATGCTTGCCAGTATCCCTCTCACAGGGCTGGCTTTAGTGATAATCTTTATTTTACAGCTTCCGCTTACAAAGAAGGTATGCGAGGAAATCAGGATTAAACTCGAAGCACGCCGGGGCCAGGTGTAACGGCTGCTGTGAATTTTACAGAGATAAAAAAGGCCGCGGTTTACTTCAAATCGCGGCCTTCATTTTTTCTCATACCAGATATATTTTCTATCTCCGCCGTTATTATCATAGGGCAAGCCATTGGGGTCTTTCATCAGATACGTAATGCTGCCATCATTTAATAGAATTTGCCCATCGCCGTCGTGATTTTCGGTTGTAAAGAGTTCAGGTCCGCCGTAAGAATTCCATCCGCTTCTGCTTTCGAATATCAAAATAATATTTGGCGATGAATTTGGCAAGCATTTGGGATTCATTGAATAACTGCAGCGTGCTTTTTTATTGCCGGGACATTTGAAAGTATCTTCGGTTACATATTTGCCCTGCAGGAGTGCGTCGCACCATTTATCCGGCGCGGGATATGCGCCGTGCTCACCGGCATATCGATGCAGTGCCTTTGATAATTCTGAAAGATGCGCTTTACAGGTTTGTTCATGTTCCCAACTAATATGGTCTCGCTTTCCAACGGTTTGACCAAGAATTATGCCTACGGCCATATAAAGCAAGAAAATTGAGCTCAATACTATCGCCGTTACAGCTCTCCATTTTCCTCGTAATTGGCCTTCTTCAATCCAGATGTCCCTAAGAGCCAAAATGCCAAATATCAGGCCAATCAGCATTGTTATACTTATTGCGGGGATGCCGATTATAATTGATAGCATAACTAATACGTACATTGAATCGTTGAAGGAATTACTTTGATAGGGCAAAAAACTTAGGACCATCATTATAATCCACCATACTAAGGGCGCCAGGCAGCCGAAAGCAACACACCATATCGCCCTTTTTGCCCATATGCTTACTTCAGCCGGTTCCGAAACAAGTGATTGACTGACGGTATCCTTCTCGTCCATAAATCATCCTTTTCGTCAAATGTTTCTGTTATTCGACCTTGGTTTTTATTATACATCTAAACTTTCGAAAACCAAATCAAAGAACGAATTTTCCAATCCAGTAAATCGGTTCTTTGTGCTCCTTTTATTTGCTCCTTTGCTTTTTCGCTAATATGAATACCATTTAGTCGATGACAAAACCGCGAGCGGCTGGGACCGATAGAATGCGAAAAACGAACGAAATACTTGTCTAAATGGGTTAATATGTTATTATGAACATTAACCTTAGAATTATGGAGCAGAACCAATGGTTTAAGTCAAAAATATACCCATACCGTTAAGGAAGATTAGCATCAAAAAAAACCTGCCCGCCGTATGCAGGGAATACGATGTGATCTTTATGGGAATATTCGGTTCATTTGTCAGAGGTGAACAGACCAAATCCAGCGATGTCGATATAGCCATACGATATAGAAAAGGCGTGAGAAAATCATTGTTTGACCTGGTGGAGTTGCAGTTTACCCTCAGCCGAACGTTTGGCAGAAAAGTCGACTTCGGTGAGTTCCACTGCATCAATCCATATATCATCGATGATGTGAAAAAGCAGATGAAGGTGGTTTACGAAGAGAACTCCCCAACTTAAAGTTGGGGGCTTATGGAGTAATAAATACGGGGTATTAAAATGAAAGTTTTATTTATAGGCGGAACTGGGATAATAAGCACAGGCGTTACACAATTGGCCGTCGAAAGAGGAATCGACCTGTCTCTGCTCAACCGCGGGCAAAGCAGAAAAATGATTCCCAGCGACGTCAAGGTCATCAAAGGCGACATCAGGGACAGAAAGTCCGCGAGCAAACTTCTGAAAATGCACGATTTCGACGTTGTTGTTAACTGGGTGGCTTATGTTCCGACGCACGTCGAGGCCGACATCGAGTTTTTCAAAGGCAGGGTCGGCCAGTACATATTCATCAGCTCTGCTTCGGCCTATCAAAAGCCCGCGACTCACTGGCTTATCACCGAATCTACGCCGCTTGCCAATCCGTACTGGCAATACTCGCGGGACAAAATCGCCTGCGAAGACCGGCTTATGGCGGAATACCGTGACAATGGTTTTCCCATCACAATCGTCCGGCCTTCGCTGACATACGGCGTTACGATAATACCCGCGGCGATAAATAGCTGGCAAAAACCGTGGACGATTGTCGACCGGATGCGAAAGGGCAAAAAAGTAATCATACACGGCGACGGCCTGACGCTCTGGACGATGACGCACAACACTGATTTCGCCAAAGGGTTCCTCGGGCTTATGGGTAACATTCAGGCAATCGGCCACGCAGTTCACATCACATCAGATGAGGTTCTCACCTGGAATCAAATATACCAGGCAATCGCCGATGCCGCGGGCGTAAAGCATAAGCCGGTTTATATTCCCTCTGATTTTATCGCTAAAATCGACCCCGAGCATACCGGTACGCTTCTGGGCGACAAATCCTGCTGTGCCGTCTTCGACAACACCAAAATAAAACGTCTTGTTCCTGATTTTGTCGCCACGGTTCCTTTTGCCCAGGGTGTCCGTCGTTCGGTTGAGTGGTTTGAGGCCAACACGGAACGATGCGTGGTGGATGAAAATTACAATGAGTTTATGGACCGCACCATTGCCGCCTACGAAAAAGCATTGCCAAAATAAAAAGCCCCCCATCTTTTTCAATTATCCGGTATTACAAGGGTCATTGACATCTTTCGGGGTATCAGTGTTTTTTTGAAACAGACGTGTTGTGGGATGAACGAACTGTTGATCTATGAATATAAGAGGTGAATACACAAGCCCAAGCAGATTTGCACGCACGGTATGTTTTCCATCAATCGTACGGAATATCTGCCAAAAAGCGAATTTTGGTTGCCACTGTTTCAAGTCCATTACAGATAATCCTGTGGCATACCTCCCTTCTCCTGATTGTGTCCAAATATATCTTCCTGTTGCCGATAGGATGCAATATGAACCAAAATATATAAATACAACTAAGATTCCCATACACACCAACAACCTGGTTCTCTTCGCGTTTATGATACCAGTCGCCTTCATCGATAAATCACTTTTGCTGCTATCCATCTTTTTAACTCATTACTCGCGATATACTAAAGTCCTTTGCGGTCGAGAATCTGGTTTTTGTCGCGAACGAGGTTGGCACGCTCAGGGAAAATTCTTATTATCTCGTTGGCGTCGACAGAACTGAGTGTGTATGTGTTTTCCTGTCCGAGCGTTATCTTTACCTCTTTTTTTGAGCTGTCGTAATAAGTTTGCTGCCAGTAGCCGCGTCCATCCAGCCATTCCATTCTGACAGAATAGCCGTCCGTTTCCCCTTTGGCGGGGGGCATTTTCTCTACATACGCCGGCGCAATAATCCCGTCCGACCTGATTACGTCGATGATGACTGCCCGCTCGTTACTGTCCAGCACCCGTGTCAAAACCGGGCCAAGAATAATATCCGGGACAGCCGTCTCGCCAAGCTCATATTCGCCTGTCTCTCTGCCTGCCCGCCGGTTGACGGATAAGCCGGCCCGCGACTTGCGAACCGTCAGAATGCCGGAGTCAGCCGTCATTTCGATGCCTTTGCTGCCCATTCTTGAGCTGGTCTCGACCCGCCAGTTAAACTGTTGCAGGTCGGCGCCTCCGCGGAGAAAGCTGACTTGCTCATCGGACACTGTTCCCCGCAGGTAGTAATAATCCCCGGCGCTGATAGTGGCGTTGGCGTCCGTCCTGACTAACTCCATAGCATCCATCGTAAAGCCGATTATCTTATCATGGGAGTCGGCTATAGTGAAAAAAGAAACCGATGAATCATCATCAGGGGCAATATCCAGCCCTTTATTCCTTATATCGCTGATTAGCCGGATGCCTGCCTGCAGCAAGCCGTTGTCCATGAACCGGATGCTTTTGACGATTTTATCGAAGACCTGTTGCGCCCGTCCCTGTTCTTCCGCGGCCAGCAGTACCTCGATTTCGAGTTGTCGCCCGCCCCCAAGCTCGCCGACGCCTACGATTATCTCAAACCCGGCCTCGGTCTTTACGTTTGCCCAGTCAACCGGAATATCGCCTGCCATTGTTGCGCCCGTCTCTGTAGTTTCCGCTTTGGTGTAAAATCGGTTTGCCCGTTCCAGCGGCGTGTCTTTCTGCGCCGCCAGCAGGTAACGGCACTGGGCGTATGACTGGTTCGCAGCACCGCCGGCAGCAAGGACACTGCTGGTCGAAAAGACATTGTTTTCATAAGTCCATTTATCTTCGCATTTCCAGCCGTTGCCCGATGGCATCGAAAGCGATAATCCCGACCGGCTCAATTCAAGAGGCGCAGACAGCCGGATGCTGGTTTTGGAGTGCATTACCAGCCGGGCCACTAATAACGAAATAACCAGGATGGTTGCCATCGCAACCTTCTCTGTGGTATTTTGCCGGGTTTTGTTTTCATCGACCATAAAATTACCGTTGTTTTTTAAACTGTGATTTGAAAAAAAGAAATAGTTATCAGCAAATCAAAAAAAGCGTTCCAATCGCATTATACGGCGCTTTATCTAATCAAAAATGGCGGCGGCTGACTCGTCGAGGGCCTGTCGGCCCTTGTGCAGGAACCTGTAATAAAACCATTTTACAAGCCCGCTGCCCGCAAAGCCGCAGAAAATCAAAACAAACGCGACTTGACGGCTCCAGATTATCAGCGCGAAAAACAGCAAAGCCCGGATTAAATGTGCGAATGGTTTTTTGCCCCTTATATACTGGTTGATCACGTGTGCGTACCTGATTCGACTGACCATCAGCACCGCTATGCCGACGGCGATTATCGGCAGCGAATAAATCACCAGGTCATCAAGCAGAAAACTCACAAATCCCGCGGCCCAGTCGCGTCCCGGGTGCGCCAGAAAATCAGGCACCGTTTCCTGGTTAAATATCACCAGGCTGGCGATAACGCCCGCTGCGGCTGGGCTTGGCAATCCCACAAAGCTCATATGGGCGGATTCGTCTTCCTCGTTTTCGACGTTGAACCGGGCCAGCCGAATCGCCGCGCAGCTCATATACGTTGCTGCCGCAAGCCAGATAAACCGCTCAATGAAACTGATTATGACAGGATTTATCTCCGTCAGCCCCGTGAGTTTATGTTCAATAATTTTGAGCATCAAAAACGCCGGCGCCACGCCGAAACTGACTATATCGCACAAGCTGTCCAGTTGTCCGCCGAAACTCGATGTGCTGTTGCTCATCCTCGCAAGGCGTCCGTCGAGCATATCCGCCACCATTGCCAGCAGAATCATATAGCCCGACAGCGCGAAATAAGGCACGACAAGTTTATGGTATGCGAACTGTCCCGTTTCCGAAGTAATCGCCTGGCTGGCAAAAGTAATCGCGGCGAACCCGCACACGCCGTTTATAATCGTAACCAGAGAGGGCAAAATCGTGATGTATTTTAGCCGCTGCCTCCGCATACGCCGCAGGAAGCTTTCCTTAGGCCTCAATCGCATCGGTTTCTGGATGATTGGCTTGTTCGGCTCTGATTCGCTCATAACTTTATAATCGGCGTTAGTCCCGCCTTTACTTTGTCTCCAGTTTTGACAAGGCACTCAACTCCATCACGGGCCGGCACATAAACTTCCGTCCGCGAACCGAACTTTATCATACCAAATTTCTCGCCCGCTGCCAAGTTTTGCCCCGGCTCCGCTTTGCAGACGATTCGCCGGGCTATCGCCCCGCTAATCTGGCGAACAATCAATTTGTCATTCGGCGATTCAATCCTCGTCAGCCACAGGTCGTTTGATTCATTGACCTTGCCCGCTTGCGGGTTTCTCGCGTCGAGGAACTGGCCTTGGCGATATGTGATTTTCTCGACTTTTGCCCCGCAGGGGCTGCGATTGATATGCACGTCGAAAATACTCAGGAATATCCCGACCCGCAGGGCCTTTCCGCCGATGAAGTCGGGCTCGTCAACGGTCTCGATATCAGCTATTGTCCCGTCCGCCGGCGCTATTAATATGTTCTTGTCCTGCGGAATTTCCCTTTCCGGGTCGCGGAAAAACGACAACATCCATATAAGAACGACGCCCAGCGCAATCTCGACGTATTGAACAATCCAGACGGGCGTCGTAGGACTTGCCCCGTAATAGAGCACAATCATAAACACAAGCAGCATTGCCGGATAAAACACCGCCTGCGGCCAGCCGTATCTCGTCAACGGTATCTTCATAAATACAATGCTAAACTACCCGGCAGGCACTGGCAATAAAAAAGGCCGGGCTAATAAGCCCGGCCACCAATTGCTGGCTCTCCGCTATGCCCGTTCAATTGCTTATCAGAGCATCCAGGCCGGCTTCTGCGAACCAAACTATTCGCCGATTAGGATGACCAAGCGCCCGTCGAACGGAAATGTCTTCCAACTTCTTTTCAACTCGTTGGCCGTTTATCTCTACTGCTACGATGCAGGGAACAATCAAAAATCCTGACCCTCGTACAGGCGGCCGCGGCTGACCTATCGAGACGATTTCCACAACATTCAGATTCGCTTTTTCCCAAACCTCACGCCTTTTGGCTCTTATCTCAGCATTAAAGTCAGAAGACAAAAGCCGCGCCGCTTCATTGTAGTCCTTTGCTATAAGCGCCTCGAAAAAGGCACGCACTGTGGCCACGGCCATCTGCTCCTCGGTCAGATTCGGTTCTGTAAACTCAAGTCCATTATCGACTGTCTTCATATCAATGATGTTCACGTCACTACCGACCTCTTCATCAAGGTCAAATATCCCCCCCTCGAATGGCTCGTCGTATCCATCATATTTGTATGTACCCAGCAATGTCCATTCATCCTCTTTATGCCCCAAATCTTTCCCGGGTCCCCAGACCTCAACGGCTGTAACAAGCTTGGTTTTCTGGTCAACGAGCATAACTTCTCGCATCGGCGGGAATGTGCCTTCAACAAGAAATGTGTTTGGCTCATAATCGACCGTAACCACTATCGGCTCAGATAGTCCCGGAGGCTGGTTAATATCAATTTTCACGTCGCCTTTCTGCTCCCTCTTCTGCATATATTCAACCGCCTGCCTTGGGTCATACCTGTGCACGAAATAGAGAATCTTGGCAGTGTAGTTTGCATCATCGAACAATTGCAGTATTTTTTGGGGCACATCCCATGACTTTGTATGTCCCCCTTGCCAGATAATCACCTGGTTCGCCTTACCATTGCTGTCTATATCCATATCTACTCGCACTCTCGCTATGTTGCCATCAGTATCGTATTCGACCCATGCGGCCTTATTCAATATATCATTCTGGACGAACGTGAAGTGCGCCTGTTGTTTCTTACTGCAGGCCTCGAGCGTCTGTTCCAGCGCATACGCAGGCCTCGCCAAATCGTTCATCAAGACTTTCAAACCGAAGGCCGCCCCAACTACAAATACTGCCGCGGCGGCAAATTTCGTGAAACGGTTCATGATAAAGCTCCTGAGCAGCGAACTGCTCTTAAATTCTGCGAATTTCTTCTGGTTAGCTTTAATCGAGTCAATCCGGCTCATCACGTTTGCAACGAGCGACTCATCAGAGCCGATTGCCCCGCTAAGCTTTTCCAGCCGACTTTCAATTGGTTCTTTGGCAGTCATAATTAGGACTCCTTCAATATCTTTCGCAGGCGTTTGTGCGCCCGTGAAAGTTGTTTTGTTACAGTGCCGATACTTCTGCCGGCAATTTCGGCAACTTCTTTGACATTATGCTGAGCAAAATAGCGAAGCATCACAACCTGCCTTTCGGCCTCGGGCAGCTTGACGACGGCAGACAGAAGACCTTCGCTTTCCTCATCAAGCTGACCATTCGGTTTTTCAGTTGCCCCGGCGGGAGTTGTTTCTACCGGTATTATTTTTGGCCTTCGCTTTGCCCAGTCCAAAGCGCATCTGTGAGCTATCTTCATCAGCCACGGACCGAATGAGTCCCTGTTGCGAAGGGAAGAAAGATGCTGGTAGCCGGCCACGAACGCATCCTGGACGGCGTCCTGAACACTGTGATGGTCGCCGAGGATATTTATTGCAATCGCCCGAACCGGCCGCTCATAACGGCTCACAAGCTCCGCGAAGGCCTCTTTTTCGCCGTCTAACACGGCTTTTATCAGTTCACAATCCGCCTGCACCTGAAAATCTCCTCATCGAAGCGCTTCTGTATATTAAGAGCGGCTCGAGACCAAAAATGCGACAAAAAAATTAAGAGAAAATGAGCGGCAAGTCATTTTTGTTATCCACTGCCATTAAATCGCAAATCATAAATAGCAAATCAGAAATAGGAAACCACCCAACCCGCACTTCGTGAGACCACAGACGCAAGACCAAAGCCCTAGGACAACGGACAGCGTTTGGCGGATATTATTTTTCACGATATGGCCGTGCTGTCCGGTAGAGATCCTGACGATTCTGAATTTCACGAGCCAGGTCTTTCTTTCCGTTGGCCTTTGCGATTTCAATGGCCTGGCTGGCCTTGTTCACCGCATCGTCGAATCTTCCCACGGCTGCATACGTCGCGGCAAGAGTATCCAGAAATTCGGGTTTCTTGTATTCGGTTAGTTTACAGACTTTTTCAGCAAATCCGATTGCTTTATTGGCGTCTTCAGCGGATACTTCTGCCCTGGTGGCCAGAAGCCATGCCAGATTGTTGAGCGCATCGACGTTGTTGGGGTCCAAACCAAGCGATTTGGTAAGGTTATGAAGGGCCTGTTCATATTTGCCAAGCTGAGCATAAGCCATGCCGAGATTTGCATGAATTTCTGCCAAGCCGGCGTTTGTTTTAAAGGCCTCATTAATGCGGACGGCATTTTCAAATAGCCGAATTGCTTCTTCTTTATTTCCTTCCAGTTGATATACATTGCCCAGTCGCCGGTAAATATCGCTGCTGTATGCATCGCCATTGAGCGTCTTGATTGTGTGCGCGAACAGTGTTTTGCTATTGGTCCAGACGTGTGTTTGTCGAAAGGTCAGCAGGCCGAGAGTCGTAATGACAACAATCGACAGGACGAGCGAGATTCTGAACGTCAAGGTTTTCATTTTCGGATGGGCAAGCCAGGCAGCCATAAGTACGGACCACAAAATAGAAACGATTAGCGAGTAGCGGTCACATGGGTAATGAGGGTGTTCAAAGATACCAAGCACCGGTATCAATAGAAAAAGATGGCACATTACCAATGTCAGTCCCAGCGGCCAGCGATGCCGCAGTAATATCATCGCTGTAACTATGCCGATAACTAATATTGCGCTGTTGATAAATACCGGCGAAAGAGGATTAAACGACACAAGAGTCGTGTAAGCCGGTGCGAGATTGACCGGATACCATGGACGCCAGATATAGTAGGCCCAGATGTACATGGCCTGCATAAATCGTTCAATAAGACCAAAATCAGCAAGAGTAACGGGCTTTGCATAAACTCCGACTTCGGTTATACGGAGATGGACGGTTATTAAGGCAATAACGAGAGCCGCTATAGCAAAAGGTGTTTTCTCTAACAGCGTTCTGCGCCAGTCAGCGGATTTCCACCAAATCCCTCAGATTTTCCCGAGCGGATACACATCCAAAACAACAAGAACAGCGAGAAGGCCAATTACTATTGGATGCGACAGAATCGCTGCGGCAAAAAAAACTGCTGACGTGAGGATGCGGCACAAATACGACCGTGGACTGATATTCGCCTGGTTTGCCTGGAGGTAGCATAACAGCGATATCAGCATAAAAAACGTTGCCTGGGGATAAAAGCCGGCTCCGACCCAGGCGACCGGTTCTGTACGCAACGGATGAAGGGACCATATCAGTGCGCCACAAGCTGCTGAAATAGTAATTCTCCGATGATTTATGCTTGTGATGCCATGAAAAACCTTTTATCAGCAGTATTCGCAATAAAAAGAAAACTATCGCAGCATTCAAGCCATGGAACAGCCATGGGGACAAATGATAGCCGAATGGATTCAATCGGCACAGTTGATATACAATGCTGTAGTTTAGTGCGGCCAACGGCGTATAGCGTCTGGTGACGTCTCTATGGGTGAATATCTGGCCCAGACGCTCAATGTTGAGACCGGTAAGCTGGGGGTTGTTGTAAACCATTCGGTCGTCATCCCACATAACAAAATCTGCGCTGAGCAAATGGATAAAGACCGCTAATGTGACAGCAGCAATCACTATGGCGACCAACAACGGTGATTGAAGCACACAGGCAAATTTGCCTGGAGGCCGAACCACAAATTTATTATGGGCAGTTTCTATCTTAAAATAACCCCTATTACGGTTTTTTCAATTATTTTTTTGCCCGGGAAAAAGCTCGGGCCTGACTTAAGATGCCGTAACCGTGTGGGGCATAATGATACAACCTTTTTTCAACTCTTCCTTTTTGTCTATGATTTCCCATATCAAACACCTGGCTACGCAACCAAGCCCTCTGTGCCTTTTGCCCCCCAGCAGAGGTGATTTTGAATATACCCTTTTGCAGGTAGTAGTCAAGGCGTTTCAGACGCTGGACCAAAGACTCAAGACAACGGACTGGCAGTTGAACAGGCGAGGAAACTTTGGCGGGTAAACCACGTCTGCGGCGGGTAAACTTCTGGGGAAATAAAAAGAGGGCTGTCGGCTCGTACCCAAAGCCAATCAGCCCGGACAAGTCGTTGCTCATCCCATATTTTCATATACGTATACCCCTGAAATTATGTGCTTCAAAAAACCAAAAATAAATTTGCTTTTGCAGGTGACAGCCAAGAGGGAAAAAGGGGGGAAACAATGGCAGAACGGCAATCGCAAATCCGCAATCGTAAATCATAAATCAGAAATAAGTAGCTTTCCAATCCAGCGAGGAAATTCAGCGTTCTGTGGAA
>JBEKZW010000004.1:0-90884 GCA_049509475.1 Sedimentisphaerales bacterium
GTGTTTCGCAACTGCGATTACGAAAACCACAGACAGCAAAATCTTGCTTTGAGGCGTTATGTACGGTATAGAAACAAGAAAGCTCAAAAGTCATAGTACCTTTTTGGAAACGGCACTAGATTCCTCAGTAAATACTATCCGAAGCGCATCCCAGCCGTAGATTCGAATGAGCTGCGAATCGGATTCTAACATATCGACGATTCGAGGAATCTCCTGTCGAACTTCTTCACCCAGAGCACCGAGCCGAAGCAGAGCCATTGTGTGGCCGAACTTCCAGTCGTCGGCTGCAACCATTGCTCTTAGTTCTTCTTTCGAACATCGCATTATATGTCTGAAGAAAAGCCTAGTGCTAATCCAGTCCGGCAGGCAACCGACAATATGGCCGATGGCCAGTCCGATGATACCGCCTGCGATTACACCTGTGGTGCTGAAATAACGAAATCCAATCCATAAGCCCAGAGCGGTGTCGGCGACAACAGCGACAAACCACAACACATGGAAGATGGTAATTCTGGTATATTGCAAACCGTTCATTTGAGAATCGTTAATGATAAACAAACACAATAATATCTAACACAGTTTAAAGTGATTTTACGCTGCCGGGAGGATTATAGCAATCTTTCAGACTTAACCAGAGGGAGCTGATTTTTCCAGGCCGACGCTTCGCGTGAGATTTGAACAGGTGATAGTAGAAAGTAAATGCTTAACACCATCATCGCGAATTATCCTCATGGCTATTTCGGTTTTGCGAAGCGGTTTTTCAGGAATTGCCTATTTGTGTGTACCTGCCGTCCGTCCGATATAATAGCAGTATAAAAACCCGTAACTGCTTCGCCGGGGACAGCATTCTTTTCAAATCAGCCGCCTGTGAACCAACAGACACAGCGGCTTTCTGTGCAACAATAACCAATTAACGACGGGATTACTTCTGCCCTGATTTTTTCTGAAGAATTTTGCTCTCTGTGCCAGCAAGCAGCCGAACGACATTATCTCTGTGGCGGAGAAAAACAAGAAAGGGAATGACCATAGCTACTATCAGCAGAGGCCACAAATCCGAAAAACGCCAGCCGGGTATCAGCGCTATCGCCGCAGCCAGAATTACGGGGAAAGCAAACGCAGCGGCAAGCGAGGCAAGCGACACATATCGCCAAATAAGAACAAAGATAACCCATATCATCAGCGCAACGCCCGCGCAAATCGTGTAATAGGGCCAGAAACCAAGCGCGACGCCGAAACTTGTCGCGACGCCTTTGCCGCCTTTGAACCTCAGATAAACGGGGAATACGTGACCTGCTATGGCCGCACAACCCACGGCAAGCCGGGCGAGCAAACCACTTGCCCCCTGGATGTCACCGAGCCATATTCCCGCCGCCAATGTGGGCAAAAACCCCTTTGCGAGGTCCAGCGCAAAGCATAAGTATGCCCAGCGTCTGCCCAACGCACGGGAAAGGTTTGTCGCGCCGATATTACCGGAGCCGACTTTGCGTAGGTCAATCCCATGCGCAGCGGCTATGAGCACCCCGAAGGGAACCGAGCCAAGCAAATACGCGCCAATTAAAAATTCGGCCAATCTCATCGCCGCCCCCGTTTCGCCAGTATATCGTCGTAAACCGCTTTCATCTGCTGCGCAACCCTGGCAACCGAAATATTCCGGCGAACATTATCGCTGATAATCGCTTCCGCCGCCCGATTAAGATTATCACGATTAGTGAAATATCCGATTGCCTCACTTAGCGAAGCAACATCGCGGGGGTCATCGATTGCCTTACCGTGCCTGTTATCAACAAACAAGTCGATTGCCCCGTTAAACTTCGTGGTTATGACGGGTTTACCGGCGGCGAGGGACTCGAGAATGAATCGCGAACAAGGGTCATCAAAAGTGGGTAAAACGGCGACATCCGTCGCGGCAATCAATTCCTGCACGCTGCCGACATCTCCGAGAAAGATGATTTTGTCTTCGACTCCCAGTTTTGCGGCGAGTCGACGATACGTCCTCGAACTTGCACGGCCGGCAACAATTAACCTCGCGGGCGTATGATTATCTGTTTTTTGAAGCTCGCCAATCGCCTCCACTAAGCAATCGAGACCTTTACGCTTGAAATCATGACCGGCAAAAAGAAACAGGACCGCACCATCCGCTTGCTTTTGGCCAAGTTGAGCAAGGAGGTTATTCCGTACTGAATCGACGCGGGACTTTTCTGTCTGTACTGCCGGCTTGATGCCGTTTGGGATAACCACCATTCTATTTGCAGGGATATGGTAGTGTGTCCTGAACTGCTCCGCCACGTAATTTGAAATCGCGATAACCAATGGGCCTGTTTGTCCTTCTGCGAGCCGGCGTTCGGCATTAAACCATGCGGCCCTGCGAAAATTCAGAAAGGCGGTCTTTTTTTTCAACGCCTGAAGAACGGGGCAGCGACATGTCGCGGCCTTGCGGATTATCGATTCGGCAAATGTCCCGCTCCTCGGCTGATAAATATCCGCAAAATCAAAAGGCAGAACGCTGTGGAGAATATCGTAATGGAAATCTTCGGTGTGTTTTTTCAAAGCACGCGCAAAAACCTTAAAACTGGTCCGTTTGCCGGGTAAACCAGCGCAAAGGATATGCACGTTGGGTGCTGTTACGTGACCTTTGGCGGCAAGAATATGAGTATCATAGCCGATTGCCCCGATGGCTTCAGCCAATTCGCTGACCGAGCGCTCAGCCCCGCCCAGCGCAATATCCGCCCGCTCGATTATGATTGCGATTTTTGTTTTCATTCGTTGGTATTATAGCCCGCCTAAGTTAGGAAAGGAACAGCCCTGCCGTGCCTGGTTTCGTGCCTAGCCATACGTACTGCCTTGCCAGTGACTCGCCTGGCAAAACTCCTGTCGGAGGCGCTTAGTTTTTCCCGGCCAAGATACGCCCGAAGAAACCGCAGCCGGTCAGTTTTTGAAAAGTATTTTGCCGGAGCCGAATAATGCAACTGGGCAATGTCCTTGATACGGTACATTTCGCCAAATAACGCCGGCTTAAACACTCTCGCCAAATCTATCAGATAAAATCGACCGTCAGGAACCCTGAAGATATGACACAGGTAAAGGTCGCGGTGGCGATAGCCGGTATCGTGAAATTTCTTCACAAACAACGCTAACTGCCTTATAAACTGCCTGCGCAAAACCAGGTTTTCCGCCATCGCAGGACCATCGAAAAATCCGGGCAAACTCCGCTCCAGCGATTGTCCTTGGCGTATTTCCTCTATAGCCGCGAAACTGCGCTTTTCGAAAAGAGCACCCGGAACCTGTCCCCACGCAATCATCCGAGGCGTGTTTATTCCCATCGCGGCAAGTTTCTGCGCCGCCTCAACCTCCGCTAAAGCGCAACTGACGCGTTTTTTCGCAGACAACCAGTTTTTAAACTGGGTCATTATGGGCGGATGGTCATACCTTTTAAGAAAAACGATAACGGCAGGCAATTCAATCTGCCCCGGCGGATAAATCTGAAATTCGATTCTGCTTCGATACGAAGCGAGATTTTCTTTTGTAAGATTTTTCCCCGCCCCAAAGGCGAACACCGCCTCGATTGACGCAAGGCCAAGCCGGTCAAAGCCGGCTTTGTATGCCGGGTCGATGAAAAACTCCGTCATAACCCGCCCCGCTTCCCGAAACCACCCGCATCCAAAACTTTTGTCGCCGCCTCGCAGACCATTTCGACGGTTATCGCCTCCATGCAAAAATGCGACGTCTCTCTGCAAACCGGCTTATCGCACGGTGCGCAGGGAGCATCGCCCTTAACAAAAACCTCATCAGCATAACCGGGGTCCGTCCACGCCGGGTCATTGGGGCCAACCAGCGTGATGACTTTTCGTTTCAACCCGACAGCTATATGTCTCGGCCCAGTATCATTACATATCACCAAATCAGCAACAGCAATAAGCGCCTTGAGCTCCCCAAGTCCGACGGGCGTATCGCCCAGATTGATTGGCTTATGTTTCGCGGCATCAACGATATGCTCTGCAATATGTTTTTCTTCAGCGTTAGGCGCAACCGACAGCACAACCGTCGCGTTATATCTTTCGGCCAGCCAGTCAGCGGTCTGGGCAAACCTTTCCGCAGGCCAGCGTTTGCTTGGGCCCGCCGCTGCGCCAGGGACAAGAACCACCACAGGCCCATTCGCGTTGAAAACCACAGGCAATTTCGCTTTCAGTTTCTCCGTGTCTTTCGGCTCAACCGACAGCTCGATGCTTTTATCTTTTATATCCGCCCCTAACTTCGCCGCGACAGCCAGATAATAATCAACAACCGATATCGGCGTAAAATCCCCCGACAGCAACCTGGGCGGATACAGCTTATCGGTCAAAAATATCCCCCGCCCGTCCCTGACATAGCCGATGCGAATGGGTATCCCCGCCAGCCGGCATACAAGCGTCGAAGCAAAAGAATTTTTGAACATAATCACGTGCGTAAAATTATATTTCCTCAGCATCCCGGAAGTGGTGAATACGCCGCTATTATCTTGTTCGAGCCATGCGTCCGTAAAACTGCAAGGCGAAAAAACCTGTCGCACAACGGAACTGCCGAAAAACGTTATCTTCGCGGAATCGAACCGCCTGCGGATGGCCCGCAGGGCAGGCATGCATAAAATAGCGTCCCCCATCGGAGAGGGAAGCCAAATCAAAATGTTATCTTTAGGTACGCTTATCATTGATTATTGATTACTGATAATTGATAATTGATGACTAATCTCTCCGCGGTCTCTGCGTTCTCAGCGGTAAAATAGTTATCGCGGCCCGCGCATCATATAAAAAGTCAGCGCCATCAACTGCAAAAGTATGGCGAACCCTATGGAAATCAGCAGCGGGTTCCACTGTTTCGCGGGGGCCGTCAAAAACCAGACGTTGACAAGCAAGCACAAAAACACCAGCCCCTGTGCGACACCCGCGACAAAACGGGTTATGGAAAATTCCCCGAACATGCTGTTCCGCTGCATCTTTTTAATCTGTTCGAGAATATTGCTCAATAGTTGTTCTGTAGTCAGCTTTTCAGCCGATTGACGAGGGACAGGCTGCTCTGGTTCGACTTGCTGCTGAGGCGGGGTTATCTGCTGCGGAGCAGCGGGTTGTTGCGGCTCCTGCTGGCGCTGCTGGACGGGCTGCTCAGGAGGCAAGGTGTTGGCTGATTCCCTGCCGGAACGAGCCCGCATCTTGATAATATTCACGACCTCTTTGAGATTTACCGCCCTGTAATCCGGGCCCTGCTCGCCGGGCTTAATCTTCTGCTCATGCGTCCGGCCGGCAAGCATTATCGTCCTGCAGCCGGCCCTGGCTCCCGCTTCTATGTCACTGGGACTGTCGCCGACCATCCAGGATTCCGGCAGGCTGATATCCATATCTTTGCCGGCCGCAAGCAGCATCCCCGGATTGGGCTTTCGCCAGTCGCTGTCCTTGCGGTACTTCGGGATAACCCCGTCGATATGATACGGGCAATAATATATGCGGTCCAATGATACGCCCTTTTCGACCAGCAATTGCTCAAGCCGCTTGTGAATCTGACCAATCGCCTCTTCGGTTACAATTCCTCTGGCCACACCGGACTGGTTCGACACTACAACAAGCTTATAGCCCATCGCTTTAAGCTCGGACAGGGGTTCAGTAACACCTTCAACAAGTTTCACCTGGTCGGGGTCATTTATGTACCCCGGGTCCTCTATTATCGTATTGTCACGGTCCAAGAATATCGCTTTGTTAGACATAATCCTCTTCGCCTATGCAAAATTTTGCTCAACGAGTTTACAGATTATGTGATAGGCAAGCTGATGAATCTCCTGGCTTCTCGCGGCGGAAACGCTATCCGCGCAAAAACAAATATCGGCCAGTCGTTCAATCCTGCTGTTTTTCCGGCCTGTGAAGGCGACGACCAAAGCGCCCTTGCGCCTGGCGACCTTTACCGCGGCCAGAACATTCGGCGACGAGCCGCTTGTCGATATCGCCCAGAAAACGTCGCCTTTCCTCACAAGCGCCTCTGCCTGCCTGGCAAATATATTCTCATAACAGCCATCATTGGCAATCGAGGTCATTACCGAACTGTCGGTCGTCAGGGCAACGGCGGGTAACGCCCTGCGACTGGACTCGAAGCGGTTTACTAATTCCGCCGCGATATGCTGGGCGTCTGCGGCGGAACCGCCGTTGCCGCAGATATACACCGTCGCGCCTTTCTTTGTCGCTTTTACTATCGCCCCGGCAATACCGGAAATCGTCTCCAGCCCCGACTCTTCCAGCTCGGTAACCATTTTCCTGTGCGCCCGGATTATTTCGAAAACCTGTTTTTTAAAATTTTTGCTCATCATTTGCCTGCTTTGGTTTTTGCGCCCTGCGATGTAATTCGTTCGATTATAAGCGTCGAGCTTTTGCCCTTCACAAGAGGGGCCAGGATTAACCTGCCGCCACACGATTTTACGAACTCTGCGCCAACAACGCCTTTTTTCTGCCAGTCCTGCCCCTTGACCAGAACATCAGGCCTGACCTTCTTAATAAGGTTAATCGGGGTCGATTCGTCGAATATTGTAATGTAATCCACTGTCTCAAGCGAGGCCAGGACCGCGGCCCTGTCAATCTGATTATGAATCGGCCGGCCGGTGCCTTTGATGGCCCGGACGGAACTATCGCTGTTTAAGCCCACGACTACGACGTCGCCACGCTCTTTGCAGAACTTCAGGTATTCGATGTGTCCCCTGTGTATGACGTCGAAACAGCCGTTGGTAAAAACTATTTTCTGGTTTCGCTTGCGGCGCCAGGCCAGCTCCGCCAAAAGCGAATCAACCGACCGGATTTTGCCTTCACCGCCGCGGTTAAGATAAGCGATTTCGGTAACCAGCTCATCAATGCTGACCGTCGCTGAGCCGAATTTTTCCACCTCGATTCCGCCCGCGATATTCGACAACTGCACGGCTGTCTTGAAATCACAGCCGGCCGCAAGCGTCAACGCCAGTGTCGCCAGCACCGTGTCTCCTGCACCCGTTACATCATATACATTACGGGGCCTGGTCGGTATTTGCTCATCGAAACCTGGCGATTTGAGATACGCACCTTCCTTATCCAGCGTAATGACAACAGCCTCAAGTTCGAGCTTCCGCACCAGCTGCCGTGCCGCCCTTGCGGCATCGCCGATGGTTTTCACCTCAAAGCCAACGCCTTCACCAGTTTCATACCTGTTAGGCGTAATGAGCGATGCGCCCGCGTATTTCGAGTAATCGCTTATCGGCGACGGGTCAACCAAAACCCTTTTGTGCGCCTTCGCCGCAAGCCGTATTACCTTTTTGCAGAACAAATCCGCAAGGACGCCCTTGTTATAATCCTGCAAACACACATTATTTGCCTGGCGCAGCTTCCGCTCAAAAATCTTTTCCAGCCGGCGATATTGCCCCTCAGTTAACGGCTCGGTCGATTCGTTATCCATCCTGAACAACTGCTGCTGGTGCCGGTGCTGTGCCAGACCTATTAATCGCTGCTTGGTCGTCGTGGGCCTGTCCGGAACGGTCATCAACCCCGATATGTCCGCCCCTTTTTCTTTCAACAGGTCTTTTAGCTTTTTCCCGTTCGCGTCGTCGCCTATGACGCCCACGCACAAAGGAACCGCCCCCAGCGCGCACAAGTTGGCCGCGACAAGTCCCGCCCCGCCGCAGCCATAATCGGTCCTGGTAACCTTCAGCACCGGGACAGGAGCTTCGGGACTAATCCGCTCGGCGTCGCCATACACATACACATCGAGCATAAAATCGCCCACAAGCAGCACTTTCGGCGTGCCGAGTTTTGTTACGGCCTTTAGAAGATTTTCATACATAGCGGTTTTCTGCGATTAAACGGTTCTTTTTCGTGGGATTTTACCCGAAAGCGACCGTTCAATCAACTCTCTTATGCGGTCCTGCCCATCCACAAATTCCAACCTGACCGCCAGATATGCCAATTCCAAAGCCGGGGGGCCGTCCGGCAAACTGATTTTGTTATAGTCCTTTTCCGTAGTAAGTATCATTTCAGCCCCTGATTGTGCCGCGTCCCGGTAAATCGTCTCTACGTCGCCCGCCGTATAATTGTGATGATCGCCGAAGACCTTCGAACCCGTTATATTCGCACCAGCCAAACCGACCGTTGCAAGAAATGCCTCCGGGTTCGCTATGCCGCAAAAAACAAACGTTTTCTTTTTTTTCAATTCTTCAAGCGGAATTTGTCTTTGGGCGGACGTTGCGCAAACCGGACTGTGAATCGTCTGAGCGACAATCATTTTGGGATTTATCCGGCTGATAGCCGCCGTCAACTCCGCCAGATTATTCTTAGAAACAAGGTCGCACCTGGTGATTATCGCCGCCTGTGCCCTTTTCAGCGCCGAAACCGGCTCACGCAGCAAACCGGCTGGCAATAATCTGCCATAACCAAACGGCAGCATCGCGTCAATTGTAACAATATCGATGTCCCTGTGAAGCCTACGATGCTGAAACCCGTCATCCATAATCAGCACCTGTGCGTGAAATCTCCTGACTGCGTCCAAGGCGCCAACCAGTCGGTCAGCATATACTGCTACCATTGCGCCTGGACAGTTTTTGATTAACATCGCCGGCTCATCGGTTTCGCCCGTCGCTTTATACCCGCGTGTGAGTATGGCACGATTAAAACCCCCGGCTTTAAGTAAATTACACAACCAAATCACCATCGGCGTTTTGCCCGTCCCCCCGACGGTAATATTACCAACGCTTATAACCGGGACCGCAACCTGTGCCCTGTCCGAGGTTACAAGTCCCGCGGCGGTGACACCATAAGACCTTGCAAATCCCTTTTCAAACAGCCGATTCCGCAGCCAAACCCCCAGCCCGTAAAACACCGAGACAATACCCAATACTAATCTCGCAACCGAGGCGAACAGCCCTGAATTCTTACCGCTAATCAATTTTCTATATGTTTCCTGATTCACTTAGCTTACACCTTAACTATGACTGCTACGATGATATTACCGAAAACCCTGTTTTTTGCCACAAAAAACCCGTAGAATGGCATTTCTATATTAAATTTGTGGTAGAATCTACCAAACTCCGATAGAATTAACTGAATCTCGCAATAATTGGGGGCTTCGATTCGTATATATTATAGTGGCTGAAAGATATTTGGCTGCTTGAAAACAAAAATCGCTTAAAGAGGAAAAAATGAAAAGTAGCTTTTATACTCCTGCAGAATTAAAAAAAATGCCTTTTAAGGCCATCGGCAAAGATGTTTTAATTAGCCGGTATGCGCGTATCTACAGCATGAAGAATATTGAAATCGGCTCAAACGTAAGGATTGACGACTTTTGTCTCCTCAGCGGCAAGGTCAAAATAGGAAATCACGTTCATATATCGGCCTTTGCGTCTCTGTGCGGGGGAGATGCTGGTATTGTGCTTGAGGATTTCGTTAATATTTCCGAGAAAGTTGTGATATTCGCGAAGACCGACGACTTCAGCGGGGCTACCCTGACAAATCCTACTATACCGGAAAAATACAAGAATGTCTTCGGGGCCGAAGTAATCCTGAGAAAACATGCCATAGTCGGCGTAGGCAGTTCCATATTGCCTGGAGTAATCATGGGAGAAGGTTCGGTTATAGGAGCTAAAAGTTTCGTTAAAAAAAGTACCGACCCTTGGGGCATATATGCAGGAGCACCCGCAAAAAAAATAAAAGACAGAAAGAAAGGCCTGCTCAAGCTCGAAAAACTGTTTTTAGAAGAATATAATAAAAAGCAATAGTCCAATACCCTTCAGGAACAACTATTTCAAGGGGGCAAAGAACCTTTCCAGCCGGGGTTGATACTTGTCGGTCTTATCAAATGAAACAATCACTGCCTTTGCTTTTCCAACGATTGCCCTTCCTTCCATAAAACCGAAATACCGCGAATCCCTGCTGTTGTCCCGGTTGTCGCCCATTACGAAGTAGTCGCCCTGCGGCACCGTAACAGGCCCGAAGTTACGTATCGCCGGTAACGATGGGACACTCATAACCGTATGTTCATATCCGTCGAGGTTTTCTGTTGCAAACACGGCACGGCTTTTCAATCCAGGCGCAAGCCCTTCAGCGCACCTGGCGTCATTTGGGGTATAACTGAGAGGGCGGCCGTTAATGAAAATCACGTTTGACTTCGATTCAATAGTGTCCCCCGGCAGCCCGATGACTCTCTTGACCAATCGTGTCCTGTCATCAGGAGAGAAGCAAACCACGATATCTCCTCTTTGCGGTTTGGACCATTCCGCAAGCCGATTGAACGTAAGGGGAAATCTTAAATCGTATGCGAGCTTGTCCACGTATATCAAATCACCTTCAAGTATCGTGGGATTCATCGAACCGCTCGGCACCCAGTTCCAGTCGGCGATGCTCGATTTTAACGGTATTATCACGAAAACGATGATAGCGGCGGTCTTCCACCACTCCTTCCAGAGTTGGTGGATGTATTGAACAACTTTATTCCTGCTCATTTCTTGCTCTCCAAAAGGGGGTTCTGACCTAAAATTTTGGTCTTTATACGTGAGGATTAAAGGTATGTTCACCTGATTTTAAAGCCGGAGGGTCTTTGAGCAGGTATACAAATCAACCCCTTATTTTCTTTATTATCGCGTCGGCCATTTGCTGTGTGCCAACAGCCGTCGGGTCGTTGCGGTCCGCCTTCATATCGTATGTAACGTCCCTGCCTTCGGCTATTACCGCCGCAACCGCGTTCTCAAGCTTGTATGCCTCGGCAGTATTGCCGATATGCCGCAGCAGCAGAACACCACTGAGTATCAGGGCGGTGGGATTAACTTTGTTAAGCCCCTTGTATTTCGGTGCGCTGCCGTGAGTGGCCTCAAAAATTGCCGCCTTGGCGCCAATATTGGCACCCGGCGCAACACCCAGCCCCCCTACCAGGCCTGCGCATAAATCGCTGAGAATGTCACCATAAAGATTGGGCAGCACCAGAACATCATAAAGCTCGGGTTTCTGCACTAACTGCATACACATATTGTCAACGATGCAGTCTTCGAACTCGATATCCGAATTTTTCGCCGCCACCTGCCTGCTTACCTCCAGCCAAAGCCCGTCGGTGAACTTCATAATGTTTGCCTTATGGACGCTGGTTACCTTCATCCGTCCCATCTTGCGGGCGTAATCAAAAGCATACTGCACTATCCGTTCCGTGCCCGCGACTGAAATTGGCTTAATGCTTATGCCGGAGTCGGGCCTGATTTGCTTTTTGTTGTGTTTATTCAGCCAGTTGATAAGCTCCGCCGTATCATCTTTGCCCTTCTCGAATTCGATTCCTGCGTAAAGGTCCTCAGTATTCTCCCGGACTAAAACAAGGTCGATATTCGAGTATTTACTGCGAACGCCCTTGTAACTCTTGCAGGGTCTCACGCAGGCGTACAGGTCGAATATCTGCCTCAGGTGAACGTTTATGCTGCGAAATCCCGTGCCAACAGGCGTCGTTATCGGCGCCTTCAGGGCGATAGCATTCTTCTTTATCGATTCCAGCGTCGAATCAGGCAAAGGAGTCCCGGCTTTTGCCATCACATCCACTCCCGCCTCGCGGATTTCCCAGTTGATTTTGGCGCCCGTAGCATCAATACACCTTCGGGCGGCATTGGCTATCTCAGGCCCGATACCGTCGCCGGTTATCAGCGTAACATTGGTCATAATCTTTGGCTCCAGAATTAAATAAGAGGGAATGATGGTATCGCTCAAAAGGGCTGATGTCAATAACGACCATTGACAAGATGGGGCCAAAACTGTTATCCTGCCCGCCTGTGAGAGCAGAACAGTTGAACAGTTGACCACATTTGAGCATTCACCTGTCCGTGTCGGCTGCTCACCTGTTCTAATGCTCAAATGCTCCGTTGGCCAAGGGCCAACACGGGAGTGTAGCTCAGTAGGTAGAGCACCGCACTTTTAATGCGTAGGTCCTGGGTTCGAATCCCAGCACTCCCATTTGGAAAATCGGAGGACTGAAAACAGGGGACGGCTAAGCTAAAGCCGGTTCGAGAACTTCTTCTTCGTTCAACCGAGAATTCGCCAGTTCGCCGGGCTTGAACGGAAGCGGGTCAAAAAACTTTATCGCCACACGATGCAGACCGTTGCTTATATGTTCCACCCGACAAACCTGGCCGGAACGAACAAAATCATTTATATCAAAGCGGTTATCCTGGTGGTAATAGGGCACGCTGAAGCGGGTCGTTATGTTTTGGCCCGGATAAGGGCAGCCCATGTCCGCGTAACAGGTAAAGGCCGCCCCTCCGCTGCAAACGTCGACCATTTGTCCCTGAGAAAGTAAACCGGCAAAATCCTCGGCGAACCAGACGGGCCAGTGATATCTTAATCTCTGCTCTCTTCTCCGCTCGGATGTGTTTTGCATTGCCGGTTCCTCAAAAAAAGACGTTAATGTGTTTGCTGAGGTGTGAATCGTCAGCTTTTAGGAATGGCTTAAGAGATTGATTATTGACGATTGATAATTGATTATTAAAAGCCCCCTTCCACCTAAATAATCAATAATCAATAATCGATTATCAATAGCAATGTTCCGATAATCAGCGAATGACCTTATTCACCAGGTCAATAAATTGCTCCCCTCGCTGCTCGTAATTTTGGAACATATCGTAACTGGCGCAGGCAGGACTAAGCAACACCGCGTCTCCGCTTTTCGCCAGGCCGTTAGCTAATTTAACCGCCTCTTCAAGTGTTTTGGCGAACCTGACCTGGGTATTGTTTTGCGGAGATTGCTGAATGATTTTTCCTATCACCCCGGCGGTCTGGCCTATGAGAATAGCGGCTTTTGCTTTTTGGGCGATTTTTGCGCCGAATTCATCGAACGGAATATGCTTATCATAGCCGCCCGCTATGATAATGGGGCTGTCAAACGCCTCAAGGGCGACAATCGAACTGTCGGGCGTCGTCGCCTTGGAGTCGTTATACCAGCGAACCCCCCTCGCCTCGCCAACAAACTGTAATCGATGAGGCAACGCCTTAAAAGCAGGCAGACATCCGATTATCTGCTCATCAGTTACACCAAAATTTTTCGCTATGGCGAGCGCGCCGGCCAGATTGGCAAGATACGCTCTGCCCGGCAAACCATAGGCGCTACGAATCTTTGCGGGTACATCATCAGCGGAAAATTTTACGCAAACCCGTCCGGCGTCCTTCTGATATTTTGCATACCACTTGCTGCCAACCTCATCATCGCCATTGAAAATCGAAACGGCCGGCTGGTTCGCCTTTGGCCCTTGATGCTGAAACATCAGCTCCTTGGCCTTGCAGTAATTCTCGAATGTTTTATAGCGGTCGAGATGATTGGGCGTGAGGTTCGTCAGCAGCGCGACCTGCGGCGCCTTATCGCTCTGGGCCAACTGCTCAATCTGGAAACTCGACAGTTCCAGCACAACCAAATCATCTGGCTTTATCTGCCCGATAATCATCAGCATCGGCTCATTACCTATATTGCCGCCTAACCAGACCTTATTGCCAAATCGACTTCGAAGAAGGTGTGCCGTTAGTGATATTGTCGTGCTTTTGCCATTCGCGCCGGTTATGCCGATGATTTTCGCGGGACAAAGTTCGAAGAATAATTCGATTTGCGATGTAACTTTTCTTCCTGCCTTGCGTGCAATCTGCAAAAACTTGTTATCCAAAGGCACAGCGGGATTAGCCACAACCATATCCGCCTGCTCAAAATCCGCAGGGTCATGCGAACCAAGATGGTAGTTAACATCGAGGCCTTCTAATTGAGCGATTGATTCCGCCAGCGCTTCCTGTTTTGCCAAATCGGTAACGATTACCTTTGCCTGCGCCTGGCAGGCGAACTTGACAACATCAACGCCGCCCCCGAACCTCCCGAGGCCCATCACCAAAATCTTTTTATCTCTGAAGAAATTCTTATCCATATGTATAACTGCCACCGTCACCTTTGCCTCCTTCTTCGCCCATCCATTGGCTTTGTATGGTCGCAACGAGGGTAATTTGAACATCCGTAAAATCTACGCCCACCTTTTTTTGACTTACGAATGACCAAGTACCCATCGCAATTTGGAAAACGTGTTGACCCAGGACATTTTTGCTCTGTTTGATTACCGACCGCCATTTCCTCGTCTAACTCCAAGTTACGGACTATTTCCTCAATGGATGAAGAACCCTCAAGCCTCCTCATATGCTCGGCCGTATCACGATGGCTTAAAATATTGAGACTTCCTTCCCAAGAAATGGTACTATCAAGAATAGCTATTTTTTGGTGCATGCTTCGACGCTCAACCACCTTAATGCCGATGCTGCGCAATTGCTCAATCACAACTTCCGCTTGATTTACCATCTCTCCTACTTGCTGATTTATTGGTTTCGTATACACTCGTATTTCTACATTACGAGATCTCATTGCCCTAAAATAGTTCATTAGTATGGTACTTCGCCGAATCGAAACAAACGGGCTAAGAATAATTAGGCGTTCTTTGACCATTTTCAGGTCTTGGAAAAAATTCGCCCAGAAATTTCTCTCCGTATAAAAGGTCCCGGGAACGGAGTCCTGCTTATATTCCTCGGTTGGCAGTAATGCACCGGCCCATTTATCAAAATCCGATGTAAAATAGTTGTCTACCAACGTTTCTGAATCGATTATTTTTGCGTTTTCACGAAAATAATTGATGATTTTAGCTAATGCTGAATCTTCATGCAGATCAGATAACAGTCGTTCCGTATGAGCGATACAATATAATTTGTACTTTGCCCGAGTGAATGCAACATTAAGTATTAATCGGGCATCAGAATCATTTTGGGTATCGTCAAGCATAGGAGCAACTCTTAATCCTGGACCTTCACAAGTATCAAAGATGATAATAGGTTCCTCTCCACCTTGAAAAGTGTGAACTGTGCTAACACGTACTAAATCCGATAAGTTCCAGTCTTTTAGAATTTTGTTTATGAGCCTAGCCTGTGCTTTGTATGGAGTCAGTATCCCAATTCTGGCATTTGGATTTTTCTCAATATTCCTGATACTATCAATATTGGAAATTAACCGCTTAGCCAATGTGGCACAGAGCAAAGCGTTGTATAGATTGAATCGTCCCCCCATAGCAAGATGACTACACCATGGATTTGCTCCGGAAGTATCTAGAAGTATCAAAGGCGAATCTGACACACCATCATGCACGTCCGAAATATTCTTCACCTTATCGGAATCCCGTAGCATACCCCCATAGAAGAACTTCTCTGGGATGGCGGAAATTTCTGGCACCATTCTATATTGTTCGTCAAGCATTTTGACCCTGTTATGCCTCATTGCATCTTGTACAACCTTGATGCCAAGAACATCAAAAATACTTCTACCAAGCCATTTTTGAGCCATCATTGACTTTTCTGCAATACAAATCGGCGGGAGTTGCAGGAAATCACCCACTACGGTAACAAACTGACGGCATCTACTGGCAGCCCAATAGAGGTGCGGCAGTGGGGCCATACTCGCTTCGTCAATAATAAGAACATCAAAAGGGGTATCTGGAAATTGCTTTGCCAAAAACGTTTTAGTGAGAGTGGTCGCAACCAATCTCGCTTCCGAAAGCAATTTCTTTTGTATCTCTTCCAGCTGGGTGTTTATTTCTGCTACTCGTGATATGATAGTATTTATCCGCTTTTCGATTTCCTTTCTTTGCCCCTCAAATGCTTCCACATCAACATTTAATGATTTAACAAGATTATCTACATTCGCTCTGGCCGCATCTGCTTCTTTCTGTTTCAAGTTTCTTGAACCTTCGAGAACCAGAACCCGTTGTTTCATTTCTACCAGAAGACGGTATTTCGTATCTACCGCCATAGTGTTTTGGTCGATTTGCCGTTGGATTTTTTGCGGGTCCAAACCAAAGAAAATTCTTTTTATTTTGCCTGCTGATTGAGCTTCAACCAAAGTTGCTCTCTTCTTATTCTGTTCTCCTCTAAGCCGAGCTATATCATTCGAAACGTCATCGATTTTCCTTGTGGACTCAGATATGCTTTTATTAATTGCATTTAATTCAGATGCCAAAGCTTTCATCTTTTGCAGAGATTCAGAAATACCTGCAAATTGGCGTAGAGAATCCTCTAGACAAAACTTTTCACTTTGCAATGCCTGCTTTTCTTTAACTAATGACTCTCCTAAGCGTTCGGCTATTTTATCCAAGAGAACCATTTCGTAATCTTTTTCCATTTTTTCCAAGTGTTCTTTTTGGGGGGGTATGCCAAGACGAATCAACTTGCCTTCTGTATAAAAAGAAGTTGGCTTAAGCTGCTCAGCAACTTTTTCAAGCGCCTCGTCCACAGCGTTGTTAGCATGAGAGACCAGAAGTACCCTGCGTCCGGCATTAAGATGTGCCTCGATAGCATGCGCTATTGCCTTGGTCTTTCCCGTTCCTGGCGGCCCCCAAATAATCGATAACTGAGAACGAAAAGAATCCTCGATTGCTCGTTTTTGTGCTTCGTTTGGGGAATCCGCCGAAATCGAATAATTCATCTCGGCTTTCATATCCGAGGATTGATCGATAATGTTCCCCGAAAAAAGATTATCACTAAGGCGAAAGTTGACTTTATTCGTGCTGTTTTGGGATTCGATGAATTTCTTTTTCAATAGTTCCAGAAGATACCAGAGGTTAGTTTGTAATTTTGCTTCTGGTATAAACTTCCCTAAGAAACGCTCGATTCCAACCTCCACCTCTAACCCTTGGCTAAGGAGCACTTGAGCCGGATAATTATTACCTTGGATTTCTATCTCGGCGGGAGCTTCATCTAATACAGCCAAAAAATTTTCAAGATTAAAGACGTATACAAAAAGACCGGACACTTCACGAACAAATCGTCCATTAAAAATTTTGACGACACTCCCCCCTCTCCCAGATTTAATGGCTTCAATCTCTTCGTTAAGAGCCTGAATAAATTCCTGAACAATGACTGATGCCATTGAGGTGCCGTAAAACCTAACTCATTTTTAAAATGCGAAAAATTCAGCTACAGCGCGTCCTGGACGGCCTTGGCGATGTCTAACTTCGCGTCGATTACGGCCTGCTCGATGCACTTCTTCCAGTTGTCGCCGAACTGCTCCTTGTATTTGGGATTCTCGTAAGCGTAGATAATCGAACGAGAGGCGTTAATCAGAGCGCCGTTGCCGTCGTGCTTTAAAAAGCGGACACAATCCGCAGCCGAGGCCCCTTGTGAGCCGTAGCCGGGAATCAGGAACCACATATTATCATATTTTTTTCGCAGGGCCGTCGTCTCTTCCGGGCTTGTGCCGCCGATGACCATACCTATATTGCTGTAGCCGGCCTTACCGATTCTGCCTGGCTTGTTCGCTATTTCACCTACTACCGCGGCAAGTTTCTCATACATTTTTTGCCCGTCCGTACACGCGCAATCCTGTATGACAGCCGCACCGGGGTTGCTCGCGCGAATCCATACAAAGACACCCTTACCCTGTTTTGTGGCGACATCCGCGAATGGCTCGATACCTTCCGCACCTGCGAAACCGTTGACCGTTATCGCGTCCGGCGCAAGCGTATCCTCGAGGCCCGCCATTTCGGGATTTTCCAGATGCGCCGTCGCGTATGCTTCTGCCGTGTGGCCTATATCGCCTCGCTTGACGTCGCCGATTACCTCAACACCAAGCTCATTTGCCTCGGAAATGAGGGAATAATAGCTTTCAACTCCCTGCCAGAGATATTTTTCAAAAAACGCTATGTTGATTTTTACCGCCGGCACCATCGGGGCAACAATCCGCAGAACCTGCGTGCAGTAATCGAATATCGCATCGACCGCCGAATCCACGTCGAACTCGTCATTCATATCCTGCCTGTTCGTTATCGCGGCGGGAAGCCGGCTATAAACCGGGTCCAGGCCCACAATCAAAGATGTTCGCTTGCTCTTTATCGCTTCAACCAGCCGGTCGCCAAAATGATTAGCCATACTATTATAAATCCTTTCTTATTCAATTTTCGTTTTTTACTTTAAGCAACTTGTGTTTTGCCTTACTATAACCGCCCGACTGATTTCTAACAAGCTTTCAGTGGCAATAAGATGAAAAAAGATTCAGAGAAAATGAAAAAAACAAAAGTCAAAGCATACTTCTGGATTGCAATCCCCCTCGTGCTTGTATTATTGGCAATTCTCCTGATTACTTACAGACCCAAAAATTACGCCCCGCTTCGAATTGCCGACCAGAACCAAATCAGCACATATCTGAGTAACTATCTGATGCCGACAATTTACAACAACTCTCAGCTTGATGCCCCCTTCGAGGTCGTAATCACCGAAGAAGGCCTGAATGATATAATCGCACGCTGGCGTCAGCCGATGACTTTTAATAACATCACTTTCACAGACCCGCAGGCAATTTTGATGCAAAAGCAGGTTGTACTGATGGCAACAGCCCGAACGCGTTTCGCCAATCCCGTTCTGACTATCCGGATAATTCCCGCGATAGATTCTTTCGGCCAGTTAAATATCCACGTTGACAGCGTATCGCTCGGCGCAGCCGGTGTCACAGCTCTCGTAAAATCAGCGGGCAACAAAGCTTTTGCCGACTGGCTTTCGTTCACGGGCACAGAGCCGAACAATATCGCAGCCCAGGCATGCCGGTCGCTGCTGAATGATGAATCGTTTGAGCCGGTCTTCAAAGTCGGCGACAAATCTCTGCGCATTTGCAAAATCAAGCTCGAAAGAAAGAAAATAACCGCCCTGCTGCTTCCACTTTCCGACGCACCACACCCTGCTTCTAA
This sequence comes from Sedimentisphaerales bacterium, assembly GCA_049509475.1. GTDB lineage: Bacteria > Planctomycetota > Phycisphaerae > Sedimentisphaerales > Anaerobacaceae > Fen-1362. The sequence goes on from JBEKZW010000004.1 coordinate 18,740, forward strand.
AACAAAACCCGAATGAATACCCGGTCGCATTATCGGACCATAGCAAAACAGCCCGTATGAAGGTCCGCGATTCCCCTATTCAGGTGGCGGAAATACCGCACTATCCCCGAAAAAGCCTTCTAAATGCTCAATCCGCCGCAGTTTAATAACGATATAAGGAGCATAATTTGTGTTTCAATGCCTGAGGTGTTTTCTATTAATTGAGGACGACGTATGAGTACTTTATTGACAGAAAAACCGAACGTCACGAATGTTGACGAACGCGAAAATCTGCTCAAACAGATTGAAAGCATCAACAAGGAATTTCAGGACTTCGTGTATATCATATCCCACGACCTGAAGGCACCATTGCGCGCCATAAATGCGCTGACTGAATGGATTGCCACAGATTACGCCGACAAATTTGACAACGACGGCAAAGAACAGCTCAAGATGCTCACTACCCGCGTAAACAGGATGCAAAACCTCCTCGACGGCGTGCTGCAATACTCACGAATCGGACGTGTCAAAGAAGACCCCGCTTCAATCGACCTCAATCAGCTTGTTCGGGAAGTCATAAAATCGCTCAACGCGCCGTCGAACATCCGTATCACGGTTGAAGGGACACTGCCTGTCATTACCTTTGAGCCGGCACGCGCCGAGCAGCTCTTCGGGCATCTGCTAAGCAACGCCGCAAGATTTATGGATAAACCCGAAGGTACAGTAAAAGTCGCCTGCGTTGAGGAAAACGGCTTCTGGAAATTCAGCGTCGCCGACAACGGGCCCGGAATCCCCGAACAGCACTTCGAAAAAATCTTCCGCCTCTTCCAGACACTTCAGGCCAAAGACCAGTTCGAAAGCACAGGCGTCGGCCTCACGCTCGCGAAAAAAATCGTCGAACTAAACGGCGGCAAAATATGGCTAACATCCACCGTCGGCCAGGGTTCAACGTTCTTCTTCACGCTGCCAAAAACAGACGGCCAAAGAAAAACTGACTAAGAAAGGAAAACTACATGAAACTCGAACAAAATATCTGGACGAAAAAAACCGGCTGGCAGCCATCAGCACCCGGAACACTGGGAAAATCCGCACAACTGGTTCTGGTTTTTGGTTCGAACGATATGCTGAAAAAATCCCCCCTTCTCAAAGAGCTTGCCGGTGTTTACCCAAACGCGCGTCTTGTCGGGTGCTCCACGGCAGGAGAAATCTGCGGAACAACCGTATATGATGACTCACTGACAACCGTGGCGGTGCATTTCGAGAAAACCACTGTCAATATGTATGAGGTGGAAGCCAACTCCGCGGATGATAGTTTCCTCGCCGGTGAACGCCTCGCAGCGATTGTAAATCCGGCCAACCTGAGCCACCTCTTTGTGCTTTCAAAAGGCATTAATATCAACGGAAGCGAACTCGTAAAAGGGCTTGAAAAAAATCTGCCTGAGAACACAATTGTAACCGGAGGCCTGGCAGGAAACGGCCCTAAGTTTCAGGAAACATTAATTTTGTCCGACGGCGTCCCAAAAAATAACGTCATATCGGCAATAGCTTTCTACGGCCAAAAACTAAAAATCGGCTATGGCTCCATCGGCGGATGGGACCCTTTCGGCCCGGAAAGAATTGTCACCCGCTCAAAAAGTAACATCCTCTATGAGCTTGACGGGAAAAGCGCCCTGGAAATCTACAAGCAATACCTCGGCGAACAGGCAAAAGGTCTTCCCGCCACCGGCTTATTTTTCCCACTCGGTATTCGAGACCGGGAAGCAACGACCAGTTTGGTCCGCACCATCCTGGCCACAAATGACGCAGAACAGAGCATGACGTTTGCAGGCGACGTCCCCGAGGGCTTCCACGCACGCCTGATGAAAGTTAATTACGAGAGAATGATAGATGCCGCCGCCCAGGCCGCGAAAAACTGCCAGGAAACAATCGACTGCCCCAAAGTCGAGCTGGCAATTATCATTAGCTGCTGCGGAAGAAAGTGGATTCTCAAACAGCGAGTCGAAGAAGAAATCGAAGCGGTCCGCGAAATCTTCGGCAATGACACCATCCTCACCGGCTTCTACTCGTACGGAGAAATCTCGCCGGTTGCGGGCAGTAAAAAATGCGCCCTTCATAACCAGACAATAACAATAACCGCGTTTTCCGAGGTCTGACAATGGATAAAATGCACAGTTTACTCAGACGCCAGATTAAAAAAATCTTCGGCTCGGCAGACAACATCCCGAAAGATTTCCAGGAAATTCTCGGCGTCGTCAACGAGGCGTACTTCAATTTTGACGAAGACCGGCTGATGCTCGAACGCTCCATCGAAATCAGCTCACAAGAGTTAGTCGAGGCCAACTCCCAGATGCGGTCTATCTTTCAGGCCTTACCTGATATGTTCCTGAGGATAGACGCTGACGGGAAAATTCTTGAATGCAAGACACCAGCAAACGCTGCTTTCAGCCATATCCACCACAATGAAATACTCGGAAAAAGTATTTATACAATCTTCGGCCCCATGGCCGCACGCCGACTCGAATGGGCCGTCAGAAGAGCGGTAAAAAATAAAACCGTCGAAATCACGGAGTATTCGGTCCATAACCAGACAGAACAATTCCGTGAAGCCCGCGTGGCTTGGCTTGGCGATGAACAGCTTATAGTGATTGTCCGCGATATAACGGAAAGAAAACTTGCCGAAGACGGCCTGCTTGAGAGCCGGCGAACGCTTCAAACGCTGATGGGCAACCTCCCCGGAATGGCATATCGCTGCCGGAATGACCGCGACTGGACTATGGAATTTGTCAGTGAAGGAAGCTTCAACCTCACCGGCTATAAGCCCGCCGAACTCATCAACAACAGTAAAATAGCATACAACCAGTTGATTCATCCGGATGAGGGCGAAAAGGTATGGGATACCATTCAGGCCGCACTGAAAGAACACAAACCATTCCAGCTTACCTACAGAATAAAAACCGCTGACGGTGAACAAAAATGGGTATTGGGGCAGGGACAGGGCATATTCACCCCCAAAGGCGAACTGCTGGCCATCGAAGGATTTATTTCAGATACCACCGAAAAAGTGCAACTGCAGGAATCTATAAAAGAAAGCGAATGCTTCCTTTCCGAAGTATTTGCCAGTATCCAGGACGGCATCAGCATTCTCGACACTAATCTCAACATCGTCAGAACCAATGCGGCTATGGAAAAGTGGTATGCACACGCTATGCCTTTGATAGGAAAGAAATGTTACGAAGCTTACCACGGACGCAAAATACGCTGCGATGCCTGCCCTACCTGTCGAACCCTTGAAACCGGCAAAGCTGACTACGAGTTGGTCCCCAAAACAGGGCCGGGCGGAAAAGTTGTGGGCTGGATTGACCTCTACAGCTTCCCCCTGATTGATGATACAACAGGCAAATTAAAAGGCGTTATTGAGTATGTTCGTGAAATCACCGATGCCAATGCACGCAGGGCCATCGAAAAAAATCACGCAGAATCGCCAAAAGCATCCGCCGACAACGAAGCCCCTGCTGTGGTAACAGCATCGGCAACCGAAATATAATATGCAAAACATAGATACCAAAACAACTCGGCAGGCCAAAGATAATGAGGCAATCAAATTGCCCATTCTTGTACCGCTTTTCGTCGCGATAACGGCGCTGTTGATAATCTTTACGCTGGCTATTTACCACCTTCAACAACAACATATCACCGACGATGTCCGTATGCGACTCGACAGAACTCAGCGCTATTTCGACAAACTTCTCGCCATGGATGCCCGCCTCATCGGAGAAACAACCCATTTCGTAAAAGACAATCCAGACATTCAAAACGCATGGCTCGCAAAAGACCGAAACACCCTGCTGACCCTTACCGCCCCTATATTTGAAAAACTCCACAATGATTACAGGGTAACACATCTGTACTTCATCGATATCAATGAGACCTGCTTTTTGCGGGTTCATAACCCGCCGCGATTCGGCGACCATATAGACCGGTTCACACTCAACTCGGCAGCGAAAACCAACAAACCGTCCTGGGGCATAGAACTGGGACCTTACGGCACTTTCACGCTGCGTGTTGTTCAGCCATGGTTTGTAAACAACACCCTTGCCGGATTCATCGAATTCGGCGAGGAAATCGAACATATCACTCTCCAGCTAAAAGAAACACTCAATGTTGACCTGGTCTTCCTGATAGACAAAACATTTCTCACCCGCGATAACTGGCAGGAAGGCCTGAAGATAATGGGACGCACCGGCAACTGGGACCTCACGCCGGATTGCGTTATAGCCGGCTCGACTATACCTTCCGTTCCGCCTGAATTCATAAAACTCGCCGGACTGCCGCACAGCGAACATCAGAACCAAATCTTGTCCGCCAAATTAGACGGCTCAACCTATCGCGCCGGTTTTATCAAACTTTCCGACGCCGCGGGACGCGAAATAGGCGACATCCTCGTTATTAAAAATATCACAAAAGAACAGGTAGCCCTCCAGAAGCTCCTGGCCGTCGTCGCAACTGTGGGTTTTCTGATAGCGTCTGCGCTGGTTTCATTTTTCTATATTCACATAACCGGCATAGAAAAACACATTATCGAAGCACATACTTCGCTCGCTGCTGAAATCGAAAAACGAAAAGAAGTCGAAGCTGAACTGCGTAAACACCGCGACAACCTCGAAGAACTTGTCAATACGCGGACCACAGAACTACAGGAAACCAACGCCCGGCTCCAGCAGGAAGTCGCACAACGCACCGAAGCGGAAAAATCCCTAGCAAAAGTTAACGATGACCTCCAATTTACCGTCGCCCAGTTAAGCAGGTCCAACAAACAACTCCGGGAATTCGACCACCTCGCCGCTCACGACCTCAAAACCCCCCTGCGGGGCATAGGCACACTGGCGCAATGGCTGCTCAAGGACTACTACAGCAAATTTGACGACTATGGACACGAACAAATCAACCTGCTGGTCAAACGAGTCGGGCGAATGGACAACCTCATTAACGCAATCCTGCAATATTCCACAATCGCAAGGAACAAACGAAACGAATGCCAGGTCGATATTAACACCCTGATTAAGTCCGTCATTGCCGATTTCGAATCGACCACAAACATTACAATAACCGTCAATAAAAATCTGCCTGTCCTGACGTGCGAAGAGGAGCAGATAAAGCAGGTCTTCCATAATCTCATCGGCAACGCCGTAAAATTTACGGACAAACCCGACGGACACATCACAATTGACTGCGAAGACGAAAAATACTTCTGGAAATTCAGCGTCGCGGACAACGGCCCCGGCATTGAACCTCAACACTTCGAGAGGATATTCCGGCTGTTCCAGACGCTCAATGATTGCGAGGAGGCCGAAAGCATCGGTATCGGGCTGACCATAGCAAAAAAAATCGTCGAGCTATATGGCGGCAAAATCTGGCTCACCTCCAAACTCGGCGTCGGCTCAACCTTCTTTTTCACCCTGCCAAAACAGCCGACAGCCGTTGCCTGCCAATCGCCTCAGCAGGCCCAAAGCTGACCGTCGCAATACCGCCAAACACACCCCCAAATACGCTATAATTCCATAACCCCCTTCAAAAAAACAGCTTACAACCATTGTCAACCGGCTATCTCCCTCCCAACCCTGTCAAAAAATCCGCAGAATAGCAAAAAAAATGATTGTTATTACCCGCTTTGACGATTAATATATGCTCCAGTGTGCGAAAAATTACGGCTGCCCCGAGTTCTCGGGGGAATATGTTTAGGTGTGTTAATGGTTTTTGCAGGGTCTGCTTACAGTGCGTATTAGCCGAACAATTGCTCGGTTCGGCGAAGATTTCGCGCCGATTGTGGCCGGTATGCAAGGGTTTTTGCTCCAGCGGCGGCTCATGAGTCGGGTTGTTATACAACATTGGGTTGAACTACGGAGGCACAAGATGTAGTGTTAAACCGACAACAACCTGGATTTGGTGGGCCTGAAGTGTGGATGTGGAAACCGGTATGGTTTCCATTTTTTTTCGTTGGAAGGAAGCAAAGGCAAATGAATCAGGAATTACTGAGAATAATTGAGAACGTAGCCAGAGACAAGAACATCGACAAAGAATCCATCTTTGCCGACCTTGAAGAATCTATGGTCTCTGCCATAAGGAAGCATTTCGGAACCCCTGAAAGCGAAATAACCGTAAAAATCGACCGGACTACGGGACAGGTCACCGCCTTTATGGACAAGCAGCCGATTGATATGAAACAGCTCGGTCGAATACCAGCCCAGACCGCCAAGCAGGTTATGATTCAACGGATAAAAGCTGACGAAAGGGACAGCATCTACTCCGAGTTCGCCCAGCGAAAAGGCGATATAGTCAACGGTGCAGTAATTCGATACGAAGGCGGTTCACTCGTCGTCGGGCTGGACCACCGCACTGAAGCGTTTATGCCCAAGGGTGAGCAGATAGTCGGACAAACGAACAGACCGGGCGAAAGAATCAGATGCCTCATTCTCGAAGTCAAGGAGGTCTCGAATCAAATTAAAATCATCCTTTCAAGGACCCACCCTGATTTCATTCGCCGGCTTTTTGAACAGGAGGTCCCGGAGATAGCTGAAGAAATTATTGAGATAAGGGCACTGGCCCGCGAGGCCGGCTATCGCACCAAGGTTGCCGTCGCTTCGCTCGACGAAAAAGTCGACCCCGTCGGCGCCTGCGTGGGCGTCCGCGGCAGCCGCATAAAAAGTATCGTCGATGAGCTGGGCGGTGAAAAAATCGATATCGTTCGATGGAGCGATTCGTCGCAGGTGTTCATTACAAACGCGCTTATGCCCGCCAAGGCCAGCGAAATAGCCCTGTGCTTTGAACTGGGAAGAGCAACAGTCGTCGTGGAAGAAGACCAGTTGAGCCTGGCAATAGGCAGGCACGGCCAGAACGTTCGGCTTGCGGCCCGTCTCACCGGCTGGGACATCGATATCCTCACGCCCGACGAATACAATCAGGGCATTGAACGCCTCACAAAATGCGTTAAGAGCATCGAGGGCGCTGATGAAACCCTCGTCGATAAACTGATAGCGCTGGGCATAATATCCATTCTTGACCTGGATGATGTCGGGGCCGAGCCGCTGGTAACAGAACTGAATATCAAACCAGACCTCGCACAGCGAATCGTCAAGGCGGCTGTCGAAGAAGCCAAAAACATGACGGCTGAAGCCAAACAGAAACAAGCTGAAGAATTGATGCGGGAACAATCACAACCAAAACAGGCCGAAGAATTGATGCAGGAACAACCACAACCAAAACAAGCCGATGGATTGATACAGGAACAATCACAACCAAACCAGCCGGCGGACAGCACAAACCAACCATGATATAGTGGAGTGGATTAGCAGTGGCCATAACAAGAGTATATTTGTTGGCTCGCGAACTCGGCGTATCCAGCACCGCCATAATGAAAAAGTGCCAGGATGAGGGGCTGGATATTAAAAACCACATGGCCACTATATCAGCGGGACTGGCGGCCACGATAAGGGAATGGTTCAGCGAGGGAGACACTACTACCGCCGTCGAAACCGCCGGCAAGGTTGACCTCGAAAAAGTCCGCGTAAAAAAGACGAGAGGCAAAAAATCAGCCGAAGCGGCGCCTCCCCCTGCCGAAACACCACAAGAGACGCCTGCTGTTACCCAGGTTCAGGAAACTCCGCCGATTGAGATGTCAGTGATGGAGGCACCGGCCGAGCCGATACCAGCCGTCGAAGAGCCCGCCCCGCCAAAGCTGCGGCGTGCCGTCGCCAGAGTGGAACCGCCAAAACCGGAACCAATCATCCCGGCAGGCCCAATGCTCGAAAAACCTGAGCCGGCCAAACTCACAGGCCCGCAGGTCGTACGTATCGAAAAACCGGAACCAATGGCGCCCCTGCGACGACCAAGACCAAAGCCAAGGCATGATATGCCCGTAACCTCCCCGTTGATGGCTTCCAGGGTAATGCCGCCCGACAGGGACAGGGATATCACTGCTGTAAAGGACAGGGATGAACAACTGGCCGCGAAAAAAACAAAGGAACGAACACATGGGCGAAGACGAACGGAATATGAAACTGAAACCGTCAAGAAAACCAAGCTGATAACTCAGCGACGAGAGCGGGACCTGGAGGAAAGGCGTGCTCGACTGGATGCCGCCAGCAGCGAAGGATTGCGCCTCAGACCACTGCGAAAAATCACCGCAAGAACGCGACAGGAGAGCACGGTATCCGTTGTCAAACCCACCTCTGCCACGATTACCGAACCTATAACCGTCAAAGGCCTCGCGACGGCGCTGGCCGTCAAGGTCTCCGACATAATAGCCCGGCTGATGAAGCAGAATTTGATTGCCACGGCAAATCAAACCATCAGCACAGAGGTCGCAGAGCTTGTCTCGCTGGAACTCGGCACCGAACTGCACGTCGAACACAAGGCCTCGCTCGAAGACCAGATAAAAGCGGAATTCGAAAACAGACGCCGTCCTAATCTCAAAAAACGCCCCGTCGTTGCTACTATGCTCGGGCACGTCGACCACGGCAAAACGAGCCTGCTGGACAAAATACGCTCCACCAACGTCACCGCCGGCGAAGCAGGCGGAATCACCCAGCACATCGGCGCATACCAGGTAAACGTCGGTAAGGGAAAGGTAACATTCCTTGACACACCGGGACACGAGGCGTTCACGGCTATGCGGGCAAGAGGCGCGACTATGACCGATGTCGTCGTGCTGGTCGTCGCCGCAGGTGACGGCGTTATGCCCCAGACCATCGAAGCCATACATCACGCCAAGGCAGCAAATGTCCCCGTCATCGTCGCGCTAAATAAAATCGACCTGCCCGGAAGCGATATCAACCGCGTTTACTCACAGCTGGCAGAACACGAGCTGGTCCCCGTTGAGTGGAGCGGGACAACCGAAGTCGTCAAAACCAGCGCTACTACAGGCCAGGGCGTCGCCGACCTTCTCGAACATCTCGACTACGTAGCCGAACTGCTCGAACTCAAAGCCGACGATACCATACCCGCGACCGGCTGGGTCGTCGAAGCGCATCTCTCGCAAACTCGCGGCCCCGTGGCAACACTGCTAATCAAAGAAGGTGTCATGAACAAGGGAGATGTAATTCTCGCCGGATGCGGCTACGGCAGAGTAAAAACAATCAAGGACGGTTTCGGCAAAAGCGTCAAGTCCGCAACAAGCTCAACGCCCGTGGAGATCGCGGGGCTACAGTTCGTCCCCAACGCCGGGGATAAATTCTACGTCCTCGACGACATCAACAGAGCTAAAGCCGCCGCCGAAGAAAACCAAATGCTGCAGAGAGAAGGCTCTCTTGCCAAGAAAACCCAGATTACCCTCGATAACCTCTTCAGCCAGATTAAAGCCGGCAACGTCAAAGAGCTTAACCTCATCATCCGCGCGGACGTTCAGGGCTCGGTGGACGTGCTGACAAAATATCTGTCGGAACTGAGCACGGCCGAGGTCAAACTCAAAATTCTGCACGCGGCCACGGGAGGCATAACCGAAGGCGACGTAATCCTTGCCGAGGCATCCAACGCCATTGTAATCGCTTTTAACGTCGTGGCCGACGAGCACGTCTCCAAATTGGCCGAGAAAAAAGGCGTCGATATCAGGTTCTACAACATTATCTACCGCATAACCGAAGACCTCCAGAAATCAATGGTCGGCCTGCTCGAACCGGAAGAACAGGAAAGGACCATAGGCAGGGCCGCGGTCAGGACCACCTTCAAGGTCTCTAAAGTCGGCACAATCGCCGGCTGCTTCGTCAACGACGGCGTCATCAGAAAGAACGCCAGAGTTCGCCTGATACGCGACAATATCGTTATCCGCGATAATATGACCATCGAGTCGCTCAAGCACTTCAAAAACGACGCCAGCGAAGTCAAAGCCGGGCTGGAATGCGGCGTGAAAATCGCCAGGTTCGACGATGTGAAAACCGACGACGTATTTGAACTTTACGAAATCCTCAAGGTGGCGAGAACCCTTTAGCAGGATTCGCTCTTATATTATGCCCACGAGAAGACAAGAGAAAATCGCGCGTGTCGTCAGAGAAGCGGTCAGCGACGCAATAGCAAATCATCTAAGCGACCCCCGAATTGAAGCGTTAGTAAGCGTCACAAAGGTCGAGGTTTCGGCGGATATGCGCATCGCCAACGTTTACCTCAGCATGTTCGGCGGCACCGAAACCGCCCAAAACAAGACCTTCGCCGCGATAACCCACGCCAGAAGCCGAATCCAGGGGATACTCGCGGAACAAATTCAAAGCAGGTTCTGCCCCGTTATAAATTTACACAAGGACGAAAATTTCAAAAAGACACTCGAAACCATAAAGCTGATTGACGATCTGGCCAACGAATTCAAAGACAAAGATTCCGTTGACCAAGAGCACGACTGATTGCTATATTTGGTGGTTATTAACCTGCCTGCCCCTGCATATTGCAGGCAGCGGGCGGTGCTTACGCGGGCTTGAAGCCCGTGTTACAGGACGCCTATGAAAGACAGTAAAGAATACTCAAAAAAAATTCAAAAACTATATCGCTCGCTAAAGAAAAAACCCGGCAAGCATACCCCTGTCGAGTTCGATGAGCCCGTCGATGCACTGGTCTTCGCCATTGTAAGTGAAAACCTGACAGAATCGCAGGCGCAGACCGCGATGAAAAAACTCAAGGACTATTTCGTTGACTGGAATGATTTGCGGGTAGCCACTATCGAAGAAATAGGCGAAGTTTTAGGGCAGGATGTGCCGGCGGCACGCAACATAGGAGCGACGCTGGTCAGCGCGCTTAATGCCGTATTTGAAAAACACAATATGCTCAGCTTGCAGTCGCTGCGGAAATTAGGCAAACGGCCCGCAAAACTGCTTCTCGAAAAGCTCGGCGGCGTAACGCCCTTCGTAGTCGATTACTGCATGCTCACCTCAATGCAGGGGCACGCGATACCTCTGACCCCGAAAATGATTGAGTATCTGAAGACCAGCCAGCTTATTAACACCGAAGCCGCCTATGAGGAAATCGAAGGGTTCCTGTGCCGGCTGATTTCAATCAAAAACGCCTATGAATTTTATTCGCTCCTCAGGCGCGAAAGCGAATCGCCCAAGGCGCAGTCCAAAAAAACAAAAAAGAAAACATAAAAGAATCAGTAAATAACACGACTTTCAGAAAGAATATAAAATGTCACAGGAAGTTTTGAAATTAGGTATCCCGGCCGGAAGTTTACAAAAAGCGACCATTGAGCTTTTCGCAAAAGCCGGCTTCAACATCACCGAATCCGACAGAAGCTATCTGCCGGGTATCGACGACGACCAGATACAGCCGACAATGCTACGCGCTCAGGAAATGAGCCGGTACGTCGCCGACGGAGTCCTCGACGCGGGAATCACCGGGTACGACTGGATAATGGAAAACAACTCTGACGTAATCGAGGTCTGCGAACTCGGCTACAGCAAAGCGACAAGCAAGCCCACAAGATGGGTACTGGCCGTCCCCGAAGAATCGAAAGTTCAAAAGGTACAGGACCTCAAAGGCGGCATCATCGCCACAGAGCTGGTCAACGTCACAAAAAAATTCTTCGCAGACAAAAATATCGACGTTAAAATCGAATTTAGCTGGGGCGCAACCGAAGTCAAAGCCCGCCTTGTCGATGCGATTGTCGAGCTTACCGAAACCGGAAACTCTCTCGTCGCCAACAACCTGCGGGTCATCGATACCATTATTACTTCCACAACGCGCTTTATCGCCAATAAGCAGGCCTGGCAAAACAAATTCAAAAAGGAAAAAATCGAAAACATCGCCATCCTGCTCAACGCCGCCATTAACGCGCGCAACATGGTAGGCCTCAAAATGAACATCGAAAAAAACAATCTCGACAAGATATTGAAAGTCCTGCCTGCGGAAAAAAGCCCCACTATTTCATCCCTGGCGGACCCCAATTACATCGCCATCGAAGTGATTATTGACGCCAAAATCGAACGCTCTCTTGTCCCCGCCCTCAAACGCGCCGGCGCATCAGGAATTATCACCTATCCGCTCAATAAGGTGATTCATTAAGAGCATCTAAAAAATCGCGCTCAGCAGCCCCGCTAATGCTCCGCCCGCGATAAGCCAGGTCGAATTGACCCTGAACCGAACCAGCAGCAAAAAAGAAACAACGGCAATCAAAATGGTAAAAGGCCCTGTCAATGATGCCCTGCCTAATTGCCAGCTAACCGCCGCCATCAGGCCAAGCGACGCCACATTGACGCCGTCCAGTAATGCCCCCGCCCAGGGCGATTTGCGGATTTTAGGAATCAGCGGGTTTGAAACGGCAACGAAAATAAACGACGGCAAAAAAATCCCCAAAGTCGCAAGAAGTGCACCGCCCGTACCTCCCAAAACATAACCGATGAACGTTGCGGTAGTAAACACGGGGCCTGGCGTCACCTGCCCGATAGCGATAGCGTCAAGGAGCTGGTGGTCGGTGAGCCAGCCGAGCCGAACGACAAAGTCCGCACGCAAAAAGGCAAGTAAAACGTATCCGCTGCCGTAAAGCACCGAACCGATTTTCAGAAATATAAGAAATAATGACTGCATATTAAAAGGGATGGCCGCCTGCGATAAAATGCCCAATCCGCCAAGCGGAAGAAAAGATATCCCTAAAATTTTGCCCTGAATCCGCTGGTAATTCGCGGCTAACATCACGAGCAATCCTCCCCCAAAAAGCAGTGCGATTTCATTGACGCCCGCAAAATACAACGCAAGAACACCAATTGCAGCAATCGCGGTGATTGTGTTTTTAATTGCCTTTTGCCCGAGTCCCCATAGTGCCTGCACAATAATTGCGATTACTACCGGCTTTACACCGTATAACAGCCATGTCGCCTGAGGCATAGAGCCGAACCGCACGTACATCCACGCCAGTGCCAGCACGCTGAGCATAGCTGGCACAATAAAGCATACTCCGCCTGTAATCAACCCAGGCCAGCCGGCACGCAAAAAGCCGATATGAATCGCCATCTCCGTCGAATTTGGACCAGGGATGAGATTTACTGCGCCGACTAAATCAAGAAACTCCTTGTCACTAAGCCATTTGCGACGATTCACTGTTTCATCCCGCATCATCGCGATATGCGCCGCCGGCCCGCCGAAACCGATAACGCCCAGCTTGAGGAATAGTCCAGCAACTTCGGCTAATCTTTTCGACAGCAATTTGTTCCTCAAAGTATCGTCTACTTGGCTTTTGCGTAATCAAGCATACCCTGGAAATCCACAATCACCACTGGTGAGTTTCCAACTACCCAGGCATCGTGACCAGCGCCAATAAGAGAAACATCGCCGGCATGACACTCAAATTCGCTGCCGTCATCCATTCGAACCTTCAGCACACCCGATACATGATACTGAAAATGCGGCGCCTCGCAGCTCGTTGTTTTGGCTATGGGCTGGACGGATTCCGACCACCTCCAGCCGGGCTCCAAAACCGCCCTGCCAACTGTGGCCCCGCCGATTTTTATAAGCTCCAGCCGGCCTTTGGGGAATTCCCGGACCTCATCGGGCCTCATAAAGCTCTTTTGTTCGGCTCGTTTCGTCTTTGTTAGGATTTGTTTCTGTAGCATCTTCATATTTATCTCCTAAGTTTTCGAAAATTTACTTTTTTATTATAGGAGCGGTAAACTTTGCCAAATCAGCCATCCCAAGCTCGGCTTCGATTTCACTGATTTGCTTAACCGCGTTTTCAAACCCGTTTTCGCCCAGCATCTCTTTCTCGATATCCTCGAATTTGTCGTTCATCTTGTCTAACTGTTTGGCGGTGAGCGTCTGTTTCCACGCGGGGAAAATAACCGTGTCCTCTCTTGCCGCGTGAGGCCTGTACATCCGCACCATTGACTCCAGCGCTTTTGCCAGCGGTTCTGCGTCACCGGTTTCTATTTTCGCTGCCTTTGTCACGGAAAGAACATACTCAGTTATCTCCCGGCCGCGATTGTGCTGCGCGATTAAAATGTCTGTATAGCCCGCCGCCTCGCCCCCTGCCTTTTTGACCGCGGGAAAAATGAACGCCTCCTCCAGTTTCTTCTCGTGATAATCTTCGCCGAAAGCGCGAAACAGCGTGGCTGTTTTCTGAAGGGCGTCAGGCACAACGTCCGAAGGTTTGCTGCGAAGCCTGGCTGCTGTTTCGCTGTAAACAAACAGCGCCCGCCGCAGGACCCCGTGTTCCCGCATCAAATCTTCGGTAGCGGTAACTTCCCCGCCCATCGCCTCTTTGCTCGGCTCCGGCTCAACAACCGCCAGCGCCCTGCCCGTTAAAATCATCCCCCCGCTTACGCCTCCGATACCCACAAGTAAATCTCTTCTGCTGAATCCCATCGCAATCTCCTTAAACCGCGACTGTATATTAAATATCCGCGTAAATCGCGGCCATAAGGAAATTGCTTAGAAGTGAATTCACAAATGCCTACCGTCGGTTGAATCCCCGTTACACCTCATCGACCGAAACGCATAACGGAAAATACGCTGCTTTACGGGACTACTTGGTTACCCTGCTGAGGTATGAACCGTCTTCGGTGTTAATGCGAACTATATCGCCAACAGCGATAAAAGGCGGCACCCGTGCCTTCAAACCCGTCTCCAGCTCTGCGTCCTTCATCTGGTTGGTTGCCGTCGCACCCCTTGGCTGGGGCGTCGTTTCCGTAACTGCTAATTCCACCGTCTTGGGAATTTCGATACTGACCACGTTGCCGCTGTTCAGCATCGCCGTCAGCATCGTATTGGGCTTGAAGAACTTTATCAGGTCGCCGATTATCTCGTTGGGAACCGTTATCTGGTCAAACGTTTTTGAGTCCATCAGAACGTGCCCGCTGCTGTCCGAGTAAAGGTATTCCATCTCTCGCTTGTCCAGAAAGGCCTGCTCGATTTCCTCCGTAGCGCGTAAACGATTCTCAATAATGGAGCCGTCGGAAATCCTCTTGAGTTTGGCCTGCACAAATGCCCGCAGGTTGCCGGGCGTCACATGAGCAAACTTGGTGCAGATATACAACTCGCCATTCATCGTAATGGCCATACCGGGTCGCATTTCACTTGCCTTCACAACGTTCTCCTAATCTGTAATTTCATTCAATAATCAACAGGGGGCTTATTTTAGCGGAAAGACCGCTTGCCGGTCAAGTGTAATCGCGGCGAATCATCGACAACCAATTATCGATTATCAATCCTTGCTTTGGGGATTAAGGTATTTGAACTCGAAGAAAAACCCGTCGGGCCTGCTGATTCCATAGCCCGCCGACAGGCCGAAATACTTTTTCACCGCGCCAAACTCGGGCAGCAAACTGAAATCCGCGAAATCCCACGCGTCAGGCCCCGCCAGTACAGCCGCCGCAGGCCCCATTCCCATAGAAGCCCGGCGCGATTTGGCATTGTCCTTGAGCATCCACCACAACAACTCCCCCGACGCCGAATTGTCCTCAAACGCGGCTGACCCGACAACCGAAGGCACCGCTGATTTGGCGATGTTAAACCATTTCGCCGAGTTTACCGGCGCATTTTCCGCCCCGCCCAAAGTCCGAATCGCAAGCTCAACCGCCGACTCGGGCCCGAAAATCAGATGCGTATCCGTAATCGTAAAGGCCAGCCGTTCGCCCTTCGGCGTCTTACGCGGAGGCGCCGTCTCCACCATCGGCACCGACCCGCCGAGAACAGGCACCCCTGCCGGCCCCACAAGATAAATCGTGTACCCAAGCAATTCACGCGTCGGTTCAGGATTATTCGGCACCATCAGCCGTTTGTGAATAAGCGACAGTGACTTTTCCAGGGCCGCCCGATTATTCACACCTACCGCGATACATATTTCAGTCGGTTCTTTGTCTTTCGAAAACGGCTTGTTTACGCTCTGGGCTATCACAATCTCCGTGCCGAGATATTCTATTATGTCGGGCCTGATGGATATCCCCGGGTCATTTTCCGACCCGGTTCCCGGAATCGGCTGCTGCAGCATCATCGCCGCTGCCGGCTCAAATCCGTAAATTATGCTGCACAATTCGTCATACGCCCGTTTGATATCCAAATTCAAAAAACTCACCGAGCATGCCGAGGCGGGCACAAACCGCGGGACCCGCACCGGTTCAGAGCGCATCTCCAGCATCTTTAAAATGCCCTTCCTCATCCCGGTCGTCCTCAAAAAAATCTTCCCGCGAACCATACTCTCCGCGTCCGGCGCAATTCCGGCAGAAAACCCGAGTCCCCCCGTTCCGTCAAGACCGAGATTGGCAATTCCCTTCTGCGATTCGCCGGTCGTGTCATCATCGGTCATCTGTTTTATCATTCGCCTGAAATTAACATATATATCAACGTCATGATAAGGCCCGACCGCACCCATCGTAGCGATATAATCCGCATCACCCGCCAACGATGAAGCCCCCGTACCTTTTATTTGCGAAACGACAAATTTGACCACCTCGGTATCGCTTGCAATTATGAGGCAATCATCGACAAAACAATAAACGTCTTTTTCGGACGTCACTACCTTTATCTTCGTGTTATCATCGTCGTCTTTAACAGCCGGTCTAGTCGGCGCTTTCTCGGTCGTCAGGGTTACGATATTCACATCACGGTAGCTTTCAATCGCTCTGTGTGCGCCTTTTTCAACGGACTTGAGGGCCATTTTTTCCATAACATCTTTTATCTTTGCGATATTGCGGCCCCACTGACTTATCACCATCGGCGACGTTTCCTGCTGCCCCGCCGTCATCACAAACGCCAATCGGCCTTCGGGCATAACATTCGCGTCAAGTATGCTTTTTACAAATGAGTCCTTGTCGCCCTCTATCTTTTCACGAACCTTCGCGGTAAAATTTTTCGCAAACGCCGACATCGACGGGTCATTATATAACTTATAAATGCCGGTCTTTTCGAATTTGGCCCTGAACTGATTAAAATCACCTATATCCACAAGCAGCACTGTATCCGTCCCGACAAGCCCCGCCGTTTTTGGCAGAGCTGTTTCCTTGGCGTTGCCCGCCGTCACCGCCGCACAAATAACACAAATCAAAAATGCCGCTCTAATTTTCATCTGCGCCTTTCATCAATCAATCTTCGGCCTGCCCTTATTGCGTCTGCCGTCCGGCTGGATATATCTAAAACCCGTGTTCGGATTGTCCTTGTCATACGCGAACGCGTCGCGGTTATCTATGAAGTGTTTCACGTAATCGACAGGTATCGCAAACCCCAGCCCTCCGAAAAATATGTAGCCCATATTCGTAACCCCGATGACCTCGCCCGACAGGTTGAACAACGGCCCGCCGGAATTGCCGGGGTTAATCGCCGCATCGGTCTGCAAATAAATCAGCCCCTCGAACGCCCTGTTCGTCGTACTGATGACCCCGTTGGTCACAGTCCGCTCAAGACCAAGCGGATTACCAATCGCGAACACCTGCTCGCCCGCCATTATCTCGCTTATATCGCCCAGATAAACGAACTTCACCTGCTCGTCGCCCAAATCCTCGACCTTCAAAAGCGCGAGGTCAATAAACGGATTTATCGCCTCAATCCGCACGCTTTTGAAAACCTTCTTGTTGAAGCCGTCTTTTGCCTTCTTGAATACCGTTACCTCAATCTTTGTTTCCTTCTCGACGACGTGATAATTCGTTATAAGATACCCCTGCTCATTGATAAAAAATCCCGACCCCATCCCCGCCGGACTGCTCACCTTAACCACCGCCTCGCCCACCTCCGCCACGCACTGCTCGATGGTCTTTCTGGGTAATTTGCCCGTGTGATACAGCCGACCCATCGCCGGCTCCGCTTTAATTTCATTAGCCTCCGCCGCCGGCTGCACCGACAAAGCATTCGCATCTGCCTCTTTGTCATAGTGATATTCGAGAACATCCTCCTTCGGAACCGCTATAACCGTAACGCCGACATCCACGTAAATCTGCTCGTGCCTCTCCGCTACAATATCACCCACGAGCTTTTGCCCGCCCTTTAATACCACGACGTCGGCTTTCGCGAATCCGGCAAACAAACCGATAAAAACAACAGCTAATACGATTGTCCTGTAATATCTCATAAATTACCCGCCAATCAATGATAAGTCCTGTTCCTGTTTTACGCCATACCATCCGCCTTTTCAAGCATAAACCGCCATCATAGCGATTTCTGTTGCAAATTTCCGTCTATTGGCAGACAATAATAAATCGTTAATCAAAAATCATAAATCGAAAATTAGAAATGGTTTTCACACTTCACAGATATATATTTCGCGAGGTTATAAAGGTTTTTATCCTCGCAACCGTGGCTCTGACGCTGATGATGAGTCTGGGCGGTATCCTGCGCCCGGTCCAGGAATTCGGCGTCGGCCCGGGGCAGGTCGTCCGCCTTATGGTTTATTTCCTCCCCATTACCCTCACCTTTGTTTTGCCTATGGCGGCGCTTTTCGCCACTACGCTTGTCTATGGCCGGCTCGCCAATGACAACGAGCTTGATGCCTGCAAGGCAAGCGGAATCTCGGTTCTGACGCTGGTTTACCCCGGCTTGATGCTGGCCATAATCGTCGCAACTGCCAATCTGCTGCTCAGCTTTTATGTTATGCCCGCCTTTATACACCAGGCGAAAAATTCCCTCCAAAACGACGCCAGGCAAATCCTTTTCAGAAATATCCAGCGAAAGGGGTACTATTCGCTGCCCCCTGACGGCCGCTGCAGGATTTACGCCGACAACGCCGACATACAAAATAATGTGCTTTCAGGCGTCGTTGCCGTCGATATGGCCGCCAACGGCTCAATCAAAAGAATCGTTACCGCAGAAACTGCGAAAGTCGCCTTCGACCTTAATCAAAATATAAACGAGGTCCGTGTTAACGCCCACAATGCCTACCAGATAGCCCCCGGCGAAGACGCCGCCTTCTTCGCCGAACAACTCTCCCTCACCGCTGAATTTGGCGATCTGCTCAGTGACGACATCCAGTTCAAGAAAATCGACCAAATGAAACAAATCCGCCAAAATCCAATGCTCTTCGAACCCGTCGCCCGACTTGCGCGTCACCTCTATGCTATGCTCACCGCCGAACTTCTCGCTCAGGAGATTAACGACAACTTCTCCTCCCCCGCAAAAATACCCTTCAAGCTCTTCAATGACCGCCAGGTTGTCGAATTTTCCGCAAAAAACTGTACTATCAAAGATGAAGACCGGCTCATTCTCGCTGATGACATAACAATTACCGAACGACCTGTCAATGGCGATGCCCCGCCACGAACCCTGCGATGCCAAAAGGCCTTTCTCAACATCGAAGGCGATGAGATGAACCCCACGCTTACTCTCGATATTCAAAACGCCAAATGGCTCTCAGCCGACCCGCAAAACCCGCAGGCACAGGAAAATGTCCTCGCAAGACAAATCATCCGGGGGCTTGTTATGCCCGCATCCGTTACCGATAATTTCAAAACTGCCGACATCCTTGCAGAAATAAGTCCCAAAGCCATATCTGCCGCCCTGCACGCGGGTCCGGATAAGCAATTGCTTAATCTCCAGAACAAGCTTCAAAAAGAAATCACGTCAACATTTACTGATATAGGTTGTGAAATAAACTCACGCCTCGTCTTCGGCGTCGGATGTGTAACAATGATTATGATTGGCATCGGCCTCGGAATTGTCCTCAAAGGGGGACATCTCCTTACCGCCTTTGCAGCCAGCGCAGCGCCGGCCCTCGTTTTCATCTGCTGTATTATTATGGGCAAGAGACTCGCCGAAAACCCGTCTTCCAGAATCATATTCGGCATCCCGATGATGTGGGCAGGACTGATTATCCTCTCGCTGCTTGGGCTGGAATTATATCGGCGACTGCTTCGCCATTAGAAGTTTGATAAAGCGGCAAAAAATAAAATGAAAATATTGGACAAATACGTTGCGAAAAACTTTCTCATCGGCTACGCCATTGCCTTCGGCGTCCTTATCGGCATGCGCATAACCATCGACCTGTTCACCAACCTCGACGAATTCACCTCGCATGCCAACCTAAACTCCCTGTCTATAATAGCCAACATCTTCACTTATTACTCGCTCCAGAGCACTTTGTATTTCCGCGACTTCGCCGCTATGATTACCGTCGTCGCCGCCGCATTTTCCTTAGGCAAAATGGTGCGTTATAACGAGCTAATCGCTATGATGGCCTCCGGCATAAGCTTAAAAAGAGTCATTACCCCCATCGTCCTCCTCGCCATCGTGTTCTCCGGCCTTCTCATAATCGACCAGGAATTGATTATCCCCGCCCTCGGACCAAAACTCGTCCGGAGCTCAGACGACATCCCCGGCAAAGAATCTTACAAAGTATGGTTCATAACCGACGCCAGCGGTTCACTTATATCGGCCAAAAAATTTTACGCGGATTCCTCGACTTTCGAATATCTCATTGTCGTAACTCGTTCCAAAAAACCGGACGCCCTCATTTGGGAACCAACAGGTATTATAGAAGCCAGCAAGGCAACCTACGATTTCAAAAAACAGACGTGGCTCCTCACCGATGGTTTCTTCACCCCTATCCCCAAACTTAGCTCGCACCAGCCCGGCAGACAAAATGCCGTTGCCTCGCGAACGCCTCTCTTTACCTACCATACCGATATAACGCCGACCGACATCCCCATCAGAAGAAAGTCAGAGTTAAAATCTCTCCTCAGCTCCATGCAATTATCTCAACTTGCCTCGCAGGGAACCCAGCTCAAAGACCTCGCGAACCTCTACAGCCAGAAACATTTCAGAATCACCGACCCCATTATGAACCTTGTTATGCTTCTTGTCTGCCTGCCCGTCCTTGTTTGTCGCGACCCCAAATCAATGAAATCCGCCGTCGCCATCAGTTTCGCAATTACCGCCGCCTCACTCGTCGTCGGCTTTGGATGCAGAATTTTAGCCACTGAAGACGTCTTCGGAAGAATCGTCCCCGAACTCTGGGCGTGGCTGCCCGTCTTTATCTTTGCCCCAATCGCCTTTCTTGAAATCGACTCGATGAAAACCTGACGTTAAAAAAACCGAAATCCGAAATTGACGCCATTCCTCATCCGCCTGTCTGCCGTTAAGCAGTTGCGAAGCACAAATTAAGCATTTCCCTGATTCCGTCTCATCAGCCCGGCCGCTATTCTACAGATATCATATAGCCGGTCTTAATATGCGGATTTTGGGCAAAATCCTAATCGGCAGAACTCATTACAAGGAGATAAATTTATGAGCACTCAACTAACCAGACGTGCCTTTATAAAGGTTGCTGGAATCGCCGGAATCAGCGCGACAATTTTCAATGTCGATTCATTGGCAGCGGATTTGCCGACGCAAAACTTTTTCTTCGCCCAGCTGTCTGACACGCACTGGGGTTTCGATAACCCGGCCATAAACCCTGATTTTGCCGGCACATTGAAAAAAGCCATTGCGGGCGTAAACGCCCTCGCTCAACAGCCCGACTTCATTGTCTTTACAGGCGACCTGACCCACACCACCGACGACGATAACGAGCGCAGAAAACGTATGAAGGAGTTCCGTGAAATCATTAAAGAGCTGAAGGTCACCAACATAAGGTTTTTAGCCGGCGAACACGATGCCTCCCTCGACAACGGTAAGGCCTTTAAGGAATTTTTCGGAGATACCCATTATACCTTCGACTACAAGGGCGTTCATTTTATCGCTATCGATAACGTCTCCGACCCCCATTCGGCCATTGGAGCCGAACAGCTCAACTGGCTCAAGGCCGACCTTGAAAAGTTAGACAAAAACGCGAGAATTGTAGTTCTCACCCACCGCCCGCTGTTTGACCTCGCCGCCGATTGGGACTGGAACACAGCCGACGGCACAAAAGCGATAGAGCTTTTGGCGCCTTTCAGCAACGTAATAGTCCTCTACGGCCACATCCACCAGATTAATAACCATACGACGGGTCAAATAGCGCATCATTCCGCGATGGGACTTATGTATCCGCTGCCCGCGCCGCACTCTGTTCCAAAAAAGATTCAGATACCATGGGACGCCGCTGACCCATACAAAGGCCTGGGTTATCGGCAGGTCCAGCCCAAAGTCAATCCGGTCGATTTTGCGATAACCGACCTGCCGGTGGTCTCAACCGGCGCAGACCAGCCGACAGAAAAGGTGATTAAAATTACCGCCAAAAAATTCGAATACTCACCAAACAAAATTACTCTGAAAAAAGGTGTCCCCGCGGTGCTGGAGTTGACCTCTCTTGACCGGTTACACGGCTTCAACTGCCCGGGTCTCAAAATCCGGTCTGATATTTCTCCCGAAAAAGTCAGCACAATCCGCTTCACGCCGGAAAAAACCGGCACTTTCAATTTTCATTGCGATGTTTTCTGCGGACTCGGCCACGGGGAGATGACCGGAACAATTACTGTTACAGAATAGTTTCGAGTATCGCAGAGCAGAAATCGCCTTTTGTGGAATCGACTTGATGAAAACCTGACCGGCTAAAACTCAAATTTCAGCCCCGTCCCAAGCACCTCGATATCCTTCCATTCACCCTCCGACCGGCTCGCCTGCCATATATAGTAAATGTCGACATCGATGCCCTTTCGCAACGGCATTATCACCCCAAAGTAAATCCGGTTCTTGTCGATATTGTCGTCGTCGAGCGTAATGAACACCTCGTCAGCAGTGTATGGCTTGAGCTTCAGAGGTGTAACCTCAACCGGCAGTTTCACTACAAACTTGTTACTGTATCGCCAAACGTCCTTCTTGTCCTCAAAATCCCTGTACTCCATTCTGTTCCTGCTGCTGACCGGACAGTCAAACAAACTGCCCTTCAAGGTCACGTCCAGAAGGGGCCGGTTCTCACGACGCCACACATTTTCATTGTCCTTCTCATATACGAGCCGAAATCCTCCGGCGACGTCCAGCCACTTTGCAAGCCCGCTGTACGTGAATATCAAATCCGAATGCTCATAATATAAATTGCCGCCGTCGTCGCCCAGCCGAAAGTCCTGCCGAATCGTCGCCTTCCAGTCCCTGGCAATCCCGGTCGACGCCTCCACGTATGACCACCATTGAAAACCCTCGTCCTCAACACCCAGGCAAATACTGCATAGCAAAATATTCAATGCAATAGCACTCAGAATCCTGTCTCTAATCTGCATTACCGACCTCTCTGTGCACAATATTTTACCTCTAATTGTTTCCTGCCTTCAATTTTTCGCGAATCTCTTTATTTATTCTTGCGCTGCACCACTGTTTGCCGCACATCGAGCAGTAATCGGCGCTCATCTTCCCATTTTCCTCGATTCCCTCGCAGGCCTCCTCGTGCATTCTCACTGCCGTTTGCGGGTCCAGCGACTGCGATAGATGGCTGTCCCAGTCGATGTTCGCTCTGGCCAAACTCAATTCCCTGTCTCTGACGGATGCGCCTTTAAGTCCCCTCGCCACGTCGCCCGCGTGAGCGGCAATCCGCGCTGCAATCACGCCCATCCGCACGTCCTCTGCGTTCGGTAATCCCAAATGCTCCCTCGGTGTAACGTAGCATAAAAACGAAGCACCATAATACGCCGCCGCCGTGCCGCCTATGGCCGAGGTTATATGGTCATACCCCGGCGCAATATCAGTTACAACGGGCCCAAGAACATAAAACGGCGCGTTATGGCAAATCTCCTGCTGGATCTTCATATTATGCTCTATCTGATTAAACGGCACATGCCCGGGCCCTTCCACCATAACCTGGCATCCCGCCTCAATCGCCCTCTGCGTTAATTCACCAAGAGTCCGCAGCTCCGCGATTTGAGCTTCATCCGTCGCGTCCGCCAAACTCCCGGGACGCAAGCCATCCCCTAACGAAAAACAAACGTCATACTCACGCATCAATGCGCACAATTCATCGAACATCCCATACAGCGGATTTTGCCTGCCGTGATACAGCATCCATTCCGCCAATAACGCACCGCCTCTGCTCACTATCCCCATCACTCGTTTGCTGGTCAAAGGCAAATATTCCCTCAACACGCCCGCATGAATGGTAAAAAAATCCACACCCTGCTTCGCCTGCCTCTCAATCACATCAAGAATAATTTTCTCATCGACATCTTCAACAGACCTGTCCGAAACCATCTGGTAAATCGGCACCGTCCCGAAAGGCACAGGGCACCGGGCCAGCAATTCTTCCCTTATCGCATCCAAATCCCCTCCTGTGCTCAAATCCATTATCGCGTCCGCCCCCACGTCAATCGCGACGCGCATCTTCTCAATCTCTTCTTCGACCGAGCTGCGAACGCTGCTTACCCCGATATTCGCATTGACCTTCGTCGCCAGAAGCCGGCCTATGCCGGCCGGTTTTAAATTTCTCTTCAGATGAATCACGTTGGCCGGTATCACTAACCTCCCTGCCGCTATTTCATCCCGCACCAGACCTGCGTCAGTTCCTTCGGCCTTTGCTACGTATTCAACCTCCGGACTTACCCGCCCGGTTTTCGCTATCTCTAACTGTGTCGCCATTTCAATTTCTCACCCAAAAACAAAAAAATCGCTTCTACGGAAAGCGATTTTAGTCAGTGTCTGTCAGCGTTCAAGTCCGTGCCAGTCAGTATTGAAATCACTTCCCTACGCAGGCCTCGCCTCTTACGGCTGCCCTGTTCAGGTTCAAAGGGTTTACTCTCAGGCCTGCTATCCAACAGACCACCCCTAGTGAACAACTGCGTTATATCTCAACGTTATCGGTTAATACCAAATCGTAATGATAATGCTCGGCTCGGTTTTCTTGCCGACAACATCGCCCGTAACAGTATTCGTCCGCTTTATATTAACGCCCGGGTTATCCATCAGCCATTTGCATATCTGCTCATCCATAAAATCAATCGCGCCGGCATGCAGTTTTGTGTAGAAACTCTTGACGCCCGTAATCCGGTCCGGCCAGCTCACCTTTTTACCCGTGTCCCTGCTAACGGGCATAGGCGTTTCTTCGGATGACTCCCTTGCGCTGCCGGAGGCGCCTCCGCCCAAATCCAAAGGCGAATGAGATATCGAAAGCCCGTCATCAAAAGGAATCGGTTTGTCCTCGCCCGGCTTGCCAACTTCAAACTCGTTCATTAAACTGCCCTCCAGAAAACCATAAGATTCTCTTATTTCAAAAAAACATTTTAAGCTGTTATTTAGTATAACAACCTTGTGATACCCGTCAAACACTTTATGATATCAGCCAATGAATATTAAAAAGAATAAAAACCGGACTACCGTCGGCTTCATCGCCCTGGGCTGTCCCAAAAATATGGTGGACAGCGAACGGATGCTGGCCCAAATAGCCCGGGCGGGCTTTGTCATCACACAGGATACCGACAACGCAGACGCAGTCGTAATCAATACCTGCGGCTTTATCGCCCCCGCCAAAGCCGAAGCGGTTGACGCAATAAACCTCGCCATCCGCCAAAAACAAAAAGGCAAAGTGCAGAAAGTCATCGTCGCCGGCTGCCTCGCCCAGCGAATGGGCAAAAACCTCCGAAATGAAATCCCCGGCATTGACGCCATCCTCGGCCTCGAATCACGCGACAACATCGTCCAAATAATTCAATCGACCTTCACATCCGATAAACCCGTTTCCGCCGTAACCGCCCCCCTCAAAATCCCCTATGATGACCGCACCAGATTCCGCATCACCCCGCCGCACTGGGCATATCTCCGTATCAGCGAGGGATGCAGCAAAAAATGCTCCTTCTGCACCATCCCCGCCATCAGGGGCAAATCTCGAAGCAAACCGAAACAACTTATCCTCGCCGAAGCGCGGGAACTCGTCGCCTCGGACACAGTCGAGCTCAATATCATCGCACAGGACATCACCGCTTATGGCCGCGACATTGGGATTAAAGACGCCCTGCCAAAACTGCTCACCGACCTCGCCAAAATCCCGCGACTCCGCTGGCTCCGACTCCTCTATCTCTACCCCACGGGAATAACCGAACGATTGATTGAAACCGTCGGCAACAGCGATAAAATCCTCCCATACTTCGATGTCCCTCTCCAGCACATAAACCAACAAATCCTGAAAGCAATGCGCAGGCCCCACTCCAAAGATAAAATCTGCCGGCTAATCGAAACACTGCGAACCCAAATCCCGGATTGCGTTCTCCGCACAACTTTCATCGTCGGCTTCCCGGGCGAAACAGACGCCCGCTTCAGCGAACTCCTCGAATTTGTCAACTGGGCCCGCTTCGATAACCTCGGCTGCTTCACCTTCCACCCCGAACAGGGAACCCCAGCCGCCAACCTACCGCACCAGGTCCCCGACCACATCAAAAAACATCGCCTCGAAAAACTTATGCTGGCCCAGCAACAAATCGCCTTCGATAAAAATAAATCCAGAATAGGCAGCACACTGACCTGCCTCGTTGACAGTATCGACAAAAATAACACCGCCAAGGCCCGCTTCTTCGGCCAAGCGCCAGAAATCGACTCCCTCTGCATTATCCGCGATTGTTATGCGTCCCCCGGCTTTTTTATTAACGCCAAAGTCACCGGCTCAAAAAACTACGACCTCCTCTGCAAACAAATTTAATCTTGAATTACACAAATCAATATGTAAACTTTGCCTATGCTAAAAATGGTTCCGAACATACTGACCTTTGGCCGGCTCATCCTGACCATACTCTTTCTCGGTATGCTGCTTTATGTCCCGCAGGCCCATGATAAAATCTTCACCTTCGACGCCGCTTTCGCTGTCTTCGTAATCGCCGGCCTCACCGATATCATCGACGGCCCTGTCGCCCGCAAACTCAATGTCGCCAGCAAATTGGGCCGTATGCTCGACCCGCTCGCCGACAAAGTCCTCGTCTGCGGTGCATTCATCTGCTTCGCCATCATCGGCCAACCCTCCCTCTTTGCCAATCTCGAACCCTATATGAATGTTATACGCTGGGCCATCGCCGCTATCCTGATTGGCAGAGAAGGATACGTAACCATCCTGCGCCACGCCGCGGAGGCCAAAGGCATCGACTTTCGCGCCGTCGCCTCAGGCAAAATAAAAATGCTCCTCCAGTCCTTCGCCGTCGGCACAGTTATCATCAAAGCCGCTCACGTCCCTGCCGCGACATGGGGCAACTGGTTTACCGTCGCTACCTTTCTGATTATGCTCACCGTCACAATCGTCTCCGGCTTTTCCGCCACCCGCCGAACCGCCCAAAAGCCCGCGTAATACA
This sequence comes from Sedimentisphaerales bacterium, assembly GCA_049509475.1. Taxonomy (GTDB): domain Bacteria; phylum Planctomycetota; class Phycisphaerae; order Sedimentisphaerales; family Anaerobacaceae; genus Fen-1362. The sequence continues at coordinate 45,832 of JBEKZW010000004.1, forward strand.
GTTCCAAATCATAAATCACAAATTGGTTAATCCGCTACCCGCTATACGCTATCCGCTGCTTGCCTGGCCGTGCCTGTCTGCGTAAAAAATTATTTAATTTTTTACTTGACATCGCATAGTATGTAATACATAATAAGCATAACAATGCATTATTACGAAATACCAAATTTTAACCCCCACAGGCGAAAAAAGGAGATTGGTATGAAATTTGAAAGTCAGTTGCTTAAAGGCATCGCCCCGGTAGTTGTGCTTCAGATTCTCTCACGCGGAGAGATGTATGGTTATGAATTGACACAGACAATCGAAAACCGCAGCGACGAAATCCTCACGCTGGGTAAAGGCACCCTCTACCCCCTGCTCTACAACCTCGAAGCCAAACGCTTAGTCAGGGCCCGCGTGGAAACCGCCAAATCAGGCCGCAAAAGACGCTACTACTCAATCACCGGCAAAGGCAAAGAATATCTCTTGGGCCAGACCGAGCAGTTGCGAAAGCTCCGAACAGGCCTCGATTTCGTCTTCGGCGGCGCGATTAAAACCGCGTAAACCCGTAGGGCGGGGTTTACCCCGCCGTTTTCCTGTGAACCAATCCCTTTTACAGGAGCAACGTTATGGCTAAAGATGATAAAACATTCGAAAACCTGCCCGGCAGCGCCGTCGAATATATCAATCTTGTCATCAAAAATATGCGATACCGCAAAAAAGTGCGTGATGAAGTCCGTGAGGAACTGATTGACCATTTCGAGTTGTATCTGAAGGATTGCGCCGCTAACGAAGAAAAAGAGCAAAAAGCACAGCGGTTAATATCCGAATTCGGCGACCCTAAACTCTTAGCCATCCTTATGCGCCGCGCGAAAAAACGCTGCCGGCCACTCTGGCGAACTGTCGTTGCAAGAACATTCCAGGCCCTCGCCGCGATGATAATACTCCTCATTCTTTACATCGCCTGGTTTCTCTCCGGCAAACCCGTTATCACAACCGACTACATCGCCCAACTCAACAAAATCGTCCGCCCCACCGACGACGACTCCCTCAACGCCTACCCTCTTTATAAAAAGGCCATTAGAACCCTCGTTGACACCAATGATGTCGTAGGATTCTTAAGAATTAATTTTTATGACGCAAATGACGAACAAAAAAATCTTGTCAGGCAGTGGCTCACCAAAAATGATGCTCCCCTTGCCCTTGTCGCCAAAGGCGCAACATTACCCTACTGTTGGCAGAATTATCAGTCGAATGACCCCGAACAAAGCATGATGTCGGTTCTCATGCCGGACCTCGCGTCTTCCCGCCACATTGCCTATGCCCTCTGCTGGCGGGCCTGGCTAAATGCGCAATCCAACGACTTTAATTCGGCCTTCCAGGATATCGAAACTTGTTACCGCCTTGGCAGACACTATAGAGGCGAAAAAATACTCGTTGAACAGCTCGTTGGTATGGCCATCAAAGGCCTTGCCCTGCGAACATCTCGACAAATCCTGGATGCCTGCAAAATTGAATCAGGCACCCTCGCCGGCTTCCAGCAGCGTCTTCAAACCCTCATCGATGGCGATAATTTCAAACCTGATTTTAGTTTAGAGAAACTCTGCGCATACGATGAAATCCAGCGTTGTTTCACCGATAGCCGATTCGGCCCCTCTCATCTTTATCCGAAACGTATTATTGGATACTTAGAGTCAAGCAATGAGAACCCCAAACATGAGCCAATGGTTGACCTGATTTTGACCTTAAAGTTTTCCCCGAACATCCTCTTCTCGCCCACTAAGACCGAAACGATTGCAACCACCAATGCCCTCCATAAATTCTTTAATGAAAATTTTTCCAAAACCCCCGCCAGCTTAAAGGCCGAAGGAATCGACCTCGATTTCCAAATCAGCCGTATCGCGAACAATAACATCTTCCTTAAATTACTTTCGCCCTCGCTGGGCAGAATCAATATCGTAGCTTTCCGAAACAAAATCGACGCCGAAAGCACCCCGCTTATTATCGCTCTCGTCAGATACAAGCAGGATACGGGCACCTTCCCGGAATCGCTCGATAAATTGGTAGAAAAGGAATATATTAAACAGGTTCCTGTTGACCCCTTCAGCGATAAACCGATTGCCTACCGCAAAACTGATGACAATTTCCTGCTTTACAGTTGGGGCGAGAATCTAAAAGATGATGATGGACAGATTGCCCGTGACAAATTCGACAAAGTAAAACAGTTCGCCGATGAAGGCGATTGGGTATTCTGGCCTGTCGTAAAGAATTGATATCGGCTAAGTGGTTGGCCTGGGGCGGGGCAGGAACGGCCCTGTAAGTATTCTCTGTGCCTTGCGAATCCGCCTGCGGTTACGCTCTGAGGGTTTCTCATAATAAGCATTACGCTTCATATCTCTTATCAAACCCTCTTTTTCGCACAGTTTCTTGAACCGCCTCATCATCTGCTGGACCGATTCGCCCGTTCGTGATTTGACCTTCAACATAAAAAAAACACCCCTTACGCCAACCTGATTAAGGTTAAACAAACAAACCTGTTTATCACCAAATTGCCTAAAGAGATGTATTCTAACCATCGGCTGGGCGTTTGCAAGTCAAAAATCCGAAAAATCACATTCCCGCCTACCCCTTCTTTTATTGAAGAAGTGAAGGAGATATGGTAATCTGGGCGGGTTATTTTGGAGATAGCCGTTAAATGGACAAAATGCGTGAGACCATAGGGGTTCGAAAAGAACGGGCCATATTAGTCGGGGCAATACTGCAACGTCAGAAAGACAACGATGACCTCAAAGAGCTTACCGCCCTGGCGGAAAGTGCGGGGGCCATTGTCGTTGACCGTTTCCAGCAGAAAATCCATAAAATCCATCCCGCCCTTTATATCGGCAAAGGCAAGGTTGAACAGTTGGCCGAACGGGTCAAACGGTTCAGCGCCGACATTGTCATATTCGACAACGACCTGCTCCCGCGTCAAATCAGGGAGCTTGAGGAAATAATCCCCGCCAAAGTCATCGACCGCAGCGAATTGATTCTCGACATATTCGCCACAGGCGCAAAGACCGCCCAGGCCAAACTCCAGGTCGAGCTTGCCCAGCTCGAATACACCTACCCCCGCCTCGCCCGGATGTGGTCACACCTCGACAGCGTCGCAGGCGCGGGTGGCGCAACCACAGCAGGAGCCGTCGGCGGCATCGGCACACGCGGGCCTGGCGAACAACAGCTCGAAACCGACAGACGACTTGTCAGCAAACGCCTGTCGGACCTCAAACGCGAGCTTGAAGAACTCGACGACCGCCGGGTCCGCGAAATCGACAGCAGAAAAGATATATTCAAAATATGTCTGGTCGGCTATACCAACGTCGGCAAAAGCACACTGCTCAACGCGCTGACCGACGCCGACGCTTACGTCGAAGACCGCCTCTTCGCGACTCTCGATACCCGCACAAGAAAATGGCAGCTCGAAGGCGGGGCTGAAGTTCTGCTCAGCGATACCGTCGGCTTCATCAGGAACCTCCCCCGTCAATTATTAGAATCATTCAAGGCGACCCTCGAAGAGGCAACCACCGCAGACCTGCTCCTGCACGTCGTCGATGTCTCAAACCCCGACGCCCAAAAACAAATCGAATCGGTCAACAAAGTCCTCGCCGATATCGGATGCAGCGAAAAACAAATCCTCCTCGTCCTCAACAAAATCGACATTGTCAGCGGCCTCAATACGCTCGAAACACTTCAGACGCTTTTCCCCGACGCCGTCGGCACCTCCGCGAAGACCGGCTACGGACTCAACCTCCTTCACGAAGCCGTGCTGGAAAAATACCACGGCGGCGTCATCACCGTCAAAGTCACCGTCAGCCAGGCGGACGGCAAAATCCAGAGTTTCCTCCGCGCATACAGCACCATACTCGATGAAAAATACACCACTTCCAATGTCATCATCAAGGCCCGCTTAGGTCAAAACCAGCTCGTGAATCTCAAACGCCTCAAGCCGGTGAAGCTGGAGCTGATACCCGCCCGCTCAACAGAATAGTCCGTTTATCCCGAACAGGGATGGCCGAGCCATAACTTCTGCCTTCTGCCTTGCGTCTTAACTATCCGCTGTCCGCTGCTTCCTGCCTTACTTCTTTATAGTTGTGTCTTCGAGGAAAATATTGCCTACGTATCTGAACTTTTGGCCGCCAAGCGAGGCATCGACCATCAGTCCCTTATCGGTCGTGATAAATACAGCCATTCCGGATTTGTAGTCGGCCTTGGCCGCCGCGCCAGCGGTAGCCGCTACGCCGGTAACCTGCGCCGAGAACGTGTACTCCTCGGCCTTGAACGCGTCAAGGTCGATTTTCTCTCTGAAGAAAATAATCTCGCGGAAGTATTCGCCGCCAAACGAAAAACCCAGCGTCGCTTGCTTCATATCGCAATAGCCCACCATTCTGCCCTTCTCGTAGACCTCGCCCTTGCCGTACGCCCCGCCGACCCATAGCGCGCCTTTGAATACCTTGGGCAGCACAGCGTAACCGTATGACTTGTCGAAAAATTGTTTTATTTCGGGGTCCTTGTCCTTGAATATCGCGACCGCTTCGTTTACCTGCGCCGACAAAACATCTCTTGACTCTCCCCTCTCAGGGACCGTCTCGCAGCCGGCCAATACTATCGCCATACACAAAACCAATGCAATCAGTTTCACGTCCATACTTCGCTCCTTTCAATAATCCTTATTACCGCATTTATCGCCGGCATAATATACCTGCCCCGCCAACGATTTTCTACCAAATTATTATGTCTTACCGCGCGCAAAGTTCAGGAGTGTCCGCTTGCGGCGGGCCTGCCCTGCGTAGCGCAGCGAAGTAGGGTCATCTGTCCGGTATTTTCAGACGGCCGTTGCATTGCGGGCATTTACCCGTCTTGCCCGCATATTTTGCCGGCATCTTGAGCCGCTTGCCGCAGGTACAGGCGAACCGTATAAACTCATCCTTGGGCTTTTGCGGCTCTAACGGTATCGCTTGCGGCTGCGCGGGAGGAGCGAATGTTGATATGGTCTTGGGCTCAAACGGGACCGCCGCTATGGGGACCAGCGGCAGCTCAGGCCGTTCTTTCGCCGTCTCGCTTAGATAATCATAATATTGGGATGATGGCGTAACTTCCGCTGGCGCGGGATGCCTGTATTCTTCGATTATCTGCAAAAGCGATTTCTCATATCGCTCCATTGTCACCATCTTGAATTTCAGCATTAAAATCGCCAGAACAACGCCTCCCGCAAAACCTCCCAGGTGCGCGAAATACGCCACCCCGCCCCCGCCCTTCATCGCTCCCCAGATATCGAACGCCAGCCAGAATAATATAATCCACGCGCTGCTTACACTGAATTCTTTTATGATAGGCCTAAAAATAATTAAGAATATGAAATAGCAGGTTATTTCATTTTGAGGAAAGAAAACTAAAAACATTCCTACGATGCCGTTTATCGCCCCGCTTGCCCCAAGCATGCTTCCGCCGACAAACATCAGGTGAGAAATTCCCGCGATAAGCCCCATACCTATGTAAACCGGAATGTAACGAAGGTTGCCTATTTTGGCGCAAATGGCATTGCCGAATATCCACAAAAAAAGCATATTGCCAATAATGTGCAAAAAGCCCCCGTGCAGCCACATGTGCCCGAATAATCCTTTTAGTCTCAAGCCGTCCAACATATACGGCTTTATTTCCCCCCACACATAATACTGACGGAGTATTACCTCCTTGATGAGACCATCTTTGAATTGTTCCCGCTCACCGGCCTTTTTAAAGAGACCCCCGTCTTCCATAATTCTGGTGGGTTTTTCTACCGACTTTTCAATCTCTTTAAGCTCATTATCCTTCACGCCGAATTCTTTGACCATGTCCTCGACCGACTTGTTCTCATACTCCCTCGTCTTGGCGGGCAATTGGGCCGTGCGTTCATTGATACTGAACATCTGCCAGACAAACACCGCGATTGTCCCTGCGATTATCAGCCAGTTCACAATCGGCAGTCGGTCCTGCGGAACATCAACGCGCGCTGGTATTAACAATCCGTCGCCTCCTGACAGCCGCCTCTATGAATATGACCCATTATGCTCTCCTCTATTGCCTTGCCCCATCCCCGCCAAAGCTGTCTCTATTATACCCTTTTAAATCCGCTTTTCAAGTATTCGCCTGTCCTGAGCGTATCGAATGGCGGCTGAGAATCTTCGTGGTTGAAAAATCCGTGTAATCCGTGTAATCTGTGGTTGATGTTTAAAAACATATCAATAATCGGCGATGGCGGTATGGGCACCGTCCTTGCGATGCTGCTGGCGGAAAAGAATACCCCCGTTCGCATCTGGGGCTACGATGCCGAACAATTGCAGGAGATGGCTGGTGCCCGCGAAAACGTAAAATTCCTCCCAGGCCACAAACTCCCCGAAGCTATTATTTTCGAACCCGACGACAAAAAAATCATGGCCGACGCCGACCTGATTGTCTCCGCCGTGCCCTGTCAGTTTATGCGAAGCGTCTGGACTCGCCTGAACAAATACACGCCCAAAGGCGTCCCCGTTTGCTCCGTCGCGAAGGGAATCGAAAATAAAACCTTGCTTCGCCCCACCCAAATCATCGCCGACGTCCTCGGCCAGGGCAATCCCCGTGGTCTGGCGGCGCTATCCGGCCCGACAATAGCCGACGAACTCGCCGCAAGATTACCCGCCACCGCCTGCGTTGCCTCCGCCGACGAGGAACTCGCCCAGAGAATCCAGCATACCTTCAGCTCCACCTGGTTCCGCATTTACACCAATAGCGACGTGGTCGGCGTGGAACTGGCCGGCGCAATGAAAAATATCATCGCCATCGCCGCGGGCATTATCGACGGCGTCGGCGCGGGCGACAACGCCAAGGCCGCCCTGCTTTGCAGAGGCCTCGCCGAAATTTCCCGTCTCGGCGTAGCTATGGGCGCAACCCCGCAAACATTCGCGGGCCTCACAGGACTCGGCGATTTGGTAACAACCTGCATATCACCGAAAGGCAGGAACCGTTCCTTCGGCGAACGAATCGGCAAAGGCCAAACACCCCTCCTTGCCCAATCCGCCACCGAATCCGTTATCGAGGGTATCGCCACCTGCAAAGCCGTCGTCGAGGGGCTTTTGCAGCAATACAAAGTCGAGATGCCCATTACCCAGGCCGTCTATGCTGTCATCTTTAAGAACAAATCCGTCCAGGCCGCCATCGCCGACCTGATGACCCGCCAGTTGAAACCTGAAACTTCAACCGGCCCAAAATGACCATCCAAACTTTCGTTAACCAAAAGGATTGACTGCCGCCCTATTTTCGCTAATATATCGATGACCGGGGCGGTTAGCTCAGTTGGTTAGAGCGCGTGCTCGACACGCACGAGGTCACAGGTTCGAATCCTGTACCGCCCATTACATTTTAGTCTACGCTTGTGCAGGGCCACACTATTAGTGTAGCAGTGAGGAGCCAGAGACTATTAAAGGGCAGGCGAAAAAACACAGAGTCAGCACAGCAATCTTAACAGGGATTATCTGCGTTTTGACGGGCGGCATCGCGTCAGGACAGGAAACGTTTGCGCTGTATGTGGAAAACGACGGGACGTTTATCAAGCCATATCAAAAAACGGACCGGCACTATACCAGCGGGGTAAAACTTGCTTATACCCACCAGCCCGACTGCAATTTTCTAAAAGAATTCGCGAGATGGAATAATTTTGGCCAAAACGACGGCCAGGTTTCAACGGCACTTGGATATTTTTTCGGCCAGAATATATACACGCCTGACCATATTGACAAGCCGGCAAAGAGAGACAAGCACGATATGGTCTTCGCGGGGTGGCTGTACGGCGGGATATTCGCACAGCGAGCCGCTGAAAACGAGATGGAACACTTCGAGCTGAATGCCGGTGTTATCGGGCCGTCGGCAAGGGGGGAGCAAGCTCAAAATCAGGTGCACAATATTATCGGGGCGGCAGAAGCGAAAGGATGGGAAAATCAATTAGGCGACGAGTTTGCCGCAGATGTTACGTGGCTGAAAAGGCAGCGGGTTGATGAGCGGTTTTTGGCGAGGACGGAGAATTTCGATTCGCATCTGGAATACGGATTCACGGCCGGGTCGGTGCATCGCTATGCGAACGGGGGAATAGTTTTCAGATACGGGATAAATCTGCCGAATGATTTTGGGCCTGGGCGACTTGAGGCGCCGGCGTCGGCGTGCATTGAGAAACCCACAGCAGTTCAAACGGCGTATCTTTTCGCGCGGGTCGGCGGCAAGCTGGTTGAGTATAACCGGTTCCTGAGCGGGCTTGATACGGAGACGGCGGTCGGACAGTTACAGGTGGGAGCGGCTTACAGATATAAATCGTTCGAGATAAGCTACTCGCAGACGTTCCTGACGAAAGAATACGAGGAGCAGGACGGCACGGATTCATACGGGGCGATAAATCTGACGTGGCGGTTCTGAGTTTTTGCCACTAAGACGCAAAAACAGTTTTTAGTGTTTAGTGTTGAGTGCTTAGTTGCGGAAACGCCGGAGGCGAGGTAGTTTTTCAATTCAAAAATAAAAACGCAAAAAGCAAAACTGTTGTATCTACTGCCAAACTGACAGCGTCAGTCCTTCTCGACGAGTTCATTATCGAACTTGCTGCGGTTGGCATCCCACCATTTTTTGTACTGGTCGTAGGTTGTAAAGTCATCCTCTATGGGGAGGAGAGAATCCAGGGCGTCCTTGAACGGCTCACGAAATTCTGGATTGGGGTTTTGAAGGCCCTCAATCAGAATATCCACAGCAGCAGGGCTGGAGGCATCGGTGAGCGATGAAATGGCACTATCCCTGACGTCCTCGTACTGACTGCTGATGCCGGCTTTGAGAACCTCCAGGCGGATATCGGGTTCCTTCTGGTCGGCGAGCTCAATGGCCGCGGCCCTGACATCTTCGCTCTCATCGGCGAGGGCGTCAATAAGGACTTTGCCGAGAGCAGGGTCGGTGACAGGGGCGCAGGCCTCGACAGCACTCTTGCGGACTTGGGGTTCGGGGTCTTTGAGGGCCTTGGCGGCGACAAAAACAACATTCGGGTCATCAAATTCTCTCAATGCGAGCATTTCCATCGCGGCGGTGCGAACCTCGACATCTTTATCATAGAGGACATTATAAACCATAATCGCCGCGGATTCGGGGTGTTCATCGGCATACTCTGTTATAAACTCAATTTTTTCACCGTTATCTTTCAAGGATTCAAGCGGTTTCAAATCCGCCGGGGGAGGCATCGGAGGAGCTTTGAGCTGAGCAGATGAGGGGGCTTTATGCTGAGTAGCCGGTTTAGTGTCGGCGGCTTTGGGCATGGTCTTGTCAGCGGTCGTCTTTGTTTTATCCACAGCGGACTCGGCCGGCGAAGCGACCACATTGGGACCATTAGCTTCAACCACAGGCGTTTTAATTTGCGTATCCTGCTTAGGTGTTTTTTTATCACTTGCTGCCGGGGCGGAAGTATTATCCTGTTTCTTCCGACACCCTGCGGCCATAACCACAGCCAAAAGCAATGTAATTATCAGTCCGGTTCTAACCGTAATTTTAAACCTGAATATCCGGTCCATTTTTATGTTCCTCTTAAAAAAATCAGCCATCGAAAAAAAATATCAACAATGTAAACCAGGGTTAATCCTCCTTCGTCCCTTCCCGAAAGGGATGCCAAAGGCAAAGGGACTACGGAGGACAGGTCCGGGTCTCTTGCATTATATTAGACGCCATTAATGGCCCGTGTCAATAGAAACGCCTTCCGAGAAAGCGCCCATAGCGAGATTAAAAGCGACGTTAGCGGATTCGGTATCGAGCGTCGCTTTGCTGACTTTAACCCAGAACGTCCCGGCTTTGAAATCAAATAAACCATCTACAACACCGCCGGCGGCATTGAATTTTTTGCAGGAGTATTTTGGCCGGTTTTTGCTTGTGCGTTTGAATGTGCCCGCGGGAACGGTAAAGGCAGAGTCACCCCAGCCGACGGAGACATCCTCGATGGTTAAATCGGGAGCGGCATCTTTGAAAACGATAACGCCTTTAAGATAGACGGAATCATTATTCGCCCTCGAACTATTTTTGATGGTGAGCTTATCGACTCTCATGGAATCGGTGCAGCCGGAAAGAAATTGAAAGGGAACAGGCTGCGAGCCGTTAATGATAGCGGGGTCGAGGGATTCATCTGCGACAGCGGAGGCGACAAAATCGCCTATTTCTACTTTCAGGGCAAGGGGGCTTCGCAGGCAGGTTAGGTCGGCCTTGTGCAACGACAGGCGGATATTGCCCGCGTACTCGTAGGGAGTCGGGAGCCTGTTCCAGAAATTTCTCATCGTAATATAAACGCCGTTTTTGTTATAGGTCAGGCCCTGTGGTCTTATGGCATCGTTAAAATTGAAAGGCACACAGTCATTCCAGATAACCTGGTCTGCCTGCAAAATGCTGATACACAACTGGGTGGTGGAAATCATCTCGGCCAAAGTGATGTAATATCGCCCGTTAATGGTGATTGAATCGTCAGAGGCGGCGGGGCCGGCTTTCGCGACAACATTTGAAATCGCCAGCAGTAGCTTATCGGCAGAGATATGCTGATATTGGCCCATTTGCGGGTCATTGAGCGAATTAAGGGATGAAGGAGGCAGGCCGGCGTTTTTGGGCACAAGGAAAGAAGCGACCTGTGTGGCGAGCTTGTCGGTGGGCTCAACGTCTATATCACATTTCCAGGCACCGGCGGATGAAATCGGTCTTAAGGCGGACCTGGCGTAGGTCGGCTTGATATACCACTTGTCGGTGAAGACATAGGAGACCACGCGGTAATCGGAAGGTCTCACGCCCGAGACGGTCCCCTGCAGGAAATCGGGGCTGCCGACAGTTGGGACGCGAGTGTAATTAAATCGCACGCCAATTCCCGTTAGGGGGACATTAACGACGCGTTTGTCGCCTGTGATACGGAGATTGGCGTTAAAGACGCGATTTGTGTCGGGCACAAAGGCAACGTCGATTTGTTTGCTTTCACCCGGTTCCAGTGAGAAAGCCCAGTCGGCGACGAGGAAATTCGCGGCGTCTGGGCCGTTGACGTCAACGGTCACAACGTAGGGGGAGCATTGCCCCTCGTTGGTTATCGTTACCGGTCGGGTGACGGTTTTTGAAATCAGGACGGAATTGAAGTCGATTGAGGCCTGCTCGACCTGGTAAGTGCAGGGAGTAAATTCGAAATTTTTAATTACGACCTCTGTTTCGCTATCATAGTATGGCTGGCCGCCGTTGAGCCAGAGGTTGATTCTGATATTTTCGCCGCCCGGCCAGGGGACATCGGTTCCGGAGTAAGCCCAGGATTGTATTGGCGAGGCGCTGTCGAAAAAGCTGTCAAACGCGACGATTCCGAGGCCCCAGTCAAACGTATGCGTTATGGTATCTGCGTCGCAGGGGTCGATGTTGAATCGGTGAAGGTGGCCGGACTTGTTCGATGGCTGAATGACGTATTGGGCGTTACTATTGGCGGGGTCGCCCCAGCGACCGATTTCGATATCCAGCTCGCGATTTTTATATTGCGGGGCGAATTCATCCCAGGTAAACAGGCCCAGAACGACGTTTGGGTCAAGCGAAGCGGTATTGTTCTGAAGCTCGAATCTGTAGGTTCCGTCGCCCAAGGAGTCCTCTGTGAAAACTTCGGCGCAACGCCACTTGCCCGCCGTATTGGTGATTTTCAAATGCAGGCCGTTGGCATCGACCCAAGCGTTATTGCAATCGAACCAGTTTTGGCCCGGGTCCACTCTGGCATCGAGTGAATCTTTGACGAGCCAGTTATAACCGGCGAATTGAAGCGAAGTGCAGCCGCAGGAAGGACGAAATGCGCCAACACTGGGAAATCTGAACGCCTCACCCGGCATCGCGGGCAGGCCTGTTTGATTAGTAAAATCGACGGGCCAGTCGGGAATCTCGGCTTTGGGAACCAAGAAGGCCATCACCTCGGCGGCGTTGAGGTCTGAGGGGCTTGTGGTGATATCGCACTGCCAGGAGCCGTCGGATTGTATTTCGGTCCAGGGCGAGACGAAGGTCGGTTTGGGCCACCAGCCGGCGTTGAGGATATAAACGCCGACGCTGTAGTCAGCTGGGTTAACGCCTGTGACGGAGCCGGTGAGCTTGTCTGAGCTGCCGCAGGGCGGTATTTCATCGAGGGTGATACAATCTGCGCACTCTATTTCCCTCAAAATGCAGTCATCGAAGCTGGCGATTGCCAGCCCTCCGGCTCCGGATTCGGGCTTTTCGAGAGACAGTGTTAATCTCGCGTAGCGGGTATAATGCGGTGCGAGATTTGTGGCAAAATAAAGCAGCGACCAGCCGGAACCGGGGGTGTTGACTTCGTCGCTGGTATATTCGACGAGCGTGTTTTTAGATATGTTAAGAAAGGCGAGTTTAATCTTCACTTTGGAACCATCGACCCAGGAAACGTCGGCGCTTGTGTTGACCCAGGCGCTTGCGAAGTATTGTTTTCCCGCTGTGGCCGGGGTATCCTGATAAATTTGCGACTGCCACTGGTCAACCGCAAAGCCGGTGTGGAGTAAAAGCCCGTTGCTGCCGGAGCGAGCCGATTCCGTGGTACAGCCGGCCACGTCATCGAACGTGGCATTTTTAAACCAGCAACCAGAATCAGGGAAGCCCCAGTTTGGCTCGCTAAGCTCAAAGCCATTGTCGCAGAGGAGATTACCCGCCGCGAGGCATAAACCTGCCTGTAACGCAATCAAAAACGCCGCAATTTTGAGAGTTCTGGTTTTTAGCAACATAGAAACATCCTCCATCGGCCTGCCGGGGCATCGCCAGAGCAATAGAACAACCTTTATATCAATCAATTTAAAGATATATCGGCAAGTTTAGTTCGATTACAACAGGCATTTGGGGCAATATGGCCGGCAAATAAGACAAAACAGGCAAACTGGGTTATTTGGTGTTCCAGAGGGTGAAGATGGTATTAGCAATGTCGGTATTGTCGATGTATGGGCCGCGGAGGGGGTCATTTCCATCGATAGTTTCAGTAAATTGTTCGGCCCCCATGCCTTTGGCGAAGAATGGAACGAGTGAATTGGTGTGATTTTTGCTGTGCCATTCCATAGCGGGGAGTTTGCCCGGCCCGTTACTGATGATGTCATTCCACATCTGCCCTGAGCCGGAGCCTGTGAGGTGGCCTGTTTCGTGGTCGGCGGTGATGATGACAAGCGTTTCGTTCCAACTGCTGTTGATGTCAATCCAGCGGATGACGGCTTCGATACTCTTGTTGAAATCGTTCATTTCCTCTATGAGGCGACCCGATTCGTTGGCGTGCGCAGCCCAGTCAACAGCGCCGCCTTCAATCATAATAAAGAAGCCGTTGGGGTCATTATTGAGGACGTTCAGGGCGGCATTTGTCATTTCCGCCAGCGTTGGGACGGTCTGAGTGAAAGGCACCTGATATGGGTCGGCGAAGGCGTCGCCTGAACGTTTTTGCTCGATAGTATCATAGACCTGTATGAGACCGAAGACGCGGTTCGGGGTTTTGCCCACCGCGAGGGCCTGGAATTCGGCGCGGGTCTGAACGAGCGTCCAATGGTTTGCGCTGCCGCCCGCCGAACCATTTTTCAGATTTTCCCAAGTCTCCGTGCTAATATACTTGTAGTCCGGCTCGTTCAGCGGCCTGCCGTCGGAATCATAAAAGGGATGCCCCGCACCCATAATACAATCGACGGAGTTACTGTTGAGCATATCATCGGCGATTTGGGTAATATTGCTTCTCGCGCCGTTGTGGATACAGAAGCCGGCGGGAGTAGCGTCATCGAAAAAGACAGTGGTGATTACACCCGCGGCTTTGCCTAATTGTTTGGCCCGCTCGGAAAGATTCAAAACGGGTCGGCCATCGGTATCGAGGCCGAGGGTTTTGTTATGGGTCTTGACGCCCGTGGCCATCGTGGTCGCGGCTGCGGCGGAATCAGTGAAACCCTTATCGACATAATCGAAACTCGACCAGGCGAGATTGGCATCATAACTGCCGCCGTAGGGGTAGGTGCTCATCGCGAGGTGGACGGGAAAGTCCTCATACGGCTGACATGGTGAACGGCCGCAGTTATAATAATCCGCGGATTTATAGTGATTGAAGCCGCCGCCGTCGGCAATCATAATGATGACGTTTTTGGGGCCGGCGTGATAAGCACAAGGAGGTGGAGCGAGAGAAAATGCTTGTTTAGCCGGGGAGGAACATCCGCAGATGCCGCCAAATAAAATCAGGCCGAGCAATATGTTTCTAATCAGCATCTTCATATCTGAATGACGATTATAGTTACAGAGCGTTATATTTACCAGCGGGGGCTTTTCTTCCCCCGTTAAAAGCATATAATCCTATGGTTTGGAGTGTGTTAGTTATGGGTTACTTTCGTGACAATATCGAGCAGATGAAGGGTTACGAGCCGGGGTTTCAGCCCAAATCACTTGACGTGATAAAGCTAAACACCAATGAGAATCCTTACTCCCCTTCCCCTGCCGTCTTGAAGGTGATTTCAGAGATAAAGCCGGAGCAATTGCGCAGGTATCCTGACCCGACGGGAAGCGTATTTCGCGAGGCGGCGGCGAAAATAAACGGGGTAGCACCGGACTGGATTATGGTCTGCAACGGGGGCGACGAGCTTTTGAGTATGGCGTTTACGGCGTTTTGCGACAAAAAGAGGCCAGCGGCATATCCTGTGCCGACTTATTCGCTGTATCCGGCGCTGGCGGAAATCCAGGGCTGCAAAGCAATCGAGGTGCCTTTTGATGAGGAATTTAACCTGCCTTCAAAATTAGCGAGGACAAAAGCAGCGTTGACAATCGTATGCAATCCGAACGCGCCGAGCGGAACAGTTATTGACGCAGAAGAGCTTGCGGAGTTAGCGGCGGAGATAAAAGGCGTGCTGCTGATTGACGAAGCATACGTGGATTTCGCAGAGCAAAACTGCACTGAATTAGTCAAACAGTTCGATAACATAATTATACTTCGCTCGCTGAGCAAAGGGTATTCGTTAGCCGGGTTGCGTTTTGGATATGCGATTGCCAAGCCGGCATTGATAGAGGGACTGCTGAAGGTCAAGGATTCATACAACGCAGACGCGATAGCGATTGCGGCGGCAACAGCGGCGATTAAAGACCAGGGATACTTCAAGCAAACGGTTGAGAAGGTTAAGGCGGAACGCAGACGGCTGAGTGCTGAATTGAGGACGATTGGATTTACGCTGCCTGAAAGCTCGTCGAATTTCGTATTCGCTGAGCATCAGAAGCGTAAAGCGCAAAGTATTTTCGATAAACTCGTTGAGAAAAATATTTACGTTCGATACTGGAACTTGCCCGGCATCGATAATAAATTGAGGATATCGGTAGGAACGCCGGGACAAGATGATGTTCTTTTGTCGGCGTTGAAAGAAATTATAACCACGGACTTGTAGCCACAGAGAAGACAGAGATTAAAAAGGGTTTTAGACGCTGATTAACGCAGATTTACGCTGAAAAATATTTAGCCACAGAGAGCGCCCATCTTCGCTACGCTTCGCCGAGACAAGCAATTTTTCAGTTTAAAAGTTAAAGTGCAAAGTGCAAAATGACCTTCCCCCAAAAACTGGTCCATTCCAAATGAGAGTAAAATTTTTATAATTTCATTTTTGGTGAAGAGTACAGCGGCGAGTTAGTGAAATAACTGCTGCACAAAGTAATACAGCGCCTGTTTCCATTCCGGCGCATCGTGTCCCCGGCTGTCCACGTGCCATACGTGCGGGACTTTATTTTCCTTTAAATAGATATGCACACCCCGGCTGATGGAAATCAGACCATCCTTGTTGCCGCACGAAAGCCAGAGCAGTTTCAACTGCTTTGCCGCATTGGGATCAGGCAGGAGCTGTGCCGGGGGCTTTGTGTTCGGGGCGGAGGAAAAGCCGCCCACCCACGCAAACGTGTCGAGGTGCGCGAGCCCGAAGTTCAAAGACTGCCCGCCGCCCATCGAAAGCCCGGCGAGGGCACGGTTTTCCCGATTTTTATATGTGCTGTAACGTGACTCAATCGCGGGGATGACGTCCTCCAGCAAATCACGCTCGAAATAAGCAAACGCAGGCGCGGAGGCAAAGACGTCTCCCTCGGCGCGGTCGTTTTTCTGCGCGCGGCCATTGGGCATCACAATAATCATAGGCACAGCACAGCCATCGGCAATGAGGTTGTCGAGCATGATGTTCGGCGCCACAAACCGCTGCCACTCGGTTTCATCACCGCCGATTCCGTGCAACAGGTAGAGAACGGGATACTTCTTGTCTTTAGTGTAGCCTGGCGGCGTGTAAACCCGCATACGGCGTTTCGTGCCGACGGAATTCGAGTCGTATTCAATCATCTCCAACCGCCCGTGCGGAATGTTGTCGCGCTTTACATCAAAGCCAGCCGGCGGCTCGGGAAACGCGGGTTTATCATCATCATTGAGCACAATTGGTCCGCCGAATCCGCGAGGTTCACCGCGGCGACTTTCCGGGCGCACCTGCGGCATATTAGTGTCTTGAGCCACGGCGGGAAACACCGCCGACAGAATAAGGATAAGAGTCAGGGTTTTCATAAATGTCGGCTCCAGGGGGTTTGATATATTCATAAAAATGTTTTTATTCGGGAACATTGCTTATTTCTTTATTTTTACCTTTATTTGCACAAAAGAATGTGCCGGGAAAGAGCAGGTTATCTTTTTCCCTTCAACCGATAATACTTTTGTTACTGGAATATATTCTTCCTTTTTATCAAAAGTGAAATTTTCATAAATATCATCTCTATTAACTATACTTGCCACAGCCTCACCGGAAAATGTTCCGGAAGCGGTGAGAATTTCAGTCTCGATTGGCTCATCTTTATGCCTGTTTACGACGTTAATGAACAGTGTATCATTTGCATCATTAAAAACGGCTGTCGCATCGAGGTAGGGAATATTTTTACATTCATTCGTATCATAGGCATTACAGTCGGTGAAAACGTCTACTGAATTACCGAGACAGTTGTTTGAAAATAATTTGAATGTGTGGAACAGCGGGGTTGCAAACAGACCTTTATCTTTGTCAAAACTCAATAATGAGGTAAAAAGCGTATAGTTTGCCATTTTGACAGCATCGGCATGACGGAGAAAAGCATTAAAGTACTGGGCGGCTGCGAGTACGGGTAATATTCCTCTTCCCATTGCACCATATTCATCTACTGACAAATAAATCGGCTTATCCAGCCTGTACCGTGTCCTGACAGCTTTTATTTGTGAGGCAGTGAGAGAAATTTTTTCTTCGAGGTCTATTGCCCGCTGACCTACATAAACATAATAATTGCTGGAACGGTCCCAATAGCGGTGAATGGAAATGTAATCGGCAACATCTCTTAATTCATTTATGATTTTCCAGTTCCAGTCAACCCATTTCCCGGAGTCGTCATAATTGGATGATCCGCAGGCAACCAGTTTTATACTCTTATCCGTTAATCGCATTACCCTGGCGGCATTTTTGGCGATTTTGCAATAGTCTTCCGCGTTCTTGTACCCGATAATCCAGGGCTCGCCATCTACTTCATTACCCAGGCACCAGTACTTCACATTGAAGGGTTTTTCATGGCCATATTTTTTCCTCAGGTCCGCATAGTAAGTGCCCGGCTCACAATTGCAATATTCAACCCACCAGCGGGCATCGTCGATGGTCCCTGTTCCAAGATTGATGCAAACTACATTTTCGGAGCCGATTGCTTCGTTGAGCTGAACCCATTCATCGGTTCCTACATGGTTGTTTTCATTAGTGTTCCATGCCAGCTCTTTGCGCACCGGACGTTTTTCTTTCGGGCCAATGCCGTCCTGCCAGTTGTATCCCGCTGTGTAATTTCCGCCCGGCCAGCGCATATTGGTTATCCGAAGTTCCTTCGCCGCTTCAATGTATATCTTATTGAATCCGTTTTCATCAGCCTGGGGAGATTTCGGATCGTACAACGGGCCATAAAGGGTATTCCCGAAAACGGGTTTTTCCTGAGCAGGCAGGGGACGGGAAAAATGAATGGGTTCCATAAAGACCCCGTAGATTTTGGGATCAATCTCACCAATTTTTCTATCAACATCAATTTTGATTTTTGCTGTCTGAGCAAATGAAGAAAAAGGGAAAACAAGCAACAAAATAAAGAATGTATTTTTCATATTACCTCCGAGATGAGTATCATTAAATTGAAAGAGTATATTCGGCCTTTTTCGAAAGACGTTTATCGGAAACCCTGAGGCAGTCATTTTGTATTCCCTTTTTGGTTCTCTTTTAAACTGCGAGCAAATTATATTGTTAGCGAATTTCTTTTTCAACAGGAAAATTCGTTAACGGCAGGGCTAAATATTTTATATGTTGAGGAAAGTTTTGGGAAAATTTATTTGTAAGAGGGAAAGAGGAATATATAATCGCGGAAGTTAAAACAATCAAAGATTGCCGATTTTCGATTGGCGAATGCAGATTTAAACATGGATCCCCGACTGCGGTTCCTACGAAACTTGAGTAGAGGACATTCGCTACGCTACGAGGGGGCAGACGGGCGAATGAGAATGGCGTTTAGTTCTTAGAAACCCGGGTCTATATTACTTTGAAAAATACCTCTGGGCATATTTTATAAACACGGGCCAATTCGGACCGACAGTGTGGCCTCCGGCGTGTTGTCGAAAAGCGATTTGGCCCTCAACTAATGCGGTCTCCTTCGGAGGGAATTCTGCGGTCCCCAAACCTTTTTTACCCAATAGTTCATAAACCGGGCCGGCGTGAACCCCTGCTAAAAACATTCCTCTTGCATCTATCCATTGCCCTTCTACGTCCGGCGATCCTACGCTAATAAACACCGGCCTTGGAGCGCACAGAGCAACAAGTTCGTGAGCATCAACCGGCAAATCCATCGGCGTCAATGGTCCCGCATATTTGATAAAGTTAGGCGCAAACCAGTGGTACTCCCCGGAAGAAGCCAGGTTTTCCACCTGTTCGCCGAGATTTCTGCGGAGTATCTTAGCGCCACCTGCCCCGGACGAACCAATGAAGCCGATAGCAATGCGCGGTTCGTAGGCTAAAGTTACCAGCGCTGCTTTGCCGTATCTCGACAGACCTTCAATGGCCACACGATTGGCGTCTACATCGGGATTGGTTTGGAAATAATCCATTGCTCGACTTGCACCCCAGGCCCAGGCACGCAATGCTCCCCAGTCATCGAGTTTTCGGGGCTGACCTTTATTCACCAAGCCGATAATCCCTTCCCGGAAACCGGCGCCATTATCAGCCTGGATGCTGGTGGGGAGCAAAACAGCATAACCCCAGCCCTTTTCCAAAACCTGCTGCTGCCATGTTGGGCCATCCTGTTGCGGCATTTTCCACCCTAACGGAAAATTCCAGCCAAACTCGAGGATAACCGGCACGGGAGCGGTCTTGTTTTTGGGAGTAGTGAGGGTCATATTAATATCGACGGTTATTGCCGGATACTCGGAATTATCCACATGCCCAACAAGCTGTTTTGTGATGACGGGAATGCCGCCGAGGTTCGTGTCCTGTTCACTGACAACCCTCCACGCGACAGCCGGCGTTTTTGCGGGAACTCTTCCGTAAATTTCCCGGTCAAAATCTTCGAAAATCTCTAATTTGCGTTTCTCCCATTGTTGGGCTGTCTTGACGGCAGAGCCATCCTTAAAGACAAGCGGGTCCGGCAATGATGTGTACGGAGTAGCTTTTGATTCGTCGGTATTGGCAGCATCCGGCGCCTTGGGATTTCCGGATGGCCCCGGGCGCAACTTTGTTATACCCAGCTGCTTTATCATCAACTGATGATCTTGCCGGGTCAATCTGTCTATACGCTCCCTTTCCTCTTTAGTCGGTTGTGCAAAAACCTGGACTGCAAAAAAAGCACTCAAAGAAAACAGAAGTATTGTTTTTTTTATCATTGCCCCATTCCTTTCAATCCCTTAGCGACCCGTAAGCAGCGATTCTGACATTTAATTTTGGGAACTTTTATTAACCAACATTTTTCATTTAACTTCTTAAGACGTTGACAACACAATTATATCAAAAGGCCTGTCGCAAAACCAGATGAATGGCTATCAAACTTTCCCAAAAATTGTGGGGCTAAATTCAATTGAAAAAAACCGTGTAATCCGCGTAATCCGTGGTTAGAATGAGCGGGACTGGAAAGGATACCTATATGAAAAAGCGAACGGCGAAACTGCACAGGAAGACAAAAGAAACGGACGTCAGTATATCGCTCAATCTCGACGGCGATGGCAAATACGAAATAGATACGGGCGTCGGGTTCCTTGACCATATGCTAACGCACCTGAGCAAGCACAGCAAAATAGATATGGAGATAAAGGCCAAAGGCGACCTCGATGTTGACGCACACCATACCGTTGAAGATATAGGATTGTGTCTCGGTGAATGTTTAGATAAGGCGCTTGGAGACAAGAAAGGCATCAACAGATACGGCAACAGCTCGGTGCCAATGGAAGATTCGCTTGCGAATGTTTCGATAGATTTGTCGGGAAGGCCAAGCTGCGTTTATAACGTGGAATACCGGACGGATAAAATCGGCGAGTTCGACATCGAGTGCCTTGAGGAAATGCTGAGAAGCTTTTCAAACGCGGGCAAATTCAACCTGCATATAAACGTCCCCTACGGCACAAACGCACACCACACCGCAGAAGCAATCTTCAAGGCGATGGGGCAGGCGTTAGGCGCGGCGGTTAAAATAACAGGCAAGAACATCCCCAGTACAAAGGGAACGCTGTGATTGATGAAGTTCCAATTGAGTTTCGGGTGGGTATAGGCACGGACATTCACCGGTTAATCGGCGGCAGGAAGCTTATGCTGGGCGGGGTGCAGATTCCGTACCAGCTTGGATTACTGGGACACAGCGACGGCGACGTTGCGCTGCACGCGGTGATAGACGCCCTGCTTGGAGCGGCGGGCCTGGGCGACATAGGGACACTTTTTCCGGATACAGACCCGAAGTGGAAAGACGCGGACAGCAAAGAGCTGCTTTTAATCGTCAAAGAAAAAATAGCTGAGAAGAAATGGGACATCATCAACGTCGATGTAACAATTCACGCGGAGCAGCCCCGGCTGGAACCATTCAAGGGACAAATAAAACGGGTAATCGCGGGACTGCTTGGAATCGATTTTAACGCGGCCAACGTAAAAGCGAAAACAAACGAGGGATTAGGTGAAATCGGCGAAGGTATGGCAATATCAGCCACGGCGGTAGCAATGCTGAGAAAGAAAATCAAAAGGATATAGAATGGGATTACAATTATACAACAGCTTAACAAGACGATTGGAAGAATTTAAGCCGATAAATAAGGGCAAGGTCGGGATATATGTCTGTGGGCCGACGGTTTACGGGCACGCGCATCTTGGGCACGCCAAAAGCTACGTCAGCTTCGATATCCTCGTCCGCTACCTGCGATACCTCGGTTATAACGTAACATACGTTCAGAATATAACAGACGTGGGACACCTTACAGATGACGCAGACCAGGGCGAAGATAAAATCGCAAAGGCAGCAGCGAAGGTACACAAGCACCCGATGGAACTGGCAGAAACATACACACGAAGTTACTTCGAGGATATGGACAAGCTCAACTGTGTCAGGCCTGATATAAGCCCGCGGGCAAGCGGACATATCGTTGAGCAAATAGAATTGGTCAAGACGCTTCTTGCGAAAGGTTACGCATACGAAGCCAACGGGTCGGTTTATTTCGACGTTTCAAAATTTGCCGATTACGGAAAACTATCGGGCAGGAACGTCGAGGATATGATTGCGGGGGCAAGGGTTGAGGTTTCGCAGGAAAAGAGGAACCCGGCTGACTTCGCTCTTTGGAAAAAGGCAGAGGCAAACCATATTATGCAGTGGCCAAGCCCGTGGGGACAGGGATTCCCCGGCTGGCACCTTGAATGTTCGGTGATGAGCACAAAATATCTGGGCCAACCCTTCGATATTCACGGCGGCGGGCTGGAAAACCAGTTCCCGCATCACGAATGCGAAATCGCGCAGGCAGAAGCGGCGACGGGAAAGCAATTCGTAAAATACTGGCTGCATAATAATATGGTTACGGTCGATGGCCAGAAAATGGGCAAGAGCCTGGGCAACTTTATTACGCTAAAGCAGGTCTTCACAGGTTCTCCTGAACGGAAACATGAGAGATTAAGCCGAAAGTATAGTCCATTTGCAGTCCGGCAATTGGTTCTCAACAGTCATTATCGAAGCACGCTTGATTTTTCAAATGAGGCCCTGTATGCCGCACAGAGCGGATACGATAAATTAGCGGACGCAGTCACAACGTTAAGGAAACAAATTAAAAATGCACCACATGGCCTAATCGACAATTACACCACGGACCGACTAAAGGAATTAAATGAGAAATTTGAAAGAGCAATGAACGACGACCTCAATACATCAATTGCGTTATCGGTGATGTTCGAACTGGCGAACCTGGCCAACGAGCAGATTGCCA
Source organism: Sedimentisphaerales bacterium (assembly GCA_049509475.1). Lineage (GTDB taxonomy): Bacteria > Planctomycetota > Phycisphaerae > Sedimentisphaerales > Anaerobacaceae > Fen-1362. The sequence goes on from JBEKZW010000004.1 coordinate 68,315, forward strand.
AAAACGCCACAAATGAAACCCTAATAGCCATTCATAATAAGTTTAAGAAACTTGGCGGGGAAGTATTAGGTTTCCAGTATATACCTAAACGTCGAAGCAGCAAAGTGAAACTTGATGAAAATAAAATGGTTGACGACCTTATAAAGCGAAGAAATGCGGCAAGACAAAAAAAGGATTTTGCGCTATCCGATAAAATACGTAGTGTTTTAGAATTGTTAGGTATTGTTCTCGAAGACAAACCCGGCGGAGTTACCGGCTGGAGAATGAAATGAGGATTCTCGGCATAGACCCGGGATTGCAGGTTTGCGGGTATGCGTGCATTGAGACAACCGGCGGAAATAAGAAAGAGATTCTTCGCTTCGCTCAGAATGACAATCGATTAATTGAGGCGGGTGTGATTCGCACGATGGCCAGCAAGGCGATTGAGACAAGGTTGAAGCAGATAGCCGAGGATATTGATTCGATACTGGATAAGTTCAAGCCCGATGTCGTGGGCGTAGAGCAGTTATATTCGCATTATGCTCATCCGCGAACAGCGATATTGATGGGACACGCAAGAGGCGTTATATTGCAGAGGTGTGCCGAGGCGGGTATTGAGGTTAAGAGTTTCGGCGCGACGCGGATAAAAAAATGTATTACGGGCAACGGGCACGCTTCGAAAGAGCAGATGCAGAGGACAATAAAGACGCTTTTGGGATTGTCGGCTGTGCCTGAGCCGAATGACGTGGCGGACGCAATATCGGCGGCGATGTGCTGTGCGGAAACTGTGAAAAAATATCTATGAGGCTCATCGAATTAAAATCAGCGGACGCGTCAAACGTTGAAGATATTATGAATATCCATTATTCCGCAGTGCATGAAATTGCGGCATCCTGGTATCCTGAAGAGATAATTCAGAACTGGGCTATGCCCAAGACGCCTGAGAAAATCAAGCAATTAACGGATGCGATTCAGGGCGGCGAGGAAATATTCGTTGTGGGAAAAATAAATAACAGGACGGTTGGTTTTGGGATTATCATGCCCAAATGTAATGAGTTGCGGGCCATATATGTGCATCCGGCCTTCGGCCGTCAAGGGATAGGAACACAAATCCTGGCAGGTCTTGAACGAATTGCCATAGAGCGGGGAGTCAATACTCTCAAATTAGATGCTTCTTTAAATGCTGAGAAATTTTATGCCAAAAACGGTTTCGTAACCGTAGAGCGAGGTGTTCGCGAAATTCGTTCCGGTCACAAGATGCAATGTGTTAAAATGAGAAAGGTTCTGACAGCAGGTTGAAGTTCAAAAATTTATGATTGCACGATTGGAAGGAAAACTTGTTAAGTTGGATACTGAAAGCGCGTTAGTGCAGGTTGGCGCGGTTGGCTATGAGGTTTTGCTGCCGGGGTATTGCATCAGTGCGTTAGCGGGCAGCATCGGCTCAACTATTACGCTTTGCACGATGGAATACTACGAAGGGTCATTGGGCGGCGGAAACCTGATACCGAGAATCGTTGGATTTTTAAGCGACGGTGAAAGAGAGTTTTTCAACAAGTTCACCAGCGTCAAAGGCATCGGCGTGCGAAAGGCGCTAAGGTCTCTCACAATACCGATTGCCAGTATCGCATCGGCGATTGAAAACGGAGATGACAAGACACTGACCGCTCTTGACGGCGTGGGCAAAAGAACGGCTCAACAAATTATCGCGGAATTGAAGGGCAAACTCGGCAGATTCGCAATAGGTGTCGGGCCGACGGGAGCGCCGGCTCCGGCGTTTAAGCCATACCAGGCGGAGACATTGGAGATTCTGATTGCCTGGGGCGAGAAGCGAAATGAAGCGATGGAGCTGATTGAGCTTGCGTGCAAAAAACATCCGGATGCAAAGTCAGCGGAAGAGTTAGTGCCGCTGGTGTATAGAATGAAACAAGGCATAGAGGTCTAATGGCAATAGATAGAGTCATAACGGGCGAGTCGAGGAATGAGGCAGAGGAGAATTTTAACGTTTCTCTTCGGCCCAAACATCTCGGCGAGTGCGTCGGCCAGGCCAGGGTAATTGACAAGCTCAAAATCGCTATTGAGGCGGCAAAAAAGAGAAACGAGCCGTTGGAGCATATTCTTTTTTATGGCCCGCCCGGATTAGGCAAGACGACATTAGCCAACGTAGTTGCCAATGAAATGGGTGCAAATATCAGGTGCACGTCGGGCCCTGCGCTGACCAAACAGGGCGACCTGATGGGGCTTTTGAGCAACGTTAATACTGGCGATATACTTTTCATCGACGAGATTCACCGGCTGAGCACGCCTGTCGAGGAATTTATGTACCCGGCGATGGAGGAGTTCAGAGTCGATTTCACCGTCGATAGCGGACTGCACGCAAAGACGATAAATTTCCCGCTGAAACGATTTACGCTCATCGGCGCGACGACCCGGGCGGGGTTGCTCAGCGCGCCGCTGCGAAGCAGGTTCGGGATGCTTTACCACGTCGAATTTTACAGCGTTGAGGAGCTTGGTTTAATTCTGGACCGTTCGGCGAAACTGCTGCAGTTGAAATGCGACAACGGGACCGTTGAGCTGATAGCGGCAAGGTCGCGCGGCACGCCGAGGATCGCGAACCGGCTGTTAAAACGGGTGCGGGATTATGCGCAAGTGAAGGGGCAGGGCAAACTTACGACTGCGATTGTCGAAAGCTCGCTGAAAATGGAGCAGATTGACGGGCTTGGCCTCGATGAATTAGACCGCTCGTTTTTGCGGGCTTTGGCAGGGGTATATGAGGGCGGGCCTGCAGGTATCGAGGCAATCGCGGCAACATTAGGCGAGGAACGGGACACGCTGGAAGACGTGGTTGAGCCGTATCTGCTGCAAATCGGTTTTGTCAGGCGGACAAAACGCGGCAGAGAAATCACAAAGCAGGCCTGCGAGCATCTGGGTTTGAAATACAGCAAGAAACCGACCGCCGACGATGAGCCGGAATTGTTCGATGCCGGTCAGCAATAATAGCTTTATCAGGCACAATCCGCAGCACCTCACGATGGGTTTTTAGCGACCGCCAATAACCATTTTTTTGTTGACAACCGAATAACAGCGGTGGTATATTGTTACCAGTGCCTCGGCTGCACAAGCCAACACGAATTTCATCAAACGAGGCAAAAGGAGACTATCGCTGCTAAAAAAGTAAGGAGGAATAATATGAGGACCGGGAAAAATCCATCGTTTTCCACAATAGTTGTCTGCCTGGCGGCATTTGCCATTTCAGGCATATCTACACAACAGACCTGTGCCGACTACCTGAAGATGAATCCGCCGCCTGACGTAGATAAGTCCGAACACGGAGACAGCAAAAAGGAAAGCTGCTGGGTGGCATCTGCGTCTAATTTATTGGCGGGAGCCGGCTACGGCGACGGTAACAACGTCCAGGAACGCGCGGATGATATCTACGACGAGATATGCAGTAACCTGTGCGACTGTAATAATACCGGCTGGGACGACACCGCCATGCAAAAGTGGATGCAATCGAACTACAACACATGGAAGAACACCAACCCCTACACAGTCATCAACAAATACGGCGCTTTTGGCACCAGTGACGAGACCCTGCGGTTTCCTTATGCCCGGACTGATCTGCCTCAATTAATTGGAAACGACCTGCGAGGAAGCACTTTTCTTTCTCTGAGCATACGCAGGCCTACTTGCGACGCCAATGTCGGCATAGGGGGACATTCCATCGCCTGCTGGGGTGATGACGGCGCCGATGCCAATCACATCGACTCCAATCCCGCAAAGGTCAAGGTTTCTGATTCCGACTATTGGAACACTCATGAAGCGGTGCAGACATATACTTACGATGATTACAACAATCCCAATCCCAACGATACAGCCGACTGCAATGAGGGCGTCGGCTGGTATATCGACTATGCGAATAAACCTCATTGGTACATCGACGGCTTTGTAACGCTTGAACCCACGGCCGACGGCAACAACTCCAACGTTCGCACGCTTGTCACATCGGCACAGCTCACGTATAACGGCAACGACCCCTGTGCGCTGGACCTGCATTACAGTTTCTCTTCCAACCATCAAATCCTCAGTTACCGCACCACCATCGACTGGGATACTAATAATCTGCCGAGCTTCTTTGAGGATACAAACAATACGAGTGTTAGTGTCAGCTGGGACCTCAGCGATAACCCAGTGCCCAAGGGCTCGACCGTCACTATAACCGTGGAAATTGTTGTGCCCTACGACGCAAACGGCAATTCGGTTTCAATCGGTTTTGTCTTGTGGACACCGATGATGGCAACTCCTCTGCCCGGCGCCGGGATGTTCGGGCAACACTTTGGCATGCCAGGCGGCCCCAATATAAACATACCCAATATGTGCGGCGGATACGTCATCTGTGCCTGCTCACTTTATGCCAGCTCTTCCGGTCCGCCAATCGGGGAATACCGCTGGCAGTTCAGATACAGCTACTATGAAGACCCCTGTAACCACCTGCTTATATTCCAGCCCGTACCGGGCCCCGGGACGTATTTTATGGGTAATTTCCGATTCGGTCACTCCCACGCGCTGCTTATGGATGACGAATTGCCTCATTTCAGCAACTGGAAGACGGTCCAATATCAATATCCGCCATATCAGACGTTGGTACCGAAGACATTTATGCTGGACTGGACCGGCACGTTACCGTACCCGAAGGGACAAGATTATATCGGCCCCCAAAATTGCGGCGACCCCGGCACCCAGTACGCCGATGGAGACCTGAACAAGGACTGCACAGTTAATTTGGAAGACCTGAAAATCCTTACCGAGCAATGGCTTCAACCCGCTGGATCTGCCAACCTCGATAATATCAATGGCATAGATTTCTTTGATTACGCCATATTGGCCGAGAACTGGCTACAGTGCAACGACCCAAATCAGGCAAACTGTCCATAAACCGAATTAATAAAGTGCTGCGGACTAACCGTTCGCAGCACTTTATTTTTGGGTTATCCGCAACTGCAGGACTTTCTTCGTTTGGCCAGCAACCTTTGCTTGCTCGCTAATCCTGACGGGGCAAAGCCAGATTATTTTTTCGGCATCGGCGACAACAAGTAATCGCCTTCGTAATGATTGGGACACTTTCGCAGTCGTCAAAAATTTGCCTACTCTTTTTTCACCTGCCAGACCCAGGGGCCGGAACTTATCGCCGCGTTTTCTAAGGCGAACTTCCAGCGGCGGCTTCAATTTTTCAAAATCGAACCACTCAACCAGATTACTTTTATTTTTCCTGAACATCTCGAACTTCGCCGCATCATATTCAACTGTATCTGCCTCGATTACAAAACCGGCAAATTCTGTTTTACCGGGGATATTTAATTGAACCGGCGGGGTAAACCCCGCCCTACATTCACGTTCCTGGTAACGCGCAAAGACGATTTTGCCCCCCTGCCGATGCGCTGTTACGCGATTCGGAAGCTGCAAATGACCATCGTCAGACAATTTCAATATGCTTGTATAATGCCGTTCGGTAACATCCTGCTCGCCGCAATCCAGTTGAGTCAGTGCCCGGCGGACAATCTCGATTTTGATTTCAGCCGGCTGGTTGGCAATTTTGTCAGAATCAATAATAATGTTGTTTTCATTCATGGTTGCCGCGTCGGGCCAAATTGCGTCGGCTGCCCGGCAAATCACAAGATAAAATCCGCGAGACGCTTTCGACAAAACGAAAAGGCGTTCAACAAGGTCGCCCTGAGAATCATTCTGTAACGCAGGCAGAAGGCGATGACGGATGAAGTTGCGCCTGTACGCGAAATCCGTATTTGTCCTGTCGGTGCACCAATTCAGATTGCGGCTGTTGAGGTATTGAATAATCTCATCGCGAGCGGCACAAAGCAATGGTCTTATAAACGTGATTCCATCAGCAAATTTTTTCGCGGGCCAGATGCCGCACAGGCCGCGAAGGCCCGTTCCGCGAATCAGCCGGTCGATAATTGTCTCGGCGTTATCATTTTTATGATGGGCTGTAGCAATACAGCCGCAGTTCTGTGATTTCGCAATCTCAACCAGATTTTCGATTCGCAGGTTTCTCGCGGCCGTCTCGATGGAGAGTTTCGATTTTTTTGCGTAATCGCGCACATCGATTTTCATTGTAACGAGGGGGACTTTGAGCTTTTGGCACTGTTCAATCACAAAATCCTCGTCTCTTTGGGCTTCATCACCTCTCAATTGATGATTTATGTGGGCACAACAAATATCGAGCCGCAGCGCAGCGAGGACGCGCAACAAGGCGGTGGAATCTGCGCCGCCTGAAATTGCGAGCAGAACTTTTCCGCCCACCGGTACAAGCCGTTCGGCTGCAATAAAGTCCGCTGTTTTTTGTTCCAGTATCTTCAGCATCGACCGCCAAAAGCAAATGGGCCTGACAGTCGGTCAGGCCCATAATTACGCGAAGTATTCATTCTAATAAATTCAGCCGAGGTTACTCCTGTGGTTTGACTGCCCCGCTTAATTCCTTGACGCGCTGCTCGGCATATTGCACCCACAATATGTGCTCGTTGGATTTGGTTATCTTCGACAGGGCCTCCTGATAAATCTGCAGCGCCTCAGCTCTTCTGCCCAACTGGGTATCGAGAAGATAAGCCGCCTTGAACCTTGCCACAGTGGTCGTATCCGGGTTCCACTGGTAGGTTCTCTGATAATTCTTAACGGCATTAGTGTAGTCCTTGAGGTACTCATAAATCCCGCCCATTCTGAAGGCAGCATCGTCTATTTTGTCGCTGGTGGGGTATTTGCTGATTATCTGGTTATACTTATCGAGCGCCATTCTCAACATGGCCTCGTCCTTGAGAACATTCAACGAGCCTATCGGGCCTGCATGTTTTTCGAGAGTAATACCCTCGGCATACAGGGTGTCAGCATCCGAAGGGGCAGCGTTGCCGGTAGTTACTACCTGCGGTTTGTCCGCACCCTTACCGCTACACCCTGCAAGAACGAACGATAACGCTATAACCAATACGATGACTGCTAACCTTGCCATAATGGACTCCTTTCAATTTCATAATATCGCCGGTACTCCGCCGGCCACTCTCAAACACTTAACAATTTACCCAAACCACGTCAAGAGCAATCCGGCAAAAAATCAAGCCTTCTATCCCCCGACTATAACGGCAACATAACTGCCATCCCTATCAAATTTATCGGCAGACGGCAAAATCAGGCTTTCAGAGTCAATTTTGAAACTGGGATTTTCCTTAATAAATCCGCGCACGAGCAGGCCGTCCTCTTCGGGCTGGATGCTGCATGTGCTGTAACAAATAACGCCTTTGGGTTTCAACATACCAACGGCCTTTGAGAGCAGCGTCATCTGCGTTTGGGCAAGTTTTTTAACATCATCTTTGGTAATCCGATGGCGAACTTCCGGCCTGCGTGCCAAAACGCCGGTGTTTGAGCAGGGCACATCGACGAGCACACAATCAAAACTGCTCTGCTTTTCAATATCGCTATATTCGATTGTCGTGATGCTGCCCGACAGTCCCAGGCGGGCGATATTTTCTTTGACCTTTTTCAGGCGGTCGGAGTCAATATCGGCCGCGATGATTTTCGCGTGTCCGCTGGTCGCTTCCGCCAACTGCGTCGTCTTTGTGCCCGGCGCAGCACAAAGGTCAAGAATGGTCCAGCCCGGCTTTGGCTTCAACACCCGAACCACTTCCGCGGCGGATAAATCCTGAACGGCAAATAGTCCTTCATCAAAGCCGGGCAACGCTGTTACCGCTTTGGGACTTGTCAGTTTTATCATTTGCGATTCGGACTCAATATCACAGTCAACTTCGGCGGCCTTGAGCTTCTCCGCGAGTTCTCCAGCCGTTGTTTTAAGCGGATTAGGCCTCAAATAAACGCTCGGCCTGCGATTGCTCGCAAAACAAATTTTTTCCGTCTGCTCCCTGCCGTATTCATCAAGCCAATTTCGAACAAGCCAGCCCGGCAGCGAAAACGCACAGGCAAGATACTCACACGGCGTTTCTTCGGGAGCAGGAAGCATTTCTATATCGAATTCGCAGCCCGTAGTCGGCGTTTGCGGGATGAGCTTGCGAAGCGAAGACTGGTCGGCGGGCTTTTGACGATTGATTATATGTTTTTGCACCTGGCGAAGAATCGCATTTACGAATCCCGCTCCTTTTGTATTCGTGACGTGCTTTGCGTATTCGACCGCTTCGCAAACTATCACGTATTCTTTCGCCCGCGGACAAAAAATAATCTCATATACCCCTACCCTGATGATATTGAGGATTTTACTCGGTATATGCACAATTTGAATCCCTGATACTTTTTCGATAACAAGATCGATGATTAAACGATTCTTTATCACGCCGAAGACGAGGTCGGTCGCCTTTTGTCTGTTGTCAAGTTTGGGGTAATGGTCTAATGCGTCGCCGGCAAATTGTTTGTCTTTGCGGGTTTCGGTGAGCACTTCGGCTGCAATGCCGCGCGCGGCTATAGGTTTCGGCTCAGGCATATCAATCTTCTTGCGGTGAGCTTGTCGAATCCGCTATTTTGACAAACCGGTCGCCTGGCGAGACGCGCCTGCCATTGACAAAATCAGCGTAGCTCATCAGGCGGGAATTTTCCGGCTTCAACTGCATAATCTGCAAGCGGTCTTTGCCGCAGACAACGTTAAGATTTTCGTCGATTGTGCCGGGAGGCAGGTTCGCGGGCTCATCTGTTCGCAGTATATCGGCCTTTGCGAAAATGACTCGCTCCGCCCTGCCCGATTCTTGTGACTTATAAATAGCAGACACACCCGGCCAGGGCCACAAACCAAGCATTTTGCGGTGCAGCAATTCCGCCGACTCAGCAAAATCGATAAAACCATCGGCTTTTTTAAGCTTCGGTGCGCGGGTGGCCTTCGAGTCATCCTGTTTGGCGTATTTGGCCGTACCCGCGGCAATCCGGTCGATGGCCGTAATGAGCAATGGCGACGCGAGTTGCGCCAGCCGGTCGTGAAGTTCGTCCGCTGATTCCTCGCCGTCAATTTCTGTCCTGTATTGCGCGAGTATATCACCCGCGTCCATTCTTTCCGCAACGGTGATAATACTAATGCCTGTTTCAGCGTCGCCGTTGATTATCGCCCAGTTTATCGGCGCAGCGCCGCGGTATTCAGGCAGCAATGACGCGTGAACATTTATCGCACCTTTGGGGGCGATATCGGTAACATCTTTGCTGATTTTCTGGCCAAAGGCAATGACAACTAAAAGTTCAGGTTGGCAGGATTTTATTTTGTCGATAATAGCGGGAGAATTCACATCAGGGGCTTCAATGACAGGTATGTTATTTTGTGCTGCCCACTCGGCAACGGGCGTCGGCTTTTCTTTACGTCCCCTGCCCGCGGGCTGTGCGGGCTGGGTAATAACAAGAGATATTTTATGGCTCGATTGAATAATCGCGTCGAGACAAGGCAAACCGAATTGGCCGCTTCCGAGATAAACGATGTTCATTTGTCTTTCAGAATATAGAGATGTCAGGAACCGGCGTCGCCATTTTCCTCTTCGAGTTTTTTCAACTGCTTTCGGTAACTGATGCGGGCTATCGTCGGCATACGATTAACGATTGTAACGCCCTCGATGTGGTCAAACTCATGCTGCAAAGCACGGGCGTAAAGGCCTTCGCCCCGGTCGGTGAAGGTCTTGCCATCGAGGTCGGTGGCGGTAACGGTCGCCTGACTGTACCGTTTGATTTTTGTGAATACGCCCGGGACAGACAGACACCCCTCTTCGTTTTCCACAATCGGGCCTTCGCCCCTGACCGTCGGATTGACAAAAACGCGGACGTTATTTCTGCTGCCGTCCAGGGAAATGATAAAGAGGCGTAACGGCACACCCGCCTGCGGGGCGGCAAAACCGACGCCTTTAAGCTCCACCATAAGGTCCGTCATCTTAGCAACGAGCCGACGGATGGTATCGTCGATTTTCTCGACCGGCTGTGAGGGCTCACCAAGCACCTGCGCCGGGTAATGCGTTATACAACATTTTTCAATATCAATCGTCATCCTGATTCTTTAATCGAACTCATCGCCGTTGAAACTATTGCCTAAGTAGGCCTTTCTGACAATTTCATTCTGGATAACCTGCGCGGGGGTGCCTTCAGCCAGGACCTTGCCGTGGTCTATGATATAGGCCTTATCGACCACTTCGAGCGTTCTTTCGACATTGTGGTCTGTAATCAGGATGCTGACGCCGGAAGCGACAAGATGACGAATATCGCTTTGCAGTTCCTGGACGGTAATGGGGTCAACGCCGCTAAAGGGTTCATCAAGCAGAATCAGTGAGGGGTCCGTTACCATAGCGCGAGCGATTTCGAGTTTTCTGCGTTCGCCGCCGGAGAGGAATCGCCCCTCGCTCTGGGCCACTTCGGTCAGGCCGAAACGCTCAATCAGCTCGTCAGCACGGCTATCCCTGTGTTGTTTTGTAACGGCCATCGTTTCGAGAATGGCGTAAAGATTATCGCGGACACTAAGTCGCTGAAAAATGCTCGGCTCCTGTGAAAGATACCCGATGCCAAGGCGCGCCCTTTTGTACATCGGCAGCTCCGTGATGTCATTGCCTTCAAAGACAACCTGGCCCGCGGTGGGGATTATCATCCCCATAATCATTCTGAAAGTGGTGGTTTTGCCCGCACCGTTTCGGCCAAGCAGGCCCACGATGCTGCGATGCGCGATTGCGATGGATACGCCGTTGACGACGGCCCTTCCGGAATATTTTTTCACTAATCCGCCTGCTTCGAGCAAATTCGTATCAGCCAAGATAATCCCCTTATCGCAGTATCATATTATTTTAGGGTATTATATCACCGGCAAAATTCAAAGCAACCAAATAGAATTCTCACCCGCAGCCGCAAAACATTCGCAAAAAACCAACAAATACTCTGGCCTTTTGACGCTTTTTCTGTTATGAAGTTACCTTTGCGTTATGCAATCCTGGATATAAAAGGTAACTGAGCGTGAGTTAACCATGTTTGCGATAATAAGCGACATACATTCGAATATCGAGGCGTTGACGACCGTCCTTGCGGACATCGAAAACCGGGGCATAAAAACCATTTACTGCCTCGGGGACGTCATCGGCTACGGCGCCAATCCGCGAGAGTGTCTTGACCTGGTTATCAGCAAGACCAAATGGTGCGTCCTGGGCAACCACGATTACGCCACCCTTTACGAGCCGACAAATTTCAACTACGGCGCGGAACAGGCCAGCTTCTGGACCCGTTTCAATCTCGAAGGCGAGCCGGACAAGCAGGCAAGAGATAACCGCTGGGAATTTTTGGGTAAACTGCCTATGCGGCGGGCGGTCAAGGCAAAACTCGGCGACGTCGCCGCCTCAATCGATTTCATCCACGCCTCGCCGCGCAGGCCAATCAACGAGTATATTTTTCCCGACGACGTTTATACCAACCCCGTAAAAGTCCGCCTGCTTTTCGAGCGGGTCAAGCATGTCTGTTTCGTAGGCCACACACACCTGCCGGGCGTATTTCTCGATGAGCCGGATTTCTACCTGCCGAGCGAATTAGGCAACGTCTATCCGATTGTCGAAGAGGAAAAGGCAATTATCAATATCGGCTCGGTCGGCCAGCCGAGGGACCGCGACAACCGCACCAGCTACGTTTACATCGAGGAAAATGAGGTGCACTTCGTCCGCCTCGAATACGATTACAAAACCGCTGCCGAAAAAATCAGGGCGATGGGCCAGCTCGATACCTTCAACGCCGACCGGCTTGCGGAAGGAAGATGAAACTGTAACAGAAGACAAACCCTCCTACGCTGAAGCTACGGAGGGCAGGAGACAGAAAACAGGAAATATGAATTTAAGAACTATACTGACGCTGATGTTGATTGTTTTTTGTTCGCCCTGCGTAATCCTCGCAGCCGACGAATCACCTTCAATGCAGCCGGCTCCTCTGCCCGGCTTCAGTGCGGTCGGCGGAAATCCAAAAACCGTTACTCTCGGCTCGCTCGACCCGAATACCGGCTTCAAATTTATGCTCGACCTCACCTCCCGCGGCGCAGGTATCAGCGACGCCAAACTCAACGAATTCGACGACCGCGACCACAAAAATCCACAGCCCCTTGCTGTGCTCTCGCCAACGGTCAACCTCGACGGCACGCCCGCTTTCTCAATGGCCAGCAGGACGCTTACGCTGGATAACCAACTACAATTTCGTTTAGACAAGCTCGACTGGATAACATCCGAGGCTGAAACTTCGCAGAACGGCCCACAAATCGCCCGCTTTGAGGCAATCATAAAAAACAAGACCACAGGACAACCCGCTATCAAACTGATTAAGACCTATCGTGTCACTCCCAAAATCTATGACCTCGACTGTGATTTAACTGTGGAGAACCTCTCGTCCGATGAACATAAAATCCAGTTCGAGCTGACCGGCCCGGCGGGCATCAAAAGAGACGACCCGAGAACCGACTCAAGAAAGACAATCGCTGCATTCAGGGACACCAGAGGAGAAATCGTCAGCACCTTCCTCGACATAAACAAACTAAAAAAGGCCGCAACGCCTGAAAACAGGCAACTCAACCAGCACAACGCGGGTTTTCTCTGGGCAGCAATCACCTGCAAATACTTCGCGGCCATTGTCATTCCAATGCCCGACGCGAACACGAATTTCTGCAACTGGATAACCGATAAGTCCGGGTGGTGTGCAAATCCCGACGGCGATGAAACCATCGGCATCGACCTGAAATCAACTGTTATCACGCTCGCCCCGGCAGAAAACAAAACATTCAACTTCAAGCTATTTCTCGGCCCCAAGGACAAATCGCTGTTCGACAAAGTACCGATGTATCAAAACCTCGGCTTCGTGTACACAATGGATTTTATGGCCTGCTGCTGCCCCGCCGCAATTATTCATCCGCTGGCCTTTGGAATCCTCTGGCTTTTGAAATGGCTCTATACGTTTATCCCCAATTACGGCATCGTAATCATCATCCTGGTCCTCTTAGTCCGGCTGATTCTCCACCCGCTCACCAGATTAAGCCAGGTGTCGATGAGCAAATACGCGAAGTTTAACGCCTTGCCCGAAGTGCAGGAAATAAGGAAACAATACGGCAAAAATTTAATGGAAATGAACCGCCGAATCGGCGAGGTGCAGAAAAAATATGGCGTATCTCACTCCGCCGCGGTTATGGGTATGCTGCCGACAATGGTCCAGATGCCCATCTGGATTGCCCTGTACGGCGCAGTTTACGCCAGTATTGACCTTCGAGGCGCACAATTCCTGCCCTTCTGGATTACGGACCTTTCGGCGCCCGACGCACTGTTCAGATTCAAAGCGGTAGCGCTGCCTCTGTTAGGCACGCTTGACTCATTCAACCTGCTGCCGATTCTGATGGGCGTGGCGTTTTATCTCCAGCAGAAACTTATGCCCGCCCAGGCCGCCGCCGACCCGCAAACGGCACAACAGCAGAAAATTATGATGTTTATGATGCCCGTGATGTTCCCGTTGATGCTGTACAATTCACCATCAGGCTTGAATCTTTACATTATGGCCAGCGTCTTCGGCGGCGTCATTGAGCAATACATCATCAAAAGGCACATTGCCAAACAGGAAGAACTTCAAAGTGAAAATCTCGTCCCCGTAACGAGTAAAACAGGCGGCAAAGTCAAAAAGCCGAAGCCAAAACCGTTCTTCAAAATATAAAATAGCGTATAGCGGGTGGCGTATAGCGGATAGTTAAAAGGAGATATATGCAGACACACTCGTTTAAAGACCTTGTGGTCTGGCAAAAGGCATATCAGCTTGTTCTGGTGATTTACAAAGAAACAAAGAATTTTCCCAAAACTGAAATATATGCTATGTCCCAACAAATGCGCAGAGCCGCCGTCTCAATACCCTCTAACATTGCCGAAGGATACGGCAGACAACATAAAGCAGAGTACAATCAATTTTTATCTATCTCCTATGGGTCACTTTGCGAATTAGAAACGCAATACCTGTTATCCATCGATTTGGGATATGCAAACAAAAACGAACTCATAGAAAACTTATTGAAAGAAGTTGGCGCAATGCTGTATAGGATGCTCAATCCTATCCGCTAAATACTGCTGTCTCTCCCTATACGCTACCCGCCATACGCTATACGCTATGTACGCCTCAAACGACACAATCATAGCAGTTAGTTCCCCCGCCAACGACCACCGAGTAATCGTCCGAATATCCGGCCCGCAGACATTCGAAATCCTTGGCCACATTTGCACATCGCCGGTTGCCGACAAAGCAGGCATCACAACTTGCCGCATATCAGATATAAATCTCGACGCGGTTGTTTACCTTTTCCGAAGCCCGCATTCCTACACCGGAGATGACCTCGCTGAAATCCACCTCTGGGCAAATCAGGCAATCACCGGGGCGTTGATGGAAAAATTATTATCGCTCGGCGCCCGAACCGCCTCGGCGGGCGAGTTTACCGCAAGGGCATACCTCAATAACAAAATCGACCTTGCACAGGCAGAAGCTGTAAACGAGGTGATTACCGCCTCGAACACTTTTCAGCTTGCCGCCGCAGAAAACCTGTTAGCAGGCCGGCTGGGGCGATTGTCAAAAACAATTCGTGAATCAATTCTCGACATCTTGAGCCGGCTCGAAGCGAACCTCGATTTCAGCGCAGAAGACATAACCCCCGCAAACAAGGCCGACATAATCGCTAGATTAAGCGAGACAAAAAGCCGGCTCAAAGACCTTTTAGCCGGCTCAATACGCAGCGAATCAACCATCGATTTACCCGCCGTGGGCATAGCAGGAAGCCCCAACGCGGGCAAAAGCACGCTGCTCAATAAATTGCTTGGCAGGCAGCGCAGCATCGTCTCACACCATCGAAAAACCACGAGAGACGTCCTTACGGGAGAATTAGAGCTCCCCGGCTGTCGATGTATTTTATTTGATTGCGCCGGTTTACTTGCCCCGAGCAACGTCGAGGGGATAGTAAAATCCGAAAATATACTCGATGAGCTTGCACAGCAGGCCGCAATCGAGGCGATTAAGAACGCAGCGGTAGTTACCTTCTGCGTCGATATATCAAAAGATAACTGGGTTGAAGACTTGGCAGTGTTTCAATTGATACAACCGAAAACACTTATATCCATCGCCACAAAAACGGATTTGCTTTCGGAAAAAGATACTGCCGAACGGCTCTCAAAACTAAAATCGCTCTTCGGCTGCGATTTCCTTCCTGTCTCGGTACATAACAACGCAGGCATTGATAAACTAAAGACCGAAATCACTAACCGGCTAACGCAGTACCCTGTACGCAGTACGCAAGACGTATTAGCGCTTACCACAAGGCACAGACAAGCCCTGAACAACGCAATTCACGACACCGTCCAGGCCGAAAAGGAAATAAAGGCAGGCAGCGAGGAACTGGCCGCTATGATGCTCAGAACCGCCTATAACCAACTCAGTGGCATCGAGCAGCACAACATCGACGAACAGGTTCTCGACCGAATCTTCTCACGCTTTTGCATAGGAAAATAATTTTTTTTCTTGCAAATTCGATAGGTAATACGGTATAGTGTGATATACGTTCGAATGGATCTATGTCTCTCGGATGATACTTTAGAATGGAGGAAAATCAAATGAACGTTCAAATTCGACGATGGGGGCAAGGGGTTCCTGCGGTAAAAGGCTTTAACAGCTCAGAGTCAAAACGCCACCTGTTATCATTCGTACTGATAGTGCTTTTTGTCGTACTTTCCGGCGCTAAAGCTGCAAACGTCCTGACAAACCCAGGGTTTGAAAGCGGAACAACCGGCTGGTCTGCTATGGGCACCTGCTCAATCAACACAGTGACCTCATCGCCATCCCCCCATAGCGGCTCATACTGCGGACACGCATACAACAGAACCGCAACCTGGAATGGAATAGCGCAGGATGTAACGAACGAAATGATGTCGGTCGGGCAAACCTACCAGATGTCCGGCTGGGTAAGAATAGACAGCAACACCAGCGACACCGTCAAGATGACTGTTAAAAAAACCGACGGCAGCGGAACTACTTATGTCAACGTGGCAACTGTCACCGCCGACAACAGTAAGTGGGTTTCACTCTCTGGTAATTATACCCTGACAGTAAACGGCACGCTCACTTCACTGCTGGTTTATTTTGAAACCACGACATCCGCAACAAATGATATATATGTTGATGACGTAAACGTATCCGCTCCCGATTACATTACAATTTCGACCCATGCCAAGAAAATCTGTCAAATCATAGGTGATTGGGACAAGGAAGTGAACGAGCCGACAGTCAATCTTACAGGTCAGCGATATAATTTACCCAAAACAGATCTTGGCTCACCGTTCACTCATAATGGCCGCACGTATCTTCTTTTCGGAGATACTTGGAGCTCGTCCGATGATGATCCTATTGCTTTTTCCTATGATACAAATCTTGAAGGTGGCCTGTCTTTGACATTTCTGCAAAACCCTAACGGTTCGTATAAACCCGTAACAATACCCGGCATCTCGCTTGGTTCTTTTGAAGTACCAATGGAAGGCGTAAGTGTAAACGGCAAGATGTATATTTATGCCACTACGGATCACACCAGCACGGTTGTCATGGGTCGTTCGGTCTTGGCAATTTCAAACGATGATGGTAACAATTTTTCTTATTTGTATGATTTTTCAACTAACTATTTTATAAATGTATCTGTCGTGAAAGTTAACCTGTCTGACTGGCATGGCTTTCCGCAGTCCACCGATCAGGGATTAGTAATATTTGGTTCTGGGCTGTATCGGCAAAGCGATGTAAGGCTGGCATTTCAGCCTGCCGCGCAAATTGAATCTTCTGGTAGCAGGCGTTATTTTTCAGGATTGGTATCAGGCCAGCCGACATGGAGTGTTAACGAATCTAACGCTGTAGCTCTTTTTAACCAGCCAGTTGTAGGCGAGTTGTCAGTGTCTTACAATAAATTCATTCGCAAATGGATAATGCTTTACAATGCCCCGGATCCATACCGCGGTATAGATATGAGAACTGCTGATAATCCCTGGGGGCCGTGGTCTGATCCACCTCAAATAATTTTTGATCCATGGAATAACGGGGGATATTGTCATTTTATGCATACCAGCTGGGATTTTGAAAACTGTGATAGTGTTTCTGATCCAGGCAGAGAACATGAATGGGGGGGCGAATATGGCCCGTATCAATTTCAAGATTTAGCAACCGGAAATTTATATAAAACCACTATATATTTTACAATGTCAACTTGGAATCCTTACACAGTGGTCCTAATGAAAGCGGTTCTGAAAAGGATATATCCTGATCAATGTGAACTTGTAGATTATGATATAAATAAAATTATAAACTTCGAAGATTATGCAAAATTTGCTCAATACTGGCTTGATGGTGAGCTCCTTGGGGATTTAACACAAGATGGTATTATCGATCTCTCAGATTTACAGTATTTTTGTTCATGTTGGCTACATAACATAAATTACTAATTAACCAATGTTATATACTAGTGCTCTGTCAAGTATGAAATGATGAATAAAATAAGACCTTTTTGTCGATGTAAATATAAAAACATTGAGCGAGGAGGTTGTCATAGGAAAAAAGTACATTGTTGAACTAACAAAGGTTGAATGCAAAACGTTGTGGGAATTGATTTCTTCTGGAAAAGCTGTGGCGCGTGGCTCAGCGATGTCATTTATTGTCGTGTGACGGAGCGCGCCGGCGACAGCCAGACTCTTCGCCTCAACTACATTGGGTTCCGTGTTTTCCTAGGTTTAAATTAAACTTTGTTCTTTTACTCTTTTACCCTTTATGGGGTGCAGGTGCGACGCCCCCTGAAGGAAACAACTTCATCGCCATCGCGGCAGGAGGGGGCTTCTCTCTTGCCCTCAAGTCAGACCACTCAATCGTCGGCTGGGGCGACGATACTTATGGTCAGATTGATGTTCCTGCCGGAAACAACTTTATCGCCGTCGCGGGAGCACAGTACCACTCTCTTGCCCTGCGCGCATGCCAGTTTAACTTAGCGGGCGACCTGAATAACGATTGCAGGGTGGACTTGGACGACTTCGCGATATTTGCCGGCAACTGGCTTGTAGATTGCTACGCAGACCCGAATAATCCATCCTGTGTTCCGAAATAACCGCTTCTGCATCGGTAAATAAAAAGAGCGCAAGTTAAAACTTGCGCTCATGGTCTTTATGCCCTGTGTGCCGTTTACGCTCTTATTTTTTGTCTTTCGCCTCAAATTCGGCATCGATGACGTCGTCCGGCCCTTGTTTTCTGCGGACTTCGCCTTCGGGCGGAGGAGGAGGCGGTTCTTGTTGAGACGGGCCGGCTGCACCTTTGCCCTTTTTCGCGGCTTCCTCATACAGCGTCTTGCCAAGCTCCTGACTTGCGCTATTTAGGTTTTCAATCGCTCTTCTTATCGCGTCGGCGTCATTACCCTTGGCGACTTCCTTTAGATTATTGACCGCGCTTTCTATTTTGCCGCGAGTGTCGCCCGAAACCTTGCTGCCGTGCTCTTTCAGTGTTTTTTCCGTAACGTAAATCAACTGGTCTGACTGGTTTTTCAAATCCACGACCTCTCGTTTTTTCTTGTCTTCCTCGGCGTGCGATTCCGCGTCCTTCTTCATCCGGTCGATGTCCTGGTCGCTTATGCCTGAGCTGGATTTAATCTCAATCGACTGCTGCTTGCTTGTCGCCAAGTCCTTGGCCGAAACGTTCAAAATTCCGTTGGCGTCGATGTTGAAGGCAACCTCAATCTGCGGGATGCCCCTCGGCGACGACGGAAGCCCGGCAAGCTGGAACCTGCCAAGCGAACGGTTATCGCTTGCGAACTCTCGCTCGCCCTGCAAGATGTGAATATCAACCGTTGTCTGGTTATCCGCGGCGGTCGAGAATACTTCGGTCTTGCTGGTTGGTATCGTGGTGTTGCGGTCGATAAGTTTTGTCATAACGCCGCCAAGTGTCTCAACGCCTAATGAAAGAGGCGTTACGTCGAGCAGCAATATGTCTTTGACGCCCGTGTCGCCCGCCAATACCGCGCCCTGGACAGCCGCACCCATCGCGACGACCTCATCGGGATTCAAGCTCCTGTTGGGCTCTTTCTGGAAAAGCTCGCGCGCTATTTGCTGAACTTTCGGTATTCTCGTTGAGCCGCCGACGAGCAGAACTTCCGCGATATCCTTGTTCGCCAGTTTGGCGTCCTGTATCGCCTTAAGGCATGGGTTTTTCAGCCGGTCGAATACCGGCTCACAAAGCGATTCGAACTTGCTGCGAGTAATCGTCATCTGCAAATGTTTCGGCCCCGACGCGTCCGCCGTGATAAACGGCAGATTTATCGTCGCTTCCACCTGGGTGCTCAACTCGCACTTTGCCTTTTCCGCCGCTTCTTTGATTCTTTGATGCGACATCGGGTCTTTGCGAAGGTCGATGCCTTCTTTCTTCCTGAACTCTTCGGCGATGTAATTTATCAAAACCGCGTCGAGGTCATCTCCGCCAAGATGCGTATCGCCATTTGTACTCAATACCTCTATGACGCCGCTTTTATCTTCGAAACCGCCTATATCGAGTATCGAAATATCAAATGTGCCGCCGCCGAAATCGAAAACGGCAACTTTTTCATTTTTCTGTTTATCTACGCCGTAAGCAAGCGCCGCCGCCGTCGGCTCATTGATAATTCGTTCGACCTTGAGGCCCGCGATTGCGCCGGCGTCTTTGGTTGCCTGTCTCTGTGCGTCGTTAAAATACGCCGGTACGGTAATAACCGCGCGCTCAACACTCTCGCCAAGGTAATCTTCCGCCGTCTTTTTCAAATCCTGCAAAATCATCGCCGATATCTCAGGAGGCGTATATTCCTTGCCGCGTACGTTGACTTTGACCAATTCATCGGGACTGCCCACGATTTTATAAGGCACAATTTTCTCCTCGGACCCGACTTCGTTGTGGCGTCTGCCCATAAATCGCTTGATTGAGAAAACCGTATGCTCAGGATTGGTTACCTGCTGGTGTTTGGCAATCTGGCCGACTAAGCGTTCACCCTTGTCTGTGAAACCGACAACCGAGGGCGTCAGCCGTGAACCGGATGAGTTAATCAGTACCTTCGGCGAATTGCCTTCCATTACGGCAACCACCGAGTTTGTCGTCCCCAAATCAATTCCTATTATCTTGTTCGTAGCCATATTTAGCTCCTTTTCTATTTATCGCTTATGCGCAATACATTTTGTTCTGCTGATAGAGTTGCAAACGCCGTGCCAAAGGCCCAACGGGAGGTCAATGCGCCATAACTGTATTAAAATAAAGAAGTTACAATTATCAGGCGAAAGAAGGATATACGTGTTTTTGCCATTTTGGCAGGTGATAACGGCAGTCAGGGACACCTCTTAGCCGTTGAGGGCGGAACGGATGATTTGGGCGCGGAGGGCGTCGCGGTGGGTCGAATCAAGCTCCTTGCCATAGTTCATCTGCAAATGCGCGGGCAGGGTCAGCAAAAAGAGGCGATTTACGGTGGCAATCGACAGCCGGTCGCTTGTACCCGCACTGCCGATATCATTACCCAGTGAGCAGAGCCGGTCGATTGCCGGCGTGGATGCGCCCTGATGTTTGCGCATATTAAGCCCGAGCCGGATGTGACTGAGCAGAAACAACGCCTCCTGAGAGCTTATCAGATTGGCGTTTTTTAACAGCGCAAGCGCACGCGATATTTTGTCGTCAAGCAAACTGGCATCGTGCGAGAGCAATTGAGCGCGGGCCGCGTGCTCATAAGCCACAATTTCAGGGATAATCGTTTTTTCGAACTGGGTAACAATATCGTTTTCGCGGACGCCTAAGGTTATCTGGTTTGAGAGCTGATAAAAATCCCCCGCCGCCTCGGTGCCTTCGCCGAAGAGTCCCCGCACGGCCAGACCAAGCGCCTTTGTGGCGTTGAGAAATTTTTCTATCTGCCCCGTCATTTTCAGCGCGGGCAGATGAAGCATAACCGATACCCTGATTCCCGTCCCGAGATTCGTGGGGCAGGCGGTAAGATAGCCGTATTTTGGACTGAAGGCATATTCGACCTTCTGCTCAATCAAATCATCGATGCGGTTAATCTGTTCGATACAGGCGGGCAGTTGGCAGCCGGCTTTTAGCACCTGCAGGCGCAGGTGGTCTTCCTCGTTAATCATCGCGGTGAAAAATTCCCGCCGGGCAATCACCGCGCCTCGCGGGCCTTTACCAAAGGCGTGATTCTGACTGATAAGATGCCGTTCAACGAGGAACCGTTTTTCCAGCGCGGGCACTTTGTCAACGCCGATGTAAAACACCTCATCGCCGAGGTCGAGCGCCATCAAAACATCTTTGAGTTTTCTTAATATCTCGGCTTTTTCGGTCGCCGGGCAGGCGGCCAAAAACCTGTGTCCGGCGAGATTTCTGGCGAGGCGAACACGCGAGGAAATCACCACGTCCGAGAGAGGCCCCTCCCCGCTGAACCATTCGTTGATATTCCCGCTTATCTCAGTAAGTTTCATAGCAGCAAGACACTTTACTTAAATTCACTGAGCTTGTCCCTCAGTTTCGCGGCCAGCTCATAATCTTCTTTTCGCACCGCCTCATCCAACTGCTGCCGCAACCGGGCAATCTCTAATTGTTTTTTCGAGTCCATGGGCGTCTTGGCCGGCACTTTGCCGCAGTGGCACGTCGCGCCGTCGTGCGCCTTTTTTATCAGCGGCGAAAGCTGTTTCTCGAAAACCTCATAATCGTTCGGGCAGCCGAGGACCGCCTTCTCCCGGAACTTATCGAGTGTGTAGCCGCAATGCGGGCAGACCGGCTCGCTCTCAACGGGTTCCGCCGGCTCTTCACCCTTCGGCCCCACCGAAAGCAGGTTGCTCAAAAGCTCATTGAGGGGGATATAGTTCTTTGCCCCCACGCCCTGCTCTTGCGCGCACTGCTCGCAGAGGTGCATCTCCGTCCGGATGCCATCAGTTATCTCCGTCAGATGTATCGTCGCCTCTTTACTCTGGCAAACCTCACACTGCATAATCGCCTCGATTTAACCTGATTATGATTATTATACCACACCAGCGCTGAATAAACCGTCAATTTCCCCGCCCTGCTCAATATCCAACCGACGTGGAGCGTCGTTCTTAGGCTTAAAACCCCAAACTCGATATTATTTTTTGCTGTAAATCGCCCAGCAGCCCACCTGCTCGCTGACCTTAACGCTTTTCAGCAGGATGTTTTTGGGCAGGGTCGGCTCAAGCCGGTCGAAAATATACACCGCCACGTTCTCCGCCGATGGGCACTTGCTGCGGAAATAATCCGACTCGTTCAGGACCGTCTCATGGAGCTTGGCGGTAATATCCGTAATCCGCGATTTGAGCTGCGCGAACCCAATCACCATCCCGTTATTGTCCGGCATCTCACCGCTGACCTCAACATCCACCGCCCAGAAATGCTCATGTTCCGGCTCTCTTGTCCCATCCGGCAAAGGAACGCTGTGCCAGGCCTTGAATTGCGTCTCGATTCCAATCGTAAACACGTTTACACTCCCAAAAAACCAATCCTTGATTAGCAGGCAGCATCCTTGCCTCGACAGCCGCCTTTAACTATGTTTCGCCTATTT
>JBEKZW010000040.1:0-20288 GCA_049509475.1 Sedimentisphaerales bacterium
TGGATAAGGTATGCGGTTCTGCCGGGGACATTTGACAGGTCGATATTAAGACGGGAGATTTAAGAATGGCGACGTTCGAATATAGTGCGATGACGGCCTCGGATCGGCTGATGAAAGGTGTTATCGAAGCCGGGTCGGTGCAGGAAGCGACCGAATTGCTCGAGCAGATGCGACTCAAGGTCAATTCGCTCGAAAAGGCCGTGCCCGAAAGGCCGAAAACGCTTATTGCCAGAACGGAGTTTTTACTTTTTAATCAGCAGCTTGCCTCGCTTACCAAGGCGGGAATTCCCCTCGAAAAAGGTCTGCGAGAGTTGTCGAAGGACGTGGCTTCGAGGCCGATGCGCAAACTGATAGATTCGATTGTCATCGACCTCGAAGCAGGAATGAGCATTGAGCGGGCCTTTGAAAAGAGGAAAGAGCATTTCCCGCCGCTCTATGGTCGAATGCTCAAGGCCGGCGTCGAGACGGGCCGGCTCAGCGAAATGTTGACAAGCTTGAACAGGCACATCGAGATTACAAACCAGACAAGGAGGATAGTATTCGAAGCAACCGCTTATCCGGCGGTCGTTTTTGTTATAGGTTCCGTTATTATGACCTTTGTGCTGCTGTTTTTGATTCCAAAATTCGAGGGTATTTTAACAGAAATGCTGGGAGAGGGTCAACTGCCTGCGTTGACACAGCTTGTTTTATCTTTGTCGGGGCACGTTTTGTATTTCTGGTTAGTGATTGGTTGTCTGGTTGCCGGGCTGGTTGCCATAAATACGATTTTACGGTCGTTCCCGGAAGGGCGGCGAATCAGGGAAGCGATAATTTTGCACATCCCCGCGTTCGGGGCTTTGTATCACAGCACCATATTGAGCAAGATGGCCGAGGCAATGGCGATGATGGTTTCGGCTGGCTGCGATATGCCGACGTGTTTTCGGCTTGGGCCTGATGCTACGGGCAGTGAAACGCTGAAAAAGGAGGGGGACATTATCGCCGGACAAATTGAGAAGGGGGCCGGCATTCTTGACGCCGGACAATTCTGCCGGGTTATGCCGCGGTTTTTCCTGTATTCGATTCAATTAGGTTCGCAGCGAAATGAGCTGCAGGACAACCTGCGAAGTTTAGGCGATATGTATGCCCAGCAGGTTCGCAGCGCCCAGACCCGCCTGCAGGGGTTGCTGCTGCCTGTTATGATTATTATTGTGGGCTTTTTCATAATGATGTGCATCCTTGCGATGTTCCTTCCAATGATAAAAATAATCACAACCCTGAATGTTGGATGATTGGATTATGCTGGTTGCTTTGGTAATTGTGTTGCTGGTTGTCTTCGGTGTGCTTGCCTTTTACAGGCCTGGTATGGGGTTTGTCGCGGGCATTTTGCTTAGCGTGGCCTTGGTGGTGTGTGGTGCTGCAATCGAATGGGTAGAGTTAGTTGCCGCGTCACCGGCTGTTTTTTTCCTTACGATGACAGTAACGGCTTTCGGTCCTCGCAGAGATGGTTCACAATGGGCCAGAATCTGGGCAAGGCGGATTCTGATGGCTTGTGGCTTGATTGTGCTTACGATTGGCGCTTTTGCGTTTTTTGGCATCTGGGGCGGGATTGGGCTGGTTTTTGTGCAGTTGTTTATATGGGCGGTAATCGGCGCGTTTGCGACGTCGGAGCTGGCCAGGTCTTCTTACGTGATAACCACTATTGGTTCGAGTATGAGGCAGAATCTCCCGCTGCCGATGGCGCTGGAGATGGCGGCGGTAGGTCAGGATTACAAGCGAGCGGACATACTTCGAAATATAAAGAAGTGGCTTGTAGAGGGCTATCCTTTGAGTGAATCGCTGCGGCGCGGATATCCTAAGTGTCCCGCCCATATTATGGCGATGGTTGCGGCAGGAGAGCGAATCGGGCAGATTCCACAGGCGATTAGCGCTTTGGAACAGGACCTGGTCGCAAAGGCGAGCACCAGCAAAAAAATCAGGCACACTCCCACGTTTTATCCGCCGATAGTGTTGCTTTTTATTATTATACAGGTATCGCTGCTTATGGTGTTTATCCTGCCCAAATTTAGCGTGGTAATTATGGAAATGAGCAAGGATATGCAATTACCGGCAGCGACAAGGGAGTTGATGGCAATTGCTGAATTTTTTACAAATAGCTCTGTTTCGTTGTTTGGCCTGGGGTTGGCTATACTGATTTTGGTCTTGGGTGTTGTTTATATTCATGTCAGGGCCAAGCCCCGTCGAGTTGAAAAGCCGTATCGGATTTCCTGCATAGGCGATTTTTTAAAGTGGCATCTGCCTTTTATTCGCCGGTACGAGTGGTGTACCGCAATGCAGCGAATTGCGGGGCTGCTTCGGCTTTCGCTTAATGCCGGTTGCACAGTCAACGAGGCGATAGCCAGTACACTCCGGCTGGATATTAACGAATGCTTTAGAAGAGAATTGAAAGAATGGCTGGCCAGAGTCGAGCGAGGTGACGATATAGGCCAGGCTGCCCAACAGTGCGGCATGGGTGGCGCTATGGCGTGGGCATTTGCTGATGTGCATAACCATCGAAATACGCTCGATATTCTCGAAACGCTTGAGACGTCGTATCGCTGGGGCTACAGTCGGGCGGCCGCGTTGGCAAGGTTCATAATCGGCCCCTGCGAGACAATCTGTCTTGGGCTGATGGTCGGGTTCATTGCTTACGCTATGTTTTCTCCGATGGTAGCAATTATATACGCGACGGCGAATTCGATGACACCCTGATTGGGTTGGCTGAAGGACGAAATAATGACCAATAAACATGTCAGATATTGCGGTCTGATGATGACCGAGCTGATTGTCTCACTGACGGTTCTGGGGGCGCTTATGGTTACCTTCGCGATATCACTGAATGGTTTCAGGCGGCTGAACCATTATCATCTTACAAAGCAACGCTGTGTGTCGGCAGCACAGGCGACGCTCGACAGTATTGCCGTTACTGGTACGGCAATTAACGAAGCTGATGCAAAACGACTGTGGCCCGGCGTGATTATTAAAATTGACGAAGCGGAGGGAACAGACCAGTGGAAAGGATTCAAACTGATTAGCGTAACGGCCGGCGGCAATGCTCTAAACAAAAAAGTAGAAGTCCGCTTAGCGAGATATTTCTCAAAAGGCGATATCGCGATAAGCAAAACAGGCGATATACCTGCTTTGCAGGAGCGTTAAGATGCGCAAGGGTTATTTTCTTGTCGAAATAGTGGTTGTCCTTTTTGTTATGGCAATTGTCATGGTAACGCTGGAGCGTTTTTTTAGAACGTTTACATATGACTTGCCCAGGGACTCCCGATTCATTCAGGAAAACAGCACTTTTAACAATGCGGTAAGTCATATACGGGCTGATGTCGTTTCAGCGAAAACCTTGTCGGAGTCCGTCAATGGCCCTGACGAACCTAACACGCTGTTGATGAAAATGTCAGATGGTGTGGTTTCTTATAAGTTCAGCAATGGTCGGATTCTTCGCAGTTTTGCGGGCGGCACCGCGGGGGCAGAAAGTGTGGATATGATATGGTCGGTTCCCCACGGCAGGATTGAGTGGCGGGTCTGGCACAAAGGCAAGGCGGGTTATGCGGTTGAGATAAGCACCTGTATCGAGGATAAAAGTTTCGGCCATATACGAAAAAAAATGGCTAACAACAATTTGTTTTTTGCCGGCGCATTAAGAGGAACTGTCGAATGAATGCCAGAAAAACAAAACCCAGTGGTTTCATTATGCTTTTTGTCGTTGTTATCCTTGCGCTGATTGGGATTTATATGGTTATTCTGGCCTCCGATGCGAACATCTTTGGTTTTCAGGCCGACCGGGCGTACCTTGAAGCGTGCCAGCAGAACCTTGTCGCAAGCGGGTTGGATTGGGCGAAGAAAAACGCAGATGCCTTAAAACCAACGACCGGTTCGGTTGAACTCGATACTTCCGATATGAGGATTAAAAACGCGGCCTTGAGCGTTAAATTGTCCGCAGGGGAGAAGGGCAAATACCAGGTCGAAATAAACACATCCTGCGGCAAAGCCAGGCAACGGCTCAGTTCTATTAAGAAGTTCACCATTTAAACCAAGTCTAATACAAAAATTGGGCGGTACAGGACTTGAACCTGTGACATCGTGCGTGTAAGGCACGCGCTCTGGCCAACTGAGCTAACCGCCCGGAATACAGGCAGAATACAGTTTACAGCCGCTTGCGTCAATATCCTTGATGGTTTATACTCCCATCCGATATAGATAATGATTACCCGGAGGTGAATTATGACGGTGTTTGAGGTTATTAAAAAGAGATACTCGTGCAGGGTTTATCAGGATAAGCCCATTGAGCAGGAAAAGCTCGACCAGATATTCGAGGCGGCCAGGCAGGCGCCATCGGCCAAGAACCTGCAGGACTGGCGATTTGTTGTCGTAACCGACAAAAAAATTAAGCAGCAGGTGGCCGGCTGCACGAACCATCAGGACGCGTTCGGGCTGGCCGGCGCGCTTATCGCGGCCTGCAGCGTTTGCGGTGAGACAATGAAGTGCGGCCAGCGGATTGCCCCGATTGACGTGTCTATCGCGCTGGAGCATATCGCCCTTATGGCGACGGAGCTTGGCCTGGCGACCTGTTGGATTGGCTCATTTGATGCCGAAAAGGTAAGACAGGTTCTGGAAATCCCGGAAGATGTTGCTATAATTGAACTGATGGCCCTTGGTTATCCCGCTGACGGCAGAAGGCAGACCACGCGGGAGCCGATGAAGAGTATTGTCTGCCGTGATAAGTGGCAGTTTTAGCATAGCAGTATTGGGGACGTGGTGTAACGGGAGCACACCGCGGTCGCATCGCGGAAATGAGGGTTCGATTCCCTTCGTCTCCATTCTGGGGCTATGTAGAATGTCCTCTGTAACAACCTTAGAGCGGAGCCGGACTTTTTTTCGGTGTATATTTAAGCGGTGAACTGCACTCTGGCAAGCCGTTCAGGGATTTTGATAGGGCAGCGTAGAAAGTGCGGTTTGATTTGACTTTGCGGCTCTGCGTTTTACAATTTCTCTGTGAGCGGCGAAAATGTTCGTAGAGTGTTCGATAGTCAGGTCTTTTTCCCTCTGTGCGATATCCCAGTGCCATCTGGCGAAGGCCCTGGTCTGTCTATCAAGCTTGTTGGCGTCCATAAAATCGCCGCATTCGGCCTTTTGCTGTTCAAAATCCGCCAGCGATTTGGCGAAGAAATCCTTTTCCTTCCGCAGGTCCTCCAGTTGTTGAGTTGTCCTGCTGAGATTTTCAATGGCTACATCAAATCGGGATACAGGTGGAGGACTGTCTGCTGTTTTGCAACCCGCGATTATCAACAGGAGGTATAGAATGATGACCTTTTTTCTCATTGTTGAATGTCACCTGTATTTGAACGATACTGCGGTAACATTATATATTTTTCGCAGTCCTGAATCAAGCCAAAGTTAATACATGCCGGGTTCAAACAGGTTCTTTTAACTGTTATTGCGTTTTGGGTTGTGCCTGTGGGCGCCGGTCACGGTTTTGCCATGTAACCATCCAGCCCGGATACTCAGGGGGCAATGCGCTGGCGGCGTCAATCCGGGTGATATGTTCCGATGCCATATTAACGTCGCTTGCTGCAAGATTATCCATAAGCTGTTCCCGTGTTTTGGCGCCGATTATGACACTTGTGACAAATGGGCGAGTCAGAAGCCAGGCAATCGCAACCCTTGCTACGGAGATTCCCATTGCCCCCGAAACAGCCCGCAATTCCTTAAGGACTTTTTTGGTGCGTTCCTTATCGACGGGCGGGAAATCGAATTTTGTTCGCCTCGCGCCTTCGGGGCCTGGTTTTTCCAGATCAAATTTACCGGAGAGCAGGCCGCCTGCCAGCGGACTCCATGGAAGTATCGCAAGGTTCATATCCATTGCCATCGGCACTATTTCACGTTCGATATCCCGGCTTGCGACCGAATAATACATTTGTGCGCTTACGAAAGAAGGCATGCTCTGCTCCTCGGCAAACGCAATCGCCTTCATCGCGTACCATGCGGGCAGGTTACAGAAACCGACATATCGAACCTTGCCCGAGCGTACGACAATATCGAGCGCGGCAATTGTCTCTTCGATTGGGGTGTCGATATCCACGCCGTGGATTTGGTAGAGGTCAACATAATCCATTTTCAGCCGGCGTAAACTTGCGTCAATTGAGTTGAATATGTGCGAGCGGGATAAGCCGACCTGGTTCGGTCCAGGCCCGGTGCGGAGGCGAACTTTTGATGCGATGATGACCTGGTCTCGCGGAGTACGCAGAGAGCCAAGGGCTGCGCCCAGCAATTTTTCTGATTCGCCTTCGGAATAGGCGTCAGCCGTATCGATAAAATTTATGCCCGCATCGAGCGACGTGCCTACCATTACCTCGGCCTCGGAAGCGGTAAGCTTGCCGATGGCCTCCCAAAAACCTTTGCCGCCGAATGTCATTGTCCCAAGGCATAGTTCTGAGACATAAAGGCCGGTTCCCCCGAGAAGGCGGTAACGCATAGCTTTTCTCCTTTTTTGAAAAAGTTACTTAACTTTCAAACTCAATGTCTGTCTTCATGCTGTTCCTCGTGTTTTTCTTCATGCTCATGGCCGCCTCGGTCACTGTCCCGTTCCTCGCGTCCTTCTTGTCGTTCCTCTATAAATACTCTGTCTCGGTCCCGGTCCCTATCCCTGTCATGAAATATGCAGCCGCATATAAACGTCGAAAAAACAAGTATTGCGTACAGAATTGCCTTTGACATACGGTTCTCCTTGCAAGATTAAAGCCACATTTTAATTAGGTTGCGCAATCAGAATCATTGACCGCTTACTATGGATATTTTACAGCTATTGAGGAATTTACCTCGATAAGCAAAAACCTTATTCTTATAAGGCAAAAAACCTACTTTTTGCTCATCGCGTTGTTTGACTGGATGAAGAAGGTGTCATATAATGCGTCGAACATTAGAGTGCGTTTGATTTCTTTTTGATTCAAAGGAACTTCAATGCAGATGGCCAATACTATTGCTGATGTTTTCAGGCCCGGCGACAGGACTCGCGGGATTATATATGATGTTGTTATTGTTGCTTTCGGCGCATTAATACTTGGCTTCAGCGCTCAGGTAAAAGTGTATCTTCCGATTAGTCCGGTCCCGATTACCGGGCAGACCTTTGCCGTTTTAATGCTGGCTGCGCTGCTCGGTTCCCGGCGTGGTGTTCTGGTGATTATTGCATATCTTATGGAAGGGGTTGCGGGTCTCCCTGTCTTTGCGGGCGGAATAGGTCCGGCGACTTTGATTGGCCCGACAGGCGGCTATCTTTTCGGTTTTATTGCGGTGGCGTATGTGGTCGGCAAATTGGCCGAAATGGGCTGGGACAGGCGCGTCAGCACGACCATAGCCGCAATGCTCGCGGGTGAAATCGTGTTATACACATTCGGAGTATGCTGGCTTGCGATAATGACCAATATCAGGACGGCGATGGTAATCGGTCTGTATCCTTTTATCGTTGGGGATATTCTGAAAATAGCTCTTGCAGCAACTGTTTTGCCGGCCGGCTGGAAGCTGCTGAATTATCTGAAAATCAAAACCACACAATAACAGGCGGGAAACGATAAATCGACTACTTTGACTCTGCGTCGGAGTTTTGCCGATACAGGGTATTCAACTGGTTTTTGCTTTCATTCAAGCTGTTTTGGACGCTTTCTATTTCGACTTTGGACAGAGATATCTGTCCCTGAAGGGTTGTCAGTTCTGCTTGAATGGTATCGAAGTTTTGCTTTGTTTTGTTCAGGTCGCCCTGGATTTTTTCCATATCGGTTCTTGACGCCGCGATGCGATTCTGGATGCGGGCAAATTCCGCTTTTGCCCCGGCAAGTTGTTCCTGCATTACTTTTAAGTTTTGGTTTGTGCTGGTCAGGTCGTTATATCTTTTCTGAATGCTTGTGTATTCGGCATTAAGGTCGTCCAGCTTGGTTTTTGTGGACATATAAAGCCAAAAGAGGCCGACTATGATGACCATGATGCCGACGACCAGTCCTATGGTAAAAACTTTAGAGGAGGTCGTTGAGTGAGTCTTGGTGGTTTTGCCCGCGGCTTCCGCGAAGTCGTCGGTTTCAAATTCGCTCAGCTGCTCGGCGGGGACATCCACGACGAATTTTTGCCCCTTGAATTTTCTTATCTGGATGACCCCGAGCTGGCCCTGCTGTTCGATTATGTCGCTGGAAATTCCATGTTGTGCGGCGTATTCATCTAAGGGAACAAGCGTTCGCTTGAAATGCGAAGACGACTCGGCCTTTTGCACGGCCGTACCGCCTCCGGTCATTTCTTTATCCGGCTTTGAACGCGAATTTGACTGGTTATTATCCATACTTTCCGGCTTACCGCTCGTGGCTATGTAAGTACTGATAATCTACCAGCGATAAGCGCATAATGCCAGAAAAAAACGGCTCACCAAAAAGCCAGCGTGTGGATTATTTGCTCTCGACTCAGATAACGAAGATTTTCATGACTGAAAGCTTATTTTTTATCGGAACCGCCGTTTGCCAAATCGTCGAGCGTTTCGAGAACTAACGGCAGATGAACGTAGCCGGGACCGCCCGCCATCACCACTGCCACCGACGCGGCTTCGAGAATCTGCTGTCTCGTGGCTCCGTGGTCGAGGCATTTCTGCACGTGAGAACGGATGCAGGGCGGGCAGTGCATTGCCACACCTATTCCCAGCGCGATTAATTCCTTTTCCTTTACGCCCAATGCGCCGTCCTTCATCACTTTTTGAAATAGTCCGCCAAATCCCTGCAATGTGTCGGGAATTTCGGTTTTTAATTTATCGAAATCCATTTTGGACTTCGCGAAAAATTCTCTTGTCTTGTCCATTCTAATCCTTGCATCAGTTAATGATTAAATTTTCTTAAACGCCTCGCCAAGCGACTCAATAACATCCGTGGCGATTAAGCTTATTTGCCCGAATTTCTTTGCCGCGATGTCCCCGGCCAGCCCGTGAACGTAAACGCCAAGCGCCGCCGCGTCAAAATTGCTCAACCCCTGGCCAACTAAGGCGGTGATTATGCCTGTAAGAGCATCGCCCGTTCCGCCTGTAGCCATACCGGGATTACCGGTTTTATTGACAAATAGTTTCACCCCGTCGGTAACTATAGTGCCTTTCCCTTTAAGTACGACGGTCGCCCCGGTTTTGTTTGCCATTTGAATTGCCTGGGTTTTTCTGTCCGCGGGCAGGGGGGTTCTGAAAAGTCCCGTCCAGAGCCGTTTCATTTCGCCCGGATGAGGCGTCAAAATAATCTCTGCTTTGCTTCGACGAGGCCAATCATTTATTTTGCTGAGGTTATTCAACCCATCGGCGTCGATAACCAGACGCAATCCTTTTTGTTCCAGCAGTCGTTGAAGTACCGAACTGACGCCATGCGTAATTCCGAGTCCCGGACCAAAGGCGATGCAATCATTATCGGAAATCAGGTTAAGGATTGTATTAGCAGCGCTTGCGGCGATTCTGCCCGCATTGTCTTCGGCTAACGGGATGGTTGTGAAGGAGGGCTCGATTGACGCCACAATCGGCAGGACGCTTTTTGGTGTTGCTACTCGCACCAATCCTGCGCCTGCCCGTAGTGCAGCCCTTCCGGCAAGAGCAGCCGCTCCGCTCATACCGATGCTACCCGCGATTATGCAAACCTTGCCAAAGTCGCCCTTGTGTGCGTCTGTCACGCGTGGTTTTAGCTTCGGTATCGTTTTTATTAAGTGCATACAGGTTCGTATGTTACAAATAATGCAGGATGTGGTCAATAAAAGATTTGACAGGCAGGTCGGAAGGATTATAATTCTTGCGATGAGGAGTAATATGGTTGATATGTTTTAGCGGAATACGAAAATGACAGGCAAGCAATTCTATGATTGGCAGACCTCCGGCGGAACAAATGACGTGATGAGGATGGTTGACTGTCTTGAGAGAGCCGACGTTGCGTGGTGTGTCATCGGCGGTGTTGCCGTGAATCACTGGGCCCAGCAAACGATGGTGACGCAGGACGTTGACTTTGTTGTTGCCGCCGAGTCGGTCGAGCGTACCGTCTCGCTGCTCGCCGAGGCAGGATTTCAACCGGAGAGGTTTGAGTGGTCTGTCAACTTCAAAGGACATTCAGCCGTAAGCATTCAGCTCAGCACGGAAGATTTCTATCGGGATTTCCCTTCCCGTGCCGTTGCGGCTGACGTAAATGGTATTTTACTAAGAGTGGCTTGCCTGGAGGACACTCTCAAAGGCAAAATCAAGGCCTGGTCCGAGCCGGGGCGAAGGAAAAGCAAACGATTAAAAGACCTTACAGATATCGCCCGCCTCGTGGAGGCACATCCCCATTTGAGAGATGTGCTCCCCGATGAACTGAAGAAACAGGTGTAGGGAAACTTACGAAAAAGTAATGAGTATGGCGTCCCCAGATTTGACAACAATGTTGTCTTAACGTGCTTGAGTCCGCAGTGTAGAAGTCGATCGGTAAAGAGAATCAGGAGGTAGCTTACCATGAAGGGATTATTGGTTAGAGTAGGTATTGACAAAGGCAAAAAAAATGGTTGCTGGAATGCTCCTTGTCGTGCTGATGGGTCTTTCTGTTACGTTCCAATACCGATTGGACAAGGAGTATTCAGAGCAGGGTTTGAGACTACCTATGATGAATTCGAAAACTGTTGTAACGGTTTCGCACAAGGAATCTTTCCAGCCCAGTTACAGGGGACTCATTGCCACCTCGATCCTGATTTCAGATTTTTGAGTTATGGCGACACTGGTAATAAGGCCACACGAATCCGCGATTTTTTTAGGGATTCGCAGGATAACTTCATCGCTTTCTACGCGGGTCTCAAACAGATTGCCGGCAACTCTCGAACTCTGGTGTACGCCATCATCGGCTTGTACAGATTTCGAAATGTTCAATTGGTAAGAGATATACCTCCGGGCCAATGGGATCGGAATGCTCATACAAGATTGGCTGACCGAGAAGATGACATAGTTATATTTGCTGATCAGAACGGTTCTGGAAGGTTGAGAAAATCGATACCAATTGGTGAACAACACGACAATAAACATTATTATGTTAGAAATAATCTACTACAACCATGGGGTGGGATAAGTACCAAAAATGGTTGGATTCAGCGAAGTGGAGGTTTGCCGAAATTCAATGACCCAGAATTGTTTTTGCGATGGCTTGAGGCACAAAATCCTCAATTCGTTCAGCAAAATAACATCGTCCAATAGTGTTGTCCGTTAATTTGTCACTCAATCTGATATTGTAACCGTCGCTTTGTTCAGTGTCGTGGGAATGATAATACAATAGGTGATTTTGTTATAAACTCTTACTTTACTTCTTCGATTTTTTTGTTTATAAGCGTTGCCGTAACAGCCGCGGAAAAGCCGTTGTCGATATTCACGACCGTAACGCCCGATGAGCAACTATTGAGCATTGTCAAAAGGGCGGAAAGCCCCTCGAAACTCGCGCCGTATCCCACGCTTGTGGGAACAGCTATTACCGGGCAGCTTACAAGTCCGCCCACAACACTGGCAAGCGCGCCTTCCATCCCTGCGACTACGATTATTACGTTGGCCTTTTGCAGTTTAGGCACGTGAGAAAGCAATCGATGCAGACCCGCGACGCCCACGTCGCAAATCAGTTCCGTTCGCTGGCCCATAATCTCCGCTGTAACTTTGGCCTCGGAAGCGACGGGCAAATCCGCTGTGCCCGCGGTTACTATAGGCAGAACAGATTTCGATGGCATAAGCTGCTTTTGTTCGAGAACTATTGCTCTTGCTGCTTTTTCATATCGTGCGAGCGGAAATTGACCTGTCCGGGCGATTGCTTCGAAGACATCTTCTCCGGCCCTTGTGGCTAAGACATTGTTGTCCTTTGCCGCAAGCGACGAAAAAATCTTTATTATCTGTTCGGTGGTTTTGCCGGGGCAGTAAATCACCTCGGGAAAACCCTGGCGAATATGACGATGGTGGTCAACGCGGGCAAAACCGAGGTCCTCGTAAGGCAAATGGCGAAGTTTTTCGACTGCCTCGTCAATGGTGACTTTACCGGTTTTCACCTGTTGCAGCAGCTTTTTTAACTGTTCCGGCTGAATACGATTACTCCTTAACCGTTTGCCTTTGGCTCAAGTGTCAGGTCCGCGAACAGACCCGCTTTGTATTTATGATACGCAAGCGAAGCTACCATAACAGCGTTGTCGGTGCAATATGCTTTCGGAGCTACCAGCAGCTTTTTCGCAGGCGTATATGATTCGCACATCTTCGCAAGGGCTGCCCGCAGTGTGCTGTTGGCCGCGACGCCGCCGCCTAATAAAACGGTTTTTGCCCTTACACTGTCGATTGCTTTTTGGGTTTTTTCTATCAGTACGTCGATAACAGCCGATTGAAACGACGCCGCTATATCTGCGATTTCCTGTTTGCTCATCGAATCGACTTTGGATTGTCCCTTCATTTCCTGTCCCCGGCAGTGATAAAGCACCGCGGTTTTAAGGCCGCTGAATGAAAAATCCAGCGAATCCGCCCCGAGCATCGAGCGTGGGAAATCTATCGCTTTGGGGTTTCCTGTCTGCGCCGCTTTTTCAATTGATGGGCCGCCCGGATATGGCAGTTTCAAAATTGTGGCGACCTTGTCGAATGCTTCTCCCGCCGCGTCGTCGATACATCGGCCAATCAATTTCAATTCGAGGGCGTTCTCGCAGTCGTAAAGACAGGTGTGCCCGCCTGAAACAATCAGCGCAATTGCGGGTAATTGTAAATCCTGCTCCGCTATCATTGCCGATTGCAGATGCGCATGAAGATGATTGACCGCTATCAATGGTTTATTCCAGGCCATACTCAGCGTCTTTGCCGCTGTTACGCCCACAACCAG
The DNA here is from genome assembly GCA_049509475.1 of Sedimentisphaerales bacterium. Classification (GTDB taxonomy): domain Bacteria; phylum Planctomycetota; class Phycisphaerae; order Sedimentisphaerales; family Anaerobacaceae; genus Fen-1362. The sequence goes on from JBEKZW010000040.1 coordinate 12,867, forward strand.
CGCGACGGCCAGCCCCGGCTGGTTTGCGACCGCAATTGCGGATATGTCATCTTTGGTAACGTTAGCAGCGTTAATCGCCTCGGTTATCACGGGGTAGATATTTTCGATATGGGCGCGGGAGGCGATTTCAGGAACGACGCCGCCGTATTTCTCGTGCAGTTTGGCCTGGGATGTTACGATAGATGATTTTACGGTTTTGCCGTCGGCGACAACCGCCGCGGCTGTCTCATCGCAACTCGTTTCTATACCCAGAATATTAATCGTTCTATTTTGCATAATAATTAATTATCAATAACTGTTTGCTTTATGCCAGTCTGTTCTTCGATTTATTTAGTATCCGGCCCGGATTTATTATTCGCCGGCGGGGTTATCGAATATGGTTTTTTCTCTTTAAGTGACGCAAGAACTTTACGAATACTATCAATGAGTTGCGTGTCATTTTCTGCGACGGCCAGATTCAGGGCAGCCTCTTCCGTCTTAACCGCTTCATCGAATCGCCCGACAGCCGCGTATGATACCGCAAGCGCATCGAGGACCTTTGCGTTATGATTATTTGTCAGCTTTGTCGCTCGCTCGGAAAGTTCGACCGCCTGCGCTGCGTCCCGCGTATTCGGATTCGGATGTATCGCCATGACCCGCGCCAGGCCGACTAAGGCGTTGACCATGTCCGGCTTAATTTTCAGCGCCTCGCGGAAACAAGTCGTCGCTTCATCTAATTTTCCCTGCTGCAAAAGCGCATAACCCAGATTGTTATACGCGTTCACGTAATTCTTATCATATCCTGTTATCTTGCGATATTCCCCGATTGCCTCGTCTATTTTCCCCTGACTGTTAAGTGCATTGGCAAGATTGTAACGGATATTTGTGTTTTCAGGTGCAATCTCCGTCGCCTGGCGATAGTGACTAATCCCCTCATCCAGATGCCCCTGTGATATAAGCTCATAAGCGAGATCATAATGCATCATGTAATTGTTTTTTGTTACCGCCAGCGCCCGTTCAAACAAGGTGACGCTGTCTCGCCAATAACTTAATTGAATCCTCGTGCATATCAAAAGTACAATAAGGATTATCGCCGAAATTATTGCCGGCACAAATATCCTCGCATGAATCCTGTTGATAATTTCCGCCGCTGACCAGGCGAGCATTATAAATATGCCTGTCAAAGGCAAATACGTGTATCGGTCGGCCATTGCCTGATCGCCCACCTGCACAAAACCGATAACGGGCACTAATGTCCCCAGATACCACAGCCAGCCGACAAGCAAATATCGCCGCCTGGCCAGGATTGCTGTTATTGTTATGACTACAAGTAAAATAGCCGCAAAAGTGATTTTCCACGCAGTTATTCCTCCAAGCGGATACGGATAAAATACCGATAGACCTGCGGGGTAAATCATTTTACCGATGTAACTTATATAAGACACGGCGGCATTCGATATGCGTGCGCCCAAAGGCAAAATATCAATTCCGGTTTTCGTCTGCAAATTGTATGTAATCACAGACGAAATCGCCGCAAAAACAATAAATGGGAGCTTTTCAAGAACCAGTTTCAAAATCGAGCGTTTGGAATCGATGATTCGTTTTAATGGCCAATAATCGAGAAGCAGTAACGCGAAGGGCAGCGTTACCAGCATCGGTTTCGCCATAAGGCCTAAGGAAAACAATATCAGGGTGCCTGAGTATCGAAGCAGCGTCGGCCCTTGGGTGTAATACCAATATGCCAGCATCGTAAGAAGCCAGAATAATGCGCTCAAAACGTCTTTTCGTTCGGATACCCACGCGACCGATTCAACGTGCAGGGGATGAATCGCAAAAAGTGCCGCGACAAAGGCGCTTGGCCAAACTGAACCTGTCATTTTTTGGAGAATGAAAAATAAAAGCAGTGTGTTTATTGTGTGAAGCAGAACACTTATAAAATGATGTCCGGCTGGGTTAAGGCCAAAGAAACGGTAATCGATAATATGGCTCAGCCACGTCAGCGGGTGCCAGTTATCCGCATGCGAGCTTGTCAATGCCCATAAAATCGATTGCGATGTGAATCCGTTTTTGATATTGGAGTTTTCGATCACATATACATCGTCATCGAAGTTCACAAACCCGTTTTTAAACACCGGCTGATATGCTGCGACCGTCACCAGCATAAGACCAGCGCAAATCAGAATTATCCGTCCTCGATTTTGCATAATGTTCAATTATCAACAACCGCCTGTTTAATTCCAGCTTGTTGTCTGATTTTTTCGATGTCCAGCCCGCGAATATATTTCACAAGATTGCCCCATATCTCGTGGAACCCGAAATTTCCTTTGGTCATTTCTTCAATTGCCTCGTCTTTAGACCAGCCCTGAACCGCGATACGATAGATTGCGCACATCGTCCCCGTTCTGTCTGCCCCGTGCTGGCAATGCACAAAAACAGGCACCTTGTTAGGGTCCGTTACAATCTTCAAAAACCGCACCACATCCTCATTCTCCGGGCGCCATGTCTTTACATAAATATGCTCTGAGCCGAGATTCGCGTCCTTAAGCTCATCACGATCCGAATGAAATGCTCGCAGATTGACAACGGTTTTTATGCCGAACTTTTCCAGCTGCCTCATTCCTTCTTCGCTTAGCTGTGCCCCGCGATACAAATCATCGGAAACCTTGTGGCAATTCGGCACACCCTCAATATTTACATCTGCTGCCCACTGACGGTTTGTTAAAGGGACGGAACTTGTGCTGGTGTTCACATCGTTATTATCTTTGGCAGACAAAAAGTTACATGTTATTACGCTAAATACCAAAACAATTGTTACTGTCAAACTTGTTTGCCATAGTCGATTCTTATTCATTCAGACCTCCATTCTGATAGCATTGTGCTTTATTTTCTTTGCCGGGTTTGGCAAGCATTATAATTTGTTTGCAGATGCTTTTACAGATGTGCAGCAGCGAAAACCGAATTGGAATCGGCACAGCCGGCACAAAATCGGTGCAGACGGTTTCAGGGAACGGGTCGCCCACAATTTCGATATCATCAAAAATTGAACAACCAAAACCGATTTGTTTTGCGGTTTTGACGATGGGTAACCTGTCGCAGTCGAGATTTATCAGTTTGCTGCATACCATTTCGCAGGCAATCGGCTCTGTTCCGCCGATTAGCCAGCCAAGCGGCCTTGGTCTGCCGCTGATTGGCCCGCGACCGTCCATTGCGATGACGCCATCGATAATGGTCAGCACAGGGTTCATAAATTTGTATATTTCGATGAGTAGCTTGCAGAATTTCTTTTCATTGCCGCCTTTTGCGAAATGCCAGTACGCCTTCCATTTGCCGCTTACACAGCCGAACATATTTTTCACCGCGAACGTTGCCACAAGCTGCTGGTGCGTCTTGAATTTCGGCAGGTTGATAATTTTGTCTGCTTCCAGCGCTACCGAGCTGATACCCACATCGACGCCGGCTATCCGACGCTTTACCGGCTTATCTAACTGCCTGATGGGAACACCCAGTTTCTTCAGCGGCTCATCGAGTCCCAGCACGCCGACGCATTTAAAAACATCTCCCCACGCCGGCGAATCTGCCACAAATGGCCTTGCGCCGAAATCTTTCAGAAGTTTGGCGGTTTCGATGATTACCGCGGGGTCGGTTTGCGTCGCGCAATGACGTGGCTTTGGGGCGATAAAGTTTGGCTTCAGAAGGACGTGATCGTTTCTTTTCACAAATTGTCCGATTCCGCCTAAAAGTTCAAATTGTCGGGCGATTGCGTCAGCGACGACGGATTCTCCGTATTCGGTGCAGTGTGTCAGCGCTACTATCGGTTTGGTCGGCATGTTTAAAAAATCGATACGCAGACCAGCAGGAAAACCCTTATGGCCGGCTTAGGCCCGGGTTTAATAAAAAATCGGTCCGCCGCGGTGATTTCATTCGGCTTGTATTCTCGCGGGCACAACATAACAAAATCGCCCGGTTTCATAATCGCGGATATACCCGCCGAACTGATTCGCAAGTCGTTTTCCCTGATTCGTTCCGCCAGCGCCGGCGCAACTCCCTCGGTCTCAGCCAGAATTGCGGGGGTAACGCGAATACTTGCCAGTTGTCTTATGCTCACCGCTGATGAATTTGCTCCGTCTGTTCTGGGTGACATAGAGGAACTGAGGATTTGACTTGCTAATACCTGAAGCCCCGCGATTCCGGGTCCGACCTCGGCGTTCTTAACGGCTCCTTGGCGGTCGATATAGGAGATGATTGTCTTGTGCGGTATCCGGGTTATACGAAGCAGCTCGGGCTGGTTATCCGACATTAGCAGCGAGGTGGTGTATAGTTTTGTTGCGTTTGCGGATTTTAACTTCTCGCTTACTTTATCAAATGTGGCGAATTTACCCATAGCGGCTCGCAATCCGTTTGCCGCAAAGCTATTGGGGTCGTTGTATCGCATTGAACCGGAATCCAGCATCCGCCAGATACCGTCAAGAGATGCGATGTTCTCCGCCGGCAGCTCATAATGTATGACTTCGATATTGGTAGTATGCAGAACTTGTGGCTGGGCACGCTTGCCGGCCGGTGCCAGGTCGCCTATTTTAATGCCTTTAGTATCCGCCTTTTTCTGAGTGTCCGCGCAGCCCGCGTGCAGGATAATCGCCGAGAAGACAAACAAGATTTTGAGCAGACGAATCATAACCATAGGTTAGTCGGTCAGGAAATAACTGTCAATCGAAAGGAACCGGGCGTTATTTCCCCGTGAATCGCCGAATCCTGTCAAAAAAAGGCGTCCGTTTTTCTTCGACGCAGGCGACGGCGTAAAGGTACATCGCGGCCGACCAGCTTTGCCAGTCCTCGCCGTGAAGAACGCCGTCCTGTGCCTTTATCCATTCGTTGAATCCGAATTCCACGTCTGCCGCCTTGGCCGGCCGCAACAGTTCCGTCAAATCAATCAGTTTCTTTGCCGCAAGCTCGTGTTTGCCCGCCGCCACAAGCGCAGCAACATAAAACCCGCACACAAAAGGCCAGATTCCTCCGTTGTGGTATTCGCCCGGCTTGTTGTACTTCGCGTATCTTGCGACCCAGTCAGGGTCTTCAGGTCGGATGTATGGGAAAAAATTCGGCGGCAGATTCACAGCCAAATCGCCATTTTTTCTCATTGACCGGCATTCCGTCTCGACCCACGATATTATTCTTCTCGCCCTGGCAGTCGATGCCAGCCCCGTGAGAATCGCGATACTGTTTCCTAACAGGTCAAATCGTTCACTCCTATAGACCTTGTAAGCCCACAACGCGTAATATGGTTTATTCGGCAGGACAAGTCCTTCATGTATGTGCCGGTTTTGCCTGTCGCTTCTGACGAAAAATCGCCCCATCTGCTCTTTGAGTTCCGCTGCTCGCCTGTGCCGGCCGAACAAATGCAGATAGGCATATACGAGGGTGTTCACGTACAGACCATACCCAAGCACCCACTGTTCATCCCGCCAGTCGCTTGTAGGCAATTGCGCGACGAGGACGCGGTTGGTGGGGCTTTGATGTTCCATCCACACCATCGCTTTTCTGACCGCCTGCTCAAGAAAATTTTTCTTGCCCGTTACCTGCCTGAACAGGGCGGTCGCTATCAGGAACAGAGGGGTGCAGTCGCTTGAGCCGCGGTCTTGGCGGTCGTGAACTAATGACGGGATATGTCCCTGCGGGCTTTGATTGCGGGCTACGGTTTCGAGGGTTTTTTGTAGGGATTTGATTAGCTCGACATTTCCCGTCAGCAGGATACCCAGTGACGATATCATCAGGTCGCGTGTATATGGTTCCGGATAGCCCCAGCCGGCCGTGCGGGGAAGACCCTTATAGGGGCCGTGGGCGTTGTGAAGCAGAACATTTGTCGCCGCCTCTTTTGCCCTGGCAATCAGCTTTATGGTGGCGCTATTCACCTTATGAAATTCCCAATCGCTGTGAGATTATCTCGACGAATCTTTTTGCGACGACGCGGTAATCGAATTTCTCGACTACCCGCTGTCTGCCCGCCTCGCCCATTTTCTTTCTCATCTCAGAGTTGGTCATAAGCTCCATCAGGTATTTGGCGATATCGTGCACGCTTGCCCTGTAATCGACGATTCTTGGCTCTTTGAAGACCACTTTATGTCCCATTTCGTGCCCTGATTCTTTATTCAGAATCGTTTCCCTGAGCCGGATTTCAGTTGAGACCTCCGCCAGGAAGCCGGTTTCGCCGTCAACTATTGTGTCTAACATTCCCATCGCCTTTATGCCTATGACGGGTTTACCGCAGGCGCCCGCCTCGACCTGAATCATTCCAAACCCTTCCAGCCGGGATGGCGCCGCGTAAATATCGCAGGCAGCCAGAAGATAGGGCATAAAATTCCGGCTCGTGATGCTCGTCGTATATGTAACATTTTTTTCGATTCCCAGGTCGGTTGCTAATTGCATATCGATTGAATTTTGCTTTTCGGTCCTCGGCTGGGGCCAGACCTTGCAGACGTATTTCCAGTCGGGGGCCTTTGTATCAATCAGGGCAAGCGCCTGCATAACCTCCTGCGCGCCTTTTGATGTTGCATCGCCTCCGATAGTCATAATCATTATCTGGTCGGGCGAAACGCCGAGCGATTCGCGAACCGTTGATACCTTCAGGTCGTTTTTGTCGCGCGGTATGAAGGCGTCGGTATCGCAGCCGACGGGCAGCACCTCGATATTCTTGCCGCTCAGGCCGTCTCGCACATAGACGTTTTTGACCCATTGACTGGTTACAAGTATCAACGGCAGTTTTTCAAGTATCTCGTGGTAATCGCCCATATAGCCATCGGCAACCAGCCACGGCACCGGCTGCACCCCGTATCGCTGCGGGTGAAGCACTAAGTTAGGTGTATGCCCCCAGTATCCCACCCCGACAACTATATCCGGCTCGAACCAGCGATAGTACCATTCCTTTTCCTGGGCCGACTCGAAATTTACCGAGTGAACATCGACGCCAAGCTCTTCTAAGCCGCGGTGAAGCAAATGTCCCTGTGTAGCCAGACCGGCCGGCGAAGGGGGGTAATCATAAAGCAGCAGAACTTTCATTTTTTAACTCCCTGATTTGCCGTCACATTTGCGCCAAACTGCCAGAATGTTTCCTGTTTGGGGCAGCATTTCGCTTCGAAGCTGTCGGCCCCGAAACCGTACATTTCGGTAATGATTTTGTATTTATCCTGCCAGATATTTTCAGGCAGCCACACCTGCACATCGGCATCCCGGCTGGGTTTCGGCAGATATTTGCCGCCTCCGTCCTCATACGCGAACATCCATATCCGCTTGCCGGGAAGTTCCCCTGTGCTATTCATCATCAGGACAGCTTTGCTTGTCTCTTCGTGTCGCAGGTGTCGGGTGTATTCGCCCCATCGGCTGTGCGTAAGAATAAGGTCGAATCTGTCCATAGGCATCAGCGACAAAAGCGTTTTCCTGATTTCTTTTTCA
>JBEKZW010000041.1:0-19922 GCA_049509475.1 Sedimentisphaerales bacterium
GGGGCACGAGGACCCAAAAAACCCGGTATTGAAATCGCGGACGCGACTTCGATATGAAATATCAAACTCTGTTCGCAAACAGGATACTGACTAATCGCTGTTTGTTTTTCGACCGTTGTGCTGTGGGGCAGCGAAAGCAATTGCTGACAAACAAGGCATTCGTGTGAATCGTGCCCGGCGTGATGCTCTTCACATAAAAGATGTATGAACAGCAGGGCCTGTGTCGCAAGCAGCGAGAAGAGCAGCGTCGCCGTCAATATCAGTATCGTTCTCGCTGTTTTGCTCATTACAAATGTTCCTATGTACACTCAGGACATAAACCTTCTAATCGCACTTGCTGCCTTTGTATTATAAATCCGGCAGGGGGGTTTGTCGCCATCGAAACCGACGTCTCGTGCATACAGCTCGTCTTTCCGCAGCCGGTGCAGACAAAGTGCGGATGACATTGATGCTCGGTGCATTTGTCCGCAAGTTCGTAATGACACTTTTCTTCTGATATAAAAGCACGATGTACAAGACCCGCTTCAATCATGCTGTCGAGCGTCCGGTAGATTGTTACCTTGTTGATTCTGGTTTTGCCGGCAGCAGCAAGAATCTCTTCTGCTGTTTGCGGTCTTTTTATTTGCAGCAAAACCTCAATAATTGCCTTCCTCGGCCCCGTTCGCTTCAAGTTCGCTGAATCAAGAAGATTGTCTATTCTTTCTTTTAACTGCGATTTCATTGTCTCTTTCTACGCCGTTCAAATTGTCAATTGGCCGGGCCCAAGTCAGCTTAAACGAATTTGCTGACAAGGAAAACGAATAACAGTCCTAATGCGGTAAGCCCAATCATTTTCAGGGAAGAATGTTTGCTGTGCGCCTGCGGCAGGATGTCGCTTGCGCCAATATACATCAGGAAACCCCCGAAAAAACCCAGATATAAAACGAGGAAATAAGGCGGCACGGTGAAAAGCAGCGTCGAAGCAGCGCCCAGAATCGGTGTCAGGGAATCGAGCAATAAAAACCATTTAGCTCTTCGGGGGCTGTTTTTGTTCACTAATAATAATGTGACCGTGTTCATACCGTCTGTAAAATCGTGCGATATGACCGCGATTGCGACCACAATGCCGATGGACGTGCCGGCCTGAAAGCCGAGGCCTATACCGACGCCATCCATAAAACTGTGGCCTGCAAGCGCAAGGGCCGAAAGGATTCCCACCTGCGGATGCTTGTGGTCGGCGTATTCTTCCTCGTGGGCGTGATGGATTAAAATCGTTTTCTCGAGAATGTGGAAAACCATATAGCCGAGCACAAAGGCAATCATGGCGCCGGTAGGGTCAAAATTGTGCACTTTGACCATCTCGATTATTTCAGGCACGATATCGAAACTGAAAACGCCGAGCAGAACGCCTGCCGTAAAGCACATTATGGCGTTGAGTTTGTCCTTGAATTTAATCGAGAACAACCCGCCCATAAAAGTGGAGAAAAACGTTGCGATTGAAAATATAACAGCTTCCATAAATTCGCAAGCTCCTCGATAGATAAGAAACTATCTTAAAATACAAAACGTCATTCCAACCGCTTCTAAATCTGAAATCCGAAAAATCTTTTCCGGCCTTGTCAGCCATTATAGCCAAATGCAACTTAGTTGCAACAACATTTTTTCAAAGATTAAATATTTATGTAACTATTTGTAAGCAAAAAAGTTATGCGTTGCGGCTACAAGGATAACTGTGTTCAAAATAACCCTTAGTTTACGCCGATGTTGCTTAAGTCACAGCCGGATTAGTCCGAAAACACTGTTGTTCCGTTGTGGTTTTGCTGGTGCTGATAAAGGGTTTTAAATGGCTTCAGGTATTCAAAAATTGATTGCTGATACGCCGCTATTGATATTTTTTGCCGTCTTTATGACGGGTGTTCTCACATCGCTTAGCTCCAGCACGATTGTGCGTGTCCCCGTGGCGCTCAGCTTCATCGCTGGCGCGACCGAATCGAGGGAAAAAGCCCTGTTCGTAACCTTCCTTTTTCTCTTCGGCCTCGTCGCCGCCTACACCATGCTGGGATTGTTCCTCGGAATGGTCGGCAGCGTCGCCTTCACGATTATCCAGTGCAATAAGTACATATTTTATTTACTCGGCTTTCTTCTTTTCGTTTTCGGCCTGTTCATCGCCGGCCTGCTCAGAATAAAGCGCCTCCCGGGCATTCTCCAGTTCCGCGAGAGCTTCAAACACGTGAAGCTTTTCGGCGCATTTTTCTTCGGGACATTTTTCGCCCTTGCCGAAATGCCGACCTGTCCCACAAGTATCGGCCTGCTTCTTATGCTCGCCGGTTTGATTGTTACCCATAATCTGGCGCAGTATTCCGTTCTGATATTCGTAAGTTTCGCCCTCGGCCAGAGTTTGCCCGTTCTCGCCGTCGCGCTGTCTGCCAGTCTGGTCAAAACCGATGTCATTATGTTCTTCGTTTCCAAAATCCAGCGGGTCGAGGACCACATTAATTTCATCGCGGGTAACGTGCTGATTACATTTGGTATCTATTATCTGGTTATCGCCTGAGTTTATATATGATGCCTGAAGACGAAAAACTTGAAAGTATGCTCGCCGACCCCTGGCTTGCCAAGCCGCGCACGAGATGGTCTTTAAGCATCATCTTTGTTATGGTTGTTCTTTTTGCCCTTAAACCTGTTATTATCGACCGCCTCATCTCCCGCGCAGAGGCATATTCCTCGAATAGTATGTTCAATAATACCGAAAGGGAATGCGAAAAGGTGCTCTTCCTCGATAACGCCAACGCCCGCGCCTGGAATTTGCTCGGCGGCGCCTACAAAAGCCAAGGTGACATGCGGAACGCCGTCAATACCTATCTCAACGCCATTAACGCCAATCCTGCCAATAAGGTCGCGCATTTCAGGGTCGCGATGGTATTTGCTCTCGAAAAAGATTATCACAGGGCCATCCCGCATTTTGAAATGATTAGAATCCTTGGGCCTGAATCGCCCGCGGCGCTCGCCTTCGACTCGTTCTCATACTATCGCGCCTCGCTCGAGATGCTGTTGCTCTGCTATGAAAAAATCGGCAAGCCCGACAAAATACAGGACATCGTCAAAGACCTCGCCAGTACCTACCCATGCAGCCGCAAAGACGACGACATGCTCCAAATCCAGGACGCAAAATAGTAATCTCTCTCTGCGCACCAAAATTTTACTATTCACTTTTTCCTCGAACCAGATATGATGGTCTCTCATTATGAAAGTCCTGAAAACCGTATCTGAGCTTGGTCAGTTGCCCGATGGCTGCGTCCTGACTATCGGAAACTTCGACGGCGTTCACATCGGGCATCAGCAGAATATAAAAGTTGCCCGTGATATCGCCACCCTTGAACGCGTTTGGCTGGCCGTGATGACCTTTGAGCCCCACCCGGTCGCTATCCTCCACCCCGAAAAAGCCCCCGGCGTTCTTACGCCGCTGCCTCTCAAGATTCATCTCCTGGAAAACTGCGGCGTCGATTACCTCATCATTCTCAAAGACACAACCAGCCTGCTTCGCCTCTCACCAACCGATTTCGTAGATAAATTCCTCATCAAAGACGTTCGCCCAAAAGCCCTTGTCGAGGGCGACGACTTCAACTTCGGCGCCAACCGCGCAGGCAATATCGATACCCTCAAGCAAATGGCCGAACCAGATGGCTTTAACGTTGTCGTCGTTCCCTCAAAACTCGTAAAACTCCACACCGGACAATCCGTTCGCGTCTCGAGCACCACCATTCGTTATATGCTCCAGTCGGGTCACGTCGCCGACGCTGCCTTTCTTTTCGGCAGGCCCTATCGTCTGATAGGCAAAATAACCTCCGGCAGAGGCAAAGGCAGGCAGCTCGGTTATCCAACCCTCAATATGCAAATGCCTTCTCAGATTATTCCGCAGGAGGGCGTTTACGCCGGATTCGGCTTAATCGGCGACTCAGAAGAAGATGTCTGCTACTCTGATAATCGTTTGCCTTCCGTCTTCAGTATCGGCCACGTGGTAACTTTTGGCGACCAGCATTCCCAGCTTATCGAAGCCCACGTCCTCGATGCCAAGCTCGGTGATATGTCTGGCAAATGGCTCGCTATGGATTTCGTCGACCTTATCAGGCCCCAGCGGCGTTTCGAATCCCCTGAAATTCTTGCTGCCCAAATCGCCAAAGATTGCGATTCAGCGAAACAAATCTTGGCCAAACAGCACTAAAATGAAGGTGAATTGATATGTTCAGTTACGAGCTTGGTGTAATAATTTTAATGCTTATTTTGAACGCGGTATTTACCGCGTACGAAATGGGCCTCGCCACCATCTCACGTTCCAGGATTGCAATTTTCGTCAACGAACGCAAAAAAGGGGCAGAAGCCGCCGCTTTTATGAAGGACCGTATGGAGGCCAGTTTGGCCGTCATTCAGCTCGGCGTCACCTTGTTTACCACCATTGCCGCCGCTGCCGGCGGCGTTGGTGCGCAGGACGCCTTTGCTCCTTATCTTGCCCAGCACTGGCATATCTCGATGACGCTGGCAAAGGTCGTCGCTGTTACATTTGTTATTATTCCACTGACGCTTGTCACCATCGTCTTTGTTGAACTTGTTCCAAAAATGTTCGCGCTAAGCAACAAGGAATGGATTGTCCTGCGGCTTTCGCCTTATATTAAATTCCTCGCGAAAATTATCGACCCCTTTGTTTCCGTTATTGAATTCATCGTCAAAAAAATCGTTGTTGTCATTTCAAAAATGCAGCCTGGGACACGCGATGCCCAAATCCCCTGGCTGCACGAGCTTCGCGCTGCTGTCTCTTTGGCTCGCACGTCCAAACTTATGGGCGAACGCGAGGAAAAAATAGTCCTCGCAGCCGCACACCTCTCCAGTCACCTCGTCCGTGACATTATGCTTCCTGCGCAGGACATATCTATGATTTACGTCGGCAGCACTCTGTCTAAGGCCCTCGTCCAGGCGCATCTTGATATGCACACGCGATTTCCCATTTGTATGGTCGAAAACGACCCGCAGTCAATCGAACGTTACCTTAACTTCAAGGATATCGTCTCGGCCCTGCGGATAAACCCTTCTGACCCCACCATCAAAGGCATCTCTCGCCCCATAACCAAAGTCAAAGAGGATATGCCTCTCTCGAAACTGCTCGAAATGATGATACAGGAAAAAACCCACATTGTTATCGTCGTCTCCGCAGAAAACGTCGTCCTCGGTATGATTACCCTCGAAGACATAATCGAGGAGCTTGTCGGCGAAATAGAAGATGAATTCGACCGCCTCCCAACGCATATTCATCCCGCCGGCGTTGGCTGGATTATGGGCGGAGGCGTCCTGATGACCACCGTCGCCTCAAACCTCGGCCTCGACTGGTCCGAAAAATTCACCGGCCGCGTCCCCACTCTCGCCGAATGGTGCAATCAAACCTTCGGCTCGCCTCTCAAAGGCGGCGAAACTATCGAATCCGACAATCTCCGTGTAGTCCCCAGAAAATTCCGCCGAAAAAAACTACAGGAAGCCATCGTCTCGCTGGTTTCCTCCCAACCCTGAGGAGATACTGCTTCAAATTTCAGTTAAGTTGGGCTATAATGTCGAATCGTATGGACAACCAGAACTTTAAAAACGCGGTCGATCTTATAAATAAATCGGCCAATATGCTGATTACCACCCACTCCAAAGCTGATGGCGACGCTGTTGGCTGCTGTGTCGCGATGTCCGAAACGCTTTCCGCTCTTGATAAAAAAGCCCAGATTCTCTTCCTCTCCCAATTGCCCGACTGGTATAGTTTCCTCGTCGAAAAGCCCGTCCCCGTTCTCGGCAAAGACCTCTCCAAAGACCAGCTTGCTCAAAATAAATTCGACCTTATCGTCATCGTTGATACTAATAGCTCCAGCCAGCTGCCCGGTTTTGAGGAATATTTAAAACAGGCCGACGCCCCCGTCCTCGTTATCGACCACCACCCGACTTCGGACGGTCTCGGCGACGTCGAGATTGTCGATTCCACCGCTGCCGCCGCGAGTTCCCTCGTCCTTGACCTGTTCCGGTTTGCCCATTGGCCCATTATCCCCAAAATCGCACAGGCGCTTTTCGCAGGCATCGCCACCGACACCGGCTGGTTCCACTTCAACAACACAACAAGCCGATGTCTCCGCGATTGTGCCGACCTTATAGATGCCGGCGCAAACCCGGCAGATATTTATCGCCTCATCTACCAGACCTTTACTCCCCAGCGATTCAAATTGATGACCGCGATGCAGGATACGCTCGAGCTGCATTTCGACGGCCGATACGCCTCGCAGTTTATTACCCTCAAGGATTTCCATGCCACCGGCGCCAAACATGAAGACACCGAAAACCTCATCGACCAGTGCCAGCGCATCGGCTCTGTTGTTGTCGCCGCATTGTTCGTCGAATTGAAGGATGGTCGAATCCGCTGCTCACTCCGAAGCAGGGGGGACGTTGATGTCTGCAAAATCGCCCGCCGATTCGATGGTGGAGGCCACACCTCCGCCGCAGGCGCTTATCTTTCCGGCCCGCTCGACAACGCCAAAAAACTCATCCTCGACGCGGTAAAATCCTCCCTCAATATCTAATCCCGCCTGTCCCGGTAGTGTGCAAACCAGGACAGGCAGGACACCTTTCGCCCCTCGCGCTTATTTCTGTCCCATTAAAGCTTTATTCATTTCCTCGTAAATCATCCGTGACCGCTCTTCGTTGCCGAACATCCCCACCTGAATGTCAAACATGGTACTCTTGTCTTTTGTCGGCTTTATCTCTACGACAATCTTCTCGTCATCCGAGCTTTTTACCACGACCTTGGCCCCGAACGCGTCTTTCTTCTTATCCTCAATCTTCAGTTCGAGTTTGTCCATCGCCTGCAAAGCCGCTTCGTACACAGCATCCGTGCTCTTGTCCGAAACCGCGAACAGTTTGCAGTTCTGGTAAACTCCACCATCCGCGCCTATCATCTTTGGGGCGCAACCGATGATACTTACCGCTACTAAAACCTCTATACATGTCAATAATGCACGTTTCATCAACATGTTTTTTCCTTTCATCCGAAAAGATATTCATAGGTTTCCCTTTCCATCGGCCCTTATTTTTACCAATAGGCTATGTTGCATTTTATACTTGTTTTCAAATCATGTAATTAGGCAATTTGCTGTATAGCCATAAGGAGATTGCTTAGGATACGGTTCGAATCAGCAGAATGTTCTATTGACGACAGCTTGCAAGTCGGGTTAAATATCACGGTTTATGAACTCATTATAAGGATGACTGATATGACTATGAAAGTCAGCAAAAGGGCACAGGCCGTGCCGCCGTCAGCCACTTTGGCTGTAACCGCCAGGGCGAAAGAGTTCAAAGCTCAGGGCATTAACGTTATCGGCTTCGGAGCGGGCGAACCCGATTTCGATACCCCGCAATACATAAAACAGGCGGCTATTGACGCCCTCAATGCGGGCAAAACAAAATATACACCGGCGTCCGGAACCGTTGAGCTAAAGAAGGCCATCGCCGAAAAACTGCTCAGGGATAACAAACTCGAATACAAACCTGAGCAAATCGTCGTCAATATTGGCGCAAAACATTCGGTCTATGGAGCTATGCAGGCAGTCCTCGACCCGGGCGATTCAGTGATTCTCCCCACCCCGTTCTGGCTCACCTATCCAGAGGCCGTCAAACTGGCCGGTGCGAAAGTAAAGGTCGTCAAGACCAGCAGGCAGAACAGCTACAAGATTACCCCGGAACAGTTGAAAAAAGCAATCAGCCCCAAAACCAAAATGTTCGTCCTTAATTCTCCCAATAATCCGGGCGGTTTCACCTACACGCCCGAGGAATTAGCAGCATTGGCCAAAGTCCTCGAAGGCACAGATGTGACTGTAATGTCCGATGAAATTTATGAGCGTCTCGTTTACGCTGGCACAAAATTCATCAGCTTCGCTGCACTCAGCAAAGACGCCTATGACCGCACTCTTACCATCAACGGCTTCAGCAAAACCTATTCGATGACCGGCTGGCGGCTCGGCTACACCGCAGGCCCCGTTGATGTCATAAAAGCGATGGGTCGACTACAAGACCACTCAACAAGCAACCCCGTTACCTTCGCGCAGGACGCAGCCATAGCTGCGCTCAAAGACCCCAATAACGAGGTCGAAAAAATGCGCGTCGAGTTCGAAAAACGCGCCCAGTATATGGTCGAACGTCTCAATTCGATAAAAGGCGTCAAATGCACGCAGCCCACCGGCGCGTTCTACTGTTTTCCCGACGTCTCCGCTCATTTCGGCAAAACAAAAGGCGGCATCGAAATCAAGGGCAGTATGGATTTCGCAAAGGCGCTGCTCGAACAGGCCAATGTCGCCGTTGTTCCGGGCTTACCATTTGGCTGCGACAAAAACGTCCGCCTCAGTTTCGCTACCTCGATGCAAAATATCACCGAAGGCATCAACCGCATCGAAAACTGGTTGAAATCTTAAATTTCGCCCAAATTCCTTAAAAATTTAACCCCCGAAGTCCAGTGCTTCGGGGGGTTTCCTTTTGTTTTATAAGAATTAAGTATTTTACTTATAGAACCATATTTCTTACTCGCCTGTATATATCCCATAAAGTAATTGGGTTTAAAATTATGATGTTTAGATAGGATTTATTTATGAAACGATATCCATGGATGGCGCTTCATCGCACAAATATCCTCCTTATTGTGCTTTTTACTGTATCATCTCTAATCGTCCGACCCCTCAAAGCGCACGCAGATGATTATATAGTCGTTTACAAAAGCCATTCGCAAAAACAAAATATGCTCAAACGCCCGACGTTCCCCGTAGTGCGCGACTTCAATATCATTCCCGCTGTAGCGACTCATCTCGATGCCAACGAGGTCAAAGAGCTTCGTGCAAATTCTGACGTTGCATACATCGAGCCCGACTACAAAATTTACGCCCTCGGCGGTCCCGATACCAATGCCTATTCATCATCTGACATTACTGCTTCGTATTCTTCCCAGACCATCCCTTATGGCATTACTATGGTCAACGCGCCTGCAATATGGCCCCGAACAAATGGCGCAGGCGTAAGAGTCGCCGTCCTCGATACCGGTATAGCTATGGATCATCCCGACAGGGGTAACGTCGTCAATTCGGTCAGTTTCACGGGTGATACTCTCGATGATTTTGTCGGTCACGGCACCCATACCTCCGGAACTATCGCCGCTGCCGACAACAATATCGGTGTCGTCGGCGTTGCGCCAGGCGCCGACTTACTAATCGCCAAAGTGCTGGATAACAACGGTACAGGTCAGGATAGCTGGCTGATTGCAGGTATCGACTGGGCCGTTACTAACAACGCTAAAGTAATCAGCATGAGCTTGGGCGGCCCTGATTACTCGTCGACTCTGGATACCGCCTGCAGTAACGCGTTAGCAGCCGGCGTAGTCCTGGTCGCGGCAGCGGGAAACGACGGCTCAAATACGCCCCTATCCCGCCGCCCTGTCTTCGGTAATTTCCGTTTCGGCCCTGGATCAGAATAAAAACATAGCGAGCTTCTCAAATTATGGTTCGACCATCGCTCTTGCCGCCCCGGGAGTAGGCGTTTACTCCACCGTTCCCCCCGCCACTGTCACCAGCCCAACTGCCGACGCCGTCTGGAACAGCACAAGCCATCAGTCGAATATGATAGTCGGCACCGCCCCCGGCACAGTCAGCGGCGTAATCTGTAATTGCGGCCTCGCCGACGGCTCCTCCCCGACCAATATCTGCCCGAACAGTGTCGCCGGGAATATCGCCCTTATCCTCAGAGGCACCACGACTTTCGCTGCCAAAGTCGCCCACGCCCAGTCCAAAGGTGCTATCGGCGCAATCATCTATAATAATGCCTCCGGCAATTTCAACGGCACATTAAGCGGCTCAACTCCTCTCGTCGTTGTATCGGTTTCACAAGCCGATGGCGACGAACTCCAGCTCCTCGCCCAGTCAGGAATAACCGTCTCGGTTTTGACAGATATTGTTTTGTACGCCTATTACGACGGCACCTCGATGGCATGTCCCCATGTCGCGGGCGTCGCGGCTTTAATCTTCTCTGCTGCCCATTACAATATTACCCCTGCGGAGGTCTCCAATATTCTTTTCGATTCCGCCCAGGACCTCGGCACGCCGGGCAGAGATGATTACTACGGCTATGGTCTCGTTGACGCCTACGCCGCTTTTAATCTGGAGAAAATTAATATCCTCCAGGCATTCGCGGATAACTGGCTGCTATCCTGCTCATCGCCCGGCTGGTGCGGCGGTATGGACACCAACCACAGCGGCAAAGTTGATTTTAAAGATTTTGCCACCCTGACACAAACTTGGTAATTTCTGCCTGCCTCGGCGAAGCTTAGCGAAGACGGGCCGCCCTGACCCAAAACTGGTAAACCATTCCCCGCTTCTGCCTTCTAACTTCTCCCTTCTCTCCTCCATTTTCAAATCCGCAATAACTTCCCCACAAACAAGTCCCGTATTTTCCACTCTTCGACTGTTCAACTGTTCTAATTTCTCGCGCAGCGTACCGCATGATTCCAAATGTTGACGTCAGCCGCGAACTGAATGTAAAATAATCCTCGTGAATACATCAGATACGCCATCGAAAGAAACGGCCGGTGAAATACTAAAGCTCACGCGTCCGTTCTGGGCCGACCTCTCCCTGTGGGCTTTGCTCGGCTCCAATCTCTGGACGCTGATTCTTGCCCTGTATGAAAAATGGCCCCTCGCGGACCTGCTCTGGACGTTCTGGTTTCAAAGCGTTGCCATCGGCATATTCTGGTTCTTCAAAATCCTCACCCTGAAAAACTTTTCGACCGACGGACTCGAAATGGGTGACCGCCCGGTTCCCCCCACAATCGAATCACGAAACAAGGTGGCGTTTTTCTTTCTTGTTCATTATGGCTTTTTCCACCTCGGCTACGCCATATTTCTTATAAGTCAACATCCGCTTACTGTAAAATGGCCCGTCTTCCTTACGGCTGCCGTCTTCTTTGCCAATCATCTTTTCTCCTTCGTCCACAACAGAAAATGGGACGACAGCACTAAGCAGAATCTCGGCGTTGTCCTTTTCTTTCCTTATGCCCGAATCATCCCTATGCACCTGACGATTATCTTCGGCTCGACCCTCGGCCCTGTCGGCGGCTCCTATTTTATTGTCATTTTCTTTATGTTCCTCAAAACCTTTGCCGACTCCATTATGCACGTTATCGAAAACACAAAATTCGGCTCCCGCTCAGTTCTCTAAAGCCCATCTCCCCTCGGAGCGCAGAGCCCGCTTCGGCAATACTGTCCGCTGTCCGCTGACTCTTAAATCGCCATTCGACATTCGGCAATCGGCAATTTCTAAATCCGTGTTATTTTCCCGGCTTCCAGCCGGTTTTGCGCATTGTCCCGTAAACGTATGCGTCCGCTCGCTTGCCCTTGAGGCCCTTCTTTTTTGCCTCCGCCTTCAATTTACGCTCCAGTGCCTTTGGCATTTTGTCCTTCGCTTTCTATCGCTTTCTTGTCCTCTCGTAGCGAAGCGAAGATCCCCGCCTGCCTCGGCGTGTAGCCGGGCTTGCCACGGCGTAGTTCTTTAACGAAGCCGGGTGTCTTTGCTCGGCTTCAAAGCTGGGAGGTTGTCCTTCGGCCAGCTTAAATAAGGACAATGTAATTGGCCTTGTGGGCAAGACGCGGGCCAATCGCACAAACCACGTTTGGAGAATTGGCCGCGTTGAGAACACAAAGCTGACTGTTCTCTGTGTGCTCTGTGACCTCTGTGGCTAAAACAATCCGTGGTTGCAAACTCTCCGCGGTCTCCGCGTTCTCTGCGGTAAAACCTTTTTTGTTTTTTTTGTCGCAAAATGGCCCTTTTCCCTCTCTATATATTTAGACAGCGTTCAGCGTACGGCGT
The DNA here is from genome assembly GCA_049509475.1 of Sedimentisphaerales bacterium. Classification (GTDB taxonomy): domain Bacteria; phylum Planctomycetota; class Phycisphaerae; order Sedimentisphaerales; family Anaerobacaceae; genus Fen-1362. The sequence continues at coordinate 11,896 of JBEKZW010000041.1, forward strand.
TTAGGATTTAGAACTTAGAATTTAGAGTTTTTTCGTCTATGGCAGTTTCCGCATCCCAAAATTTTACCCGCCGTAGTTTTAACGAAGGCAGGCGGAAATCGACAATCGGCAATTGATTAATCCGTGTCATTTCCGAAGCGGGCTCGTCGCTTCGCTCCGTGTGCTTGGCTTAAAAATGAAGGCCGAAGGACTTCGCGGACAAGGCGAAAGGGTATCGCAGATGCTCGTATCGAGAATACCCTTAGCTGCGGAACGCAAAGCCAAGCAAAAGCAGTGCAATCTGTGTAATCTGTGGCAAAAAAACTCTTCGTGCCTTGGTGTCTTAGTGGCGAGAACCATAACGAACTTACGACGTTCTTGACGATATATATATAAGGCCTTATTATGCTCTTAGAAACTGAACCACAAAGTCACAAAGAATTTAAATAAAGCTTTTGTAATTCAGTGTAATCTGTGGCTAAAGGAACGATACTTATGGCGGATTTGACACAGGAAAATAAACAGATGTCGGCCCCCGCAGATTCGCTTTTGCGGGGCAAAACGGCTGGAGCCATCGGCCTTATCGCGATGCTCATTTTCGCCCTTCACGCAAGTACCCACATGGTCGGGGCAGGCGATACATGGGTAGCTCTTGCCTGCGGCAGGCACTTTTACAACCACGGCGTCGATACCAATGAGCCGTTCAGCGCCAATTCGCACAGGCAGGGCCCGACACCCGAGGAGATAGCGACCACCTGGCCCGACTGGGCACAGAAAATCACCGAGAAGGTCGGCATCGATACCGTCAAGTACTGGCACCCGACTGGCTGGATAAATCAGAACTGGCTTACTCATGTTATTTTCTATTGGCTCGCGTATCATTCGCCTTTTGCCGATGGCCCCTCGCTGTCTTTCAATACGCTTATGTATTTGAAGTTTGCCATATACATCCTCACCGTGATTTGCGTTTACTACGCAGGCAGGGTTATGGGCGCGCACCCCGCGTTATCGGCGGCCCTCGCTTGCGCGGCCATGTTCATAGGACGCTCTTTTTTGGATATCAGGCCCGCAGGTTTCTCGAACCTGATGGTCTCGCTGTTTATGCTCATTCTTGCCCTGTCAACATACCGAAACTATCTTTATATCTGGCTGATAGTGCCCGCAACAATATTCTGGGCAAACTTGCACGGAGGATACATTTACGTTTTTATAGCACTTACCCCTGTTGTGGCCATTCGTCTGCTTGGAATATTCTGGAGAAAGGCGGCGGTCAAGCTGGAGTTGGGTGCATCGCTGTCGCAAAACCGTCTTCCCGGAACTACCCCTCAGGCCCTGTGGCATACCATTGCCGCCGGCGCCGCAGCCTTTGCGGCTTCAATCATCTTAAATCCGTTTCATCTCACCAACCTGACGCACACCTTCCAGATCAGCATCAGCGCAAACGCTGAAGGCTGGCGAAACGTTCATGAGTGGTGGCCGGCATTTCGGTGGGACAACCCGGTGGGGACGGGATTTCCGCTTTTGGTGATGATGGTTGTCGGGATAGGGTTGCTGGTGATATGGGTTTTCAGCCGGCTGTTGATACCGAAGCAGATTAAGTCGCCAAAGATGCAGGGGGGCAATCAGCAGAAGGGTTTCAATGTTATCGCGAATGCCGTGGGGTTCGCGTCGGCGTTAGTGGTAATCTGGGCAACAATGATTTCGTTTTCATTTACGGACGCAAGCGGGGAGAGTTTTTTGTTGAGCGGCCTGTTTGTGGGGATACTATGGGCATCAGTGTTAGTAAACGTGCACTTTATATATTTGATTTTGCCGTTTGGGCTGTTCGCGTTGTATACGGCGGATGCTGCAAATGGATATACGGGCAGATATATTTTCCCGTTTATAACATTGCCGTTTTATTGCGGATTGTTCGCGGCAGCGTCGCGGATTTCGAAGAAGCCGGCGTATTCACCGCTTAATATATTTTACGTGACGGCGGCGGCGGCAGTAACGCTGCTTGTTTCGGCAGTAACCGTGAATCCGTTCAAGTTCGCCCTGCCGATTCGGCACTTATTAGAACAGTTCGCAAATTTGCATCGATTGTGGCAGCTGGCGTATGAGGCCAACTTAGATATCACTTACACCGATTTGTTCTCCGTTCTTTACGGGATAAACGCATTTTGCATAGTGGCGTGGTTAGCAGCGCCCCATGTGAAGGCCGTGTTGAGGGACACATCCGCAGGCAGCGGCGTGACATCGGCGCGAGCAGAAGGCGCGTATCAATCGCCAAAGATAGACCTCGCATTGCTTGTGATAGCGGCGATGACGGTTTATATGGCGTTGCGCTCCCGGCGGTTCATACCGATTGCGGGATACGTAGCGTGCCCTTTAATAGCTTTGCTTACAGACCAGATTATCCAGACGGTCGCGGCGTCGATGAATTTTCGCAGGTTTGGCCGGCTGACATTGCCCAGAATGTCCGTTGAGATGCAGAGGTGGCTGCTTGCCGGGTCGGCGGCAGTAGTCATAGGTTTTGGGACGTGGTGGGGGCTTAAATTCAAGAACGTGTATATCGACCCGTGGCCGACGGAAACGAAACTGACGTCGGCGTTTATAAGAATGACGGCATCAGCAGCCAAACCATTCGATGCCTGCCGGTTCATAACAGAAAATAAGATGCGCGGCAATATGTTCAACTACTGGACAGAAGGAGGATTTATTGCGTGGGGTCAGATACCTGACCCGGACGGGCATACTCCACTGCAATTATTTATGGACGGCAGGGCCCAGGCGGCCTACAACTACGATGCTTACATACTCTGGTCGGAAATCATGGCCGGCGGTCCTGTTGTTCAAAAGACCAGAATCAGAAATCAAAACCTTACGGAAGGGGATTATGCTCAAATTGGTGAATGGTTAGACGGCCGGCTGAAACAGTTCAAGGTATGGGTGGTACTGATGCCGAGCAATCAGTTCGATACGCCATTTGTGAAGGGGCTTGAGCACAGTCCGAGCTGGCGGATAGTATATATTGACGACAAACAGAAATTATACGTTGATATATCGACACCACGGGGACTTGAGCTATTCAAAGGCATCGACGACGGGAGCACGATATATCCCGAGAAATATTATCACGACGTTATGATAGCGCACAACGCACTGGTATTCAACAGCACTGCGGAACGGCTTGCCGCGGGCTTACAGTGCGCGTTTAACGCATTCGAGGAAAACCCGTCGAGGGCACCCATGCAGCTGATGCAGATATATTACGAGCATTATCCGCAAATCAGGCCGCAGATTGATGCGTTCTGGAAAAAGATGCTGGAAGATTTTCACGCGAACAAGCAGAAGTATCTTAACAGTGACGGGTATTATTACAGGGCGGTGGGCGCGCTGATGGCGATGGGTCAGCTGCAGCCGACAGCCGATAAAGAGACGATTAAGTCCTACGAGCGGGAAAGGGCGGAATTGCAGCGAATGATAGACCTGATGCAGTACAAAAGGTGGTAACGGATTGCGGATTAAATAATTGTCGATTGCCGATTGTCGATTTAATTAACCACGGATTTACACGGATTTTTTGCCACTAAGGCACAAAGACACGAAGAATTATTAGACACGGATTTACACAGATTAACACTGTTTTTTTAGCCACAGATTGCACAGATTACACTGATTTATATTAACGCAGATATTTGCTCGGCTTTGCGTTCTGCGGCTAAGGGTATTCTCGATGCGAGCATCTGCGATACCCTTTCGCCTTGTCCGCGAAGGCCTTTGGCCTTCATTACTAAGCCGAGCAAATAACACGTTTTGTTCAGCCGAGGGAGGCGAGGAGGCGGGTGGCGGTGTCGAGGGCTTTTTGGTAAGCATAGGGCGGACCATCGCAGAAGGCGTAATCACGGGCTTTTTCGGCGTGTTTGCGTGCGGTGTCTTTATCGGATTCGGCCAGCACCATTTCGGCTAAGAAGTTATGAATGTCGGCCTGTTTGAGACGGTATTCACAGCGGTCGGTGATTTCGAGGGCTTCCTTAGTGAGGTCCTTTGCCTGCGCTATTAGTTGTTTATTTTTGCCGGCGGCCTTTTGATAGTGGAGTTTGGCCAGTTCGAGAAGGATATCGGATTCGAACTCGACGAGGCGAATTTTTCGGCAGCGGGAGAGGGCATCGTTGAGGTCTATTTCGGCAGCGGGAAGGTCGGGGATTTGGAATTTGGTTAGCCGAGGGAGGCGAGGTTTCGGCGGACGGTTTGAGTGCTTGGATAGTCGGGGCCGAAAGAATCATCAAGGATTTTGACGGCCCTTTCGTAGAGTTTTTTGGCTTCATCTTTGCGATTCGTTGCCTGATACAACGTTGCCAGATTATTTAATGCTGTCGCAACATTGGGATGGTATTTACCAAAAGCTTTTTCAAATATCTCTACCACCCGTTTCATAAGCGGCTCGGCCTCGGAAAGCCGATTCGTATCCTGATACAACGTCGCCAAGTTGTTTAAATATGTGGCCACGTTAGGATGGTCTTTGCCGAAGGACTTTTCGTCTATTTCAAGGGCACGGCGGTAGAGCGGCTCGGCCTCAGGAAATCGGCTCGTCACTCTATACAACTCCGCTAGGTTGTTTAATGCTGCCGCAACATTGGGGTGATATTTACCCAAAGATTTTTCAGCTATCTCTATCACCCGTTTCATCAACGGCTCGGCCTGTGTCAGACGATTTGTCGCTTGATACAACTGCGCCAGGTTGTTTAAATCTCTGGCCACGTTCGGATGGTCTTTGCCGAAATTGGCTTCATCAATCGCCAGTGCCCGTTTCATCAATAGCTCGGCCTCGGAAAGCTGATTTGTATCCTGATACAACTGTGCTAGGTTGTTTAATGCCATCGCCACATTAGGATGATTTTCACCTAGGGATTTCTCCCATATAGCCAGTGCCCGTTTGAACAGCGGTTCGGCCTCGGAAAGCCGATTCGTTATCCTGTACAACTCCGCCAGGTTGTTTAATGTCGTCGCCACTTGAGGATGATTTTCACCGAGGGATTTTTCCTGTATCGCCAGTGCCCGTTTCATAAGCGGCTCGGCCTCGGAAAGCCGATTCGTCGCTTGATACAACTCCGCCAGGTTGTTTAATGCTGTCGCTACCTGAGGATGACTTTCACCGAGAGATTTCTCCCATATCACCAGCGCCCGTTTATAGAGCGGCTCGGCATCCTTATAATTAGCTACGGTATCATATAGGAAAGCCAGGTTATTCATGTACACGGATTGTATGGTTTGCTGATTCTGTGGCAAAATATCCAAGGCCTCTTTATAGAGGTCGATTGCTTTTTTGTAATCCAGCTTTGTTTTGGCAATGTTGGCCCGGCTTGCCAGTGATTGGCTCATTGAGAGTTTACGGTTGTCTAATCTTTCCTGTTGGGATTTTATGGCCTTACGGTCGATTTCAACTGCCTTCTGCAGGAGCTGATCGGCATTGTCGTAATCGCCAAGCTCTATCATCCGGCGGGCCTGATCCCGGAGCGTATCCACTTCCGGGTCGCCGGATTGAACAGAATTCCATTTATCCAGCAGTTCCTGATGTCGTTTGGTTATTTCCTGAAGTTTTTCCGCCCACTGCCATTGCGGAATATTTTTTCGCTGAAGGATGGTTAAGAATATTTTTTCTATGGCACGCTTGGTGTCCTCGGTTATACCGGGTTCAAGCCGCTGTATCATTTCTTTGATATCATCGAGCTTTATATGTGTTTGTTCGACACCTGTCTTAATCTCTTCCGTATTCTTATGAATAGCAATTAATCTATTCAGTGTTTCTTCGTATTGGTCCTGCGTAAGTTTTGTCAGCGCATCTAATTTATCCGCTGATAGTCGAGCTAAGTTGGATACAAGCACCTTAATTTGTTCGGTGCCGACGGCAGCCAATGCGGCGTTGGTGGTCGATAATTCCGCCTGAGCCAGGAGTTCATCGAATTTGTCCGCAGAGGCCGTACTTAAAGCGTTTCGCTTGTCTTCGGGTAACGAAGCTATCTCAGCGATAAATGTCGCGGGGATTTTAACCCATGCGGATACTTGCGCCCCCGCAAGCAGGGCCTTCAATGCAGCTTTCAGTATATCTTTACGTTTCGCCATAGTGTGGATACCTGAATGCATAGACGAGGTCTTTGGTCAAGGATTTATGGGTGAGGAGGCGGTCAAGCCCTTTAGTGAGGGTATAGCCGATGGCCCAGGATAGGGGGTCGAACGCCATTATTCAAATACCTCATGGTAACTTGGGAGTGGGACAAGGCCCACGGATATCGTTTATACAATAAGATTGTATTTTTAGCGGGAGATTTTGTCAACAGAAGTTAGAATTGAGAAGTTAGAAGTGAGAAGAAAAATACACGGAAGACCCGACTTCGCCCAAGGGGCTACGCCGAGCAGGCGAAGGACGGTATAATAAGTGTTGAGTGTTTAATTTTGAGTTAAGGAAGCCCTTTGGACGATAAAATATATTAATAGATTCCTCGACTTGGTTCGATTTCGCTCACCACAGGTCGCTCGGAATGACCCTCCTTCGCCAAGGGCTACGGAGGGCAGGCAGATGACGGAAGACGGAAAAATATTGAATGTTGAATATCCAATGTCCAATGTAAAAGTGAAAGGATAAAAATGGAACGACCAATTTCAATTTCCGTGTTTTTTCCGTGCTATAACGAGCAGGACAACGTTGAACAGACAACAAAGCGGGCGGTAGAGGTGCTCGAAGGATTAAAAGCGGATTACGAGATAATCCTCGTCAACGATGGCAGCAAAGATGAGACCGGCAAAAGAGCAGACGCAATCGCGGCAGTAAATAAAAGGGTCCGGGTAGTGCATCATCCGCACAATATGGGATACGGGGCAGCGCTGCAATCGGGAATCAGGGCGGCGAAAAAAGAGCTTGTTTTTTTTACGGACGGCGACGGGCAGTTCGATATTGGCGAGATAAAGCTGCTTTTGCCTTTGATAGAGCAGAATGACATTGTGTGCGGGTATCGGCTCGACCGCAAAGACCCGTTTATGCGCAAACTGAACGGGTGGATGTGGACGAGATTGGTAAATCTGCTGTTCGGAATGCACATCCGGGACATCGACTGCGCGTTTAAGCTGTTTCGCACGGAGATATTCGAGGGGATGAGGATGTCGAGCGCGGGCGCCCTGATAAGCGCGGAGATATTAGCGAGGGCAACAAGGCGAGGGTGCAGGATAGCAGAGGTCGGGGTTCATCACTATCCGCGAAAGGCAGGCAAACAAACGGGGGCGAAACTGACGGTGATAATACGGGCGTTCAAGGAATTGTTTAAGCTGTACAGCCGGATAAGAAAAGGGCAGTAGGGATTTATTATTTTAAATTTTAAATTTTAAATTTTTTATTCAGAACGGCACCGTGCCGGCGACGGCTAAACAAACATTGAACATTCAACAGGAGCCACAGAGAATTTGTAGATGGTCAGGGGCAAAGGAAAGACGAAGAATAAAACGACGACGAATCTTTTTGTGTATGGCTCGTTGAGGGACCCGCAGATATTCGAGTCGGTATGCGGGATGAGTTTTACACGAAAGAGCGGGAAAGCGGACGCGCATACTTTGCTTGCTGAGCCGGTGTTTCTGGCGGGGCATAAGAAGGTAAGCCCGGACAACGTGTATTTTTACGCGGTCGAGTCGCCGGGGTCAAAAATAGAGGGATTTGTCATTTATGATGTGCCGGCGGGGGCGATGGCGGAAATTGACCGGTATGAGGGGAAGCGATATGAAAGAGAGACGGTACGGGTACATACGGCCCACGGACTTGTCTCGGCGCAGGCGTATCTTGTGAGCCATGAGGCGATGAAGAAACAGTTCGGGGACCGATTCCACGTCAACCTGATTCACGAGCTTTGGCTTCGCAAGAGAATAGACAGTTTTCTTAAGAAACGGACGAGGCCCGGGGACAAGAGCATTGACGCGGAATTAGAGCGACTGGCGGAACGGGAGCTGCTGGCAACAACGGAGCGGGATTTGGTGATAACGCATTATCGAACGGACGCGGTGAGCGATTATTTTCTTGAGCA
>JBEKZW010000042.1:0-19914 GCA_049509475.1 Sedimentisphaerales bacterium
TGTCCTGATGAACTGGCGGAGGGAACGATTTGGCGTATCAAGCAGACGCTGCGGACCAGCCAGGTTGGTTTGAATCAGCTTTTGGCGGCGGAGCAAAAACGCAAAACGGGTTTCTGGCACGATATTTTTGGCCGATTAGCCACAGCGGCGGTCTTTGTCATTGTGGGCAGCGGCCTTATTACAGGCGGGAGAATGGCTGCAAGCTATGCCCGCCAGATGTCTTGGCAGACAAAATGTGGTTCTCAAATGGCAGGCCTGTTTACCGGCTTGAGCAATTACAGGAACGACAACAACGGGCAGATGCCGACCCTCGCATCAACACCCGGAGACCCGTGGTGGAAAGTTACCTATCAGGGGCCTGAAAACGTATCGAATACACGCAAGATGTGGGTCCTGGTAAGGAACGGTTATGTTAAACCGACCGACTTTATATGTTCCTCCTATAAACCTTCCTGTAGTTTCAGTTGCAACGCCAAAGAATACAACGATTTCCCGAATAGAAATTTAGTCACATACAGTTTCCGCATCGGCTGCCCGAAGGCGGGTCTGGAAAAAATGGGCAGGCAGGTAATAATCGCTGATGCGAGCCCCATATTTGCCAATGTTTCGGCATCCGAAAAGGAATTGATTATCAATATCAGCGATGAGCTTTTGAAGCGAAACAGTCCGAACCACGGGGGCAGAGGTCAAAACGTTCTGTTCTGCGACGGCTCGGTTACGTTCGTAAAGAACCGATACGTTGACATTTCTTTGGACGATATCTACACAATACAGAACACGCAAACCTATCATGGCGTGGAGTTGCCGACTTCCGAGGCAGATACCTTCCTCGCCCCATAACTAACACTCACCTTGAAATGGTATTAAGGATAGATTTCCCCTTGCTGATAAATGACTGCGCCCGACAGGAGTCGAACCTGTAACCTCCGGGTTCGAAGCCCGGCACTCTGTCCAGTTGAGCTACGGGCGCCAGTTTTTCTCGCCTGCAAATATAGCAGGTTATCAGGCAAACTTCAAACCTTTCTCGATTCTGTTATTGATGATTTCAATAACGAACGCTACATTTTTTTGACGTTTCTGGCCGAAATTGGTATTATGCTCTTTTTATCACCCGGAGGCAAAATTATGGCGAATAAACATTTAGGAACAATGCTTATTTACGTTACGCTGTGCGTTTTTTCGTTTACTGTAACTGCCGATGACGCGATGTGGACGTGGGTCAGCGGCGAAAATTATTGCAACCCGCCCAGTAGCGACATTCCGGGCGGACGAGAGGAATGTGCTGCTTGGATAGATGGCAGCGGAGACCTGTGGTTTTTCGGCGGGTATGGCATAGGCAGCGGCAGCACAAGCACGGGCCTGCTGAACGGTTTATGGAGGTATGATGGGTCGAACTGGACATTGGTAAAAGGTTATGATGCCGTGACCGGCATACCCTACCAGGTCGGAGTATATGGCACCAAAGGGGCTTCGGGTGTGGGTAACACACCCGGTGCGAGAGGCTACAGCGTTTCGTGGACGAATGCCGAAAGCACCAGCGGCTATCTCTATCTTTTCGGCGGAAACGGATACGATGCCAACGGAACCTTCGGATTATTAAATGATTTGTGGAGGTTTAACACCAGCAGCACTAACTGGACATGGCTGAGCGGCTCCAGTCTTATCAACCAGTATGGCGTGTACGGAACAATGGGCGTTTCATCTTCAACTAATACGCCCGGGGCGAGAGGGTGGAGCGCAAGCTGGGCGGACAGCAACGGGGTGCTTTGGCTTTTCGGGGGCTACGGCTATGGCAGCAGCGGCGATGTCGGAACGCTGAATGATTTATGGAAATACAAAGGGTCCAAATGGACGTGGGTCAGCGGTTCAAAGAGCGTTAATCACAAGGGAGTTTACGGCACAAAAGACGTGGCGAGTTCGACTAACGTGCCGGGGACAAGATATGGAAGCGTCCTGTGGATGGACACCAAAGGCAATCTGTGGCTTTACGGCGGCAAGGGTTATGATAGCAGGGGCTCAGGCGGGTATTTGAGTGATTCTTGGGAATTTGACGTTGATACCAATCAATGGACGTGGGTCAGCGGCCCAAATCGTGCAAATCAGCATAAAGTCGGAGTATACGGAACACAAGGGGAACCTAATGCGAACAATATCCCCGGCGACCGCGAGGCGTTTGCCGCCTGGAGAGACAACTATGGCTATCTTTGGCTCTTCGGCGGAATCAGATACAATAGCGACGGAACTTACGTACTATTCAATGATTTGTGGAAGTTTAACGGCTCTATCTGGGAATGGGACAGCGGCTCGAAAACCATATCGCAAAGCGGCACATACGGCAACCAGGGCGAGGCGGATTCGGAGAACACGCCCGGCGCACGCAGTTACAGTGTTTCCTGCATCGATACCAGCGGCAACCTGTGGCTCTTCGGCGGAAATGGATATGATGGTTCTGGCAACGACGGCAATTTGAATGACCTGTGGAAATTCGGCAGTATTATCCCGGAAGGGGTGCAACTAAGGGTTTTCTGCGAGGCAAATGAAATCATCAGTGACCAGAATGACCCTCTTGTCATAGGAACTGTTCCTGCCAAGTTTGCGGGGCCGAGCAAAACTTTTACTATTCGCAATAACGGCAGCGAAACACTCGTGTTTGGCGAGCTTAGCGAGCCGATGCATTTCACTGTTACGCAGCCCGCGGAATCGACGCTGGCCCCTGGCGAGTACACAACCTTTACCGTTACCCTCGATACTAACGAGATAGGCGTTTTTGAAGAGACCATTTCTTTTGAAAATAACGACATTGATATTAACACCTTCTCGTTCCCGGTTAAGGGGACCGTTGTCCCCTGGCAGTTTGGAAATATACCCGGCAACACAAAGAACACAAAATTCATAGTCAACGACGTCTGCGGCGTCCTGGTTACGTTCAGTTTGACGGGCGGCGGCTATGGCGAAATAATCGGCGACGTTAATTTCGACCAGGTGAACCTCTATGGCACGGGTGTTAAGTCGGTGCTGACTATCGCGTCAAAGGCGCAAACCAGCATCGGCGATATCAATTCAAACGGCCTACTGAAGTCGATTACGGCCAAAACAACAAACCTGCGAGGTAATATAACGGTATCTGGTTCGCTCGCAAGTTTGATTATCAATGACGTGAATAATTCGACCGACCATACGATAATCGTCGGTTCTCCATCGAACACAAAAGCAACTGTGTCATTCGGCTTTGACCGGGTCGCTGACCTGACGATAACCAGTCAAATGCCGATAAAGGCGATTTCGGCAACCGACTGGCTTGCCGGCGAAATTAACGCCTCATCCATCGGCACTATAAAGACCAAGAGCAACAAAAAACGAGGCATTGCGGGCGACCTGGATGTGAATGTTACGATAGCCGTTTCTGTCGGCAGCATCAAAGCCGCAGGCACTCTTTCGGGCGAGTGGAACTGCAAGACGATTAAAAGCGTTTCGGCTTTGAATATTACCTCAGCCAAACTAATCCTCGACCAGGAGCCGAATCTAAAAGTGCTTGCCTTGGGCGGTCTTACCGCAAAGAATCGCATCACCGACAGTCAAATAATATCCGATGGAAACGTCGGCACAATCAGTGCCGGCGCGATGATAAATTCGCTTTGTTTTGCAGGCATTAAAAGCGGCGTTACCGGGTTGCCTTACCCCGCTAACGATATCAATGTTTCGGCATCTATAAAGAGTATCACGGTGAAAGGCATCAGAGGCGAGCCGAATTCTTTCATCAACAGCGATATTGCCGCGGCGAGTATCCGGAGCGCAACTTTGAATTATCCCCAGAGTGATAATGACGGCAATTCATTCGGCGTGTCTGCTGACTATATTAAGTTGCTGAAAATTAAAAACGCGAGCGGGAAGACCATTACGCTCAAAAACCTCACTCCGCTCAGCGACAACAACGATTTTGACGACTTCAAAATTCGCCTTCATTAGAAACGCCGATTTATTCGCCAAAACTCGAATCACTCGCCTAATACTGGCGAGTCAGCTTAATTTATGCTATAAGCAAGGGGTTATTTTGCCGGCCGCAGCAGCGGGGCGGCGACAATTGTTTTGCCGGGGAATTTGTAATGAAGGCGGCTGTACTGACGGGCATCAGGCAAATGAAAATCGTTGAGTTGCCGAAGCCCTCCATAAAAAACGACGGTGACGTCCTCCTGAAGGTCGCTGTTGTTGGCGTCTGCGGCAGCGACGTCCATTATTACCTTACTGGCAGAATCGGTTCCAAAATTGCGCAATACCCTTATCTGGCCGGCCACGAATGTTCCGCGACCGTAGAGGCGGTCGGCAAAAAGGTAAAACGCGTCAGGCCGGGCGATGCCGTCGCCGTCGAACCTGCCGTCTCCTGCCACAAATGTCCCCAGTGCAAAATGGGCAGGGAGAACACTTGCTGTAACTTAAAATTTCTCGGCGTCCCCGGCGAGCTGCCCGGATGTCTTTGTGAATATATCGTTATGCCCGAAGATTGCTGTCTGCCGACAAATGGCCGACTCACTCATGAGCAGACCGCCCTCTGCGAGCCGTTCGCAATCGGCGTTTATACCATTCAGCAATCGCGTTTGGCCAAAGGTGACAAGATAGCCATTCTCGGCTCAGGCCCCGTCGGCCTAAGCTGTTTAACCGCCGCTAAAATACAGGGCGCCGCCGGCGTTTATATGACCGACAAGCTTGACTATCGCGTTGAGTTCGCAAAAAAGGCCGGCGCAACCTGGGCGGGCAATCCGGACAAAAGTGATATTGTGAAAGATATTCTTAAACTTGAACCATTGGGTGTCGATATCGCCTGCGAGTGTGCAGGTCAGCAGGGCACAATCGACCAGGCCGTCGAAATTCTGCGGCCGGGCGGGGCGCTTATGCTCATCGGTATTCATGAATCCGACCGTGTCAGTTTCCCCATCAACCATATCAGAAGAAAGGAAATCACCATTATCAACGTTCGCAGACAAAATCGCTGTGCTTCGCGAGCGATTGAGCTTGTCGCTTCCGGCAGGGCAGTGATTGACTCGTTTGTTACCCACCGTTTCAAACTCGAACAGGCAAAAGAGGCGTTTGACCTCGTCGCCGATTACCGTGACGGCGTCATCAAGGCGATGATTACTTTGTAAGATAAATACTATGATTAAAGCGTGCATAGTCAGTATAGGTAACGAGCTTCTCAACGGCCACACTACTGACACGAACTGCCCTTATATCTGCGGCAGGCTGCTTTCAATAGGCATACCCGTCGTAGGTGTCTATACCGTCGGTGACGATATAAAACAAATCGCCCGTTCCCTCAAACGCGCAGCCGAAGACGCGGATATCGTTATCGCGACGGGTGGTCTGGGGCCAACGGATGATGATATCACTCGACAGGCCTTTGCTGAATTACTGGGAGTCAAACTACAGGTCAAACCGGCTCTTTTGAAAGACATCAGAAAATTTTTCGCCGACAGGGTGTTGCCGATGCCCGAAAAAAATACCATTCAGGCCTGCATCCCCAAAGGCGCATCGGCCCTCGAAAACCCATTCGGCACCGCGCCGGGTATTTTTGCCAGGATGAAGCGGAAATTGTTTTTCGCGATGCCCGGTGTGCCTGTTGAAATGAAGGAAATGCTTGAAAAGTCTGTCCTGCCGCGTTTGGCGCAGAAGGGGAGCAGCGGTTTTACTATTGTCAAAAAAATAAGATGCTTCGGCGCTGGCGAGTCGGCCCTTGCCGAAAAACTCGGCAACCTTTTGGAGCGAGGCAGAAATCCGCTAATAAATATCACCGTCAGTTCGGGCATCATTACGCTTCACGTCGTGGCCTCCGCGAAAACAAAAAAACAGGCAGAGCAAATGGCAAAAAAAACCGTTAACCGCCTCCGCTCTCTTCTTGGCGACCTCATCTTCGGCGTCGATGACCAGACATTGCCTGAAGTGGCGGGGGGGTGGTTAGCTAGGAATCATAAAACCGTTACGGTCGCCGAATCCTGCACAGGCGGGCTGCTGACAAAGCTTATCACCGATATTCCCGGCGCAAGTGAATACTTCACTCACGGCTGGATAACTTACAGCAATCAGGCAAAGACCGAACTGCTCGGCGTACCAAAGAAGCTCATCGAAAAATACGGCGCGGTCAGCGAGCAGGTCGCTTCCGCTATGGCGATTGCCGCAAGACAAAAAGCAAAGTCGGATTTTGCTATTGCCATAACCGGTATCGCCGGCCCGGCGGGCGGCAGTAAACGAAAACCCGTAGGCCTTGTCTATATCAGCGTTTGCGGCCGGAACGATTGCCAAACGAAAAAATGCCTGTTTTCCTATACGAGGGAGTTGATTCGAATAAGGGCAGCACTGACCGCCCTTAATATGCTTCGTTTGTCTTTCGATTTATCGGCGTAGATAACTTATCAGCCAGAAAATCAGTGTAAGCAAAACCGAGATAATTAAACAGCTTGTTATTGGGAAGAACACCCGCCAGTTTTTTGAGCCGAAGTTCAGGTCGCCGGGCAGCTTGAAGAAGCCGAGTTGGCCCAATAATAAAAACAACGCCCCAATCAGGATGATTGTCACCCCGATTGCTATCAGCAATTTACCGATTTGTTGCGGCCCGAAATCCATAAGAGAAATTTGAGAGTTGAACAGTTGACCGCAGGTGAACCGACCGATTATTTGCTTGAATCAATTTCCGGCGAGAGCCGATAGTTATCACCTGCTCACCTGTTCTGCCGTTCACCTGCTCTATTTTTCGAGCGAGGCCCGAAAAATCGGGGCGACAGGATTCGAACCTGCGACCCCTTGCACCCCATGCAAGTGCGCTAGCCAAACTGCGCCACGCCCCGTTGCAGCTATTCTAACATCATCTTTTTGGCCCAGCAAGTTTTTTCCGCCACATGCGACGGCGATGCAAATCGTAAAAAATCCCGAAAAATGTTTGACAAGGCCGGCGGATGACGCAAAAATGTTAGCCATAGCTAACTTTTGTATCGTATAAATAATAAAGGACACCGGTTAACTCTATGGTTGCCAGAAAAAACAACGGTTTGAGCGCTTCTCAGGAAGATTATCTTGAGGCCATTCTGAACGTCGCAGACGTTTGCGGTGTGGCACGCAGCACCAATATTGCCGTATCGCTTGGTGTGGCCAAACCGTCCGTTACAGGGGCATTAAAGCTGCTCGCTCAAAGAGGCCTTGTTAATTACAAGCCATACGGGTGTGTAACTCTCACGCAGAGGGGTGTTTCACAGGCGGGGCGAGTCGCCCAGAGGCACGAAATCATAAAGTCGTTTTTTGTGGATGTTCTCGGTGTCGACGGGATAATTGCCCAGAAAGCCGCCTGCAAGGCGGAACACCTCTTAGGGCCGGTCATAATATCCAGGATGCGAGATTTTACGAATTTAACCCGAAAGAACGTCCGATGCGAAAGGATTTCTGACGTCAAACGGGCAAAAAGGTAAAATATGGAAACTACTGTCATAAGATCATTATCGGGAGTTGCGGAAGGGCAAACCGTCAATGTAATAAGAATCAACGGCAGCAGGGGGCTGAGAGTTCGCCTGACTACGATGGGGCTTTTGCCAAACACACAGGTAACGGTGGTTCACAACGGAAGGTCCGGCCCATTTGTTATAAGCGTCAAAAACTCGAAGATGGCCCTCGACAGGGGGGTAGTGGACAAAATTATGGTATCGTGATTTGCTCGAACGTTGTTTTTTTGTTTTTCAAGTTAGTCGTTCCTAACTTTGAATTCAGTGGAATATGACGGACAGCAAGCTTAAAAAAATAACCGTTGCCCTGGCAGGCAACCCCAACTGCGGCAAAACCAGCGTATTTAATATGCTCACGGGCGCTACCCGCCACGTTGCCAATTACCCGGGCACCACCGTTGAAGTCGAGGAAGGACATTGCAGGCACAACGACTTTCGCATCACCGTAGTTGACCTGCCGGGCGCATACGGCCTGACCGCTTTCTCCGCGGAAGAGCTGGTCGCCCGCAAATTTATAATCGATGAAAAACCAGATGTCGTTGTCAACGTCATCGATGCCTCGAACCTGGAGCGGAACTTATATCTCACCACTCAGCTCATCGAGCTTGACGTGCCGATTGTTCTGGCTTTCAATATGAGCGACGTGGCCGAGCGGCGGGGTATCGTCTTTGATACCGCCCGGCTTTCCGAGCTTCTCGAAGCCCCGATTGTCCCCACCGTCGCAAGTAAATCAAAAGGCCGGGCTGATTTACTCAACGCGATTGTCGCCGAAGCGAACTCTCCGCGAAAATCAAGGACTCATCACATAACTTACGGGGATGAAATCGAAGATGCGATTAAGCAAATCGGGCCGCTTGTCTGTTCGGAATACCCCGCCCTTGCCGCCAAATACGATTCCCGCTGGCTTGCCCTCAAGCTGCTCGAACAGGACAGCGGCGTCCTTTCAGAAATCAGCGGCGACTGGCTCGCCGATACGGTTAACGACACAATTGCCAAACTTAAAACTATTTTCGGCGACGACCCCGAGGTAATCATCGCCGAAAGACGATACGGTTTTATTTCCGGCGCCTGTCAGGAAAGCGTAAAAACGACCGTTGAGCTTACTCATACCACAAGCGACCTTGCCGACGCGGTCCTTACCCACCGCGTGTTCGGCCTGCCGATTTTTTTGATAATGATGTACATGGTCTTTTATTTGACGTTTTCAATTGCCGCCTACCCGATGGCCTGGTTAGAACAATTTTTCGGCTGGCTCTCGTCAGCGATTGCTTCAATATGGCCCGCGTACGAGGGCAACTGGCTGCGTCAACTTATAATTGACGGTATAATTCCCGGTGTAGGCGGCGTTCTCGTATTTTTGCCCAACATACTCGTTCTCTTTCTCGCAATCGCGGTCCTCGAGGACTCCGGCTATATGGCACGAGCCGCTTTTATTATGGATAAACTGATGCATAAAATAGGTCTGCACGGCAAAAGTTTCATCCCTATGCTCATCGGTTTCGGCTGCTCAGTGCCTGCGATTATGGCAACACGCATCCTTGAAAATAAACGCAATCGCCTCACAACCATTATGATTTTACCGCTTATGAGCTGCGGCGCACGCCTGACGATTTACGGTCTTCTTATTCCCGCCTTTTTCCACAAAAACTGGCGCGGGCCGGTCCTGTGGCTGATTTATCTTACGGGAATTGTACTGGCCGTTATAGCCGCAAAGGTCTTGCGCCTCACGGTTTTCCGCGGAGAGGCCACCGACTTTGTTATGGAATTGCCTCCTTACCGTGTCCCCACCTTCAAATCTCTCTCTGCTCATACCTGGATGCGATGCCTGATGTACCTCAAAAAGGCGGGCACTGTTATTCTTGCGTTTTCCATTATTCTCTGGGCTGCGATGAATTACCCAAGGGTCAGCGACCAGTCTGTTGCAGGCCTGTCCTCAGACCAAATCAGGCAGGCGCAACTGGCAAATTCCGTTGTTGGCAGGATCGGCAGGGCGGTCGAACCTGTTATTAAACCCCTCGGTTTCGACTGGAAAATCGGAACTGCCCTTATCGGCGCAACTGCGGCAAAAGAATTGTTCGTCTCGCAATTGGGCATCATATACGCAATCTCTTCCCACGAGGATTCCTCCGCTGCGACGCTGCGTCAGCATTTACAGGCCGATTATTCGCCTCTTGTCGGCTTTTGCATAATGCTCTTTTGCCTGATTAGCTCTCCGTGCCTGGCCACTGTTGCCATCACCCGCTCGGAGACGAGTTCTTGGCTCTGGGCCGCCTTTCAGTTTGTTTCTCTCACCGTGCTGGCCTATATCGTCACCTTTGCTGTTTATCAGATTGGCTCACTCGTTATAGCTTTATAACGGCTTCAATATTGATAGTAGAAGGGGTCTGTTTGCAGCCAGCAGTCAGCAAATTTTGCGAAATCCGCAAAATTGATTATGCCGTCGGGAACCAGAAACGAATCAAGCGGCGAATTATTCGACAGCCAATCAGCGGTCAAAGTCGATAAATCGTTATAGTCCACAACATAATCTATCGGCGGCAAATCACCCGCCATAATCGGATGCAGTTCAAAGGCGAAGCCGTAATTGGCTGTTTCACTGGTCGTAGAGTTGTTCGCAATTGTGATTGTATAATTGCCCGGCGTGAGTATGGGCAGGTCGCATTTGAGCAGGTTGTCGCTCGTATCGTAGCCGAATAAAGTTCTGTTGAAAATCGCGTTCGAATCACCCGGCGCATACACATTCATATCAAGATTCGCTAAATACGCCGTGAGATTATTATCCAATCTTCGCGGCCAGGTGGTCGTTGCTATCAGCCGACACCTTTGCGCTATGTGAATTGTGTATGTGTTTGACTGTCCTTGTGCAATCCTGCCGTATCCCCAGCCCCTGTTCTGCGTGATTGTCGTTGCCGGCTCAACCTCATTTGTATCCAGCAGTTGATAAGCTCGAAGGCAGTCCAACCGCCCGTAACCTCTGTCCTTATGCCAGGTATTACACGGGTCTGCCGGATTTGTGCTGATGCCCGTTTTACTGTTAACATTCGGCATCGCGGAATTCACCAGCACTGCTTTTATTACCACGTTGTTATTATCATTCGGCCCCGGCGTTTGGTCCGCAAGCCCCAGCAACAGCGCCGCCGCCCCCGCGGCCTGAGGTACTGCCCAGCTTGTTTCGCCGTTTATCGAACCAGTTGTTGTCCACGCGGTATCACTGCTCGCCGTCGGCACAATCTGACTTTGTGACGGTGCCATTATATCCGGCTTGCGTCTGCCGTCCGTTGTCGGCCCCGAACCGCTTATAAGTCCTGTCCAGCGATAGTCAAAGGGGTTATTCGGGTCAGTAAGCCGAAGTCCGCCTGTGGTTATACCGTTATACGCGTCGCCGAATATCGCGACGTAAGTATTTTCATTGCCCGCCGCATTTGTAAAAATCACGCCGTACTGATACGCGTAATAATCATACAACATGGTCCAGTAGTTGTTGCCGTTTGCGTCGCTACTGCCTGTCAGTTCAAACCCGGTCACAATCACCCGGCAGTGATAAGTGTTGATGAGCGTATTGAGCGCATTAATAACCCAGGTGCTTTCAATGCTTCCGCTGTTATTCGCAACCCGTGCACAGTAAATATCTGCGCCGGGAGCGACTCCGATTTCGTTGGGATATGCTGCTCCGCCTCTGCTCGCGATTATTCCTGCCAATTGCGTGTCGTGCCAGAAAATCGAATTACCGTCGCCTGTGAAGTCGTAATTGAAAGCGTGGATAACACCATTGGCGTCCTTGAAGGCCTCATGTGTGGTTCGCACATTGCCAACCGATATGAACCCGATATTAACCCCTTCGCCTGTCTCACCGAGTTGATGTACAGCGATAGAATTAGACCCGCCCGGGCCGGTTGATTCCGCCAGACCATATGCCTCCTGCGTCAGCACAAAACACAGGGCTGTAACAAAAACACCACACCTCGCCACTATTCGGGCGTATTTGCTCACACCGGTCCTCCGTGAGTAATCAGCTCAAAAACAATGTCTTATAATTATAACCCGAAACAGGCCGTAAAATCAAGAAAAAATCGTTTATTCACAGGTTAAAACCGGGATGAATTTAATGTTTTCAGGGTTTTTACTGCCGGAACCACGCTACGAAGCGCTTCAAGCCGTCGCTTATGTTGGTATTCGGGTTATATCCCAAATCCCTGCGGGCTTTTGTAATGTCCGCATAGGTCCGCTCGACATCCCCCGGCTGCAGAGGCAGCCGTTCTATTTTCGCTTTTTTGCCAAGCGCGTTTTCAAGTTCGCTTATAAGGGTATTTACCGTTATCGGCCTCGATTCGCCGAGGTTGTAGATATGATAACCCGCACACTTATTAATTCCCGCCACTGTCCCGTCGATTATGTCGTCGATGTATGTGAAATCCCGCATCATACTGCCGTCGCCGTAAACGGGAATCGGCTTGCCATCCTCAATTAGCCTGGCAAACTTATGAATCGCCAAATCAGGTCTTTGTCTCGGCCCATATACCGTGAAAAGGCGCAGACAAGTCATCGCTATGCCGGCCAGGTGATGGTAGGTATGGCAAATCAGTTCGCCCGCTTTTTTCGTTGCCGCGTATGGCGAAATTGGCAAATCAACGTTGTCATTCTCCGAGAAGGGCACTTTCCTGTTGTTACCATATACGCTCGAGCTTGAGGCAAATACAAACTTTTTTATATTGTTCTTTTTGGCTGCTTCAAGCAGTGTTACCGTCCCGTTTATATTCACGTCTGCGTAAAGCGCCGGCTGCGCAATCGACGGCCTCACCCCGGCTTTTGCCGCCAGATGAACTATTACATCGATGTCATCATTGGCGACCTTATTCATAGCTGCCGAATCGCGTATATCCGCCTCGACTAATTTGAACAGTTTGTTTTTCAGGCAGTCCGTAATATTGTCGCGTTTGACCTGGGGGTCGTAAACATTATCAAAATTATCAACCCCGACGACTGTCCATCCGTCTTTCAACAGTCGTTCGCACAAATACGACCCGATGAAACCCGCTGCTCCCGTTACCATCGCCTTCATATTAAAATCTCACAAAACGGTCGGCCTGCCGACGCTGTGGTATTCTATTCCCGCTTTTTTCGCGACGTCGAGGTCGTAGAGGTTTCTGCCGTCGAAAACAATCGGCCTCTTGAGCTTTTTGACGATTACCTCAAAATCGGGATTACGAAATTCCTGCCACTCCGTCAGAATCACCAGCGCATCTGCGCCGTCCAGCGCATCATATCCGTTTTCACATATCTTGATTTTTCCGCCGAGTGCCGTCTTTGCCGTCAAACTCGCCTCAGGGTCATAGGCACGAATTTCAAAACCCTGCGATAATAGTTTATTCACACAGTTAATGGCCGGTGACTCCCGCACGTCGTCGGTTTTCGCCTTAAACGCGAGTCCCCATACAGCGAGTGTCACCCCTTTGATTTTGAAATAGTCGATTATGCGTCCCGCGAATCTTTCTTGTGACGCCTCGTTGGCCTGCTGGGCCGCTTTGGCCATCTTCATTTCCATTTTTTGCAGTTCGCCTGTATGTATCAGCGCTCGGATATCTTTCGGAAAGCAGCTTCCGCCGTAGCCGACCCCCGGGAATAAAAAAGCTCTGCCGATTCGCGAATCGCTGCCGATTCCCTGCCGCACCGATTCCACGTCCGCCCCCATCTTCTCGCACAGACCGGCTATCTCGTTCATAAACGAAATCCTTGTCGCAAGCATCACGTTGGCCGCGTATTTTGTCATTTCCGCCGACGTCGGATCCATAAAGATTATACGGTTGCCTTTCCGCATAAATGGACCGTAAAGCTGCTTCATCGTCTCCTTCGTGGATTCTTTTTCTGTCCCGATTATTATCCGATCCGGGCTCATAAAATCCTCGACGGCCGAACCCTCTTTCAGAAATTCCGGGTTGCTCACGTAATCAAATGGTTTGTTGGTTTTGGCCTTCATCACCTCCGTCACTTTTTTGTGTGTTCCCACCGGCACTGTGCTTTTTGAGACAACGATTCTGTGGTCTGGCATAATCCTGGCAATATCGCTCGCGACCGCCAGTACGGCTGATATGTCCGCCGAGCCGTCCGCCTGCGATGGTGTCCCCACCGCAAGAAATATTATCAGCGAGTTATCAACACCGTGTTTCAGGTCCGTTGTAAACTCAAGCCGTTTTACTTTCTCGTTGCGCTGCACTATCTCGCTTAGCCCCGGCTCGTAAATCGGTATTACGCCTTTCTTTAGCCCATCGATTTTTTTCGCGTCGTTGTCAACACATACGACGCTGTTGCCCGCCTCTGCCAGGCATCCCGCCGTAACAAGACCTACGTACCCGATTCCTACCACACAAATCTTCATCTGATTTGACTCTCCTTTTTAGTTTCCATCGGCTTCGTCGACAACCTCTATCATATCCGTGCCTATCTCGACGCTGGCCGCCTGCCCCAGCATATCTATCTGGAGCACAAGCCGCATCGCGTTTCTTGTCTTCGCCACTATTCCCTGCAGCCCCGCCAGCGCACCGCCTATTACTTTACATCGCTGGCCCACCTTTATGTAATCGTGGGGCGACAAATCCGCTCCCGCAATAATCGCATGCTCTATCTGCGACAGCTCATCGATTAATCGCCGCTGGTCGGCGACGTCTATCAGGTTCGCGACCCTGTTTGTTTTTAACGTTTCTACCCGCTGCCTCTCTTCTCCGCAGAAAAACAGATACCCGCCGAATATCGGCAGCAGCGACTTTATCGTTCTGCCCCGAATCTTTTTCACCTTCCATATCATCGGAAGAAAATAACTTATGCCCTTGTTCGCCAAATCGCTCGCAAGCGCCTTCTCATTGCGGCTTTTGGTATGCGCAACCCACCATCGCCCCGCGAATTCGCGAAGCGCTTTCCCCTCGGGCCAAATCATCGCCGGATTGTCGCTGGGCTTAAGCAAGTTGTGTTCTCCAAGTCCTATTTATAAAATTTAAGCACCGTTTTGCCAACGTGCTCAACCTGTTCAGTCGTCAGCTCTTGATATATCGGCAGCGATAAAACGCGCTCTGTGATCTCTTCAGCAGCCGGGAAATCGCCTTTTTTATACCCAAGCCCTTTGAAGCAATCCTGTAAATGCAGCGGCTGCGGATAAAATATCCCGCTGCCTATGCCTTCTTTCGTCAGATATGCCTGCAGCTGTTCTCTTTTCGGCACAGTGATTGTATATTGGTGATAAATGCTCGTATTGTTTTGCTCAATCTTCTGCGGTTTCACAATGGTTCCGGAAAACATCCTGTTGTAAATAGCCGCGTTTTCCCGCCGTTTTTTGTTCCACTCGTCGAGGTATTTCAGTTTCACGCTCAATACTGCGCCCTGGATGTTGTCCATCCTGAAGTTGCCGCCTATCATTCGGTAAAAGTATCTTGGGTTTTCGCCGTGTACCCTCATCAGCCGGATTTTTTCCGCCAGCGCGTCATTGTTTGTTACTACCATACCCGCGTCGCCGAACGCCCCGATATTTTTAGTCGGGTAAAATGAATAGCAGCCGATGTCCCCGATACTGCCCGCCTGACGGCCGTCCTGCGTCGCCCCCATTGCCTGTGCCGCGTCCTCGATAATGAGCAGTTTGTGTTTGCGCGCAATTTCCATAATCGGCTTCATCTGCGCAATCTGGCCGAAAATGTGCACCGGTATAATCGCCCGCGTCTTTTTTGTTATTTTCGCCTCAATCTTAGACGGGTCAATGTTATATGTCTCGGCATCTACATCGGCAAAAACCGGTTTTGCCCCGACTCGCGATACCGTTCCCGCCGTCGCGAAAAAAGTAAACGGGGTCGTGATTACCTCGTCGCCGGGCCCTATTCCCGCCGCCATCAGGCTCAGCAGCAGGGCGTCTGTCCCGCTCGAAACGCCCGTCGCGTATTCGCATCCGCAGTACGATGCTGCCTCCTTCTCGAATCGCTCTACCGCGGGACCAAGGCAAAGTATCTGGCTGCTGCATACCTCTTCAACCGCTCGCATCAGTTCACTTTTATATTTCGCGAACTGGGCCTTCAAATCCAGCATCACAACCTGCATTGCATATTCCTTTATTTTGTCATTCCCGCGGAAGCGGGAATCCATTTTTTTACCTGCATCAAATCGTTGTCGTCAGGTACTCCGTTTCCGCCGAGAAGCGCATCACTCCGCCGTATGCCGCCGGGATAAGCATTGTGTCTCCGGCCCTGAATTCGACCGCGTTACCGTTTCCTGTAATTGTTCCGCACCCGCTCATAATCATAATCGTCTTCATTTTTCCGGCTGTCAGCAGCATCTCGCAGCTTCTCGCCTGATGTCCCTTGTCAATCTTGAAATACTCGCTGTCAACGAGTCGCCCGACCGATGCTACCGAAAGGTTGTCACCGGATGGGTCAAAATGTATGCTCTCCAGCGCCTCCTCGATATGAAGCGGCCTCGGCTTACCCTTGTCGTCCACGCGGTTCCAGTCAAACACACGGTATGTCGTGTCCGATGGTGTCTGAATCTCCGCTATAAGCAGCCCAGCGCCAATCGCATGAGGTGTCCCCGCGGGCAGAAAATGACATTCGCCGACTTTTACCGGCACCTTAATCAGCAGTTGTTCGACCGTCCCATTTTTTATCGCCTGCAGAAACTTTCCTTTTGTTGTGCCTTTTTTCAACCCCTTGTAAATCACCGCATCCGGCTGTGCCTCGATAATATACCAGCACTCCGTTTTGAAATCCCCTTTTCCCATCCTTTTGCAAATTGCTTCGTCCGGATGAACCTGAACGCTAAGCACGTCTCCGCAGTCCAGAAATTTTATCAGCAGCGGAAACGGCAGCTTGAATTGCTCTGTCCCGGTTATCTCCTGCGGGTATTTGCGAATCACCGATTCAAGTGTCTCGTCCGCCAGTTCGCCGTTGACTATTTTCGACTTGTCCGCGGGCAAATCCGCCAGCTCCCAGCTTTCGCCGATACGTTTGCCCTTCGGCATTTCTCTGCCGAACACCTCGCGCAGTTTATTTCCGCCCCATATTCGTTCTTTGTATATCGGCCCTAATTTTAACGGATAAATCTGCACACCCCCTATGTTAATCGGCAAGGGGGGTATTGTCCACAGTTTGATGCCGGCGAATCATTATCTTGGCCGCGCATTTTGCACCTGCGCAGACGGCCAGTATTATCCCGAATACGGTTACGACGGAAGCTCCTGTAGGCAAATCCCATTTTGCTGAAGCGCAAAGCCCCAGCACGCTTGCGACAAATCCCAGCCCCCAGCCAATCAATAACCGGCCCGTCACACCCCTTACAAAAAACATTGCACAAACTGCCGGAACCACTAAGTAACTGAAAACCAGCAGCACTCCCGCTACACGCACCGAGCTTGTTACGACAAAACCAAATGTAACGTAGAAAATAAAATCCCAGAAACGAATCCACAGGCCGTTCTCACGGGCCAGTGACGGGTTCATCGAGATTAGCAGGAATTTTTTTCTTAACAGAAAATGCAATAACCCCACAGCCAGATATATTACTGAAATTTTTAATATCTGGGGCCACGTTACAAAAAGAATGCTCCCGACCAGCATATCTTTTATCGCTTCCTCGCCGTGGGGGGCCTTGTCGAGAACAAGAATCGCTGCGGCAGAGCTTACGGCATACACAATGCCGATGATTGCCTCCTGAGGGACGGATTCATCGCGAATCCGTCCCAAAGCAAAGACTACTGCTCCTAAAAATGTGAAGCCCAGTGAAATTAAATACGTTTCAGTGCTGTTTAATTCGTATCCGGCCAAAAGGGCTACGGTAGCACCCAGTGCCGCCACTTGCGCCAAAGCCAAATCCACGAATATCACGCCGCGAGAAACAATGTGAATGCCCAAGTAACAGTGTATCCCCGTAAGTATCAGGCACGCCACAAACGGCAACAACAGCAATTCAATCATACCATTCATTTTGATGCCTCGCTTAATGCTTCGCTCAACCGGTTAACGATATTGTCCAGCATTGCTATATAATCCTTGACCTGCTCATTGACGGCGTTGGGAACCACGACCACTTTTGCGCCTGTCTTGTTGGCCACTGCCTCGGCATCATCACGGTTATAAAACGGCTCCATCAAAATAACCTTGGCCTTTTCCGATTTCATTATGTTTATTACTTCGAGGATATGCCCCGGGCCCGGCGGTATCCCCGGCTTCGGCTCAAGCTCCGCGACCACGTAAAAGTTGAATCGATTGGCGAAATAAGGCCAACTGCGATGGTAGATAACGATTTTTGAATGTTCAAACGGCTTGAGTTTGGCAACCCAGCCGACCATAGCGTTATCCAGCTTCGAATTAAACGCCGCCAGATTACGGTCATAATCTCCCGCGTGCTCAGGGTCAAGCTGTTTGAGACGCTGGCAGATGTTTTTCGCTATGATTTTGCCGTTGTAAGGGTCGAGCCAGTAATGCGGATTGCCCATAGGATGAACGTCGCCCATCGACCGGTCCACTTTGTCGGTGGGAAGCTCGAGTTTCAAAATTCCTTCGGAAGCATCCAAATGGCCCAGTTTATTGATCTGTATTCGCGGATTACGCGAGCCCTGAAGAATCAAACCTTCATAACCTATTTCCAATTCCAGGCCCACTCGTATCCAAAGGTCTGCTTTCCTGGCCTTCATCATATAACTTGGTTTGGCCTGAATAAAATGCGGGTCTTCATTGCCGGAGCCGATTGAGGTAACCAACACGTGTTCACCGCCGACCGACTCTGCTATTGACGCAAGATTTGTGGTCGTTGTTACAACATTCAATTTGTCCGCACCCAGACACAGGCAGGTGGGTAAAATAAGCAAAATACCCAAAATGCAGCAGGTTAGAATCGTTCTTTTAACTATGTTCGAATTCATAATTTGTCTCCTTCTTAATTAGTATTGATGTGCCGGATGCAGCCCGATTAGGAAGTCCGCCTGAAGCCATATTTCATTTCTGTTTACGTTGCCCGCGAAATTATCACCGTCGGTATGCTCGAACTGCACGCGCCAGAACATAAATTCGCTCTGGTGAAACGTCAGGCCCGTTGTGTAAGAATTTTCATGCAAGCTGCTGCTATCGGGAAACTGTGTATAATCGTACCGTCCGAATACACTCCATTCCCTGTTGAACTGGTATTCCAGCGAGCTGTACATACCGTGTGAGTTCACCGTGTCCTTGTCGCCTTCTTCTTTCTGGCTGAACAGAATTTCGTTCATCCATGTCAGCGATTTGTAAAGGCCGTATTGCGGGTCACGCCATTTGTAGGTCAAATCCAGCCCTTCCACGTTTGACCGGTGTCCTCCTTCGGTGTTTGCATTATCGCCTGTGGCAAAACTTTCTCCGAGTTCAATGCTGGATGCTCTGTCGATGTCGAAAAAGTTTTTCAGGTGCGTAACATATATTAAACTGTGCGCCTCGTCCCCGGCAAAAATTGCGTCGTTGCCGTTGTTTTGCAAATCAAACGTAAGCTGCATATAGTTATCCCATGGGTTAGGCACCAACCATGAAATTTCACCGCCGCCGTCGTTCAATCCTTCTTCGCCGAAGAATTTCCTGATTACGTTGGGCCTGTCAACCCAGGGCATCGCGTGAGTATGAAACATATTGACCTTGCCGAAAACTGAGTAGAACTTACCGAATCTCATCTGCAGGTCGTATGGCAGGTCTGTGTATGTGAAATATCCTTCTTCGATATTGGGTGAATATTCGCCGTCATCTCCTCTTTCGATAGCTAAGATTAAATCTGCCCGTCCGTATGGGTCAACCGGGCTGGAAAATCCGAACTCGACTTCCCTGAGTTGGGCCTTTGCGGTCTTGCTGGCTGCGATAGTATCAGGCGTTTCGCCTCTGGGCGTTGGCCCTCCGTGAAAAATAAAGTCGCCTATCGCCGAAATATCAGGATTAGAGCTCTGAAGGCCCGCCGAGGGCTTGGCCTGCGGTTTTTCAATATTCTCCGCAGCCGCCGTAGGCAGCTGACTTGGTTCAATTGCCTTCGCTCCCTGATTACTTTCCTTTGCTGTCCCGACCCGGTTTTGTTTCAAAAGCTCGATTTCCTCTCTGAGCAATTTCATCTCTTCAGTGTGCCTTTCATTCGCGTCCTTCATTTGCTGTTGAAGCTCAGTTACCTGCTGCCGGAGGGATTGCATATCGGTATTGGTTGCATCACCTTGTTCTGCTCGGCCTGCGCCGGCAAATAACAGGATTGTTAAAAAATAAAAACCATACTTGATGGCTCGTATATTCATTTTGTCTGTCTCCGTAAATCCATTGGATAATAGAAAGTCCCCGCTGCTGACCGATAATGGTTTTGGCGGGAAAAATAAATGTGGTATTAACCTGGATTAGCAGACAACCGGCGGGGCACGAGGACCCAAAAAACCCGGTATTGAAATCGCGGACGCGACTTCGATATGAAATATCAA
>JBEKZW010000043.1:0-24470 GCA_049509475.1 Sedimentisphaerales bacterium
GTCGCGCAGGGGCCTTTTTTGCCCTGGCCAACTTCGTACTCAACCTTCTGCCCTTCGCTCAAACTCGAGTACCCGGATGACTTGATTTCCGAGTGGTGAACGAACAGGTCCGGGCCGCCATCGTCGGCTACGATAAACCCGAAACCCTTTTGATCATTGAACCATTTTACTGTACCTGTACTCACAACAATTCTCCTTGGCCTGTTATCTGGCCATAAATCTACCTGCCTTTCATAATTTTTTGGGAAGATATCCTTGAAAGGTGAAAAGATACGCCCTACAAGACATCCACTATACCACAAATTTCCCTGGCCACAACAAAAATAATAAAAAATTATTCAAAATTCCAATAAAATCGCCTATAGTCTCGAATCCGGCGTTTTATTGCACTTCATCCAGCCAAAATTCAACACGGAGGACTTAAAACTGTTTTTATCCTGACAATTACTTCGCGAAGTAATTTGCTTTTACCCAGTTGAAGTTCAGGATGAAGTGGATGGCGATGAGGGCAAGGAGGGTGCCGCCGCCGCCTTTATGAAAAACCTGGAACGCCCAGGGCGGTAGCTCGTCGAGAAACAGGACCGTTACCGCCTGATTGATAAACAGCACCAGCAAAACGAGGTTCAAAATTTTGTGCAGCGTGTTTTTTTTCATAATCGCCTCTTTCCAGCTAAAAACTCAACGAATCTGTCGTTCCAGTACAGGCATTTTAATTTGATTGGCCGATTGCGACAAGCTACAATTAGTTTATGTTCAAGCGAAAGAAAACCAGAACGGTTGATGTTGGTGGAGTCAAGATTGGGTCGTCGGCGGCGGTTGTTATCCAATCGATGACCAAAGTGCCGACTACCGACGTTGGCCGGTGCGTCCGGCAGATAAATCAGCTTGCGGAGGCCGGCTGCCAATTGGTTCGTGTGGCTGTGCCGACGCGGGCGGATACGGTCGCATTCGCTAAAATTGTTCAAAAGGTAAAAATCCCGCTTGTTGCCGATATTCATTTCAGTCCGGACAGGGCGATTGAGGCAATTGAGGCGGGCGCGGCGAAAATCCGGCTCAATCCAGGCAATATAAAAAATCGCGGCGACATCCTGCGGATTATTGACGCCGCGAAAATGCACAAGGTCGCAATCCGCATCGGGGTCAACGAAGCGAGCATAAGAGACCTGAGAAAACCGGACGTTGTTTCCGGCAAACGGGTAGCATTAATGCTGACGGAGTTGAAAGGATACGTCCGGCTTTTTGAAGGGCGGGGTTTCTCACAAATCGTACTCAGCGCGAAAAGCAGCGACACGATTCGAACCATCGAAATTAACAGGCGCATCGCGGAGACATTCGATTATCCAATTCATCTTGGCCTGACGCATGCCGGGCTGCCTGAGGATGCCTGTGTCCCCTCAGCTGTGACTTTGGGCACACTTCTCGCGGAAGGTATCGGTGACACCATACGCGTTAGCGCAGCAGGCGACCCGGTTATTGAAACGGGAATCGCCAGACAAATTCTCATTTCGCTGGGACTCTACCCTGCGCCCAAATTACAACTGATAGTTTGCCCGACCTGCGCCCGGACTGAGATTGATATAGCCGGGCTTGCGCGGAAAGTGAAAAAAGCGGTGAGTGGTATCGATAAATCTGTGCGAATCGCAGTGATGGGGTGTATTGTGAACGGGCCGGGCGAGGCGGCAGACGCGGACATGGCCGTATGTGCCGCGAAAAACAAGGCGTTCATTTATCGCAAAGGGAAGAAAATCGCGACCGTCGCGGAAAACCGGATTATACCGATGCTCCTGCGACTTCTGAACAACCTATGACCATCCCGCCAACACTCAAAAAAGCAGCGATAAGCCGTTTCTGGCTCGTCGTGATACTGGCAATCGCCTTTGGCTATGTTGAGGCGGCGGTGGTCGTTTATCTGCGGCAGATTTTTCATCCCGCCGGCTTTGTCTTTCCTCTCACGTCATTTCCTCTTATCGCTGAGTCCAATCGTATTCTCCTGGTCGAGGTAGGCAGAGAAGCCGCGACAATTGTCCTGATATTCGCCGCATGTTTTCTCGCCGGGCAAAATCGCCGGCAGCGGTTTGCGTTTTTTATGATAATCTTTGCCATCTGGGACATATTCTATTACGTCTGGCTGAAGGTCATATTGGATTGGCCCGCTTCGATTACGGAGTGGGACGTTCTTTTCCTGATGCCCTGCCCATGGGCAGGCCCTGTCCTGGCGCCTGTGCTTGTGTCGCTGACGATGCTTGTCTTTGCGACGCTGATTTTTTACCGTGATTGCCTCGGCAAACCAGTCAGGATATCGCTTTGGGACTGGCTCGGATTTTTGCTTTCCAGCTTTATGATAGTCGTATCATTTTGTATCGCCGGGCAATATATGCAATCGTCCGACTACGCCGGGCACTTCTCGTGGCCGATTTTTACCATTGGTCTGCTGGGAGTGATTATGCTGTCGGTGAAATGTTATTTAAAAAGGGAATAATCACGCCTATGGCGGGTAAACCCCGCCACCTGCTTTTGGCGGAGATGGCGGGGCTGAATATTAACTGTATCGTCCGGCGGTTATTGTCCGGAATACCCTTCGAATTTGCCGAAAATCATTTTTCCGGCGGACGTCTGAAGCGAGCTTGTTACCGCAATGACAATATCTTTGCCGATTTTGCCGCGGGCCTCCTCGACAACCACCATCGTGCCGTCGTCGAGATAGCCGATACCCTGCTGAGGTTCTTCGCCCGGTTTTATGATGCGAACCTTCATATTTTCTCCCGGCAGGGCAATGGTCTTGAGTGAATTGGCCAGGTCGTTTATATTCAGAACGTCCACCTCTCGCACGGCCGCAACCTTGCTGAGGTTGTAATCCGTTGTGACGAGTCGTCCGCCGCAGTTTTTTGTGAAGGGAATCAGCTTCTGGTCAACACCCTTTACGCCTTCGATGTCCGGCACAACGGTGTCGTCGATGGTTATATCAATCGAGGGGTTCGTCTGCATATCCTTGAGTATATCCAGGCCGCGTCTGCCGCGGTTGCGTTTCAGTTTGTCCGCCGAATCGGAAATCAGCTGTATCTCGTTCAAAACGAACCTCGGGACAATCAGCGGCGAGTCGAACAGTTTGCTCTTATACAGGTCGGCAATCCTGCCGTCGATAATCGCCGAGGTATCCAGCACGAAAGGCCTTGCTCCCTTGGTCTGTTTTGTAAACTCTACGTATGGAATCACGAAGCGCACGTCGTCTTTTGTGCGTATGACAATGGTGATAATGATAAAGCATATACATATTCCGAGCATCCATTTTATGGCCGTGGTTGCCGTCGGGCTAAGCGATATCCGATAGATATCGATAACCATATCGAACACCTGGGTCAGCGCCCAACTGGCCACTATTCCGACGAGCAACCCGAAGAAGATGCCCGCCAGGGCCGCCAGAGATTTCTTGGGTATTATGAGGTCTACGAAGAATGCAGCGGCAACCAGTATAAGGCCACTCCAGAGTATGGCGTAGAAATTGGCCCGGCCCTTCTCGATCGAAATTTCCGGCACCGTCAGATTTACAAGAAGAACGGCAACAATTATGACGAGAAAAAACGCCCTCATAGTCCATAGCAACATACCTGCGACCTCCAAATTTTATAATGTATTTTTATATTAGAATTTACCTGCTGACAATTATATCTGTCCTTTGCTTTTGAATTCTGCCTGTTGTTCTGCGTCCGCTAATTGCCCAGCGATTTTTGTGCCCGGTCGGCGTCTTTGGCGCTGACTACCACAAGCAGGTGGTACCGATTGTCGCAGACTATTGCTGCGCCGGTAATTCCGCGGATGTCCTTTTCAGCAAGACGTTTCAGTACGTTTGCCGCCGCACCGACGCGGTCAGCGCCATCGATAATGAAGCCGGCCGCCTCAGTTATTTTTATCCCGGCTTCACCGGCAAAATCCTCAAAAGTTTTCGGGTCCTTTGCGCTTACGCAGACACGGCCGTGATTGTCACCGCAGGAGAATGCCGAGAAGCACAGGTAATCCACGCCCGACAGGCTGCTTTGCGTCAGAAATTTCTGTAAACTGCCTGGTTTGTCCTCGATGTCAACGCAGTGGACGGCGACTCGCTTAACGCTCATTTCCGTACCCTTTCATTCCGAAATCGTTTCGCCCGGACGGCATCATCCTAATCATCGTCTCTGCATTGTCAATATCAAAAGAAATTCACCAGCTGAGAACCGCTTCGGCAATCGTTTTAGCGGCGTTGCTGTGGCCGACCAGTTTACAGGCATTTTTCATTTGCAGGCGTTTTTTGGCGTCTTTCAGCAGCGGCTCAAGCTCCTCCCAGAGCCACTCCTGCCGGTCTTTTTCATCGCCGATGTCATCCACGATAACCGCCGCGCCCGCATCGACGAGTTTGCCGGCGTTGAGGTACTGGTGCATATCCTTATGATACGGGTAGGGCATACAGATACTGGGCAGGCCCGCTGCGGCGTATTCGGCGACGCTGACGGCGCCGCTTCTGCCGATGCCGATGTCTGCTGCGGCAAGGAGGTCCGCCATATCGTCATAGTAATCGACGACTTTGTTCCTTATGGTGGCCAGTGCATAGCCTGCCTTTACCTCGTCGAAGTTCGCCCTGCCTGTCAGATGCACTATTTGCCAGTAATTGGCGTAATTCGATATTTTATCCAGCAGTGAGCAGATTGTTCTGTTTATATTCTGCGAGCCGGTTGAGGCGCCTGTTATGAGTAAGATTTTTTCATTGTAGTCGAGGCCGAGGTCCTCTTTTGCTTTTATCGGATTCGGTTTTTCAAAGCCGCTTCGCAGGGGGCATCCTGCGACGGTTACTTTTGTTTTTTGCTTTCCGAAGTATTCGGCGGTTTCCTCGAACTGCACAAAGATACGTTGAGCCCAGCGGCCGATGAGCTTATTGGCTTTGCCGGGGATGATATCCACGTTGAGCAGGAACAGGGGTATTTCTGATTTGCAGGCCGCCCGGCAGACGGGCGCGGCGACGAATCCCCCGACGCCGACGACAATCGGATTATCGCATTTGGTCAGGGCGTTGGCTGCGATTTTATAACTCGACAGGAACGAGTTGCAGAATCTGATAAGCCGGTCGGGCCTGATTGAAAACCCGATGGCAGGCAGGGTGGTGTATTGGAAGGCGGTTTTTGACAGGATGTGTTTGTCGATATCCCGGCTGCTGACGAAGAAATGAATCTTTGCGGTTGGGTCGAGTTCGGCAATTCTTTCCGCGACCGCCAGCGCGGGGTAAATGTGGCCGCCTGTTCCGCCGCCCGCGAAGAAAATGCTTTTGCCTGCCATTACGCGTCCTCCCTGAGCTGTGTTTTTTCGCATTGCGACGCGATATTCAAAAGAACGCCGACGGCGGCGGCGGTCAGGAGCATGCTCGTTCCGCCCGCGCTGACGAAGGGCAGAGGCAATCCCTTCGTTGGTAGCACGACCGTTACCACGCCGATATTAAGTGCGGCCTGAAAGCCGACCGCTAGGACGATGCTTGTCGCAAGCAGCTTGCCAAACGGTTCTTTGCAGCGATTTATTACCATAACGCCAAGCACTATAAATATGATGAATAGCGCAATGACCGTTAATGTGCCGACGAGGCCCATTTCCTCGCCGATAATCGAGAAGATAAAGTCGGTTGTATCTTCAGGCAGATGACCATATTTGCAGACGCCCATACCGAGACCTTTGCCGAAGGAGCCGCCTGAACCGATGGCAATGAGCGACTGGCTTGCCTGATAATTCGATGAGCCGGTCCACTGGTCGGGGTGCAAAAATGCCAGTATCCGCATCCTTCGTGTGGGCGAGGCAAGTATGGCGGCGATAAAACCTATCGCGGCGACGGGTAGCGGGGCAACCAAGTATCGCCAGTTTGCTCCGCCTATCAATAATATGAAAAAGGCGAGCATCGCAATCAACGCCGCTGAGCCGAAGTCCTCGATGATGATTAGTCCCACAACCAGCCCCAGCGTCATACAAACAGGCAGAAATCCTTGTTTGAAGGATTTAAGCTGGTCGCCGTATTTGACGCAAAAAGCCGACAGCGAGAAAATAACCGTCCACTTCGCCAGTTCCGAGGGCTGAAAGCTGATTGTGGCGGGGCCCAGCGGAATCCTAAGCCAGCGCCTGGCCTGGTTGATTTGCGAGCCGATATGAGGTATGAGCACTAACACCAGCAAAATCACGCTGATGCCGAATAGGTAGGTCATCGGCGAACGCCACAAACCCTTGTCCAAACCGTACCGACGATAGTCGAATCGGGATACCACAAGCATTACCGCTACGGCTAAGGGGAAAAACAGGGCTTTTCGCAGGTTGGCCGACTCGTAAAACTGCGACAGATTGACGCCTTTGGCGACCTCAACCCCCGCCGAGAAGACAAATACCGTGCCGATTGCCATAAGGGTGATGACGACCGCACCGATACGCCAGCCCATGTTCTCTTTATAATCCAGTTCAACTAATGTTGTTGCCATTTCAGACATCGTTTTTAGCCACAGATTACACAGATTACTCTGTTTTTTCTTTTTGCCTTTTACTTTTTGCTTTTTTATCTGCTTCTTCTATTGTCGGCTTGACTGCCCGAATCGCACCAAAAAATCGCTTCTGCTTTAGAAATCCAGCTTTTTACCGGAATTTCCCTTGACATTTTTCCCAGGATTGGGTATCCTGTAATCACCTCCCGAAGAAGGTCTAACTGTAGTTCAATGGCGGTTGCCTGTAGGTTT
The DNA here is from genome assembly GCA_049509475.1 of Sedimentisphaerales bacterium. Taxonomy (GTDB): domain Bacteria; phylum Planctomycetota; class Phycisphaerae; order Sedimentisphaerales; family Anaerobacaceae; genus Fen-1362. The sequence continues at coordinate 6,729 of JBEKZW010000043.1, forward strand.
TTTTTACAGGATACGGTAAGGATATAGGAGAAACAGTTGATTACAAATTATCGTCATGGCAATGTTTTGCTCGCTGATCAAAATCCGCGACACAAGAATCGAGAAATTATAGTAATAAGTCTTATTTGTTTGCTTACCTGTGTGCAGCAGGTTAACGCTGGTAAGATAGTGGCATGGGGATTTAACAGCGATGGAGAGGTTTCCAATGTCCCGACGGGAACTGATTTCACCGCTATTGCTGGCTATGGATACAACGGCTACGCCCTTAGATCAGATGGCTCTATCGCGGCATGGGGAGACAACCCTTATAGCCAAGTGTCCAATGCCCCGACGGGGACCGGGTTCACTGCTATTGCAGGAGGGTTGTACAACGGCTATGCCCTTAGAGCCAATGGGTCTATCGCAGCATGGGGATGGAATGGTATTGGGCTAATTTCCAGTACACCTGCTGGAACCGGTTTCACCGCTGTTGCAGCCGGGGACTACCATGTCTTCGCTCTTACTGCAAATGGATCTATCGTGGCTTGGGGAGATAATAGGTATGGGCAAGTTTCCAATGCCCCGAAGGGGACAGGATTCAAAGATATTGCATCTGGAGAAGATTGCGGCTACGCTCTTACTGCAAATGGGACTGTCGTAGGGTGGGGAGATAATACCTTTGGTCAGCTTTCCAATATCCCAACGGAGTCCGGATTCGTCACTATTGCGGCCGGGCCAAATACTGGCTATGCTCTTAGAGCGGATGGGTCTATTGCAGTATGGGGAGTAGATGGTGGGCGAATTACCAACGCCCCGACGGGGACCGGGTTCACAGCTATTGCAGGCTCGTGGAGCACCGGCTTTGCCCTTAGATCGGATGGATCTATCGCGTCTTGGGGATGGGATGGCTATTATGGGCTGGTATCCAATGCCCCGAAGGGGACCGGCTTTACCTCTGTTGCAGGCGGGTACTACAATGGCTATGCCCTTACTCCCGAACCCGCAACACTTTTATTATTCTGCTTAGGCATGACGCTGCTGCGAAGAAAGAAATAGAAATCGCGGGTATCCACCTTTATTTCCCAAACGTATCAATATAAGAACCTCTAATGGATTTGGCCTGCATTTTTAACTTGGGTTATGAACTCGTTTTGGGTATAATTCACCTTTTCCCTTGCGCTTAGAGTATCTGGATAAGGGAAAAGACACTGAATTGCACTGTTGATTTTTGACACGGATTAACACAGATTAACACTGTTTATAATTCCAATTCTCTGTGCCCTCTGTGTTCTCTGTGGCTAAAAAACTCTGTGGCTGAAATTATGTTTGAAATTGTAAATAAAGAGACGCTTGGGCCGAACGTGACGCGGTATGAGGTAAAGGCGCCGCGAGTCGCCAAATCGCGGCTGTGCGGACAGTTTGTAATCGTCCGGGGCCTGGAACATTCCGAACGCATACCACTGACGATAGCAGATGTAAATACCAAAACGGGAACTATTACGCTGATTGTTCAGACAGTTGGTAAAAGCACTTTAGAGATGTCAAAGCTGAATAAAGGCGATTCATTTTGCGACGTTGCGGGGCCATTAGGTCAGCCAAGTCATATCGCCAAGTACGGAACCGTGGCGGTTATCGGCGGCGGACTGGGAACCGCGGTCGTGTATCCGCAGGCGGTCGCGCTGCGGCAGGCGGGGAACAAGATAATCAGCATTATCGGCGCACGCACCAAAGATTTAGTCATTCTCGAACAACTGCTTGGTTCGGTAAGCGACCAGTTGATTGTCATAACCGATGACGGCTCATCGGGCAAAAAGGGACTCGTAACTGATGCCTTGAGAGAGCTAACCCAATCTGATAATAAGGTTGACGCTGTTTACTGCGCGGGACCTGTAATAATGATGAAGGCGGTAGCGGAGCTTACCCGGCCAATGAATATCCCGACGATTGTAAGTTTGAACCCGGTTATGGTTGACGGGACGGGAATGTGCGGGGGCTGCAGGGTAACTATCGACGGCAAACGCAAATTCGCCTGTGTCGATGGCCCTGAGTTCGACGGGCACAAGGTTGATTTCAACGAGCTGATGGACCGGCTAAAAACCTACAAGGGACACGAAAATAAAAAATACGAAGAGCATCAGTGCAAGATTGCCCTGGGTGCTGTCTCGGACAAAAGTAAAAAGTAAAAAAGAAATAAGCAGTGACACGGAGCGAAGCGACGGGCCCGCTTCGGAAATCTGTGTAATCTGTGGCTAAAGGCATAACGTGACTGAAGAAACGAAAAAATTGACGGCAAAAGAGCGAATGGCGATACCGCGACAGCAGATGCCTCAGCGTGACGGCATCGAACGCAGCAGGGATTTCAAGGAGGTTAACCTGGGGCTGGCGGAGCAGGTCGCAATCCGCGAGGCGCAGCGTTGCCTTCAGTGCAAAAATCCCAAATGCGTTGCGGGCTGTCCTGTCGGTATTGATATTCCCGGCTTCGCGAAACTCATCTCCGAAGGCGATTTTCTTGGCGCTGCTGAACTGATTCGCAGAGATAATGACCTGCCCGCGGTGACGGGGCGGGTTTGTCCCCAAGAAATTCAGTGCGAGGCGTGCTGCATACGGTGCAAAAGCGATGTCCCCGTCGCGGTCGGCTGGCTCGAACGATTTGTTGCCGACTATCAGATGCAGCACCAGACTCAAGACTCAAGACACAAGACCCAAGACAGAATTCAGAGAACCGGCAAAAAGGTCGCGTGCATCGGGTCGGGGCCGGCGGGGATTACCTGTGCGGGCCAGTTGGCCAAATTAGGTTACGATGTAACCGTTTTCGAGGCCTTCCACAAGGCGGGCGGCGTGCTCGTTTACGGAATCCCTGAATTTCGTATGCCCAAGAAAATCGTCAATGCCGAAATCCGAAATCTCAAGTCGCTGGGTGTCAATATCGAGACAAACGTCATTGTGGGCAGGACAGTAACGATTCCACAGCTTATGAACGATGAAAAATTCGAGGCCGTTTTTATCGCTGTCGGCGCGGGGCTGCCTGAGTTTATGAATGTACCCGGCGAGAATCTCAAAGGCGTTTATTCCGCCAATGAATATCTCACCCGCGCGAATCTTATGGAGGCCTATAACCCCGAATCCGATACGCCGATTATACGGGGCAAGCGCGTCTGTGTTATCGGCGGGGGCAATACCGCTATGGACGCGGTGCGGACGAGCAAACGGCTTGGCGCGGAAGAGAGCATAATTGTTTACCGCAGAAGCACAAAAGAGATGCCGGCGCGTGTCGAGGAAGTGCATCACGCCGAAGAAGAGGCAATCAGGTTCGAGATGCTGACCGCACCGGTTGAGGTTTTGGGCGATAAAGAGGGCTGGGTGCGCGGGATGAGGTGTATCAGGATGCAGTTGGGCGAGCCGGATGCTTCGGGCAGACGCAGGCCCGTTCCAATTCCCGGTTCGGAATTTGTGATTGATTGCGACCTTGTGATTGTCGCAATTGGTATCGGCGCAAATCCCTTGCTGACCAAGACCACGCCCGGCCTGAAACTCAATAAATGGGGTTATATCGAGGCCGACGAGAATCTTATGACCAGTATCCCCGGGGTTTTCGCGGGCGGCGACATCGTCCGCGGGGCTGCCACGGTCATACTGGCGATGGGCGACGGCAAAAAGGCCGCTCAAAACATTCACAAATACCTGTCCCGCTAATCGGCGAGGGGCAGCCAAACCCTTGACCAAACGCCTTATTCCTGCTAATTCTTATATAATGAAATGATTTGTCATACCTGCGAAAGCAGGTATCCAGTTGTTAGTATAAGGTATAGATTCCCGCTTGCGCGGGAATGACAAAGAAATATGTCAGTGAATTTTAGCCAGATACCGGAAGTGCTTGACGAGCTTCGCGCGGGCAAGATGATTATCCTTGTGGATGATGAGGACCGCGAGAACGAGGGCGACCTCGTCTGCGCGGCGGAGAAGGTTACGCCGCAGATTATCAATTTTATGGCGAAATTCGGGCGAGGCCTCATTTGCCTGCCCTTGACGGGCGAAAAATGCGACGCACTCGCGCTGCATCCGCAGGTTTCGGATAACACCGCGAGATTGCATACCGCTTTCACTGTGAGTATCGACGCGGCAGAGGGGATTTCCACGGGTATCAGCGCGGCTGACAGGGCGCACACAGTACAGACGGCGATTGCCGATAACGCCAAGCCCGCCGATTTTGCCAGGCCGGGACATATTTTTCCGCTGCGGGCACGCCAGGGCGGGGTGCTGGTTCGCGCGGGGCAGACCGAGGGGGCAATTGACCTTATGCGATTGGCGGGGCTGAAGCCCGCGGCGGTGATTTGCGAGATTATGAACGACGACGGGTCGATGGCGCGTGTGCCGCAACTGCTGGAATTCTGCGAAAAGCATAAAATGAAAATCACGTCAATCGCCAAGCTGATTGAATACCGGCTCCAGCGGGAGACGCAGGTCAAGCGGGTCGAGGCGATTCATATGCCCACCGACTACGGGGATTTCAAGCTCATCGCTTACGAATCGGTGTCGTCGCCTGAGCCGCATCTTGCAATTTGCAAGGGCGGGATTGGCGAGCTTGATGAATTAGGCAAACCGGTTTGGCATAATGAGCCGGTCCTTGTGCGGGTACACTCGGAATGTATGACGGGGGATTTGTTCAGGTCGCAGCGGTGCGAATGCGGCAGGCAACTTGAAGCTGCGTTAAAGATGATTGAAAAGCAAGGCAAAGGCGCGGTTGTTTATCTGCGGCAGGAGGGGAGGGGAATAGGCCTGACAAATAAACTGCACGCGTATAAATTGCAGGAACAGGGACTTGATACCTTTGATGCGAATATCAAGCTCGGCTTTTCACCAGACAAGCGCGATTACGGCATAGGCGCACAGATTCTGCGTGACCTGGGCCTCAAGCAGATTAAAATCCTCACCAACAATCCGAAGAAAACAAGCCGGCTCGAAGTTTACGGCATAAAAGTCGTCGAGCAGATTCCTCTTCAGGTGGACCCAACGCCCCACAATATCGACTATTTGCGCACCAAGAAATATCGTTTCGGCCACATATTAGACAACGACTTGTGACCTGATAAGCCGATTCGCAAGGAGTCAATAATACCTCTTGCGGTTGGGGATTCACCTAACTTGAGTTACCAATCTCATACCATTGCAAAAATTGATCAATGTTGATTCCTTCGAGTATTTTCACGACAACTAAATTTTCCCCCACAATTGCGCCAATATTTGGATGTGAACCGTCGAGCCGTGAAATTTCCTTTGCAAAATTATAGAAAATAGATTGCTTCAAGTCCTCGCCTTTGATTGCTGACTCGCTAACAGGGAGTTTTAAATAGTAATCGATCCTATTTGCGCATAACTGGCGTATTTCCTTCAATAATTCTACTTTTTGCTGTACGTTTAAGAAAAATCCGCGGGTCTCAACCGCCAACTGCGTCGCCAAAAGGAATATTTCATCAATAACATATTTGCACTCTTCCTCTGCCAATTTATACTCGGTTTTCCTTATAATCGTTTGGATAATAATAGATAGATATTCAGCATAGTAGTTGAGCCAGTTGTCCTTATTGGAATTTGGCTCATCTAAGAACTTGTCGGTTCGTTGGCTTGCGATATTTACGATATGCGAACAAAGCCCTAGGATAATATCGTCCCTATTCTTATAAAATACATTATTCATTTGGCAGCCATTGTAATCAGGTTCTCTCAAGTAAATGGTTTCTCATTTCCTTTTATCAGTATTCTATGTATTGTCCGATGTCTAACTATGTACTGTATGGTTCCATATAGAACGTTTGAATGTCAATTTGTCAATCCTGCTATTGCGGAGCCGATGAGGGTAGCGTTTTCGACGCTGATGATTTCGTAATAGATTCCCAGTTTGTTTTCGAGGTATTGCTTGAGATAAAATTCGACGCGGTTTTTCAGTTCCTTCATCTGGTAAAAAGTTGTGCCTTCGGCGACGATGCAGATTGGCTTCGAGGGGTCGCTGCCTGCGCCGGATTTGATTGCCACGGCGGAGAGGTTGATGGCGGTGAGTTTGGCAGCGCGTTCAGTCAGGCGGTCTGCTATATAATATAAGGTAAGAGTATCATCGGCGTTGCCCTGTTTTGCGGCGTCGGCGAGAAGGTTTGCGCCATAAGGATAAAGCAAAAAGGCATTCATATCTTTTGTATCGAGCTCGGAGATTTGCCAAAGGGTGTTTGCGACGCCTGTTGAGAATAGATTGTCATCGCAGGCCTTGTGAATTGTGGCCAGGCACAGGGGGCCGAGGTATGCGCCGGAAATCATTTTCTCGAATTTGTGGATGCCGGGGTTGATGGTGGATTTGTCGAAGGCGGCGTCGATTTTGCCCTGTTTGATTTTGCCGAAGCTGCCCGATTCGGTATTGATAATCTGGCTTTTCAAAGAGTCGAGCCCCTTTGCCTTTTTTATATTGCTATTTTTCTCGACGTAGCAGGTATTTGTCCCCGTGCCTAAGATGAAGCCGATGTATGAGCCGAAGGAGCGGTTCTGATATTCCACGCCCGCAAGAAGGGTGACTACGGTGTCGTTAAGGATAATAATTTTTTTGTCGCCGCCAAGACCCATAGAAGCGAGGGCGCGATTGAGGTTTTCGCCGATGAATTGGCCAACGACGTCTTTGGCTTTTATTTCTTTTGAGAATCGGATTAGCCGGCCGTCTTTGCTGGGGGACATTTCGACCGCGTATGAAAAGCAGAAGCCGATATTTTGTGCCGCGCCGGCGACATCCTTGAGATAGCCCGCCATAATCTTGAAGAATTCGTCTTTGCCGATTTCATGCTGTACGCCGGGCATTTTGTAGAGATGCAGGTTGTCGATAATCGCTTTTTTCTGGTCGTCGAAATAGACGGTGGCGACCCGGAAGTTTGTGCCGCCCGCGTCAATGACTATTACGCGTTTGTTCGTGGGAACATCTGCTCCCGCTTCGATATAGGTGGGAATCATATCGAGGGTGCTTTTTTTGCCCGCCAGTCCTCGTTGTATCTCGGACAGAAACGAGTCAATCACCAGGTCAATATCGACATCGAGATAATCCATCTGGTATTTTCTAAGGAAGCGGGTGACATTTCTTTTTATTACTTTCACTTTCAATTCTCCTTTTGTTGGTCACGTTTCTTCTATGGCTCGTTAAAGGCAGAAGCCAGAAGTTAGAAGCGAGAAAGGTTTTCAGCATTTATTGGTGGCACTGAGCAGTTTTGATATCATCGAGTTAAGCATTTTTTCAAGTTCGATACTATAAACTTCTACCTTCTGAAACTCAGATTCCGGCAAATAACAAAGATTTTTCGCTATTTCCATCTGCGTCTGAAGCTCATATAAAGAACCGCTTGACATCCGCAGAAAACGGATATAGTCACCAGATGTGCGTCTGCCATATCCTTCGGCGATATTACTGGGGATTGAAACTGCGCACCGTCGTATCTGACTTGTTAAGCCATAGGCATCCTCTTTTGGGAAAGACCTGCTTTTTTCATAAACCAGCGTTACGAGATTCATCGATTTTTGCCAAACCAGGAGGTCTTTATATCGTTTTATCTGCCCCATACCTTTTCTTCTGCCTTCTAACTTCTCGCTTCTCCCTCTCAATCGACGTATCCGTTCGGGAATTTGCTGTGCCAGTTCCAGGCGGAGGCGACGATTTTTTCGAGGTTTGTCCATTTGGGCTGCCAGCCAAGCTCGGTTCTGGCTTTGGCGGAATCGCAGACAAGGGCAGGCGGGTCGCCGGGCCTGCGGGGCGTCTCAATGACTTTGAAATTTTTACCAGAAACTTTTTTGACGGTGTCAATCACTTGTCGAACAGAATAACCCTTGCCGTTGCCGAGGTTGTAGATTGATTCGGATTGCTTATCGAGTTTTTTCAACGCGAGCAGATGCGCCAGGCAGAGGTCTTCGATATGGATATAATCGCGGACGCAGGTGCCGTCGTCGGTTGCGTAATCGGAGCCGAAGATTTTGATTGCGTCCATTTTGCCCATAGCCGCGAAAATCGCCAGCGGGATGAGGTGCGATTCCGGATGATGGTCTTCGCCGATAGTGCAGTTGTGTCCTGAACCGCAGGCGTTGAAATATCGAAGCGCGACATATCGCAATTTGCCGGCTACGGCCTGATGGTGACACATTTTTTCGACGGCCAATTTTGTCTCGCCGTATGGGTTGATTGGATTTTTAGGTGTTTCTTCGGTGATTGGCTGTTTGTCGGGCATCCCGTAAACCGCAGCGGAGCTGCTGAATACAAATTTGCCGACGCCCGCCGATTCCATCGCGCTGAGAACCACTTGTGTATTGGAGACGTTGTTTTGATAGTACTTGAGGGGATTGATTACGGATTCACCCGCTTCGATGAACGCGGCGAAGTGCATCACGGCTTCTATTTTATGTTTTTTGAGGGTCGCGGTCAGCAGGTCGAAATCCTTCAGGTCGCCTTTAACGAATTCGCATCCTTTTATTGCGGCCTTATGTCCCTTGCTGAGATTATCGTAGATAATCGGCTGATGTCCTTCGGCGGCCAGCATCGCCGTCATATTACTTCCGATGTACCCGGCTCCGCCGGCTACGAGAATTTTCATTTGTTCGGTTCCTTTTTAGTTGCCGCGAGTTGTTTTTTGTCCGCCGTCAGGCGTGACTCGATGCGTTTCAAAATCTCTGTTTCCAACTGGTTGTCTCTGCCGAGGTTTGTCCATGTGAGGTTTGATTTCTGCTCGCGGCCGAGTTTGAACTTTTGGAGGGATTTTTGGTCCGGGGACATTACGGGACGGCTCTGTCCGGCGGCGTTTTGGATTTGGGGCAGGCTCAGCCGTTGAGTGGTTGCTTTGCAGTTGATGCAGAGTTGGCCGGCTTGTTCGCCTATGTTGATTTCGACTGCCCTGCGGATACTATGCAGGTCGGCTTCGGAGCGGTTGAATGAGCCGACGCTGTCCGAACGCCAGAATTCAAAGGACTGCGCCCCAGAAAGCGGAGCGGTTCTTATATAGCCGGCATCGACGTCAAATTTTTCAATACCAAAGTGCATCCCGGTGAGCACCTGTTCGCAGGCAGACATTGCCTGTGCTTTGTCGGCGGTTTGCGGACAGAGCTGTTCTATCGTTTTTGTGTATTTGTTTTCCGCGCAGCCGGCCAGCCAAAATAGCAGCGAGCAGGCAAGCAGTTTGTTCAGTATCGATTTATTCATTCTTAATACCTCAATCATTGCGCCAATTTAGCGTCCGCGGAAGATTATATTGTAAGATGCAAGCGGTGTTAAAGGGTTTTTTGAATAATGGTCGATGAAGTTAATAATAGTATTAACGCGGAATCTCTATGCCTTCGGTTCAGACGCAGACAATTACAAGCAAACTTGACGAATTGCCATTGGGTCGGCTGGTTCGGGATTTTTTAAGCTACTTGACCGTAGAAGGTGGGTTGTCTGACAATACGATTCAGGGTTATGGGCGGGATTTGAGGGATTTTCTGGAATTCTGTAAATCCGGCAAAGTTGGCGAGATTAAGCAGATTACGCCTGCCCTGATACAGAAATATATGATAACGCTGGCAAAGGGCGACAGGGCGGAGGCGTCGGCCAAACGGGCATTAGTGGCGATTCGGATGTTTTTGCGGTTTGGCAAGCTAAACGGGCTGGTTGAGGATGATTTTACTGGGATTCTGGAGGGGCCGAAACTCTGGCAGCGGCTGCCGGTTATATGCAGCAAAAAACAGGTAGTGGATTTGCTGGAGGCGCCGTCGCCGAAAGAGAAGTATTACCTGCGCGATAAGGCGATGCTGGAATTGCTTTATGCGACCGGGGTCCGGGCCAGCGAGGTTGCTGGCCTTAAGATATCGGATTTGAATCTCGACGTGGGGTATTTGCGATGTATCGGCAAAGGCAGGAGGGAACGTGTGATTCCGCTTGGCAAGATGGCGGCTGCCGCGACGCTGGACTACTTGAAGGATATGAGGCCTAAGCTGGCAAAGTCGTTTAGCGGGGATTTTTTGCTGCTTAGCCGAACAGGCAGGCCTATGGGGCGTATCGAAATCTGGCGTCTTATTAAAAGATATGCGGCCAGGGCCGGGATGCCGAGAAATTTGACGGTACATACGCTTAGACATTGTTTCGCGACGCACCTGCTGGCAGGCGGGGCGGATTTGAGAAGCGTTCAGGAAATGTTGGGGCACGTGGATATATCGACAACACAGATTTACACGCATGTTGACCAGGAGAGGTTGTTAGAAATTCATAAGAAATATCACCCGCGGCCATAGATTTTATAGGACTATTTCGGAATCGGCGGTTGACGTGCGTGGTGATGCAGGATTATCATTGGGAATGATGGATGTAATAATTAATAATCAGTTTAGGAAGATACTGGGAACAATGATGCGACGGTTGTGTTTGGTTATCTTATTATTATTGGCGGGATGTCAGCAGGGGGCTAATAAGGTTGATAATAATACGATGGTGCCGACGGCAGAGATGTTGCCGAAAACGGAGACGGACACCCAGCTTAAGGTAAACCAGGAAGCGCTGTTGCGAGGCGCCACGGAAGATGTGCGTCTGGATGCCGCGACGGTGATGCTTTTCAGTGACGACACCCGCGCAAGACAGGTCCTTATTGATACCTTAAAGCAGTCGGAAAATAAGCAGGCGAGAATGGCGGTTTGCAGGGCGCTGACAGTCAGCAGAGAGACCAGACGGCCGATAAGGAACAAGAACGATTTTATTGAGCCGCTGGCAAATATTTTGAGAACGGAAGAGGGAAATCCCGCCAAATTCGCAGCAGAGGCATTGCTGCTTTTCGATTATGACGCGATAGCGAATGTTCTGGAGCCGATGGCAAAGGACGAATCGATGCCTGTTAAGACACGATTAAACGCGATATACGCGATGAGGATGCAGCTCGATATAAAAGCCATAACGCGGATAGCTGAGCTTGTTGAGGACAAGGATAAGCAGGTTTCGAGCGCCGCGGCTGACGCGCTTCGGTCGTTAGGCATACCAGTCAGCAGAGACGCCAGGAGACGGGCGCAAATTTTGAACGAGTTGCGAACAAACGGAATGGAACGGTTTCAGCGGGACTGGCTTGTTCGGCAGGAATCGCGGGTAAACGACCTGGAGAAGGAACGTGACCAGTGGCGAAAACTTTATCTGGGTTCGCTAGACAGGATATATGAAGGGACCAGTGATGAGGGGCAGCGAGGTAAATTCCTGATAGAGCAATTGAACAATCCCGAATCGGTGATTCGACTGTGGGCTCTGGGCAAGGTTTCGCAGTGGCGGATTGGGACGCAATCGAAATTGCCCGCGGAGCTTGGCCTGGTTTTGGTAAAGCTGGTTTCCAGCGACAACAGGGACGTGCGTTTTGCGACAGCGAAGCTGCTTTCGCTGACGGGTGAATTAAGCTCGGCGGAACGGCTGGCGGAGCAGTTCAAGATTGAACAGGATGAGGAAGTCAAGCTGGAATTATTTGTCGCCCTTGGCGCCGCGTGCCATTACGCTCTTGTCCCGACATCGGGCAGCCAGCTTTCGCCTGAGCTTCGTAAGCAAACGCTCGAATGGGCTGCCGAGTACCTGAACGATGAGGACGCGAAAAAGGCGCACAGTGGGGCCGAAGTAATAAGAAAACTGATTGAGCCGGGCGGACTTGCGACCGAGGATGTCGTTAAATATATGGATATGCTTGTCGAAAGATACAACAGGGACAAAAGCAACGTGGCGCTGCGGGGGGATTTGCTGGGAACGATGGCGAGATTGTGCGGACAGAATGTGTACAAGCCGGAGTCGGCCAAACGATTTGCCGGGCTTTTCGAGCAGGCGTTGAGTGATGAAAGCGACTTAGTCAGAGAGGCGGCAGTCGATGGTCTTATTTGTGTCGATAGACCAAGAGCGCTCAAATTGCTGGCGAAGGACTTTGTTAATGACCGCAGCCAGATTGTCAGAGACAGGGTAATGGAGCTGGCTGGGGAAGTGGGCGGCAAAGACGACCTGTCGTGGTTGTGGGACAAACTGGGCGCTAATTCTGAAGGCAAGACGGCATGGCAGGCGATGCTTAAGATATTTAACAACTGCGACGTCAATGTTATTGAGGATTGGATTGGCAGATTCGATTCCCAGGCAGGCAAGGGGAAGTTGTCCGACGAACAATGCGTATCGTTTTTTGAGCTGGCGGAGCGCAAAGCAGTTGCAGAAAACAGGGTGGAAATAATAAAGGTCAGCCGGGAAAAGCTGGCACAGTTTTACGCAAAGGCGGGACAGTTTGAGCAGGCGGCGGAGTATTTGGGCAAGTTGCGGGGCTCGGCCAAAACCGCGGAGCAAAAAGAGGCGATTTTAGGGCAATTAGTGGACGTGTATCTGCGCTGGCCAAGGATAGAGGCGGCGACCCAGATTGTTGGTAACTGCTTGCTGGAAAAGGATTTGGGCAACGACAATGCGGTTATTCGTTCAATTGATGCGTTTCTGGATAATCCGTCGGACGGGGCAGACCCCAATATGGTGTTGAAATCACTGCGGAGAATAAAGTCGGCTGACCAGCGTCTTTTGTGGAGTCAGCACCTGGCCCGGTGGAGCAAACGGTTCGGTCCCGCCAAAGAGGCAGAAGACCCAAACAGCAGCGAATAGCAATACTGGTAAAGGCGTTAATTTTGCAGGGGAGGGGCTGTTAACGGCCTTCTGGGAAAATTTTTATGGGGGAGGCAAAAAAAATTTACATTTTTTTACTTTTTTGTGTTTGCAGGTTGGCCCGAATTTTCGTAAACTACCCTACTCACAATTAGGTTAATGACGTTTGATTGGCTGTCAGAGCAGGATTTTTGTGCAAAGACGGCGTGGTTTTTGAGGCCTGCGGCTGAGCGTGGGGATTGTTTTTAGTTCCCACCCGTGTTTTTGCGCGGCACAGGGTGTGTTTTGTTATTGCTGCTGTAGCTCAGTAGGTAGAGTGCGTCCTTGGTAAGGACGAGGTCATGGGTTCAATTCCCATCAGCAGCTAAGTGCAGATATTTCGGGCCGAGGCAACGGCAGGAACAGGGCGAATTAGAGGCGATGTTACATCGAAAAAACAGGAACAAGGAAATGAAAGTGCAGATAGGAGGTTCATATAACCATGGCTAAGGCGGTATTTGAAAGAACGAAGCCCCACGTCAACGTCGGAACGATTGGACACGTCGACCATGGCAAGACGACGCTGACGTCGGCTATGACGAAGGTAATGGAACTGAAGGGATTGTCCAAATTTAAGAGCTATGATGACATAGCCAAGGCCTCAGAGTCGCAGGGCCGGCGAGACCCGACAAAGATTTTGACGATTGCGACTGCGCACGTCGAATATGTTACGGAAAACCGGCATTATGCGCACGTTGACTGCCCCGGTCACGCCGATTACGTCAAGAACATGATTACCGGCGCCGCCCAGATGGACGGCGCGATTCTGGTAGTCAGCGCTTATGACGGCCCGATGCCCCAGACCCGCGAGCACATCCTGCTTGCCCGTCAGGTAAACGTGCCGAAGATTGTTGTGTTCCTGAACAAGGTTGACTTGGTCGATGACAAGGAGCTTGTTGACCTGGTTGAGATGGAAGTAAGAGACCTCCTGAATAAATACGAGTTCCCGGGCGACACTACCCCGATTATTCGCGGTTCATCGACTCAGGCTCTTGCTGCCAAGACCCTCGACGACCCAGCTTGCGCACCGATAGTTGAGTTGCTCAAGGCGATGGATGAGTATATTCCAATTCCGCAGAGACAGATTGATAAGCCGTTCCTTATGCCCGTTGAAGACGTATTCAGCATTAAGGGCAGGGGCACGGTAGGAACAGGAAGAATCGAAAGAGGCAAGGTCAAAGTCGGCGAGGAAATGTCCATAATCGGTTTGTCCAAAGAAATCAGAAATACCGTTGTTACAGGCGTTGAGATGTTCAACAAGACTCTCGATGAAGGACAAGCGGGCGATAACGTCGGATTGCTGCTGAGAGGCGTCGAAAAGAAAGACCTCGAACGCGGACAGGTTATTGCCAAACCGGGAAGTATTACGCCGCATACGCATTTCATGTCGGAAGTTTACGTGCTGACCAAAGAGGAAGGCGGAAGACATTCACCGTTCTTCGCGGGATATAAGCCGCAGTTCTACTTCAGAACAACAGATGTAACAGGTTCCGTAAAGCTCATTCAGAGCCGAGAAGGTAAACCCGCTGAGATGTGTATGCCCGGCGATAACATCGCGATGGAAGTAGAGATTATTTCGCCCATAGCGATGGAAGAAGGCCTGCGATTCGCTATTCGTGAAGGCGGCAGGACCGTAGGAGCAGGCGTTGTAACAAAAGTTATTGCTTAGTGAACGATTAAAGGACGACACAGCAGGGTCGTATGGCTAAAAAAAGCAAAAGGGAATACGTTTGGCTTGAGTGTAAGGACTGCGGGCAGCGCAACTATCGAACCAACATCAGTGTGGCTGACGGCTCCCCCAAACTGGAGTTGAAGAAGTTCTGTAAGTTTGAACGCAAGCATACGATTCACAAGCTGAAGCGAAAATAAAACGGGTTTGGTGCAAAGAGCAAATGATAGGCCAGTAGCTCAATTGGCAGAGCGTCGGTCTCCAAAACCGAAGGTTGGGGGTTCGATTCCCTTCTGGCCTGATGTATGGCCAGTCGCCGACGCTGAGGAGCTTTCGCCTTTGTCCTGAATGAAAAGATGTTGGGATTATGGCGAACAGAACACGGATGGCGGTTAAGCGGTCAGGCAAGGATTCAGGTGCATTATGGTTGTAAGTGTTTATAAGCGTGGCCAGGGCAAATATACGCGGATGATTAGCGCATTAGGCGGCGCGGTGATAGTGGCGCTTGGGTGTTTGCAGCTTTACCGAACACTTGATGCGGCGGACATCGGTTTGTGGGTTGAGACAATGGTGCCTGTTGGATTGTTTATCGCCCTGTCTGTATTGATGATATGGATGGTTAACAAGCCCAACATCGCTGACTTTATGATTTCCGCCGAAGGCGAGATGAAAAAAGTCAACTGGTCCACCAGACAGGAAGTGGCGGTTTCGACGATTGTTGTGATTTCGGTTGTGATTATCCTGGCGGTGCTGCTTGGCGTCTCGGATTTTGTTCTTCAGTTGTCTGTTGCGTGGCTGGTGCAGTAAAAGCGGCCGCAAGCCGGGTTTCAAGGCATATTTAGTTATTGAGTCGGGGCGTTTTGATGAAATGGTACGTGCTGAGAGTTGCATCCAATAAAGAGATGCACGTAAAAGAAGTGCTTTCGCAGAAGGTCAATGCGGCCGGTCTGACCGATATTATCGGCAGGATAGAGGTTCCTGTCGAAAGGGTCAAGAAGGTTCGCGGCAACAAGCAGACCGTGCACAGGCGAAAACTCTACCCCGGCTACGTTTTTGTGGAGATGGAAGCCGCCGAGGACGGTAAGGTGCCTGAAAGGGCGTGGTTTGTAATAAAAGAGATTCCCGGCGTCGGCGATTTTGTAGGCACGGAGGGCATTCCGACGGCGATGCGGGACACCGATGTCGCCAAGATGATGCAGGAAGTTGAAAAGCCCGAGGAAGCGCCGAGCATCAAGGTGGACTTCAAGAAGGGCGACCAGATTAAGATTCGTGAAGGGCCGTTCGAGAGTTTCGAGGGAATGGTAGAGGCGATAGACCAGGACAGAGGTATTGTAAAAGTGATAGTGGAGATATTCGGGCGGAGCACCCCGCTGGATATAGAGTATTGGCAGATTGAGAAGGTGTGAAGCCGGTTCAGCGGCGAACCAAGTGCTTGTTTTGAGGTTGAATAATGGCAACAAAAGGAAAACCAGCAGCAAGAAGTGGCGTTAAAGAGGTGATGGTCAAGATAAAGTTGCAGGCGCCCGGCGGGCAGGCGACCCCGGCCCCTCCTATTGGTCCTGCGCTTGGCCAGCACGGTGTCAATATCGGGCAGTTTGTCTCTCAGTTCAATGAGCGGACAAAAGAGTTTAACGGGACAACGGTGCCTGTTGTGATAACGGTCTATACGGACAAGAGTTTCACCTTTGAGGTGAAAAGTCCGCCGGCGGCCGTGTTGTTGAAGCAGGCGGCAGGGGTGGCCAAAGGCAGCGGCGTGCCGAACAAGGAAAAAGTGGGCAAGGTTACGGCTGAACAGGTACGCCATATTGCGCAGACAAAAAGCAAGGACCTCAACGCATACAGTTTGGACAAGGCGGAGAAGATTATCCGCGGCACAGCCAGAAGTATGGGCGTTGAAGTTGTGGATTAATAGAAGAGTAAAACAAAGGCGATTCGAGAAATAAAACTATGACGATTACCAGAGGCAAAAGATACCGTAAAGATGCAGAAAATCTCAGTGAAGCTCCGATGAGCTTGTCCGAGGCAGTAGCAAAGGTTAAGACGTTTAACTCAACGAAGTTTGACCAGACGGTCCAGTTAATATTCTGGCTTGGTATCGACCCGAAGCAGTCGGACCAAATTATCCGCGGGGCATTATCGCTGCCTCACGGGATAGGCCAGCAGAAGAAAGTTATCGCCTTCTGCGAGGGTGCAGATGCTGACGCGGCCAAACAGGCGGGCGCTATCGAAGTAGGCGTCGATGAGCTGATTGCGAAAGTAACGGGCGGCTGGTCGGATTTCGACGTGGCGATTGCCTCAACGAAGGTTATGGGCAAAGTGGGCAAGCTGGGCCGGGTTCTTGGTCCGCAGGGCAAGATGCCATCTCCAAAAAACGGCACGGTAACTGCTGACGTTGCCACCGCGGTGCGCGAGTTTGCCGCGGGAAAGGTAGAATTCAAAAACGACACGGGCGGAAACGTCCACGTTGTGGTTGGCAAGGTGAGTTTTGATGTACAAAAACTCATAGACAACATTGACGCGGTTATATCGCATATCAAAAGGGTTAAGCCGATAAGCTCAAAAGGAACGTATATTAAGAAAATCAGCCTCCACGCGGCTATGAGCCCGGGCGTGATGATTGCCGTATAGTTTGTGAAAGAATCTGGCAGGTGAAAATATGAGCAAGTTCGTAAAAGATTTACTGTGTTCAGAACTGGAAAAAAGAATCGTTAACGAAAAGGTTACCGATTTTATTGTTATCAGCACGCAGGGGGTCAATGGTGTTGACAACAACGTGATGCGAGGGGCGCTCAAGAGCAAGGGCATTAAACTATTGGTTGTTAAGAATGCCCTTATGAAAAGGACACTGACGAAGCTGAAGATGGAATCGGCGGCGTCGCTTTTCATTGGGCCTTGCGTGGTCGCATACGGCGGCGACAGTATCGTTGATACAGCCAAGGAACTGAGCAGCTGGGTCGGCAAGGTGCCGGCGATTCATATAAAAGGCGCATATCTCGAAGGCGGTGCTCTGGACGGCAAGGGCGCTGAAGGGCTTTCGAAGATGCCGAGCCGGGTGGAATTGCAGGCCAGGATTATTATGCTGGCTAAGTCGCCGGCGGCGAGATTGGCCGGCGCTATTGGCGGACCTACCGGAAGGATAGCCGGCTGCATAAAGACGATTGTGGACAAAGGTGAAAAATCGGAGACCAAGGCCGCATAAAGGGCGGCTCAAAACGAATACAAACGGCTCAGGTGGCTGCCTCCGACTGAGGGAGTTAAACGGGACGGCGTAGTCCCCGCTACCATCGGGCAATTCGATATAGGAGTTTAACGAACATGTCAGAAGAAACAAAACAGGCAAAAAGCTGGAGTGACGAAACAAAGAAACTTGGCGACGCGATAGTCAAACTGACGCTGATGCAGGCCAAGGAGCTTGGCGATTATCTTA
>JBEKZW010000044.1:0-18559 GCA_049509475.1 Sedimentisphaerales bacterium
AGCATCATGACAACACCGAAAATCACCATATAAATGGACAGGTTCTGGGAGATGGTGCCGCCCTTGTAAATTATCCACCGGCCGTATTCCAACGGGTTATCGTCACGGAGAAACTCTTCGAAAAAGCGGACGCAGCCGTAAAGGATGAACATAAGGGCGGAGGTGCCGCCCGGTTTTGTGAGGGGTTTGAGGAAGTTTTCGGTTTTTTGAGCGTTTCGGGCCCTCCTCCAGAACAGGTAAAGCAATCCCGCTATAACAGCCGCGTCTGCGGATGAATACAATTCCGTCGGATGAACCGCTAAGCAGCGATAAGGGCCCGTTGTAACCATTTCTTTTTGCTGCGGGGTCAGTTGGTCGTAAGGTTTAAGTATCCCGGAATTAAAAAAGTCCTCCGGCAATTGCAGTTGGGGCGAGGGGCGATTCCGGGATGGGTTTGGCTCGGCCTGGCTTGTGTAGGCGAATGAACCGTATGGAAATCTGACTGCCCATGGCAAATCACATGGTTTGCCGAAGCAGCAGCCGTTGAGAAAACAGCCCATCCTGCCGAAGCACAGCGCAAGCATAAGCCCGATTGCGAGGATATCGAGATATTGGCGTGTGGGCAGCTTGTGGTAGCGAAGGTAAAGGATAATTACGGCGATAGCGGCAAGAATGCCGCCCAGAAGCTCAAGCCCCCCTTCCCAGATTGCAAAGACGCCCATCAGGTTATATTTGAAATTGTCGAAGTGATGCAGGATATAAAATACGCGAGCGCCGACTACGCCCGCGACAAGAGCATATAGCGAAACATTGGTAATCATCTGCGGGTCGGGCGTGATATTTCTGCTGAGGCGCCTGATGACGTGCATAGCCAGCAGGAAACCAATTACCAGCATCAGGCCATAGCCCTTAACCGTCAACGACGTAAACGGTATTCTAAACAGCTCAGGGTGCATTTATGCCATTTCTGATTTATGATTTTTGCTTTATGATTTTGTTGTGCTCATCCAGAAGGATGACTTTGGGTTTAAGTTTTCGGGCTTCTGCGGTAGTGCAGTAACAAAAACTGAAGATAATAACTATGTGGTTCTTTTTCACACGTTTTGCCGCGGCCCCGAGGACGATTATCTGACCCGAGTTTGCCGGCGCCGGTACTGCGTACGTCTCGACCCTGTTGCCGTTGGTCAGGTCGGCAATGAGGACACCTTCGTAAGGCAGGATTCCCGCGGCCTTCATAAGCGCCGAGTCAATCAGGATGCTGCCGGGGTAGTGAAGCCGGGTCTCGGTCACGCGTGCCCGGTGCAGTTTCGATTTTAACATCTTTAAGAGCATTGTTATTCGCCTGCCTTCATATAAATTAAAAGGAAGCATTATACATCATCTCGTCCGGCAGTCCACTGTCAGGTTGTCAATCAGCCGGGTTGAACCAAACCGTGCCGCGATGGCAATCAGCACCATACCTTTTATGCGACTGACGTCCTGAAGGGTATCGGCGTCAACGATGCTTATATAATCGATGCTGCTCAGCGTTCTTGCGGCGGTAATAATTCTACGAATTTTAGCAGAGATTGTTTTGGGATTTGTCTGGCCCGCCTCAATCATTTCGCGGGCTATTTTTAGTGAACGGTAAATGCAGGTCGCGTCTTTTCTCTGCTGGGGCGACAAATACCTGTTTCTGCTGCTTAACGCAAGGCCGTCTGTTTCGCGCACGGTCGGACAGCCGACAATTTTAAGCCCAAAACCGAGGTCCGCGACCATTCGCTTTATCACCGCAAGCTGCTGGGCGTCCTTTTGGCCAAAGTAGGCAACATCGGGCTGCACAATATTGAATAGTTTTGCGCAAACGGTAGCAACGCCGCGAAAATGCCCCGGCCTGAAACGCCCGCACAACGGCTCCGAAATCTTATCGACGCTGACCCAGCTTAACTCTTCCTGTTGATACATTTCCTTCGCATCGGGGACAAATACCACGTCAACACCGTGGTCCTTGCAGATTCGCAGGTCCTCCCGCAGGGGTCTGGGGTATTTCGCGAGGTCTTCTTTTGGGCCGAACTGCGTCGGGTTGACAAAGATACTGACCACGACGAAGTCGCCGTGTTTGCCGGAACGTTCGATAAGTGATATATGTCCCCGGTGCAGCGCGCCCATCGTCGGGATAAGGCCGATTGTTCTGGCCGCGTTGCGAGCGGAACTGACGAACGTTCTGAGTAATTTAATGGTTTTTGCAACTTTCATTCTCTTTTTACCGTATGTTTTGTTTCCCTTGCTTTATGGCATAACTTGTTCTTGATAAACAACTTATACCAGAGTGGCCGTCTTTTTCAATTGGGGCTGTGAGAAATGCGGGTTGTTGTCCAACAGTCCCCGCCATAACCGCTCAGCTAATGCAGCAATTTCATCCTCCTTTTTTTGGAAATCTTGCCATTTTAAAAATCCTTTTAATAAAAAGTTGCATTCCTTTTTCCCCCCGCAACGATGCGGAGAAGTTTTTAATTATCATCATTTTATTGCTTCATCTATCAGTTTAATAACATTCTCTATTGGCGTTGCTCGCAAAATCTTACTTTCTGGAAGCCAACAGCTTTGTATACCAAAGAGCCTGTAAATAATTTTGCCATCGGGCGTTGTTTCAATTCCTAATATAGGACCTCCGCTCATTCCCCTAATATCATTTAATTTAGTGCAACCATCTTTAGTTATCGGCAAGGCTTCACCAAAAAACCAGTCGGGATAATTCCAGAATTCATTTTCATCGGATTCTTTTCTTGCAATTCTTTCGACAGGATTGCTAATGCAGCTAATTTTGCTTATAGAATAATTCCCATCACTTTTTTTTACATTCTTACAGACTTTGGTCTCGTTTGGGTAGCCCACTAAGAAGAAACCTTCGGGATTCGATAAGTTGTTGTTTCTCCAGTTTTCTTCAGTAAACCATTTATTTGAATGGTTGCTTAGAATTGTTTGCAAATGCAACCCTTCCAATCTAACTACCCCTAAATCCATTGTTTTGTCATCAATGTAAAATTTTCTAGTTTGTGAGTAGTCAAAAGGAATAGTATTGCAATCGCTTGCAATATTAATCTCATTATTATCAATCCACGCGATATGCTTAGCATCACACTCATTGTTTTGAAAAAGTTTTTCAATATCCTGAATCACATGTCCCGCAGTAATCCACAGGAAACGTTTTTGATATGAAAACAGAAATCCTGAAGCATAGAAATTATAAGGTTTATCTTTAAGTAAATAGCCAATATGAAGCGCAATAACATGTTTTTTAAACCATAGGTTAAGTTTTGGAGCATTTATTTCGCTTTTCCACCAATCTGCTGGTATGTCTTCTAGAGTTTCATTTCCCATTTGCAATTCTTTTTTTAAGATATTTTGCCTAACTGCCTTTTAAAAAACGACTTATGCTACTCTGCGAAGTAGCGACTTCCGGCCTTCGCTGCCACGATGTAAACTAACAATGCCTTGATGTAAGCCAGCAAACCTGCATCGCTGGTTACTTTTATTCCGTGAAATTTGAGCTTCAATTTTTGGTCAAAATTGACCCGCAGAGCATCCTTGCGTCTTTCACCCATTGGGTTCTCCAAATCAGAACAGTCAAAACTGGCTTGAACGGCATCCATAAGCTCTATACTATCAAATCAGTATCAAATGCGCTACTTTAATATGGTAAATCCGGGTTCATAAGTATTTCGTGGGTTTATCCGCCTGTGGCGGATTAATATAATATTCTATCCGACAAGCGAGGAGGTCAACAGCATTTTGATTAAGGCAATCGAAATCAGTTAGTGTAATAACGGGTGAAAGCGTCCAGTCGGCAATAAGTTTTTTGTAACCTGCGCCGACGGCCTCAAGAAAACTGCTTTCAATCCGCTGCTCATAGGGCCTGCTCCGTTTGTGAATCCGCTCAAGGCACTGCTGGGGCGGGTTTTGCAGATATATCACAACAACCGGATTAGTAACCGCCGGCGACACAATCGAATAATACTTCTGATATAAAGTTAATTGCTCTGTGTTTAGAGTCAGTTTCGCGTATATCTGCTCCTTTTGGAAGAGATAATCGGTAACAACGGCCCTTCCTTTTTCGAGAGATGTCGGGTTCAACTGTTCGTACCGCGTAAAAAGAAAATATAACTGGCTGTCTAAAGCAAGGTCGTGATTGCCCGCATAAACTTTGGCCAAAAACGGGTTGGTATCATACGCCTCGAAGATTGCGCGGCACTTAAAAGCGTCAGCAAGTATTTTTGCCAACGTGGTTTTGCCCGCGCCGATATTGCCCGCGATACCGATAAGCTGCGGCACATCAGGCCTGAGAGCAAAATCGCCGCCGTTCAGCCGGCCCGCAAGCACATCGACTGTCTCATTAAAAACAGGATGCTCCAGCCTCGGATTCAGCTCGCGCAGCCCCTTCAGCACAAACGAACGCAGGTGCATCTGCGAATGGGGAACTCTAAGCGTATCGCTGTTTATTACCTCATCGCCGAACAGTAGTAAATCCAAATCTATGGTCCTTGACGCCCATTTCCCGTCTCTTTTGCGGCCAAGGGTATTCTCGATGAGAACGAGGTGATGAAAAAGTTTTTCAGCAGGCAGTGATGTCTTTATTTCCGCGACGCAATTCAAATACTTTGGCTGTTTCGCGTCACTCAACGGTTCGGTTTCGAGGATAGTTGAAACACGCCCGACATTAACATCCGGCGTTTCACCCAATAATTGCAGGGACTTATCGATATGGTTTTTTCTGTCGCCGATATTGCTTCCCAAACCGATGTATGCGATAGTCCGGCTCATTTGCCTATGGCCTTGATTCGACCAAGCGCCTCGACAACGTCAGGCGGATTGCCGAACGCCGTCAGCCGAACGTAACCCTCCCCTGCCGGCCCAAAACCCGCGCCGGGGGTCGTTACAACGTGCGCTTTGTTAAGAAGCAAATCGAAAAATTGCCACGAGCCGACGCCCTCAGGCGTTTTAAGCCAGATATACGGAGCGTTTACGCCGCCGTAAACTTTATACCCCAGCGAGGTCAACGACTCGCGAATTACCTTCGCGTTGTTCATATAAATATCAATCGTCTTGCGGACCTGCTTTTTGCCCTCGTCGGAATATACCGCAGCAGCTCCGGCCTGCGTAACATACGATACGCCGTTAAATTTCGTGCACATCCGCCTGTTCCATAGCGGATTGAGAGCTACGCTCTGACCGGCCCTGGTGAATGCCCTAAGCTCTTTCGGCACAACGGAAAAAGCGCAGCGAAGTCCCGTGAACCCCGCGGTCTTCGAAAAACTCCTGAATTCAATCGCAACGTCCTTTGCGCCTTCGATTTCATATATCGAGTGCGGTATCTGCAAATCGCTGATATACGCCTCGTACGCGGCATCGAACAAAATTACAGACCTGTTTTCCTTCGCGTAATCAACCCATTTTTTCAACTGCTCTTTACTCGCCACCGCGCCGGTCGGGTTATTCGGAAAGCATAAGTAAATCATATCCGCCTTTTCCCTGGGTAATTCGGGGACAAAACCGTTTTCCGCCGTGGCGGGCATATAAACGATTTTCAAGTACGTCCCCTGCCCCGCGACCGCGCCCGTCCGCCCCGCCATTACGTTGGTATCAACGTACACCGGATAGACGGGGTCTGCGACCGCTATGGTGTTATCGAGACCGAAAAGCTCCTGTATGTTGGCGGTATCGGATTTTGCGCCGTCACTGATGAAAATCTCGTCGATATCGATACTGACGCCCCGCGACTTATAATCGTTCCTGGCGATTGCTTCCCTGAGAAAGGCGTAGCCGATGCCGCCGTCGTCGTAGCCGCGAAACGTCTCTTTCTTGCCCATTTCATCGACGGCCTTGTGCATCGCCTCGATTACCGCCGGCGCCACTGGCTGCGTAACGTCGCCGATGCCCATACTGATTATTTTTGCATCAGGGTGCGCCTGCTGGAACGCACGCCTGCGCTTGCCGATTTCAGGAAATAAATATCCCGTCTGTAATTTCAAAAAATTCTCGTTTACCGTTATCATCTTGTTTCTTCCTGCAGGGCTGTATAAAAAGTTCTGCTCACGTCTAACTGACAATGGGATTTTAGGGCTTGGCGGATTCCACGTCAACAAAACGAATTACTTTTTCAGTATCAGACAGCAGAACAAACCGAGAAATTGCGTCCTGCCCTTCTGGAAAAGCGACGACTGGGCAAAAGATTCGAAGTTCTGGCGTGTATAAAACGGCTCCTCGAAACTGTGCAGCCAGAACACCGTCGTTTTGAGCCAGCCGCATCCCTCCTTTATCTCGTTTAGAATATTTTTGGGCGTATCGCTCACAATGTCGTATATAAGGGCATAACTATTATCTTTCAGCACCCGATATATTTCATTAAGACAGGCCTCCGGCTCCTTCCAGTGGTGCATCGAAATGGTGCTGACGACAATATCGAAGGTCCGGTCCGGAAACGGAATCTGGCCTGCGCTGCCCTCTTTAACCTCGATAAATTCCGACAGGCCCGCTTCGGCGACGTTTTTTTTCGCCTCGGTTACCATCGCTGACGACGAATCAATCCCGACTAATCGCATACCCGGCGATTGCTGATGCAGCTTTAACAATAGGCGCGCGGGGCCTGTGCCGATATCGAGCAGCGTCCCCTGTGAACAATGGCTCACTATGTCCTGTGCCGCGAGCTCGTAGTGCTTCGTAAATATCGCTGACGAGCTAATCGCATTATAAAAAACCGACCCGGGCCACGGTATCCCCTCCGGATGAACAAGCTTCATTAACTGGCGCATTGGTGAAAGGTCAGCCATC
Source organism: Sedimentisphaerales bacterium (assembly GCA_049509475.1). Taxonomy (GTDB): domain Bacteria; phylum Planctomycetota; class Phycisphaerae; order Sedimentisphaerales; family Anaerobacaceae; genus Fen-1362. The sequence goes on from JBEKZW010000044.1 coordinate 6,787, forward strand.
GTAGTTTGCTTCCATTAATTGAATTATATGCTGCGCCCTCAATTCTTCACAACTACATAAATGTAGTAAACATCCGAATCTCCCATCTCTTGGGCGTCTTTATTCTTGTTGTCGCACTCTGAAGCGTATTTATCGTGCGACTGGAAGTGGTCGATGAGATATGATTCTAATTCATCGGCCTCCGCTTTGAGATGGGTTTCGTGGATGGCCTCAATCCTGTCATACGCGTTTTTGAACTCGCTGTTAAAAACATCGGACAGGTTTCGCCCGGTCTTGCCGATTTTGAAGTGAGAACAGTTGGCCGCGATAGCATGGATTTTTTGGTCCGCGTCCACCGCGCTTCTTACATAATTCGTTCCATCAGTCATAATCACCTCACAACTTATTGATTGTACGGTTCATACAAAAACCAATGGCCTAATTGTAACTCGTATCAGCGTCCGACGCCGTGGAGGATATTGTGGTCGGGATTATCGCCAAAGGCAAGATAAAAGTAAAAAAGGAAAATGGCTTTCGAAGCGGTTTTTACTTCTCAGCCAGCCAGCTTGGGCCGTAAGTAATATCGACTTTCAAAGGAACGTCCAGCTTGATAGCGCCGGTCATTTCCTCGGCAATCCATTTTGAATGCCGCTCGGCCTCCGCGGTCGGCAATTCAAAAACCAGCTCATCGTGGACCTGCAGAATCATTTTAACAGGCAGGTTTTCCGCATCTATTTTCCGCTGGATATTGACCATGGCGACCTTAATCAAATCGGCTGCCGACCCCTGTATGACCGTATTAACGGCCAAACGCCTCGCCTGCGCACGCTTGCCGGGGTTGCCGCTTTCGAGATTCAAAATCTTTCGCCTGCGGTGCAGAATCGTCTCGACGTAGCCATTCTTCGTCGCCTGCTCGACAACGCTATCCATAAACTGCCTGATGGAGCTGTACCTGGCGAAATAATCGTCGATAAATTTTTTCGCCTCCTGTAGCGTTAACCCTGTTCCGTGCGCCAGCCCCATAGCCCCCTGCCCGTAAATTATCCCGAAATTTACCGCCTTGCATCGCGAACGCATCTCGGATGTAACCTTTTCGATAGGAACATTAAAAATCTGCGAAGCCACAAAACGATGAATATCCATATCCCTCGCAAAGGCCTCACGCAATGCCTTATCTCCAGAAAATTGCGCAAGCAGCCGAAGCTCTATCTGCGAGTAATCCGCGCTGAGGATGCAGTCGGTTTTATTTTTGGGGATAAACGCTGAACGTATTTTTGCGCCTAAAGGCGTGCGAATCGGGATATTCTGCAAATTAGGGTCGCTTGAGCTTAGTCGGCCCGTCGCAGTTATCGTCTGGTTAAACGACGCGTGCACCCTGCCGGTGCGCCGATTCACAAGATAACCCAGCTTGTCAACATAAGTGTTCTTCAGCTTGCTCAGTGTGCGGTATTCGAGAATCAGATTGATAATCGGGTGCTCTTCGGCAAGCTCTTCTAAAACGGCAGCGTCGGTGCTCATTCCGGTTTTTCCCGAACGCACCGACTTTAATCCTAATTTCCCGAATAACACCTCCGCAAGCTGTTTAGGCGAATCGATATTAAACGGCGTTCCTGCCGCCTGATAAATCTCATCAACCAGCCGGTTTACTGATGCCGTTATATCCTCCGACATATCCGAAAGAATCTCAGTATCCAGTGACACACCGTTGTATTCCATCTCCGCGAGAACGGTTACTAATGGCATCTCAACGTCGTAGAATAATGGCTGTATCTGAGGGCGTCGCTCCAACTGCGCCGTGAAATACTGATACAGCCGCCACGTCAGGTCCGAATCCTCGGCGGAATACTCGCACGCCGCTGCGGTATCGACCATATCGAAGCTGAGCTGATTTTTCCCCTTGCCGATGAGCGCGGATATCGGGATGCTCGTATAGCCCAGGAAATCCATCGCCATATTATCAAGTGAATGACTGTTTCGCAGCGGGTCAAGACAATACGACGCGACCATCGTATCGAAATACACGCCCGCGAGAGGCAGCCCGGCGTTTCGCAAAACCAGCATATCGTATTTGATATTCTGCCCGATTTTTTTAATCGCCTTGTCGGCGAATATCAGGGCGAGTTTCTCACGAACTATCGCTAAAGGCAGGCGTTTTGCACCCATCGGCGCACGGACCGGGATATAAAATCCCGTTTTCGCCTGCCAGGAAAAACTTATTCCCACCAAATCCGCCCTCATTGGCACAATAGAAGTTGTCTCCGTATCGACGGCAAATGATTTCTGCTTTTTCAGCTCCTCGAAAAACTCCTCGAATTTTTCCGGAGTATCGATAAGTTGATAGTTATGTTTCGCTGTCGCCGCCGAAACAGGCCCACTGACCGGCGCTGTTTGCGGCTGCTGCGATTGAACCTGCTGCTCGGATGAGGAAAGCCCCATTTGTGTCAGCATCCGGGCAAAGCCAAGCTCGTTAAAAATTTGCGTCAAACGCGCCTCATCAGCCGGCTTCACCGCGAATGCCTCATAATCAATCTTCACGGGAACATCACAGTCAATCGTTACCAATCGCCTGCTGAGATGAATAATCTCTTTCGACTTGCGAAGGTTGTCGCCGCGTTTGCCTGTGATTTCGTCCGCGTGCGCCAGCAGGTTATCGACCGAGCCGTATTTTTGCACCCATTCAAGCGCCGTCTTTGGCCCTACGTCCGCGACGCCGGGGACATTATCAGAGGCGTCCCCTTGGAGGGCCAAAACGTCGATAAACTGCGCGGGCGAAATTTTCATCTCCGACTTAACCCACGCCTCGTCAGTTACCTCGCCCGTCTTGATATCATATCCAAAAACGTGGTCATCGATAAGCTGAAGAACATCCTTGTCCTTTGTGCATATATAAACGTCGATTCCCTCTTTCGATGCCTTTTTTGCAACTGTGCCGATTATATCGTCCGCCTCGAAGCCGTTAACGCGCAGCATAGGAATATTCATCGCCGAAAGAATCTGCTCGATGCGATTTATCTGCACCGGCATATCGTCCGGCATAGGAGGCCTGTGCGCCTTGTAATCGGAATACATCTCATTCCTGAACGTCGGCCCCTTGCTGTCCATCGCCACAACGAGCATATCGGGCTTTTTATTTTTCATCAGACCAAGAATGGCAGTAGTAAATATGTACGTCGCCTTGGTAGGTTCACCCGACGGGCTGGTCAGCCGTTGCCGCATAGGCGCGAAATACGCGGCGTAGATATGTGCGTGCCCGTCTATTATGTAAAGGTTTCTGGACATCAGTGAAAACTCTATTTGCAGACGGGGTAACTGTCAAGCAGGATTGTTTTTATCACGGCCGACCCGATTACCCACGGTGCACGGGAATTGTGGGTGGTTTTACGCATCGGTTGTTGGGAAACAGTGATGATTTTATGATGTTCATTTTCGCCAGGCGGAAAATCAGGCCCGTCCACAGGCAGCCCAAACCATATTTGGTGCTGCGAACGAAGTTAATCGACGACGCCTCCGGGAAATATTTCGTCGGGCAGCTTACTTCGGCTATCGTGTACCCAAACCAAAGTATCTGGGCGAGCATCTGGTTATCGAAAATAAAATCGTCGGAATTGCCGTCCAGAGGCAGTAGCTCCAGCAATTGCCTGGAAAAAGCGCGGTAGCCGGTGTGATACTCGGACAGCTTCGCTCCCGTAAGAATATTTTCAGCCAGCGTAAGGAACCGGTTTGAGACGTATTTGTAAAAAGGCATATTGCCCGCCAGTGCACGACCGCCCAGTATTCGCGAGCCGAGGACGCAGTGGTAAAGCTCGTTTGCTATCATAGACGCCATCGCTGGTACCAGCAAAGGCGTGTACTGATAGTCGGGATGCACCATTATTACGATGTCGGCGTCGTTTTCGAGGGCGAGTTTATAGCAGGTCTTCTGGTTGGCCCCGTAGCCGCGGTTTTGCGGGTGCGTATGAACAATAGTGTTCGACAGCTTCGAAGCCACCTCTACCGTCCCGTCCCGGCTTGCATCATCAACGACAACAACAAGGTCAACTATCCCTTGTGCCATAACCTCGTCGTGGGTCTTGCGAATGGTCTTCTCAGCGTTATAAGCCGGCATCACAACAATAACTTTTTTATTCGCGAACATAAGGACATTATAATGGTTTTACTTTATCTCCGGTAGCACAAAAAAGCTCCAATATCAGTGACGCCGTTTGTAAACGGCGACCCAGAATTCTGACGCAGGGGTATAGTCGACCGCCTGCTCATCCCAGCGATAAACGGTTTGCCCCGAAGGCAGCATATTAACGACGCCGACAAGATTGTATACCCGCACGATTTCCTAAACTCGCGATTGACAATAACCGACTATTATGGTATGTTTGTAACCTTGTTAAGGTGAATTTATGGCGTTAAAACAATCTACAATACGATTAGTCGCACAGGCAAAGCTCATTTCATGCCCCGCTTGTATTGCGATTATTATCATTATAGGAGATAACCCTAAGCTGCCCTGAGAGCGTCAAATAACGATTTATAAAGGCCTTTCAGGGTGAAAATCCGGAAAGGCCTTTTTCTTTTGTATAAATCAACTGTCCGGTCATTACATTGACTGCGCGGTTACTAATGTTTAAGATGCTTGTTTTTGATATTTGAGGTATTACGATGTCCGACGACAAGAAAAGTTACAGCCAGACACTGAACCTGCCGCAAACGAATTTCGCGATGAAGGCGAACCTCGTCCAGCGCGAGCCGCAGATGCGCAAGGACTGGCAAAAAGCCGATATCTACGGCAAAATCAGGGCGGCGAGAAAAGGTTCGCCACTTTACATCCTCCACGACGGCCCCCCTTACGCCAACGGCGATATCCACATGGGCCACGTCATCAACAAGGTCCTCAAGGATATAGTTATCCGCTGCAAAACAATGGCCGGCTTCGACGCACCTTACGTCCCCGGCTGGGATTGCCACGGCCTGCCCATCGAATCGAAGGTCGTTACCGAACTCGGCGACAAAATCCGCCGGCTCAGCAAACCGGAAATCCGCGCGCTGTGCAAAAAATACGCCAGCAAATACGTCAAGCTCCAGGGTAAGCAATTCCAGGAGCTTGGCATCTTCGGTGACTTCGAAAATCCATATCTCACCTTAAAACCATCCTACGAGGCGGGCATTTTAGAGGTCTTCGCGGAACTCGTCGGCAAAGGCCTCGTCAAAAAACAACTGAAACCCATCCACTGGTCCGTCGGCTGCGAAACCGCCCTGGCAGAAGCGGAACTCGAATACAAAGATATCGACTCGCCAAGCATATTCGTCAATTTCCCCCTTGCCAAAGACAGCATTTCCCGCCTGACTGAACTTGGTCTGGTCACAGCAGAGCAATCGCAAAGCGCCAAGGTCTGCTTTATGATTTGGACGACCACCCCCTGGACTTTAGCCGCAAATCTTGCGGTAGCATTACACCCGCGTCTTGAATATGTAACTCTCGACTACCAGCTTAACGGCAAGCGATTCATTTCCATTATTGTTTCAGACCGTCTGCCTGCGGTCGTCGCGGCTGCGGGATTAGACGAAAGGCAATACAAAGTCAGCCCGAATAAGGTCCTCGGCAGCAAACTCGAAGGTCTGCGATATATCCATCCCTTCGTCGAGAAAAACCCGACGGATAAGGACGCATACAAAGTTATCCTCGCGGAATACGTAACAACCGAAGACGGCACAGGCATCGTTCACATCGCCCCGGGCCACGGCGCAGAGGACTACGCGTCAGGCCAGGCCAACGGCCTCGCTGTGTATTCCCCCGTCAAAGACGACGGTTCTTACGACAACACCGTCCCCGACTGGCTACGCGGCAAAAGCGTCCTCAAGGTTGACCCCGAAGTCATCGACCACCTCAACAAAGCCGGCTGGCTCGTCAAACAGCAGAAACTCACCCATAGCTACCCCCACTGCTGGCGAAGCAAAACCCCTGTTATCTTCCGCGCCACAGAACAGTGGTTTGTCAGCGTCGATAAGGAAATCCCAGGCCTCGGAAAAACTCTCCGCACTCTCTCCCTCGAATCCATAAAAAACGTCCGCTGGGTCCCCGACTGGGGACAAAAACGCATCGAAGGTATGCTCGAATCTCGCCCCGACTGGTGCATCAGCAGGCAGCGAAGCTGGGGTCTGCCTATCCCCGTCTTCTTCAATCCCAAGGGCGAAACCCTTTTGACAAAAGAATCGGTCCTGGCCGTCTCAAAATATATCGGCATAAAGGGTTCCGATAGCTGGTTCACCGATTCGCCTGAACAAATCCTCGGCTCCGACTTCAAACTGCCCCCCGGCTTCGCATTCAATGAGCTTAAAAAAGAAGAAAACATCTTCGACGTCTGGTTCGAGGCGGGGTGCAGCTGGTACAGTGTCGCTACAAAAATCGGCTGGCCCGTCCCCGTTGACCTGTACCTCGAAGGTAGCGACCAGCACCGCGGCTGGTTCCAACTGTCTTTGCTTCCCGCACTCGGCACAATCGGCAAAGCCCCCTTCAAGGCCGTCCTCACCCACGGCTTCACCGTCGATGAAAAAGGTATGAAGCAGTCCAAGTCCTTAGGCAACTACGTCAACGCACAGGACGAGGTCGCCAAATACGGCGCAGACGTCCTACGCCTCTGGGTCGCCAGCGTCAACTATCAGGACGACGTCCGCTGCAATGACGAACTCATCGGCAAAACCCAGGACGCCTACCGCAAAATCCGAAACACCATCCGCTACCTCCTCGGCAATATCTACGACTTCGACCCCGCGAAAAACAGCGTCGCATACGAAAAAATGTTCGAAATCGACAGATGGGCGATGCAGCAATTACAAAAACTAATCTCGCAGGTTTCAAAGGAATACGACGATTTCGCATATCACCGCGCCTTTGCGCTGCTTTACAATTTCTGCTCCGTCGAAATGAGCAGTATCTATATGGACCTGCTCAAAGACCGTCTCTATTGCGACCCCGCAGATAGCCCTTCTCGCCGAAGCTGTCAGACCGCGCTATATAAAATCCTCGACGCACTCACGCTGCTATTCGCCCCAATCCTTGTCCACACCGCCGAGGAAACATGGGCAGCCATTCAACATAAATCGCAAAACGTCGATAGCGTTCATCTCGCTATGATGCCAAAAGTTGACGCTTCAATCGACTGGCAGGCAAATGAAGCCAAATGGCAAAAGCTTATGTCCCTGCGAGATGCCGTCCTTCTCGCCCTTGAGCCGCTGCGCAAAGATAAACTCATCGGCAGCAATCAGGAATCCAGCGTTACCATCAAATGCGGCAGTGAGGAGGCAGCCGCAATTGAGCAGTTTGGTATTAAGAATTTCGCCGCCCTTTGCATCGTTAGCGAGGTTAAGCTCGAAAAAGCCGAAGGCCCGACCCAAGTGATTGCACAGAAGAGCGCTCATCAAAAATGTCAGCGTTGCTGGAATTACTGGCCCTCCGTTGGCAAAGATAGTCAACACCCCGACGTCTGCGAACGCTGCGCCGCGACATTAAAGCAATTGTAGTGAAAAAGGAGTCAGGAGTCGTTTTTCCTCCTGGCTGATAAAAAGCAGGAAGATGCTATGGAATCCTTAAATGAATTTTCACTTATTGCCCCCTGCGGAATGAACTGCGGGATATGCAGGGCTTATTTAAGAGATAAAAATAAATGCCCCGGCTGTAGAGTCAATGACATCAACAAGCCGATTACCCGCATTAAATGCAAAATCAAAAATTGTAAAATTTTACGAAATGGCAAAATGAAATTCTGCTTTGAATGTAACAACCTTCCGTGTGCGCATTTAAAGCATTTGGATAAAAGATACCGAACCAAATACAATATGAGTATGGTCGAAAATCTTGAGTACATCAAAAAATTTGGCATAAAGAAATTTATTAAAAATGAAAAAACGAGATGGACTTGCTCTGAATGCGGAGATGTTATTTGCGTTCATAAAGGATATTGCTGCGGTTGCGGAAAAAGTAAATAGAAGGGAAAAGGGGTCAGGAGCCTTTTTTACTGATTTGCTGACAGACCATCTCAAACACCTTTTCGACGGTAATATGGGCAATATCGTGCCTCGGCTCATAGCTGTCCGCCTTCATTCCCCTCGTCGTCGGCTCAACGGCCACAACACACTCAGGCCTCTTATAGGGACATACCCTCGCCGGATTTGTCGGCCCGAATATCATCACTATCGGCACATCAAGAGCAGCCGCAATATGCCCCGGCCCTGTGTCATTACTCACAACTAACGACGCCCTTTTCATTAAAGGCACAAGTTCTCGCACCGATGTTTTCCCCGCCAAATTTACTACACGCGTCTTGCCGCCTGTTTGAATCGCCCCAATATACTCTCGCTCCCCCTGCGAACCCGTTGCCACAATCTGTAATCCGAATCGCTCGCCGATTTTACCCGCCAGTTCCGCGAATCTCTCAATCGGCCAACGTTTGTTCGCCTGTGCCGCCCCGGGAACAAGCACGGCATATTTGCCGCCCACACCCTGCGATTTCAAAAGTTTCTCAACCGCAGCCGCTGCCCCCGCATCCTCAGGTAATTTGAATTCCGCCTCCCCTTGTTTTGCCCCTGCCGCGGCAGCCATTTTCAAATAATAATCTACTAAGTGAATACTCGAAGCATCCTGCGAAATTTTATCCGTGTAAAATAAATGTGCTAATTCTCTCGCCCCTGCCATCCCGAATCGCCTCTTGCATCCCGTTACCCAACTGAAAAATCCCGTCCTGAAAAGTCCCTGAAAATCGAAAACAAGGTCGAAATGTCCCCCGTGCAGCAGGTCCAAAAAATGCATCAATTTCGTGAAGGCCTTTGGCTGATACCACCATTTACCCAGAAATCGCCGGTCAAATAATATAAGCATATTTAAATCCGGATGCCCGCACAGAAATTCTGCGTACTCCTGCCGCACAAGCCACAATATTTCCGCCTCCGGGAAACTTTTCCTCAGTGCCGACAACGCCGGCAACGCAAGCACAATATCTCCCAATGCGCTCGGCTTTATAATCAAAATCTGTTTCGGCTCTTCGCCTGTCATTCAACGTCCCTGCCCGGCCTGCTTAAGATGATACTTCGCCTGTGCCTTCCGCGCAAGCCGCCTGAAGATTTCTCTTCGCTCTCTCTCCGGTATCCTCACCTCATCGCAGTACATCTCGAAGGCCCGCAGATAATCCGTCCGCGTAATGCCCGGCAACCCCATCACCGACGCCGCTAATTGCCACAGTCCCTGCGTCTGCCTCTCCTCGCTGCGAGATAAATACTGCTTAATCCCATCCACGTCGGCAATCGTAATTTGATACTCCCCGTCGCCGTCCTGATTAACGACAAAATTAGTCGCCTTGGCGTCCCTGTGCCACAAATTATTCTTATGAAGCTCCGCGAATATCTCCGCCATTTTCCCGCAAAGCTCCCGCATTATCCAGTACCGCTCTGCGCCGCGTGCCCGCATATTACTCAAAAACTCATGCAGGTTTGTCCCCTCAACATATTCGCTGATATATATGCTCTCGTCGCAAAACAAAAATCTCTTGTGATACACCGCCGCCAATGGCGCCGCAACCGGCAGTCCATATTGCTTCATCTTGACCGCCGCGATAAAATTCCGTATCGCGTGCGCCGCCCCCATCGACCTGCAAATACCCCGAATCCCCCCGCCGCGATAACGCCGCTTTATCACCGCCTTAACGCCCCTGCCCCCGATATCCAGGTGCTTGACCGTAACGGTATTTAAGCCCTCACTCTTCAGCGTCTGCTGCGTACCCTCAAACAGTTTCTCCGGCCGGGCCAGCAGCTTTTCCCATCCCGATTTTGAAAATTGCTCTTTGCCGCCGGCACGAACCGCGACCCATCCGCGCCACCCGCCCGCCGGCGCAACTTCCGATATCTCGATTAAATTCCTCATTACTGTTTCAATGTCGTGCATACGCTTATTTTATGCGTTTACCTCCCGTTCGGCAATTGCTTAAATTCCGAATATTCATTATGCTGTTCAAAATGAACGAGAAAGGAAAATACGTTTACGACTGGCCGCGACCTATGGTCACCGTCGATGCCGTGGTTTTCGCGGTAACCCCGGACGCAACCAGGCTTCTGTTCATCAAGCGAGGCCACGAACCCTTCAAAGGCAAATGGGCCTTCCCGGGCGGCTTCATCGGTATAGACGAGGACCTTGATGACGCCGTCGCAAGAGAACTACAGGAAGAAACCGGCCTCACCGGGGTACACCTCGAACAGATGCACACCTTCGGCAAACCGGGCCGCGACCCAAGAGGCAGGCAAATCACCGTCGCCTACATCGGAATTATCAATCAAGGGCTTGACCGTATAAAAGCAGGCGACGACGCCGCTGTAGCGCAATGGTTTGATATCGACAAACTTCCGGAAGATATGGCCTTCGACCACAACGAGGTCGCCAAATTCGCCATCGACCGCCTGAAGAATAAACTTGCCGCACAAAAATCCACTTAGCCCGGCGTGGCCCCTGTTACCTGTTCGTTGAATGTCCGCAGCCGCATATCGATTGCGCCCAGCGCCCACTCAATATAATGCGGTTTGTGCGACGGACTGTGATGTGCCTCGTTCATCAGCCCTTCGCGAACCGTGTGCAAAAAATCTCTTATTATCTTCGGGCTGATTTCCGCTGGATTCGCCGCCCACGTCTTCAATTCCTCGTATTCACGCCGCAGCTTTGCGCTCTTTTTCAGCTGCTCTGCCGTCAGGTAATCTGCCGGGTTATACGCCAGTTGCAGGCCTTTCAGGCACATTATCAACGGTTCGTAATTCGCCCTTTGCTCCAGCCGGATAAATTTGTATTGTTGAGTATATGCTGTCACCGACGATGGCGTCTTGCCCCCTCCGCCGTCCGAGTCCCCGCCAACGAACCACTGCCGCTGGCTTGTCCTGGCGAACACAAGCTCTTCTCCGCTTGTAATCTCGTCATGACCCATACGCGAAATCCACAGCTGGCCTGTCTTGTTCATTTCTGTCCCACCGCCCAGTACCAGCAGACACTTCACGAACCCAAGAGGCAGAATCTTCTGTTTGCCGATTTGCCGCTTCCGCATCTGGAATGACAAATGCAAACTGTGCGGTTTAACATTGTAGAATGCCGTAATTTCATTTATCAGTTGATTCAAAAGCCACGGGCACGCCGTCGCGGGCCTCGACAATTCCATCGCAACATTCAGTCGGCCCGGCGCAAGCTCAAGAAACCCCTGACGCCTCGTCCTGTCCACCGACCCGCTGTTATCGTCAATGTACCCGCCAACCTTCCACGACAGGACATCGAGCTGAAAATCATGAAAATACCTGAAACAATCATACACCGGGTCCTCTTTTTTCGCCGGCTCAGCGTCCTCTTCCACCATTGCCGCCCCGACGTTGCTCAGTTCCGTCTCGCATCCCATCGGCACCAGGCCGGGCTGAAAATTCGACCGTATCGAATTCAACTGCGTCTCCACGACCCTCGCGTCAAACAAGCTCCTCGCCGCCCGCACCGCGTATTTAACGTAATCTATCAAATCATACTTCTCGAACGGCATCGCCTTGAGACACTGCTTCACTATCATTTCTACCGCCGAGATGTTGTTGTTGATTATCTGCAGCGCTATCAGCAGACTCACCGACCTCTTGAAATACCGCTCCGACGACCGCATATGCTCAAGCTCGAACCGGAAAATCGCCTGTATCCTCTCGTCTAACTGGTTCAGCAGCACCTGCTTTACCACAAGCGCAAGATAATTGTTGATATACTTCGCCGCCTGCTGGTCGCCGCACAAATGCCTGATGCTCG
>JBEKZW010000045.1:0-18211 GCA_049509475.1 Sedimentisphaerales bacterium
GCGGCCATTCGTGCGCTGTCAACCGATATACCGTTGGTGGAGAGGGCCGGATTTCCCAATGATATCTGGAAGGACATTATAAATCGCAAACACGGCCTGGTATTGGTTACAGGTGTGACGGGGGCGGGGAAATCGACGACAATCGCATCGCTGGTTAACCGGATAAATGAGGAACGCGCCTGCCGGATAATCACCATCGAAGACCCGATTGAATATATTTTTGAGCAGAGACATTCACTGGTCTCGCAGCGGGAAATCGGCAGGGACGTATATTCGTTTGCCGACGGTCTGCGCTCGATGCTCCGCGAAGACCCCGACATAATCTTCGTCGGTGAAATGCGCGACGCGGAGACAATCGCGATGACGCTTATGGCGGCTGAGACGGGGCATTTGGTTTTCTCTACGCTGCACACAAGGGATACCGCAGGCACAGTCATGCGCATACTTGATTACTTCCCGCCGGGGAGGCAAAACGAGGTGAGAAACCAGCTGTCGCTGGGTCTGGCGTATGTCATCAGTCAGAAACTCATCCCGCGAAAGGACGGTAAGGGCCGGGTCGCCGCGATGGAAATTTTTAACAATAACTATGCAACCGCCAACCTTATAAGGACAGGCAAGATCGAGCAGATGTATTCGCAGCTCCAGACCAAGACTTCGAACCGGTACGATGAGAAGATGATTACAATGGAAAGACACCTTGCCAGATTAGTTAAAGCTGACAAAATCGACATAAACGAAGCCCAGAAATGGGCCAACAACCTGACCACCTTCGCCGAGGCATTGAATCTCGAATAGTGAACTGCACATCCTACGGCAGTGTTTAACCCCCGGATGACCGGGGGTTTTTCTTTGCGCCGGCTTTGATGTTACTTCACCAGTTTCGCGATTTGTCTAAAGTGGGGGCTTAGTTTTGAGTTTTAAGTGTTAAGTTTTAAGTTGAGGATGCCAAATATCTATTTATGGCCGGTGACGACGATATTCAAATCCACCTGGACCTGGTCCCATGCGCCTTTGGGGGCGATTACGACGTTCTTGTTGCCTGAAGTCAGGACCGGCTTGGGGATGGTTGTCAGTTCGGGTATCGGGCGTTGCTCCGTCGCGGCGAACATTTTTTCGTCGGGCATAATCTGCTCGACGTTGTTTAGCGTCGCGAAATCCTTTGCCAGTTTTATGCGTTTATCGGTTGTGTCCTGTCTGGCAATATCGGCAATCTGCTCCGGCTTTACGCACGCGACGGTGACATACTGGTCGACGTTATCGGTGCGCACAATCAGCGTTGTCGAATCGAACTTTGACCAGACAGTCGCCAAATCGCTCATCATGGCCTCAAGGCCGCCTATACTGCAGAGGATTCTGTAGTCGCTTTTGCCCGGCTGGTCTTTTGTCGCTTCGTATCGCAGCCAAGGGCTTTCTTCGAGGAGTTTATTTACATAAGCGTCAACCGCGGCAAAGTCGGCGGTCTGCATCTGGAGCGAGTAAATGCCTATGCTTGTTGAGTCCTCGGGGGCGGCGACGGCGACTGCTTTTTTCGTTTCTACAGGTGCTACTGCCGGCTTGACGGCAGGCGCCGGCTGCACCGCGACAATCGGCGAAACGGTTTCCGCTGGTCCGACAATTTTATAAACCACTGCGCCGAAAATGCCAGCAAGCCCGATTATTATTGATGCCGCGAGGGCCTGACGAATGAACAGGTGTCTTTCACCGCGTCGTCTTTCGATATGTGTGGATATATGTGAGCCGGCTGCGCGACTGCGGAGCAGTTCTTTAATTCCGGCGACGACTTCGGCTGGCGGTTCGGCAGGGGGCAATGAGCTTACCAGCGCCTTGCATCTTTCGAGCTGGCGTAAGCGTTGTGCGATAGTGTGATTTTCACGGACAAGGCGCTGCACCTGCGAACGTTCATCAGCCGACAACTCGTCGTCGATGTAACTATTCAGCAATTCCTCAATTTTTTGGTTTTGTTCAAAATTCATAAGGCCTCCAGAATCTGCCTCAGCGCGGCGCGGGCGCGGCTAAGCCGGCTTTTGACCGTGCCCAACTCTATGCCCAGAACTTCCGCTATTTGTTCGTAATCCATTCCTTCAATATCCCGCAGCACAATGATTGCTCTGTGCTCGTCATCGAGTTTGCGAATTCCTTTTTGTACCAGTTCGCAAAGTTCCCTGTTTTCAGCGACCGCAGCGGGGTCAGGGGACTTATCGTCCGATAATATCACCGCCAGACCCTGCTTTGTCTGTTCATCAGCCGAAGCCATTTCGGCGTCCAGCGAGGTAAATCCGACCGTTGCCTTTCTCTTGCGGTAATTCAGCGTCAGGTTGACCGCGATTCTGAATGCCCAGGTGTAAAAGCTGCTTCGGCTCTGAAACTTGTCAATGTTCTCTATTACTTTGACAATCGTGTCCTGCAATAGTTCCGCGGCATCGTCGGGATTTGAGCAGATTTTCAATATGAGGTTATAGATTCGGCCCTGGTACTTGCAGACGAGTTTTTCGATGGCGGCGGCATCGCCCTTACGCCATTTTTGCACTAAAACCGCGTCTTCGACGTTAATCTGTTGACTATGTGCCACTCGTTTGGCCCTTATCAGACAAGTTTCAACCCTAACAACCCCTCCGCAACAAACAGGCCGTTAAAATCGAGGCATATAATTACAGATTATGCGGCTTTGGTCAATCTAATTTGCAACCACGGATTTACCCCGTGAGATAGCAAAGCGGGCATCTCACGGGGTGAACACGGATTAACACTCCCGAAAGGGATGCCTTATGGCAGGACAGCACGGATTAAGTCTTAACTTCTTTGTCAAAAAGGTGTTACAACTCCGGAAAGGGACGCCTAACGGCGGAAGTTTACCCGCCTCCGGCGGGACGGAATAAAATTATGGCACAATGAAAAACGAGAACTGATTATAGGTATCCCAAAAAGAGATGCTTTACCCATATTTCCCTTGATTGACAGGACTAAAAGGATATAAGTGATTATACAAATCAACTTATATATATTGGAGTTGAATAGTTTTGTTGTGTAGCCAAACATTTAATATGGCAAATACAGGTTAGTAATTTTGGAAGGGATAAAAAATGAAGAGGCAAATAATTGCACTTGTCGGTCTGGCGCTTTTGACGTTATTAACCGGCTGTCCTCCCGTCGTCCGTGACGGCAAATCAGACGCAGTAACAACAATACTTAAGGAGAACAAATATGCGCCAATTGTGCCGATATCTGATGGGCATTGTTTAGGCGATGTTATTAAGACCCCTTCTGATTTGACTCCCGTGCTAAATATTAACAATGATATGCCGGAAGTATATTCACGTATTGTTGAATCCAACTCTATACGCCCGGAAAATATTTGTCTTCCTGAGATGTCTGGAAATGGAACTTTTGAGTTAAATGCCAATGCCGATGTTATCGGCGCTGTTCAGGGCCAGTTAAGAGCGGCCGGCGCAAGAAGATTCAGAGTAAAAATTGAAGACCCCTGTGCCTATGGCATATCTGATTTCGCGTTTAGAACTGTAATATTCCCTGAACTTGTAAAACGCGACCCGGACACTAATTACATTGGGATGTACGTTGTAGCAGCTTTGTTAAAAGTCAAAAGCATCGAATATGAATTAACAGATGAGAAGGATGTTAATATTAAAGTTTCATCAGATGCGATCAAATATGTTTCGAATGCAGGACTTGGTGTGGCAGGGGGTACAAATGGGTATTATAAACTCTACACATCCAGACCTGGTTACATTGGATGGAAACTATATCAAATCAACGCAAGTCATGGATTTGGACAAGTGACCACCCTGGAGTTAGCGGGTGTTTTGAGGACAAAGCCGCCGGAATCCATGCAGTTAAAAGAAGTGAAGCTGGAAGGATTACACAAGGCGCAGGCCACATCATTGGAATCCATACAGGCAAAAGAAACGAATATGAAAGAACTGTACGAGGTACAAACCCAATTATCGGCGTCCGTGCAGGTGAACGAAGCGAAGATAGAAACGTTACGCAAAGCACAGGACTCGCCGTCGAAATCCGTTACGACAGAAGTAAAGACGGAGGAATTACGCAAAGCACAGGCCGAGTTATCGCAATCAAAAGCGAAGATGGAAGAATTACAAAATAAACAGGCCGAGTTATCGAAATCCGTGCTGGCAGAAGGAGCGAATATGAATGCATTGCTGGCAGCGCAGGCCGACCTGTCGCAATCCATTCTGGCAGATGAGGCGAAGATTGAAGAATTACAAAAGGCACGGGCCAAGTTAGCAGAATCCATCGTGTTGAAAGAAGTGCCGATAGAAGAATTACGCAAGGGTGGGGCCAAATAGATAGAAACTAACGACGTGATGGGGATTGGCAGAGAGGAAACGGTGAGGTCCCTCGCCTGGTTCGACCCCTCGACTTTGCTCGGGGCAGGCAGGGCGAGGATTGTTTATTCGAATTGACAAGGGAGATAAAGTTAACGCCCTTATCTTTTAATTTCCCCGTAAGGTAAAACTTGTTAAGATGTTCCCAAGATAAATTATTACGAGGAGTTCAGAGTTTATGAAAAGTTACAGAAAAGAGCTTTGGTTCAATACGTCTCATCGCAGGGACTTTATCAATATCACGGGCGAAGTCGGGCAGTGCGTGGAGGAGTCGGGCGTCAAAGATGGTATGTGCTTAGTCAACGCGATGCACATTACGGCAAGCGTCTTTATTAACGATGATGAATCGGGACTGCATCAGGACTTTGAGACATGGCTTGAGAAGTTAGCGCCGGAAAAGCCGTATTCTCAGTATCATCATAACGGCTACGAGGACAACGCGGATGCGCATTTGAAGCGGACGATTATGGGCAGGGAGGTTGTCGTCGCGATTACAAACGCCAAGCTGGACTTTGGGCCTTGGGAACAGATTTTCTACGGCGAGTTCGACGGCAAACGGAAAAAACGTGTGTTAGTCAAAATCATCGGAGAGTAGGCGCAACGGCTGATGGCACTGGTTTTATTTTTAATTCAGGTATTCATCATATCGATATCGGGTGCGATGCAGCCGGGGCCTGTTACCGCGACGGCGATTACGATGGGGACACGCAGCCGCTGGGCGGGGTCGTTGGTGGCGGTGGGACACGGCATAGTTGAGTTTCCCCTGATGGTTTTGATTGTCTTTGGGCTGGGGGCGATTTTTCAGAAAACCACGGCGCAAATTGTTATCGGCATCGCGGGCGGTCTTATCCTGCTTTATATGGCATACGGGATGTTCAGGACGGCTGTGCATTCTGTTGAGAGGCAGGCCGGCGCAAAAGAGGACAAGCCAATCTGGGCGGGGGTAGTTTTAACGCTTTCGAATCCTTATTTTCTGCTGTGGTGGGCGACTGTGGGGCTGGGGCTGGCGACCACCGCGACGAAATTCGGTCTTCACGCGTTTGTGTTGTTCGCGGTTGTTCACTGGTTAGTCGATTTTATATGGGTTACGGCGTTATCATTGGCGAGTTTTCACGGCACGACGCTGTTGGGGCCGAAGGTTTACCGGCGAGTTATGCAGGTCTGTGCCGGCGCAATGCTTTTCTTCGGCCTGTTCTTCCTGTACAAAGCCGGCGTTACGATTTTCGCTTAGCCGGCCTGGTCGTCCTTGTTGATGAGCTGCGTGACATTAAACTGCGAGAACATTTCATGCTGTGACTGGGCTACTTTTCGCAGGCCAGCGGGCACATCTGTCAACCGGCCAAACCCCGCCAGCGAAATGGCGGCGGCGATTTCAGAGAGTTTCATATCGTCGGGGGATTTGGCGAGCAGGAAGCCGTCCTTTGGTTCGGAAGCTCTCGCTAAAATGCCCCTTGCCACAAGGTGCGACAGGACCTTTTCCGCGAATTCTGGCGGCATATTGAGTTTGCTCGAAATTGTTTCCGCTTCGACGGGGCCGCCGCCTGCCTTAAAAGCAGCGGCGATTTCGCCTACCATATTCATTATGGTCAGGTCGTTGGCGATAAAGTTTTCTTCTCGTTTTTGTGCGGCGGCGATTGCAGCGGCATCGAGGGAGCTGAGGTGCTGAGTGGTATATGTGAGCTGAAGGCCGAACAGGACAATGAACCAGCTAAGATAAATCCAGAATACGCCAAGCGGTATCAACCCCAGCGCTCCATAAATCTGATTGTATGGAATATATTTCACCACGTAGAGTTTGAATCCCCATTTTACAATAGTCCAGACAATCGCAGCGACAACCGCTCCCCAGATTGCGGCGCGGACTTTGACTTTGGTGTTTGGAAGCAGCAGGTAGAGAAGGAAGAATGCCGCGACCGAGGCGAAATATGAAACCACGGCTGGGGCGGTATGCGAGAGCACTGTTTTTTGTATCTGGCTTATGGCGGCATATTTTGTGGTGACGTAAATCGCGGTAGCCAGCAGCAGGGGGGCAAGGGTCAGAATTGCCCAGTAATTGACGATTCTGTGGAGAATGCTCCTGCTTATGCCAACGCCCCAGATTTGGTCGAAGGCGGCTTCGATAGTGAGGAGCATCATCAGCGCCGCGGCGATAATAAGCATGGCCCCGAGGACGGCGATGGTTCCCTGGTTGAATCCGGCGAAGACCTTGGCTACGATTGCGTCGAGATTGTCGGTGAGCTTTATATTGGAATCCGGATTTGCTGGGTCAGGATATTCGATTGTGGCAAGGTGCAGCTGCGTATAAACGTAGTTCTTGATGTTCTGGCCGGCGTCCCGGTAAGCGGGGAAAAATTGAAAGACCATGAGCATTACAACTGCCAGCGGGACAATGCCGAACATCGTATAATAGGACAGCGCTGCGGCCTGCTGGTCGGACCGGTTTTTTCTCAGCAATCGGAAGCAGTGAATCCAAAGTTTGATTTGAAAAATGGCGAATCGACCGATTCTGCCGACCTGGGCTGTCGGGGTTGACAGAAGTTCATCAAACATATTTAGTGCCTCCCGGCCTGAACAGTCATTCGGTTATTTTCTCTTTTGTGCGCCTTGCATCAAAAGATCGAGGCCCGTCTGGACGGCGTTGTCCTGAATCATTTTACCAATGTCAAGCGTCGGTTTGTTCGGTGTGCCCTTGATATGCACGATTGTTCCGGCAGTTCCCTGGCTGCCGGCTTTGGCGATTTTGCCGGTCGGGCTGATTGGCAAAGTAACGCTGAAACTTTCGATTTTTCTGTTGGGGTCGATGGGTACAGTACCGCTGAAGTTGATTGGCATGGTGCCGATATCCATCTGCATATCAGAATATTTGACAAAGCCGTCTCTGACGGTAAAAGGCGTGGGATGAAGCGTAATCAATTGTCCGTCTGATGCGCCGGTGGCGGACAGTATAGCGCCCATCAATCCGGTTGACTGCATTTTGACCTGTGTAAGCGAGATTGTTCCCGCGATATTGGCGTCTTCCGGTTTGCCGCCGTTTATCGGCACAGCGAGCTTGTCGCACTGGAAATTCGCGGCGCCGGTGATACTTGATACGCCGAAGAAGACGGGATTAACTTTGGCGAGGAGCTTGTCGGCCATTTCCTTGTTTATCTGCACGTCCTTGATTATGTTCATCGAGCCGGGCGTTCTGAATACAGCTGGTTTTTGTTTGAAGTCTGCGGAGCCGCCGAAATTAAACTGGCCGTTGTTGACGACTGAGGTGAACGGTGCGATAGTCATAAAACCCTTATCTACTTTTATATCCACGTTGGTGGTTCCGACACTAAGCCCCATATAACCAACCTTATCGAAACCGACTTTGGCCTGGGCGTTGAGGTTGGCGAGCATCTGGTTGGCGTCTTTCGTGGGGTATTTGCTCGCAAAACTAATCGAATCCTGGCGTTTGCCTTCGATAGTCAGGCCCGCGGGCATAAAGGGCGACAGCATTGATGTAATCGTCTTCCAGTCGTAATCGAGTTTTGCGGTTCCCTCTATGGAGCTGTTTTGTCCCTCGATTTTCTGCTGGAAGCTGGCTTTTATTTTTATGTCGGGGCTTGTAATCTCGGCGTTGTTGAGAACAAGCGTTTTAGTCGTCGGGTTTACTTCCGCATCAAGGACGATGGCGACGGGATTCTGAATGAATGCCTGTTTGCCTGGGGATTTTACCAGCAGGTTGGCGATTTTTGTTGTGTCGGTAGTTATTCTGTAGCCGCCATCTTTGGAATTGACGGTTATATCCGACTCGACCACGCCGCCGAGCACCACGTCCTTTGAAATGGCCTTTGTCATTACAAGGTATGGCTGGACTTTGGCGAGGTCCAGGCCTTTTACGGAGGCGGTAAGTGAAATCGGTTCTTTGACATCTTTACCCATCGGGAGTCGCCCGTCATTGACGCTGAACTGTCCGAGGCTCGTGTCGGCCTTCAATTGTTTTATCAAAAGGACGTTGGTTGTTTTGTCAATGGCCGCTGTGAGGGCGATTGACGTATTAGGCTCATTTATCGCTATGTCCGCTGTGGGACTTGCCCGCAGATTCGATATGCTCGACCGGCAGACAACCATAGTTGTTTTTGCATTGTTGGTTAGTTGTCCTGCGGCGGAGAGCTGGCCGGCGAGTTTGTATTTGCCGAGGTCGGCGAACTGGCCCAGTTCGCTTGCGAGTTTGGCGAGGTCGAGCTGCGCATCGTAGTTAAACGTCTCCATAGTGCCCGTGCAGTTGACCGTCGCGAACGCGGACGAAACGCCCGCTTTCTCGAATTTTATCTGGTTGCCCTCGGTTGTTATTTTTGCCTGTGCCTGAATCGGCTCGGAAAGCGATATCGGTTTACCTTCGACCATGCCGGCGAGGCCTTCGATGCTAACCTGTCCGGCGAGTTTTTTTGTGCCTGCCTCGCTGAGGGTTTGCACGCTGCCGAGGAGTTTGCCGCCCGTCAGTTTAGTTTGTTCTTTGAGGCCGAGCGTTTTGGGGAGCATTGCCGCCACAACGGGCAGGTCGCATTCGAGATTTGCCTTTAATTCATACTTCGAGTCGGGCTTCATAAATTCCGAAACAGACGCCGAATCAATCGGCGCTGTGCCGCTGGCCTCGGCCCTGAGCCAGTCGGTTGCAACGCTCATTTTTTTGATGTTGACAAGATTTCCCTGCTGGCTCATTTCCATCGCGATGTTCAGCACGCCGGTTTTTATTGTGTCCCCCTTTAGCTGTGGGGCGGTTATTTCGAGGGAACTGCCCTGCATATCCATGCCGGCGTTTTCCACGATGCCATTTTTCAGTTCGCCTTTCAAATGCGCCGAAACGGTGCCTTTGGCCGTTACGTCAACGCCCGCGATAGCCAATATCGATTCCAACTGACTCAAGTTCAGATTATTCACGTCGGCTGTAATATTTGCGGTTGCTTTGCTTAAGTCCCAGTTTTTACCCGGAGTCACATCGCCGCGGGCGGTTACCGTCGAGGCAACCCCCTGCCCGGCGATACTGGCGTCCAGGGCGAGAGTAGTTTTTTCGCCAGGTCCGAGAAGGGCCACTTTGGTGTTTATGTTCGAGACCTCGACTTCGCCGCGCTTATCTTTTATTTTTACGTCCCCGTCTTTTACGACGAGGTCTATTTTTTTGATTGGCAGGCCGGCAGAGGTTTCCGTTTTGCTTTTGGCTGCCGGTTTAGCGGCGGTCTTTTGCGTCTCGGCGGCTTTCTGTTTCATTTTATCGACATCTATTTCCACCTTCGGCTCATCGATGACCGTTTCGCCGAAGGAAAGGTTGCCGGCCAGCAGAGCGCCGTAATTGGGCATGGTCGAGACGCCTTTTACGGCGACAGAAACGCCCTGGTCGGTGTTTTTGAAGCTGATATTGCTGACGCTGATGCCCTTAAACCAGCTCATCGACAGCTTCGCGAAATCTATAGCGCCTGCGCCGGAGGCGTTGGCCTTGGACAGTATCAGTTTGCGCGCACTATCACTGGAGACATACGCCGGCACGACGAACGCCACAAGCAAAATCAAAAGCAGAAGCAAAACCAGCACTGTGCCGAGCACTATTTTGAATATTTTTTTGCCGGTTTTTTTACCAGTTACAGTTTTGTTGTTTTCCGAAGGTTCCATAATGCAATCCCCAAAAAAGTTTCAAATTCATATCATTTAGAGAGAATCAATGCAATACAAGGAAGGATAACCCTTCGACGGCGAGCCGCCCAGGGTAAAAACGCAGGCCCAATTGACTTCATCCATTGTCCATCGGCCTCACTGCCAAAAATACAGGGACGGCGGATATTATTTTAGTCTGCCGTCTAAATTATGGCTAACTTTGCATTATTTCGTCCGACTTGTGTTTGACCACGTGGTCAACTTTGTCGGTGTACTGCTTGGTCAGGTCGTCGAGCTGTTTTCTGCCCTTCTCAAAGTCGTCTTTGGTTATGAGCTTGTCCTTTTCTGCCTTCTCAAGCGATTTTATTTCATCTCTTCTGACGTTGCGAACACTTATTTTTGTCTGCTCGCCCATCCCTTTTATCTGATGCGTCAACTGCATCCGGCGTTCCTCGCTCAAAGGCGGGATAGTCAGCCGTATCGTCTTGCCGTCCGTCATCGGCGTCAAACCCAGGTCGCTGGCTAATATCGCCTTGTCTATATCCTTGACTGACCCCGGGTCGAAGGGCTTGACCATAATCATATCCGGCTGGGGTGTCGACAGGGCCGCCAACGCCTTCAAAGGCGTTGGATTACCGTAGTATTCGACCCTCAGATTTTCAACCAGTCCCGTCGATGCCCTGCCTGTTCGAACGCCTTTAAACTCGTCGGCCAGGACATCTATCGCTTTTTTCATTTTGGCTTCGCTGTCTGTTATTATCTGCTTAACGGGCATAGCTGGTCTCCTGCCTCTAACGAATCACGGTTCCTACCGATTCGCCGAGAACCGCCCTGGTCAAATTTCCTTTCTTGAAGATGTTCAGCACGATTACCGGGATTTTGTTGTCCCGGCACAAGCTGATGGCTGAATGGTCCATTACGCGGAGATTCTTTTCAAGAACCTCCTGGTATGACAGTTTATCAAAAAGTTTCGCATTGGGATTTTTTTGGGGGTCGTCGCTGTAAACGCCATCAACCTTCGTCGCCTTTATCAGCAGGTCGACTTCAAGCTCCGCCGCTCGCAGGGCCGCGCAAGTATCGGTGGTGAAAAACGGATTGCCTGTCCCGCCTGCTAATATCACTATTCTTCCCTGCTCGAAATGCCGCATCGCTCTTCGGCGAATAAACCGCTCGCACATCGCCTCAACTTCTATCGCGCTCATCACGCGCGTCGTTGTGCCAAGTTTTTCGAGCGTTTCCTGCAGGGCGCAGGCATTGATAATGGTCGTGAGCATTCCCATATAATCCGCGGTGTTGCGCGGTATCATTGTTTTTTGCGAAAAATTTTCCCCCCGGATAAAATTTCCTGCGCCGACGACGACGGCGACCTGCGGGCCGAGCTTATTTATTTCGGCAATTCTGGCCGCTATTGATTCGAGATGCTCGCCGTCAATTCCGAAACCGCCCTGTTCGCAAAAACTCTCCCCCGATAACTTAAGCAGCACCCGCTTGTATTTGCTCGCTGGCATTTATTTCGTTTCCCACATCCTTTTGGTCGGCGAAAATATATCCGACAAACTGCTTATCCAACGTCGAACCTGGCGAATCGTTTTATTGTTGCCTTGCCGCCTGCCGACTTTGCCGCATCTTCCAGTACCTGGGCCACTGTTTTAGTGTCGTCTTTTACGAATTTCTGGTCGAGCAGGCAATTGTCCTCGAAGAATTTTTTCATTTTGCCTTCGACGATTTTATCCACGATATTGGCCGGCTTATTTTTCACCTGGTCGGCATAAATACTCTTTTCCTGCTCAATCACTTTGGGGTCGATGCCTGATTTGTCCAGCGCGAGCGGTTTTGTGGCGGTAATATGCATCGCGATATCTGCGCCGATTCGCTTTAATTCTTCCGATGAGGCCACTTTGGGGTCGCTTGCGGCGATTTGCAGCATCGTTCCGACTTTCTTGTTGAAGTGCACATAAACACATATAAGTCCGTCGCTATCGAGCCGGAATTTGGCGTAGTCGCCGACTTCGGTTTTCTCGCCGGTTTTGCTTACCAGCTCAGTGATAACGTCACTGAACTTTTTGCCGCCGACGGCTGTCGCCAGAATGTTCTCTACGCCGTCATTTTTAGCGCAAACCAGTCCGTATTCGACCAGTTTGTCCGCTGCGGCCTTGAAATCATCGCTGTTGGAGACAAAGTCGGTCTCGCAGCACAGCGACGCCAGCACTGCGGTTTTGCCGTCCGGGGTTGTTTTGCTGACCACCAGCCCCTGAGTAGTTTCCCGCTCCGCACGTTTGGCCAATGTCGCAAGGCCTTTTTTTCGCAGTATTGCCATTGCGGCGTCAATGTCACCGTTGGACTCTTCGAGCGCCTTTTTGCAGTCCATCATACCCTGGCTGCTCATCTTGCGAAGTTTAACTACCAATGCTGCCGGAATTTCCGCCATTTCAAAAGCTCCTGCTAAAAAACCTTTTCGGTATTATTGTTTTTTGGTTACTGTGCCTGTCCGCCATCCCTAAGAAATGGCGAGACCTCGCCTTTAAGCGGGTTCGCCGTTTGTTGGGGGTGTTTCGCCCGTTTCTTCAGGCGCCGGCTCGGTTTCCGTCTTATCCGCACGCGCCATTACCGCTCTTTTTGACCTGATGTGCTTGGGTTTAGACGCTACGTCCTTGCGAATCGTGTCCATTGTTTTGCCATGGGCTACCGCGTCGGCAAGCTCGTCGAGTAACAAGCTTATCGCTCTTATCGAATCATCGTTGGCCGGAATCACCACGTCCACGGTATCGGGGTCGCAGTCGGTATCAATTATTCCCACCGTCGTTATGCCGAGTTTCCTGGCTTCCCGCAGGGCGAGATATTCTTTTTTGCCATCGACTACAATGACGGCGCCGGGCAGCCGGCCCATCTTGCGTATCCCCTCCATGTTGCCTTTTATTTTCCGCAGTTCGCGTTTCAGCCGGGACGCCTGCTTTTTGCTCTGCGACTCGAGCGTCCCCGCGTCCTGCATCCCTTCCAGTTCTTCCAGCCGCTGAACACGCGACCGTATCGTCCTGAAATTCGTGAGTGTTCCGCCAAGCCATCGGTCCGAAACACAGTGCATTCCGCACTTTGCCGCCGCGGCCTCAACGGCCTTTTGTGCCTGCCGCTTGGTTCCCACGAAGACGACGTCCTTGCCCGACGCTACTACGTCAGTGAGCAGTTTCTTCGCAATTACCAGTCCCGCAAGTGTTTTGCGCACATCGATAATGTGAATCTGGCCGCGCTTGCCAAAAATGAAAGGCTTCATCTTGGGATTCCAGCGGTTCGCGCTGTGTCCGAAGTGGACGCCTGCACTAATCAACTCTTTTGCCAACTCTTTAGCCACAAAAACCTCCAAAAAACCTTAATTAAACAATCACCTATTGATATCAAACGCCAAAGACCAAACGCAAGAATCTAATCCAAATTCTGTGCTATGTCAAGTCCTTTTGGCACATTAGAAGTACTCTTATATACCTGCCAACCGTATCCAAGTAAAGCAAAAACCCCTATTTTCCGGGCCGGAGCAGGGTGAGCAGGGGGGCAGATATGCGGCAATGGTGTCCATCCGGAACTTTTGGGCTGCCTGGCGGGGGATACTATGCAGCCGGGCCGCTGCCTGGAATGTCAAAAATTCCTCAAAAAAATTGTTGAATTCGGGAATGTCTTGGGATATTTTGTCACCGTGTAAAAGGCGCTTTTTTAACTGTCCTCGAAAGAGCGCTTTTGGTAAACGGCGAGGAATCAGTAGTGTGGGTTAAAAGGAGAAGAACGTGGCTACAGGCAAAGTAAAATGGTTTAATGAGAAAAAGGGTTTTGGTTTTATTGTTCCCGACGATGGCAGTGAGGATGTGTTTGTTCATCACTCCAAGATTGCAGCCGAGGGCTTCAGGACGCTAAAGGAAGGTCAGGCGGTAGAATACACTCTCGCTCAGGGCAAGAAAGGCCCGGAAGCGACAGACGTCAAACCTTCCTAAAACGGTTTGCCGAACTAAAAACCTGTGGTCCCGCTCTCAAGGCGGGACCTTTTTTTATATCCGGAAAATCATAAGTTGTGATTCAACCGCGTAAATTGTGTCCCCGAATTTTCAAGCCGCATACTTTTTTTGAAAGGATTGCCCGGATGCGCACAAGACGGAACGTGAACGGTTTTAGTATTATTTTTATGGTGGTTATAACTATGGCTGTTGCCAATCAATTCTCGTTCGCGGATGCCAATATTCCCGACATCAACGGCCTTGCGCATATTTGCGTTTATACGAGAGATATGTCCAAGTCCCTTGATTTCTATACTAATACGCTCGGTTTTGATGTGGTCCACAGGACGCATCTGGATTCCGGATACGGCTTTGCGATGGTGCGTCGTGGTTCGTGCATAATCGAGCTGCTTGAGCCGGAAGATGTCAACAAGGTCAAACCAAGAACAGGCGGAGTTATTGACCATATTGCCCTTGAGGTCAAGGATATCAATACCGTTTTCGCGAAGCTAAAGGCCAAAGGTGTCAGCTTCTTTACGCCGATTGTAGATGACCCGAATCTGATGGGGGGGAGTAAGAATAGCGTTTTTTAGAGGGCCATCCGGCGAGTCATTCGAGTTGTTCGAATATCTCAAGCCCATCCCGGTTATACACAAAGCCGCCAAGGATTAATCGAGTGCTATGTAGTGTTATCGGACATTTTTTATTTTTGAGCCGCATCAGGGGGAAAATTTTGCGGAACATTCGAATTTAAGTTGTTATCGCCGCGTGCGTAAGTTCTTTAACGATAGCAACTTAGCTGTATTCCGGATAAAAACTGCTCACACGCCACAACCATTTCCTCTCAAACAAGCTTATTGATTAAATCGGCCCTCTAATATGTCGATTAAACGATATCCTGTGTTCAGGTTTTAAGAACGCTTTCAAGGATTTGAATTATGGGCGGACAGATAAAACGGAAAGACAAAATATTGGCGAAAATATTATTGTTGTTTTCGATGCTGATTATTTTTACGGCAGCCGCGAAAACATTTGCGGCGAAACAGGAAACGGACTTGACAGAGCTGTCCATCGAAGACCTGATGAACGTCGAGATTAAATCGACCGCCACGCTTACGGATACCAAGCCGCGTCTTGTCCCCGCAGCAGTAACAACCATTACTGATGAGCAGATTCGGGCTTCCGGCGCACGCAGTTTGTTCGAATTGCTCGATATTTATGTTCCCAACTTCGAATGGCTTCGAAACCACTGGGAACCCGACGTTATGGGGGTGCGGGGAATTATTAATGACCGGGATGACAAGTACCTGCTGCTGGTAAACGGGCGTAATATGAATCAGCGAACCCACTCCGGGGCATTGAGTGAGCAGGACATGGTGCTGCTGCAGGACATACATCACATCGACGTAATTCGAGGTCCCGGTTCCGCCCTTTACGGGCCCGGCGCCGTAGCTATGGTAATCAACATTGTTACATATAACGCCGGCAACTTCAAAGGCACAGAGGTTACCGGCCGGCTCGGAGCGATTGAGGAATTCTATACAGGTGAAGTTAAACACAGTCAGCCGTTCGACGATAACGACGGCGGGTTATTTGTTTATGGCGGCATGGGTGAATACGTTGGCGCAAGTAAATATGATGCCCCTCAGTATTATCCTTACT
Source organism: Sedimentisphaerales bacterium (assembly GCA_049509475.1). GTDB lineage: Bacteria > Planctomycetota > Phycisphaerae > Sedimentisphaerales > Anaerobacaceae > Fen-1362. The sequence goes on from JBEKZW010000045.1 coordinate 15,617, forward strand.
CTTTTCCTGGCGGTACGGGTTATCCTGGCGAAGGCACACAGGCCGGCGACCGGATGACCAATGCGCCGATAGGTCGTGACGGAGCGTCTCCAGACGGTCATCAGCCCGTAAAAACGTATATTCAGATAACCAGAGATAACTGGGACATCTGGGCACGTTACACACGTGGCGGCAAAGATTTTGCGCCGGCCACAGCTGTTCTGGCCCCCTATCCTGCCGGATGGGGCAACCGGATATCGGCCCTCAGTTTCTATGAATACCAGCAGGCAACCGGCTGGATTGGGTATAAACAGGAATTGACCAAAGATATCGATATCGACTACGCATTCAGCTATTATCTGTTCGACAACGTCAACGTGCGAAAAGGCGAAGTAGCCAACGCTTTTCGTGAAGACAATTACTATGGCAAGACGTTGTTGAAATGGCAGCCCGTTGAACAGCATAAGGTTGCCTTTGGCGCCGAAATTTCACACATGGAACTTGGCAAGAATAATGCAGGGTGGCCCCACGAAGATGCGACAAGCCAGGAATTCGCTCCGGATACCAAGACTTCTACCGGTCCTATGCCGCGGTGGTCAACTAATATGTATTCTTTTCTTGGCGAATGGCAGTGGACCATCAATGAGAAGTGGACGACCTTCCTCGGCGGTCGAATTGACGATCATACATATACAGACCCGATGTATTCGCCTCGCGCGGCAGTAATATATACGCCAACCGATAAAGATGCGCTGAAACTGATGTGGTCAAGATCGGTACGCGCTAACTTCGAAGCTGAAATGAAACGCCAGTCGATGATGGATGCAAACTTCAGCAACAACAGCTCGCCGGAAAAACTCGACAGCGTCGAGCTTCGCTATGAAAGACAGCACAATAAGAATCTTGACCTGGCCGCGTCGGTTTTCTTCTACCAGTTGAAAGCTATTTCATGGAACCAGTCAACTATGCAAAGTGCCCCCGTCGGGACGCAAAAGCAATATGGTGTTGAACTGGAGGCATCTTATCACAATGAAAAAACCCGTGTGACGATATCACACGCATATACCAAGCTTCTTGACTTCACTCTGGAACCGGGCCAAACTTCTTATATTACCGCCAAACCATACGGCTTCGGTAATGACCTGACAAACTGGTCAAATAATATAACCAAGCTGACGGCCGATCACAAACTCGATGAAAAATGGTCCGTTAACTCATCATTACGCATCTACTGGGGATTTCCGGGGATGAAGGACTACGACAAGTACTACCCATACTCAGGAATGTCTGCGTCATTCCCTAATTATCCTATTATTGAAAATGGCTGGGAAAGGGCATACCGCGGGAGTTATTATTGGGACCTCGGTCTGCAATATAAGCCGAACAAGGACCTCATTATTGGTATAACCGGCTACAATCTGCTCGGTATCTTCAACAGGGATTTCAATAAGCGTAACTATATAGAGGTAGTAGGCAACGGCGACTTCCGCGACCACGCACCGGCTGTCGGCGTTTCAGTTACATATAAGTTCTGATAATGATTGGCAACGGACTAAACAAAACGTTACCCTGCCATAATGCGATAAATTTTGCCTTTAGGCGGGTGAAACTGTATGCCGATATACTGATTTAGTACATATACTATATATGAGGAAGACGTATGTGAGCTGATTAGGGCAGCAGGGGTGGATGCCGTAACCAGTTTATCCTCTGATACTTATTATGAGACGAACGAAAACCGTTAATCGGAAAGAGTTTATAAGTGCTCTTTTGAACCATATTCAGAAATTGGTTTTGACGACTAAATTTTAGGAATAGAATCATGTCCAGAAAACTAATTTGTTTTTGCCTTTTCTTAGCATTAGGCGTGGCTTCCAACTGCTATGCAGCGGACCTTGTCATAGGCAACTGGGAAGGTAGTGGCACTGACTATGACGGTTGGGGAAACTGGGTTAGCAATGCAGTCGCCGCACCCACGAACTTCTCTCACGAGAACGTTATCGGTGTTACGTTGGGTTCTCAGTCCCTTAAAGTGGTCCAAAGTGGATACTCTCAGGCCCTAGCCCTTGACCTTAGCTATGCCCAGAGGGTCGCCCTTACGCAACATAATGCGATTGCGTTAGACTTTTCAGTCGCAGCCGGTACGTCGGGCGGGCGCCTCAAAATCGAGCAGGTTGTTTTAAATACTGCAGCTACCGGTTTTACCGCTTTAACCCTGACTAACGATACTGCAAACCCAACTAATAATTATTTTGACTTTTGGAACGGTTCACCGGCTCGAAAGATGACTCTAACGGCTACTTATGACCCCAGCGTGTTCGCGGGAGCAACACCCGGCTACGCTCAAATCGTTATTGCCATCAACGGCATGACCCAGACTGATTTCTATTTTGACAACGCAAGATTAACGACAACAACCGCACAGAACCCGAGTCCGGCCGACGGTGCGACGGACGTCAATTTGACCCCAATCCTTACCTGGACGGCCGGTTCAGGCGCCACCTCTCACGACGTGTATTTCGGCACCGCGAGTCCCGGCACGTCACAGGGCAACCAGGCGGGTACAACTTTTAATCCCGGAACGCTGGCTAATGCCACGACTTACTATTGGCGTAT
>JBEKZW010000046.1:0-16572 GCA_049509475.1 Sedimentisphaerales bacterium
GAGATTGACTTTATAAATTCGCTGGCCTTGGCGACCGCCTTGTTGATGCCTCGCTGTATCGCCATCGGGTTGACGCCCGCGGTAACGTATTTGAGACCCTCGGCGTATATCGCCTCTGCCAGTATCGTCGCGGTTGTTGTGCCGTCGCCAACCTCGTCGGCTGTTTTGCTTGCCGCCTGGTTGACCATCTTGGCGCCCATATTTTTGAAGGGCTGCTGCAGCTCGATTTCCTTGCTGACGCTTACGCCGTCTTTTGTGATTTTGGGCGAGCCCCAGCTTTTCTGCAGTATCACGTTTTTGCCCGTAGGCCCTAATGTAACTTTCACGGCGCCGGCCAGCTCGCTCAATCCTTCTTTGAGCTGCTGCCTCGCCGCATCATCAAACATCATTTGCTTTGCCATATCTTCAACCTCTCAATTTCTTTTGTCATTCCCGCGAAAGCGGGAATCCATTTCAATCCGGAATCCGCAATTTTTTTATTTTTCGATTACGCCGAGTACGTCACCTTCATGCAGTATGACGTATTTATCGCCGTCGATTTCTATTTCGTTGCCTGAATATTTGGCGTAAAGGACCTCTTCGCCTTTTTTGACGTTCATTTCGCCTCGTTTGCCGTTGTCTAACATTTTGCCCGGCCCGACGGCGATGATTTTTCCTCTTTGCGGTTTTTCCTTCGCCGCATCAGGCAGTATGATTCCGCCCGCGCTTTTCTCTTCCGCTTCCGACTGTTTTATTACAACCCTGTCATCCAATGGCGCCAGTTTCATATTCAAATCTCCTTCTATTTTCAGTTGTCCTAAATCCTAACTTTTTTCTTCGTGCCTTCGTGTCTTTGTGGCAAAAAATTACATTCCGTAATCGTCCATACCGCCCATGCCACCCATACCGCCGCCCATACCACCCATGCCGGGATGCTGATGTCCCTCTTTTTTATCCTGCGGCTTTTCCGTAATAACGCAATCTGTCGTAAGCAGTAATCCGGCGATACTAACTGCGTTTTGCAGTGCGATTCTTGTTACTTTAACCGGGTCGATGACGCCGGCTGCTATCAGGTCTTCGTAGATGTCTTTATCCGCGTTGTAGCCGAATGAGCCTTTGCCTTCCGCGACCTTGCTGACAACCATGTTCGCTGTCGCGCCGGCGTTTGCTGCTATCCAGTAGCAGGGCATCGTCAGTGATTTTGCGACAATGTCTGCGCCGGTTTTTTCGTCGCCGGTCAGTTTCAGCGCCTTTATCGAGTCGATGCAGCGAATCAGCGCGACTCCGCCGCCGGGGACAATGCCTTCCTGTATGGCTGCCCTTGTGGCGTGCAGTGCGTCTTCGATTCTTGCTTTTCGCTCTTTCATTTCGGCTTCGCTTACTCCGCCGACGTTAATCTGCGCGACGCCGCCTGTGAGTTTCGCCAAACGCTCCTGTAATTTTTCCTTGTCGTAGTCGCTTGTGGTTTTCGAGATTTCATCCTGAATCTGTTTGATTCTGCCCTTGATTGCTGCTTCATCGCCCGCGCCTTCGACGATAATCGTGTTGTCGCCGTCGATTGTTACCTTTTTTGCCTGGCCTAATTGTTTGACGCTGATGCCTTCAAGCTCGATTCCCAAATCCTTGAAGATGGGGTCAGCGCCGGTCAATATCGCGATATCTTCGAGCATTGCCTTGCGTCTGTCGCCATAACCTGGGGCTTTCACTGCTGCGCACTGAATAATCCCCTTTAATTTATTGACCACTAATGTCGCGAGCGCCTCGCTCTCGACGTCTTCGGCGATGATGAGTAAAGGCCTCTTCGCTTTTGCTGATTTTTCGAGCAAAGGCACTAATTTCGCCACGCTGCTGATTTTATCTTCGTAAACAAGAATCAATGGTCGTTCAAGCTCGCAGGTCATATTATCGGGATTGGTTATAAAATGGGGTGACAGGTACCCTCGGTCGAATTGCATACCTTCGACAAAATCAACGGTTGTCTCAAATCCTTTGCCGTCCTCGATTGTTATAACGCCGTCTTTGCCGACCCGCTGGAAAGCGTCCGCCATTTTGTTGCCGATTTCGCTGTCGTTGTTGGCTGATATGGTTGCGACGTTGACGATATCGATTTTCTTACTGATATCAACGGGCTTGGCGAGCGTCTGCAATTTCGCCACAACCGCTTTTGACGCCTCCTGCATACCGCGATTTAGCGCCATCGCGTCTGCGCCAGCCGCTAAGTTCTTGAAGGCCTCGCTGAACATCGCCTCGGTAAGGACCGTCGCCGTTGTTGTCCCGTCGCCGGCGATTTTCGAGGTCTTGCTGGCCGCCTCTTTGACTAACTTGGCGCCCATATTTTCGTTTTTATCGGATAGCTCGATTTCCTCCGCGACGGTTACGCCATCTTTTGTGACGGTAGGCCCGCCCCAGCTTTTATCGATAATCGCATTTCGGCCTCTGGGGCCCAGGGTTGCCCTGACCGCCTTTGCTAATTTCTCAACGCCCTTCAATAATCCTTGTCGGGCTGCAACATCAAACGCCAATTGTTTTACTGCCATTGCCTGCTCTCCTTATAAATATCAACAAAACCTTGTCTTATCTTCTCACTGAAACGAAAGGAATCCTGCAAATGATATACCAAACCGCCCGATAATGCCAGTTATTTACTTTAAACCCTTTTCAAATAATAAGTTAGGTTGTTCAAGTTGATTTCGTCTCTGGCGTTGCGAAACCACTTTTGGCAGTCGAGCCAACCCGTCACTCGCCATTCTGGCAGGATTCCTATATAATCCTTTTTTCAGTAGGGCGGGGTTTACCCCGCGCAAAGTTCTTTCGCAGAACGCAGTACGCAGAACATGTAAGATGGGCTAACCCATGCGGAGTTCTAAATCCAAATGACTAACGACGATATACTAACGACGATATATGACATTCTTCTGAAGCGGTTTGGGCCGCAGGACTGGTGGCCTGGGGATACGCCTTTTGAGGTCATCGTCGGGGCGATTCTTACGCAGAATACCAACTGGACCAATGTCGAAAAGGCAATCACTAATCTGAAAAACGCCAAGCTGCTTAGCCCTGATAAATTGCATCGTCTTGATATCAAAAATCTTGCGGAACTCATTCGGCCCGCCGGGTACTTCAATATAAAGGCCAAACGACTGAAAAACTTCCTCGACTGGTTCTTTGAAAATTATTCTGGCAAGCTGGAAAAACTCGAAGGCGTGCGGACTGCCGAGTTGCGAGAGCAATTGTTGAGCGTAAAAGGTATCGGCCCCGAAACAGCCGACTCGATTCTGCTTTACGCCCTGAATCGACTTGTCTTTGTTGTTGATGCCTATACCGCCCGAATATGTTCACGTCATCATCTGATTGATGAAGGCGCTGACTATCATCAGATTCAGGAAACCTTTGAATCGAATTTACCTTCTGATATTCAACTCTTTAACGAATATCACGCTCTTCTTGTTCATCTGGGCAAAGATTTTTGTAAGCCGACACCTAAATGTGAGGAATGTCCGTTGAATGGTTTGCCGCACAGCTTTTGATTTGTTATAAAGTTTTTTGACGCTGATTTATTAAGCTATAGGGGGCTCAGATTTTTCTGTCAGATTTAGCCCTAACTATTGCGTATAATTTTTATGTAGCAATGAATTCCAATCAATATAAGGTCCAATCTGCTCAATGATAGAGCTATCAATGAAACGGCCTTTAAATCTTGGGCGGACCCTATTTAAAAGTTTAATAATGCAATCAAATATTTCTTGATTTGAGCTACTAATGGAAATATTAACTTCTGGCCTAAATCCAGGTTGATGAAAGAATGTTTTTCGACGACTTTTAACGAATCTTTTCACATTCACAAGCCAAAGTTCCCCCCTAATTTGATACCCAAGAAAAAATAATCTTATGTGCCCTACAATCTCATTGAATCTCCAACGGCCTCCGTATTCTCTCTCCAACATAATTTTTTGAATTGCCTCGTATTTAGGATTATCTGCATAAAAGGCCTTTATTTCTTCTTGTGTGGGGAGTTTTGGGTGCTCATAAAAGCGATCTGTATATTTATTTAGTTCCTCATTATATTTCGACTTTGTGATTCTATATATTGGAACATCACAAAAGTACAACTCATCCATTCTATTTAATGTCGCTTCATTCATGAAATTAGTGTTGTTTTTCGGAATTCAATTTGCATCTCATAAAAAATGATCTTCCTTTTATAATTATCTCTTTGGCCGATATAATATCAGGCGTCAATCTTTTTTCTAACTCGGTATCCGTTTCTTATTATCGTCTTCTATCATTTTATAAGCATGCCAAGCCATCAAAAATCCTGGGATATTAACTATTAATATGCCCAACAAATCTGTTTCTGACGGAGGTTCATGCGATGCTGTAATAAGCACGAATAGAAAGTAAATAATATATGGAATCAGAATAGCTACTCCCCATTGTCTGCCACAGTACAAATAACCTGCTCCCCAGAAGAGAAAATTTAAGATTGCTGCAACAGCGGGTGATTTCTTTGGTTTCCTAATGCTTTTCTCAAGGAATTCTTTGCAGAAAGGACATTTTATGGCTTCATCTTTAATCTGTTCGGCACAATATGGACACTTCATTATTTCTTCCTTACATCAAGTTAATCCATTACTTTTTCCAAATAATTTCCAGCCGTTTCGATATTGCCTCTCTGCTTAAGCCATAGAATGAAGTTTTCTCGTTGTTGTGGTGTCACCTTTACCCCCAAAGGAGCTTTGTTGCCTTTTTTAGCTCTCGGATGCTTCATATATATTGCCAAATTATTTAATTCTTTATCCCCGAGATTTCTAATATGGGTTACAATCTGCTCTTCTGTATTCATGAAATACCCTCTTACTCCTCCTGTTATCATTCTCCTTTAAATATCGTAATACAAAGCTAATATTCTACCACGATTTACGCCAATGTCAAGTGAAAAGTTAAAAAAACTTTCGTAAATCCGCGTTAATCTTCCTTCGCTGTCACTATGGAGGACAGGTCTGCGTCAAAACTGGATTCCTGCTTGTGCAGGAATGACAAAGGATAAAAGGCAGTGTTAATCCCGTGTAAATCCGTGTCTGGAAAAGATAAGCCCTGTGTAATCCACAAAGCTTTTTTATTGAACGCAAACGGCAAATACATATATTGTTCTAAATGGCTGAACAACTGAAGATTGGAGAAAACATCGATTCGGCTCTCGACCATACAAGAAAACGGGGGCTAAAATTCCTATGCATCGCTTCGGCGGCGGTGGGATTTACCTTGACCCTGCAAATCGCTCTGAACGCAAATTTCGCCGTTGAGGAAATGAATCTAAGCGGCTTCCAGCAGGGACTTCTTGAGATGTTCCGCGAAAGCTGCGGGATTTTCGCGCTGGGGATTTTGGCGCTTCTGGCAGGCCTTGCCGAATCTCTTATCGGCGCGGCTGTACTTATTTTTCTTGCTGTGGGGCTTGGCAGCTACTGTTTCGTCCACGATTATTTTTGGCTGATAATAGCGAGTCTGGTCTGGAGTCAGGGGCTTCACGTCTGGATGCCGCTGCCGAATTCGATGGGACTTGCGTTGGCCGAGCCGGGCCGCGAAGGTCGACGCATCGGCCAGATTCAGGCCGCCGGTGCCGCCGGTTCGGGATTTGGCTTAGTCCTGGCACTGGTGCTGAACAAGGTTGGCATGCCGATTCGGCCTTTATATATTGTGGCTGGCTCTGTCGCGTTAATCGCCTCAGCGGCATGTCTGTATATCCCGCGCCAAATCCGAAGCGAAAAACCCAAACTGGTAATCAGACGCAAGTACGGTCTTTACTACCTGCTCAACTTTCTCGAAGGCTGGCGCAAACAAATATTTCTCGCCTTTGCGGGGTTTTTATTAGTCAAAGTTTATGGCACGCCCTTATCAACGATGCTGATAATGTGGATTGTCGTGCAGGCCGTCGGGTGGTTCAGCTCGCCCGTTGTCGGCCGGCTTATCGACCGCATCGGTGAACGAAAAATACTCGTTTTCTATTACTCCTTTATGACAGTTTGCTTTCTCGGTTATGCTTTCATAAGAAGTAAATACATTCTTTACGGCGTTTTCCTCCTGGATAGTTCTTTTTTTGTTTTCGCGATGGCGCTGACGACGTATATCGGCAGGCTGGCGCCCGCCAACGAAAAGACAATGACGCTGAGCATGGGTGTTGCGATGAATCATGTCGCGGCCGTCACGATGCCTCTTGTCGGCGGAATAGTCTGGAAGTATCTTGGTTATAAATGGACATTCCTGATTGGCTCTGCAGCCGCTGCCGCCAGTATTCTGGCGGCCTTGCGTGTTCCTGACCGCATCAGGCCCGCAATCGAGGGCGTGCCGGTGACTATTACTCCTCTTGCCGGCGGAGAACCTGATTAAATACGGGGACGCCATGGGAAGAATTAGGGCAGACACGCAGGTCTGCCCCTACAAATTTTATCGTTTTAGTTTATCTGCGAGGGATTGGGCTAATTTGGCGGAGTCGGCGATTGGGCCGGAGAGGGAAAATTCTCTGAAATTGCTGCCATCGGGGTCGCTGAAGCAGGCGGAGATAGTAATCTGGTCGCCGGATAATTGTGCGAAGACGCCTGCGGGGGCGTGACATCCGCAGCCGAGGGCGGAGAAGACCTGACGTTCTGCGGTCGTTGTAATACGATAATCTTTATCATCGAGCTTCGAGACGATTTCTTTTGTTTCGGCATCATCGGCCCGGACTTCAACTGCCAGAGCGCCTTGTGCGGGCGATGGGATAAACTTGGTCGGGTCAAAGATAATTGATATTATGTCGGCTAAGCCGAGTCGTTCGAGGCCAGCGCGGGCGAGGACGATAGCGTCGAAATCCCCTTGTTCTAATTTTTTTAGGCGAGTAGGAACATTGCCACGGATGGGGACACATTGCAAATCGTTTCGCAAGCGTTTCAACTGAACGGTCCTTCGTAAACTTGATGTGCCGACGAGCGCTTCATTAGGTAATTCATAGATGGTTTTGATTGGCGAGGCGGTTACGAGGCAATCTTCGGGGAATTTGCGGTCGAGGACTGCTGCGATTGTCAAACCCTCACGAATCGTGGTGGGTAAATCCTTAAAACTATGAACTGCTATATCCGCGTCTTTGGCGAGGAGGGCGTCTTCGAGAAGTGAGGTGAAAAAGCCGGTGGATTTCAATTCCCACAGGGTTGTTCGGCGGTCTTTGTCGCCTTGGCTTGCGATTTTTTTAACGCGGATATCGAGGTCTGGATATAGTTTTTGGATTGCGGCTACGACGATTTGGGTTTGTGCGATTGCAAGCGAGCCGCTTCTGGTTGCGACGATAAGTTTCTTTTTCATTTGGGCTGCTCTTCGTCGAGGAGGAACATTTTATTTACCAGGTCAAGGGCGCGGAGCTGCTGGGTGGTGGGGTCTTCAGGATCGGCGTCTTTGATAAAGCTGACCGGGCCGTGGAGGAGTTTTTTGGCGAGCGATTCGGCGAAGGTTTCGAGTTTCGCGGCGTTTTCGGGGCCAAAGTCCTTCGCATAGCGTCTGGCCTCGGCGCGGGCCATTTCAATCGCCCTTTGGGTAAGCTGGGTAACAACGGGGACGACGGACAGCGAGTCGCGCCAGTTTGCGAATTGTTTTGTGAAGTCATCGACGATTTTTTCGGCTTTGGGGATTTCAATGGAGCGTTTTTCCCTGTTGACGGCGATTCGCTTGTCGAGGTCGTCGATATTGACGATTGTAACGCAGTCGAATTTACTTATGCGTTCGTCGATATCCCTGGGGACAGCTATATCAATCATCAGCAACGGTTTTTTGCGTTTGCTCAGGACATCTTTGACGTTTTCATAATTTACGACGGGCTGCGTTGCGCCTGTTGAGGCGATTACCAAATCGGTTTCATCTAAGCAGGCGGGTATTTCGTCGAGGCCGATTACCCGCCCTGTGCCTAACCGGTTGCACATCTCGCCGGCGTTATCCTTGTTGCGGTTGGCGATAATCAGTTGTTTGAGTCCCCCCTTGACTAAGTATCTTGCCGCCAGTTCCGCGTTTTCGCCCGCGCCGATTATCATTGCGACAGCTTTATCGGATTTAATTTTTTCTTTTGCCAGCTCGACGGCGGCCAAACTGATTGAGACGGCACCGCAGTTGATATCGGTTTGTGTTCGCACGGCCTTGCCGACGCGAAACGCGGTATGAAACAGCCGATGAAAAATAAACCTGCTCGCCCTGCACCCGATTGATTCGATGTAAGCGGCCTTTACCTGCGATAGTATCTGGTTTTCGCCCAGCATTTGCGAATCGAGGCCCGCGGCGACGCTGAACAAATGTCGCGCGACGTCGATACCGCGTTTTTGCATGCAGTATTTTTGCCAGGTTTGCCCGGCCTCATCGCTCAACTGCCCCATAAGCTCGCTGACGGGTGGTTTCCAGTCGATATCCTTTTTGGCGTAAAGATATATTTCCGTGCGGTTGCAGGTCTGCAAAATTGCCGCCTCGACGATGCCGTCCTTGTCAAGCAGGGCGCGCAGCATTTCCTGCACCTGCCCATTGGCAAGCGACACCTTTTCCCGCTGGCCAATCGGGCAATCGTGATAATTTACACTTTGAAGGATCAGCTCCATACCTGGTTTATTATAACCGCCGTGAACATCGAGTGCTACATCTTACGATACCAAAAACCGCATTGTGCTTGCGAACGTAATTATTTTTGTGATAATGCGTTATGTTTGCAGCAGGTTTCAGGGGTATAGCAATAATGCCGGAAGCGGGATTAAAAAGCGGTTTTAGGCGTGTTGCCTTGTGGGCGGGGCTGGTTTTGATTCTGCTTTTGATTGCGTTTTCGATATGCGGGGCGTTTATAGGGGCGGAGCGGGCGAAGGGGTTTTTCAATTCGCTCCCGTTAGCGGTTTACTGGGTTGCGTTTGGTGCGCTGATTGTCACGGGGATTGCCATATTCAAACGGCTGCTTTGCCGGCGGGGACTTTTCCTGATTCATCTTGGCGGCATCATTATCCTTGCGGGCGGCATAATCGGCTCGCAGGCGTGGTTTGCGATTAAGGATAAGTTATTAAAAACAGACACGATTCGCACAGGCCAAATGATAATCAACGAGGGGACAACCGAGCGGGCGGTGGAAATGGAAAATGGCGTCATAAAGATGCTGCCCTTTGGGATAAAGCTCGCGGATTTCAAAATTGAGTATTACCAGCCGGGGTATTTGATTATCAGGACACAAAATGGGGAGGGATTTAAGATTCCCGCCGAGCCGGGACAAAAATATGAACTTGGAGCGGATTTAGAAAGCGTTGAGATAGTCAGGCGATTCGAGTATTTCAAGCTGGCGCGGGAAGGGGACAAAAGAATCGCGATTGAGGATGCCAACGGCGGCCCTAATCCGGCCCTTGAACTGCTGCTGAAAAAACCAGACGGCAGCGAGACGACAAGATATGTATTCGAGCGTTTTGGCGGTCACGCCAGACCCGATGATAATCTGCAATTTTTTTATAACAGGCCGGTTAAGGATTTTCTAAGCGACGTTGAGGTCGTTAAAGATAACAAGGTAGTTACGCGGAAAAGTATCGAGGTAAATAAGCCGCTGCATTACGGCGGATATCTTTTTTATCAGCAGGATTACGACCATGAAACGGAAAAATACTCAGTGCTTCGTGTGACAAGCGACAGGGGGCTGGGCATAGTTTTTCTCGGGTACATCCTGCTCTGCGCCGGGGCCTTCTGGCATTTCTGGCTGAGGCATATATTTGGCGACAGGGAGATTGAGGACTAATCGATGGCGATTAAATATACCATTCAGGGTTTGCTGATTTACGCCGCGATGGCCGAGTATCTGCTGGCGTTTGTTGTGACGCTGTCGCGTCAGCGAAATGCCGTTGGGCATCCCTTCCAGGAACGGGAGGCGGGGCATAATCTCTTTTTGACGGGATTCCTCCTCGGTTGCACGGCTCTCGCTTATCGCTGGGTACACGTCGGGCATATTCCGCTGCAGAATCTGTTCGAGGTGTTTTTGTGTCTCGGTATTGTGGTGTATCCGATTTCTATTTTCTGCAACCATGTTCTGCGAGTAGGCGGCGTTACGGCCGATATGCTTATCGGCGTGATTGTGCTTTTCCCTGCCGGGTTCGTTTTCAGCGCCGAGCCGATGCAATTACCGCCCGCTTTGCAAAGCTGGCTATTCGGGCCTCACGTTCTTGTTTATATGCTTTCATATATCCTGATGACAAAAGCGGCCGTGCAGGCGGCAATACAATTATCAGGAAAGGGACCGACCGACAATTTACTTGCACCGGAGGATGCGACGTATCGAATGGTTTGTGCGGGCTTTCCGCTTTTGACGCTTGGTCTTGTTCTCGGAAGCGTCTGGGGACAAAATGCCTGGGGCGACTGGTGGGGGTGGGACCCGAAGGAATTATGGTCGCTGGCTTCCTGGCTGGTTTATGTCGGCTATTTCCATTTCCGCTATATGTTCGGCAAACGATTGCCCCGGCTCAATTCGCTTTGGGCAGTCGTCGGCTTAGTCGTCATCATAATAACCCTGTTATGGGTGAACCTCTCCCGCCTTTTCCCCGGCCTGCACAGCTACGCAATGTAATTTTCTATTTAACTGAATGCGGGCATAATGTATAAAGCGATAGTATTATGATAACGCTTTTTTGAAAGGATAATAAAAATGGTCAGGAATGTGATTTTAGGTTTGGGGGCTATAGTATTGTTATCATCGATGACCAGTTGCACGGGACCAAACGCAGCAAAGAAGTCCGAAGCGAAAGAGCCGAAGGCAGCCCCGCAGGCGGGTTCGACAAGCTCACCGCAGGCGAAAAAGCCGGAGATTATACAGTGGGTTGATACGGATACGGGCAGATGGATGGTTCACGATATGAATCGGCCCGTGCCGCCTGTGGTTACGCCGGGCGAGGCGAGCTGCGACGATAAAGTCGGCACTGCTCCGTCGGATGCGATTGTGCTGTTTGACGGCAACGATGCTTCCAAATGGGAAGGCGTGAAGAACCCCAAAGGGCCATTCCCATGGAAGGTCGGCGATGGATACTTAGAAACGGTAAAGGACGCCGGTTTTATCCGCTCGAAGCAGAAATTCGGTTCCTGCCAGCTTCATATCGAATTCGCCACGCCCGAAAAGGTAATTGGCAGCGGCCAAGGACGCGGCAACAGCGGCGTATTTCTGATGGAGACGTATGAGATTCAGGTGCTCGATTCATATAACAATCGCACTTACGCGGATGGCCAGTGCGGGGCGCTTTATGGTCGCAACGTGCCTCTGGTCAACGCGTGTCGAAAGCCCGGCGGATGGCAGACGTACGATATAGTTTTCCACAGGCCGACCTTCAAGAACGGCAAGGTGGACAGGAAAGCGAGATTTACCGTATTTCAAAATGGCGTTCTCATTCAGGATAACGTCGAGCTTCAGGGCGGGACCGGCTGGATTGGCCCCTACGCTATGAGCGACTACTCACCACACGGCGACAAGGGTGCGTTATCTTTGCAGGACCACGGCAACCCGGTTAAATTCAGAAATATCTGGGTTCGCGAATTAAAAGATTGATACAGCCAAAAATCGAAAACCAAAAGGCCGGGTGATTGTGCCCGGCCTTCTTTATGCGCATCAGAAAAAGGAAAAGCGGCGAAAAAAGCGGTTTTTTTAAACTAAAACACTCGCTAAAATCGTCAGGTAAGTAGTTGAAGCTTCGGCTGCCATTTGGCTTTGGAAAGTGTGGGAATGTCGGAAGATAGGCAAATATTAAAACGATTGCAAAAAGGCGAAAAGGACGCTTTGCGCCTTCTCTATGAAAAGTATTCAGATATTCTCACCAGTGTTGCAGTTTCACTGGTTTCGGACATTCAAACGGCTGAGGATTGCCTTCACGATGCGTTTGTTGATTTCGCTACGATGGCGCCGCTTTTGCGGATTCACAGTAACCTCCGGAGTTACCTGATAAGCTGCGTTGCCAACCGAGCGAGGGACCTGCTGCGAAAAAAGGCAAGGTCGGCGAACCTCAACGTAGAGTTGGCTGACCCCGGTTCAAACGCCGATGAGCCGAGCAGCCGGCTCATAGCCGACGAAGGCGCAAGACAGGTTTATGGTGCGCTCGGCCAACTGCCTTACGAGCAGCGAGAGGTATTTGTCATGCACGTGCAGGCGGATATGACCTTTAGAGAGATTGCCGAATCAGTCGGAGCTTCAATCAATACGGTCCAGAGCAGATACCGTTACGGGATGGAAAAATTAAAATCCCTTTTGAATACAGAGTGTGAATATGAACATTGAAAAAATAGAACAACTTGCCCGCCGGATACGAGTCAAGCCGGGTGTGATTGACCACAGCCGAATACTTGATGATGCCGCTGGCGCTCTTGAGAGAACCGCAGCGACTCGCGCTCTCGCGGCCAGAATGAGTTTATGGAGAAAGATTATGAATAGCCCAATAACAAAACTCGCCGCCGCGGTGATAATTGTCGCGGTGGTCGCATCTATAACAGTTTTCAACAGGTCAGTATCAACAGCTTTTGCAGGAATTGAGCAGGTAATTGCTGCTTATAATGATGTCCACTTTTTGCAGGTAAAACAATTCAGAGATAATCAACAGGAGCCCGACGAATTCTGGATTAAATCGGACGAACAAGGCCGTGTTGCAAAAGCCAGATATTACCTGCCGGTAACCGAGGATGGCGTAAAACTCATTACATGGTCACCGGAAAAAACCGAAATCTGGTTTAAAACTAAAAAAGGCCTGCTTATTTGCCAAACCAAACAGGTTGAGGACTGGATGCAAAAGATTCTTGAACAGTGCCAGCCCAAACTGGTTATGAAGAAACTTCTTGAAGACCAGAAGACGGGCAGGGTTAACATAGATATACAGAAGCAGCAGGATAAGCAAAAACCCGCTCTCGTGGTTGTTACTTATAAAAGCGAGCCCCAAAAGGAAATTTACTACATAAACCAGGCAACGGACCTGATTACCAGCATTGAATTCTATCGCATCGAAGACAACAAAGAAGTCCTGAAGGCAACAATGGAGTTTTTCGACTATAACGTTCCCATAGACGAAAAAATGTTTTCTCTCGAAGATGAAGTGCCCAAGGATGTATCCGTAGTCAATCAGCTCACCCAGCTTATCGGTATTCCTCAGGGAAATATGACCGATGAGCAGGCCGCGGCGGAAACGGTCCGCCAGTTCTTCCAGGCCCTCATCGACAAGGACTACAAAAAAGCAGGTTCGATATACTCCGGTATCTCCGAAGAAAAAACGAAAGAAATTTTTAGCCGTTTTAATGTT
The DNA here is from genome assembly GCA_049509475.1 of Sedimentisphaerales bacterium. GTDB lineage: Bacteria > Planctomycetota > Phycisphaerae > Sedimentisphaerales > Anaerobacaceae > Fen-1362. The sequence goes on from JBEKZW010000046.1 coordinate 13,269, forward strand.
ACGGCAATCATTTCAATCGGCACTCCAACACCGCATCCGGAAACCGGACCACACAGCTTTAGAGTCCCCTGTGAGGTGGAAATTACCGCTCCCGACGGGAAAAAGACCACCTGGAAGCCCTATGGCCCATTCGCAAGATGCGGAGATGATGAATTACATCCCGACCGTTGGATAATACACGGCGGAATCTAAAAAAAGCAAAATATAAACGATTGTTAAACGGGCCGGGCGGTAATGTCCGGCCTTTTTTATGCGCCCGAATATACTAAAACGCCTTCTTTGGGTGTTGTATAATTGACGGTCGATTGTCGAACCCTTGGGAATGAAATAGTGAATCTGGAAGATAAGTTACTTATCTGGCGATTTAATCGCGGCGACTGCGAGGCGGTCAGGCGGATATACGAGAAGTACAAACACGAGCTCGTGGCCCTGGCTGTCGCTCTGCTGAAAAATACCGCAGCCGCGGAAGACGTTGTGCACGATGTATTCGTATCGTTTTTACAGCTTAGGCGATTTCGGCTGACGGGCAGTTTGAAGGGGTATCTGGCGACCTGCGTGGCAAATGCCGCCCGTAATGTAATCAGGGCAAATGTCAGACATAACCAGGATTCGCTGGATGATGCGCAGCCGATTGCGTCGAACACAAACGGCCCCGATTGCGAAGCGATTTTCGGCGAGCAAAAAGCAATTGTAACGCGCGCCCTTTGGGAATTGCCTTACGAGCAAAGAGAGACCGTATTGCTACACATACACGGCGGGATGAAATTTGCCGCGATAGCCGAATCGCAGAATATTTCGATTAACACGGTATTAGGCCGATACCGGTACGGTTTGGAAAAATTGCGGTCGGCACTAAACGGTGAGGTGCAAAGATGAGACCGGATGAAAAGATTAAAAAATTAATAGCGGATTTGAAAATTAATCCCAGTGCCGAACTTGACGCGAGGGTGCATAACGCTATCGATAATGCGCTGGACGAAAGAAACCAATCTGACTCGACCAATTACAGGCCGAGTATATGGAGAATAATCATGAGAAGTCCTATTACAAAATTGGCTATGGCCGCTGTGGTAATAATCGCAGCCGGTCTGGCTATACATTATTTTGCTGGTGAAGGTACTCAAAAGTGCTGTGCCTGGACGAAAATCGCAGATAAAGTGGCGCAGTTCAAAACGTGCGTCTACAGGATACACATTCAAAAATCAGGCGGAAATGTCGGGCAAAAGGGTCAGCAAATTGAGGTCAAGATGTATATCTCGTCGGACTACGGCTACAGAATGGAAACCTCCCTCGATGGCAACGTGATGCAGCAGATGTATGTCCCGACCGACAGCAACGCTATGATTCTTGTGATGCCTTCCGAGAAAAAATATATGCGAATGGTCCTCACCGAGAACCGCATGGCAAAAATGAAATCGCAATTGCAGGACCCGAGGGATATGGTAACTAAATTTATGTCCGGTCAGTTCAAGGAGCTCGGTAAAGACACCATAAACGGCGTTGAAGTTAAAGGTATTGAGGTTAATAATCCGCCGGCGGTTCGAGGCGTTTACAGTAATTTCATCGGCCGGATGTGGGTAGATGTTGCCACGGAGTATCCTGTGAGGATGGAAATTGAGGCGGAAATAGGAACCGGCGCTGACACGATGAAAATGTTGATGGTTATGGATGATTTCGAGTGGGGTGTGGATTTAGACCCGGCCATATTTGAACCTAATATCCCCTCCGACTACAAGATGATGACGGAAGTGAAACTCCCCGCTCAGGATGAGGCAAGCGCTATCGAAGGATTGCGCCTTTTCGCTGAAATGACGGATGGCAATTACCCCAGTCAGATGAATGTGATGACTTTAACGAAGGAGAGCGCAAATTTATTCGGGAAAAAATTTGGCGCCAAGAAGACAAAGCCGACCGATGAACAAATGCAACAGATGACAGCAGAAATGATGAAGATACAGGCGCCGGTTTTGTTCTATACTAAACTCGGTCAGGATGGTAAAGACCCCGCGTATTACGGCAAAGATGTCAATGCCGGCGACGCGAATACCGTGCTGATGCGATGGAAAATCTCGGACGGCACTTACAGGGTCATATACGGTGACTTATCCGCTGAGAATGTAACCGCTGAAAAGCTCAAAGAAATGGAGCGGGCAGCACAGTAGTGAGTTCATTTCAATATTAAAATCAAAGGCCGGGCATAAATGTCCGGCCTTTTTTATTCGCAAAGCGGGTAATCACGCGGCTTTTATCTCTTGCCTGTTCGCATTCTCACGTTTAATATTAAGATGGTAGTTGACGTCTTGTCTTTTACTTAAAGGACGCGATATCTATGAAAAAAGCTTTAGTTACGGGTATTACAGGGCAGGATGGCTCCTATCTGACAGAGCTTCTCCTTAAAAAGGGCTATGAGGTCTGGGGTATCATCCGCAGAAGCTCATCGTTCCACACCGGCAGAATAGACCATTTGTATAAAGACCCCCACGAAAAACCCCGTCTTCGCCTTGTTTACGGCGACCTCACCCAACCTCGGAGCCCAAAGCCACGTCAAGGTCAGTTTCGAAATCCCCATTTACTCCGTCAATGTCGATGCACTCGGAACCCTCCGCCTGCTCGAAGCCCTCCGTGGAATGAAAACGCCCCCGAAGTTCTATCAGGCCTCCAGCAGCGAAATGTACGGCAAAGTCGTTGAGGTCCCGCAGACCGAGAAAACTCCCTTCTATCCCCGAAGCCCCTACGCCTGCGCCAAGGCATACAGCTTCTGGCAGACCGTCAATTACCGCGAAGCATACGGCCTTTTCGCCAGCAATGGCGTCATGTTCAATCACGAGTCCCCTCGCCGGGGCGAAACGTTCGTCACTCGAAAAATCACCCGCGCCGCCACTCGCATAAAACTTGGCCTTCAGGATAGACTCTATCTCGGCAATCTCGATGCCAAGCGCGACTGGGGCTATGCCGGCGATTATGTCGAGGCGATGTGGCTCATCCTCCAGCAGGATAAACCAGACGACTTTGTGATAGCCACCGGCGAATCCCATTCCGTTCGTGAGTTTGTCGAGGAGGTCTTCGGCTATCTCAATATGGACTGGCACAAATACGTCGAAGTTGACCCCAAGTATTTCAGGCCCACTGAAGTTGATACCCTGCAGGGCGACGCAACCAAGGCCGCCAAAGTCCTCGGCTGGAAGCCAAAGGTCGTTTTCAGGGAACTCGCAAAAATGATGACCGATGCCGATATGAAAATCGCCGAGCACGAGAAAATTATCGCCGAGCACGACAAAAAACAATGAGCGACTTCTTCAAAGAC
>JBEKZW010000047.1:0-14881 GCA_049509475.1 Sedimentisphaerales bacterium
TCGCTTCAATCCTGCTAAGCTCCCGCAAAGACAGGTCGCACTCATCGAACTGGCCGTCCTGGAGGCGTTTCATAGCCATATTATGCACGACCGCTTCTATCTTGTTTGGGGTCGCCTCGAACAAAGTCCTGACGGCGCCTTCGACTGCGTCGGCAAGCATAACAATGGCGGCCTCTTTTGTCCGCGGCTTAGGGCCGGGATATCGAAACTCGCCTTCCGAAGGGGCCGGCGAATCGGAAGAATCATTTTGCTCATGCTGCTTTACGGCTTCGTTGTAAAAATACTCGATAAGCGTTGTGCCGTGATGCGTGTCGATAAACTGCCTCAGGACCGCGGGCAATCTGTATTCTTTGGCCAGCTCCATACCGTCTTTAATGTGGCCTGCGATAATCAACTGGCTCATCGCGGGCGAAAGCTCCTTGTGCCAGCTTATCGAACCGAGCTGGTTTTCAATAAAGTAACCCGGCTTATTTATTTTCCCTATGTCGTGATAGTACGCCCCGACCCTGCATAAAAGGCCGTTGCGTCCGATTGATTCCGCTGCGGCCTCAGCAATGGAGCCGATAAGCAAACTGTGGCTGTAGGTACCCGGCGCCTCCATAGCGAGCCGTTTAAGCAGGGGCTGGTTGGCATCGCTGTAGTCCAGCAGCGTCATACTGGTCGCTATTCGGAACACCTTTTCAAGAACGGGCAACAGGCCCTGAATCAAGACTCCAACCAGAAGAGTAACCGCGGCACTGGGACCGGCGGCCGCGAATAATCCGCCCGGTAAACCGGGGGCAGACAAAAACGCCATAGCGGCCGACATTATAAAGACCGTTACCGCCGCCACCAAACTTACCTCCAGAAGCCGCATCCTCGTGCGGATTTCCTTGAGGAAGAAACAATAGGGCATCGCTCCGGCAAGCATGGTAAGCAAAACACTTAAATCCGTGATGCGGCCCACCGCGAAAGAGGCAAGCACACAATAAACCAGATTCATTGCCATAGCGAAACGCTGGTTATACGCTATAGTCAGTATAAGAGACACAGCAACGGCGGTCCCTGTCGCCCAGAACATCTGGCCCGTGAGCAGGACGGCCGCTTTGGCGCAAATGAGCATCGAAATAAGCAGAATGACCAGCCCAATCGCCCTGACACGGTTCTTTACAAGGCGTTTTTGATTTTGCGTGATATGAAAGGCAACGGCGAGAGCAATCAGGACAACGACAGTAACAATCGCCGCAAAATGGCCATAGCTCGTTTCGCCAGCCGGGTCATATCCGATAACCGCCACGGACAACAAAACAAAAAGCAGCCAGACAGCCGCCGAGTAAATGACATCGGGGTTTGCCAGCCATCTCAGGCCGGCAACCGGATTCGCCATTTCCTTTCGCACCCGACTTCGCCGCTGATTTGTCCTGCTAAAAAATCCCACCTGTACTCCCGTGCAATCAGGACGGGACAGCTAATCCCGCACCTGGTTTTTCTGTCCGGCAGAAGTATCGTTTCTATAGGCCTGAACAATGCTCTGGACAAGCCGATGCCGGACAATATCAATCTGAGTAAGTTCGACAACGCCGATACCTTTTATTCTGCGCAGGCGCTCGATTGCCTCGACCAGCCCGCTTTTCTGGCCATAGGGCAGGTCAATCTGTGTTATGTCGCCGGTGATTATCATTTTGGAGCTGCGACCGAGGCGGGTCAATACCATAAGCATCTGCAGCGGCGAGGTATTTTGCGCCTCATCGCATATTATCACCGATTCATTGAGGGTCCTGCCCCGCATAAAGGCCAGAGGAATAATCTCGATGACGTCCATATCCATAAATTTTCTCATCTGGCCGAAGTCCATCATATCCTCAAGGGCGTCAAACAGGGGGCGCAGATAGGGATTTACTTTTGCCTGAATATCGCCGGGCAGAAAGCCGAGCTTTTCGCCTGCCTCGACGGCGGGCCGGGCGAGGATTATGCGTCTTATCTGCTTTCTCTTAAGCATCGATACGGCAACCGCGACCGCCAGATAGGTTTTGCCTGTTCCGGCGGGGCCTATGCAAAATGTAAGGTCGTTGTTGAGCATCGCCTGAATGTATTTGAGCTGTCTTTTGCTGGACGGCTCAATTATTTTTTTATGCGAGTAAACAGCAATCGCCTCTGGAGACTGGGGTTCAGTCGGCCCGGTGATGTCTGAAAGGATATTGCCGACGTCATCGGCGGTGAGCAAGCCGCGTCTGAGGAGATGCTTTTGCATCTTGTCGATTGTCTGGGCCGCCCTGTTGACGTCATCGGCTTTGCCGGCAATGAGAAGATTGTTTTGCCTCGCGGTTATCCTGACGTCGAGGGCGTCCCGCACGAGGCGAAGATTAACATCGGCAGGCCCGAATAATTCGAGCTGCCTGCTGGCTGAATCCAATTGTATTGTGATTTCCAAAAATTACCTCTTTTGCCACGAAGACACCAAGACACAAAGTATTTTTTTAATTTTTTTCTTCGTGCCTTCGTGTCTTTGCGGCTATATCAAAAACGAAAAGAACAAATAACCGAACGGCGCTGTGATTAAAATCGAATCGACGACATCGAGTATGCCGCCGAAACCCGGCACGCTATTCGACGAGTCCTTCGTTTCGGCATCGCGTTTGAGCATCGACTCGGCCAAATCGCCAAGCTGACCTATAAAGGCGAAAACAACGCCGAAAACAATAGCCAGCCGCCAGGACATTATATCACAAAATACCGCAAACGCCACTGCTGCCACAACCGCTAAAACCACCCCGCCTGCCATACCTTCCCAGGTCTTTTTGGGGCTGATTAAGGGGGAAAATTTGTGTTTACCAAACAGCCGGCCCGCGGTGTAAGCCCCTATATCAGAACACTTTACGACAAAAATCAACATAAACAGGTGCCACGGACCGAATAACATACGGACCGACGGGATAAATACACCAAGCCAGCCAAGATACAATATTGAAAAACAGGCGGCTCCGCAGTTGGCCAGCACACCAGATATACCATACCGAATGCGCTGATACAGGAAACACGCCATAACACCGAAGGCCAAAAGCACCTCATAATGGACTTCGGGGAAAAAACTCTCCCAATACGGAGCGGTCACCAATATTATCGATACTGGTATAGATACCGGCAGCAGGATTTTGACGCCTTTTGCCCCGGCCAGTTTCGATAACTCCAAAAGCCCCGGAATCATCAAAGCAGCGACAAGAATAATAAGCAACAGCGGCGCCCACGGGTCAAACAAAACTATGCCGATGAACGCGATGGTCATCAGTGTTCCGAAGATGAGGCGATATTTGAGCATTTAGGCGCCCTTCGAATCGACAACCGAACCGAAACGTCTTGTGCGTTTGGCGTAAGCCAGTATCGCTTCTTCAAGGTCGGACTGTTGAAAATCGGGCCAAAGCGTTTTGGTTACGTAAAATTCGCTGTAAGAAATCTGCCAGAGCAGGAAATTGCTGACCCTTAGCTCATTTGCGGTTCGTATGAGCAGGTCGGGGTCGGGTATGCCGGCGGTGTAGAGATGGCTGCTGATGCACCGCTCGTCAATTTCATCGAGGCGAATCTCTCCTGCCTTGTGTTTGCGAGCGATTTCTTTTGCAGCGTCGATTATTTCCGCGCGGCCTCCGTAATTTAGGGCAAGGGCAAAAATCATTCCGGTATTTTTAGAGGTCATCTCGATGGTTTTAAGAAGCTCGGTCCTGACTTCCTTCGGCAAATGGCTTATCCGGCCCAGGTGAACAAGTTTTGCGTTATCATCCATAAGCTTGGGGCGCATCTTGACAAGATACTCGGCATAGAGGTTCATCAGGGCGTTGACCTCTTCGGTCGGCCTTTTCCAGTTTTCTATGCTGAAGGAATAAAGGGTGAGGGCCTCGATTCCGAACTCGACGCAGAGGTGGGAAATTTTTTCAGCGACAACCGCACCCCGGCGGTGCCCTTCAGGGCGGGAAAATCCCCGTTTTTTCGCCCATCGCCCGTTGCCGTCCATTATTATGGCGATATGACGCGGCATTTCTCCGGGTTTGATACCCAGCCGAGAGGCGGTTTGTGTAAGCCGGTTATCCATTGATTATTGATGATTGATTATTGATTATTGTAAAAGAATAATGTGTGATTCATCAATTATCAATAATCAATTATCAATCTCAAACCTCCTATCACCTAAAAATGGTTTGTCGCCTGTTTGGTCCCACGCCTATCATCGTAACGGGCCTCTTTATGCTCTTTTCTATGAAGCTCACGTAGTTTTGGGCGTTCAGGGGCAACTGGCCAAAATCGGTTAGCTGTGTGATGTCTTCTTTCCAGCCGGGAAGGACCTGATAGATACATCTGGCTTTTTCCAGTCTATCGATATTGGCGGGGAAAAACGCGGTCTGCTTACCGTCGATTTCGTAACCAACGCAAATCTTCAATTCATCGAGGCCGGTAAGGGTGTCGAGATGCATCATCGCTACTGAATCGATACCTCCTATTGTTGCCGAATATGAAACAACAACTGCGTCGAACCAGCCGCATCTGCGGGGCCTGCCGGTTGTAGTGCCGTACTCGTGCCCTTTGTCGCGAATGTACTGCCCGATATTGTTATCCAGTTCCGAGGGGAACGGGCCTGCGCCGACTCTTGTCGTATATGCCTTGGAGACGCCTACGAACTCATCGACCATTTTCGCGGGCACACCCGAACCGGAGGGCATACCGAGCGCGCTGACGTTTGCGCTGGTGACGAAAGGAAACGTGCCGTGGTCGATATCGAGCATACTGCCCTGCGCGCCTTCGAAAAGAATCTTTTTGCCTCGGGCAATAGCGCCGTGTATGTATTGCGTCGTATCGATGGCAAATGGCAGGAGTTTTTGGGCGTAAGATTTGCACTTTTCAATTATCGCGCCGGCATCCATCGGTTCGGCTTTATACAGGGCACAGAACAATTTGTTTTTGTAATCCACAATTGTTCGCAGTTTCGTTTCAAGTGTTGCGAGGTCGCGCAGGTCGCCCATTCGCACGGCGGAACTTCTGCCCATCTTGTCGGCGTTGCAGGGACCGATGCCGCGAATGGTGGTGCCAATTTTCTTTTTGCCTAAGGACTCCTCGCGCAACTGGTCTTCTTTCTTGTGATAATCCAGCACCAAATGGGCATTCTCACTGATAAAGAGACGATTGTCTAATTTGATGCCTTTTTGGGCGATGGAATCAATTTCGCCGAGCAGCGTTTCGGGGTCAACGACGACCGCGTTTGTTATTACGCACAATGTTTTGGGGCGGACCGCGCCGCTGGGCAAAAGGTGCAGCGCGAATTTATCGTTTCCAACGACAACGGTATGACCCGCGTTTGCGCCGCCGTTATAACGAACGACGACGTCGCTGTCTTCGGCGAGGATATCCACGACCTTACCCTTGCCCTCATCGCCCCACTGCAATCCTATAACACAACGATTCACATTATTCCTTTCTTTTCTGCCGCCAAGACACGAAGGCACAAAGCAAAAAATAAAAAGTAAAAAGGAAAAACTTAGCGTCTTAGCATCTTCGTGGCATAAAGTTTAATCGCCCGCGCGGCGAATTTCAACTTATTTTCGCGACGAGATGGTCCAGTATGGCTTTCAGGTTGTCGTAGTCCCTGTCGCTGATTTTACGGTCGATTTCTTTGCCGTCAGGGGCTTTGTAAGTAAATGTGAAATAGCCCTTCTTGTCGAAATCGGTCTTGTCGATTTTCTCGATTGAGTCGTAAGGAATGGGTGTTTTGCCGTCGATTACAAGGGCGTTGTCTTCGGCGACAACTTTTTTATTGCGGATGACCAGCAAATACACGCCTAATAGTGCGGCCGCACCCACAAGATAAAGCGGGGCTTTCCTGTTGAATGTCATCGTGCCGTCGGGTTTACCGTCCGGGGAATGTTTTTCTATGAACGACTGGTTGTAATAGCCGTCATAAATGCAATAAGCAGCGAAGCCAACCAAGACAGCCATATAAATCAGAAAGGTTTTTACCTTGTATTTGCTTAAGGGAGCTACCAGTGCCATAGTTAACCTCTTTCTGTTGTTTAGGTCAGTCGTTTTTGCGCGATAACATTGATAAGTGGGCGGACAAGATTCGGGACAATTCTGTCCGCCATCAGCTCATCAGCGAGCATACACTGACGGTCAAACGATTCCAGCGTGTCGAATTTGCCGGAGGCGGCGCGATACTGGCGAACGGTAAAAGACAAGCTTATCGCCTCTTCGAGCGTCTGCGGGGGTTTATCGGGGTCGAAGATACTGGTTCGGGATTCTACGCTTATTCTGGCCTGAGAGCGGCAGTCCTCCGACAGGGCCACCACTATCGAAGGCGAATGGTCGATTGCTTTTGCGAGCGGCAGGTCCAGCAGGCAGTTAAACGCCGAGGAACCAAGGGCTTCAGCGATAATCTGGTCGTGATTGCCGGTGCAGTAAAAATCCATAGCGTAGGTGATATCCAGGGAATCCACGTCGAGGTGGCTTATCCCGAGCATATATGGTATCAGGCCGAGGACAAACTTATCCTGGGTGTAAACCTCATCGAAATCCACCGGGTTGACGATGCCTGAGCCGACGCGGTCCGTCTCGAGGGACACCCAGCGATACTGGCCGCTGTTGTGGTCCTCTTCGAGGCAATACTCGCTGTTTTCCCGCCGGGCAAAACAACCCATAGTGGGGTACTGTTTTTGAATACGCTCAAAAAACGCGAGAATAGAATCGCTCTGGAGAGCCAGGTCAAGCTCAGTGTTGACAAACATATCCAGGTAAAAATCATCACACAGGGAACTATAACCGTTGGCCATAATCAAAGACGCTCTCTACATACACAACCCAAACACACACTCGACCGTATCCGCAACACGGCGGATACCCCCAAATCCGAGTCTGCTGTTAATTATACTTTAGAGAAGTTTGCTTTGCCAGATTTTTTCGCTCAAATCGGGCGATTACCCGCCGCCGTTCAGGAATACCGCACCCCGAGGTGTTTCAGGTCGGGGTCGGGCAGCATCATTTCGGCAACAATGGCCGCGATTGTGGCAAGAAGCGCGGAAGCAAAGGTGTGCATCGCACATAATACGACCAGCTTCGAGGTCGCTGCCGCCCCGTGGGCAAGTATTGCCGCGGCAACGGTGGCCAATACCCCGATAGCCGCGCCGGAGACGGTCGCGGTAACAATTCGCCTCCACAATGCCGCCCCGCCGGCGCCGAGGGTTACAATGGCCCCGCAAAGCACCGGCGCCAAAATAACAAGCCACCAGATGTTTCTTAACTGGGGCAGCCTCCAATATTCGTCTAAGTAATTGTTATATGCGAAAGCAAACGCCGCAACGGCAGCGATGACACAGCCAACCGCATGCCAGTAACGAATCGGATACGCCGAGCGGACTTCGGCGCGACGAGTCATACGCCTGCGAATCGTCAAAGGCCAGTTATAGAATAAGCAGAAAACCCATCGCTCCAATAACGCCCCCCTCTCGCCAAATACCGGCACGACGTGCACGATTTCGGTTGCCCAGTGGCCCGCCATAAATCTCGCCAGGGCCGGGTAGCGATACGTCATCTGGATTGGAAAGGCCAGATACCCTATATACTTGAAGAAACTAAGAAACAGCGCAATGTTGTAATCCTTGAAACTGCGGTCATGAATCGCCAGGCCGACGGTGTAACATCCTCGTGCAATCGAACCGGGAGAAATAGGTATAACCTGAAACAGCAAAACGATACCCAGCCCTATCGCCCAAGACTCGGCACGCGGCAATTCAGGGTGGAGATGCACATAAACAATCGCGCAGATTATCGCTACGATGTGAGTTGTCGGCATCAGCAAAAGATGGACAACTAAACTCACAAGATACTTTTGTATGTACGGCTCTTTAATCTGTGAAAGAATCGTACCCGCGTCGTCATCCGTAAGAATATGTTTTTTCCGGCCTTCTGAGACCATATCGCGAAGCCACTGTTCGCGCAACGTGGCACTAAAATACAACTGAAACGGCCTGATGAATATGGCGGAAAGTTTTTCATTTCTGAAAGCCGAATCAGTCAGAAACCGATGCAGGCCTGCGGAAATAAGAAGTAAGAACGGCAAATGCAGGAAGAATCGCCATTGCTGGTCATGGATTTTTAGTGTCTGGCCGATGCTGATGCGCCCGCATCGATACCAGCCAATTGTCTTTTCGAAAATTTTCCCCCTGACCGCCTTGCAAAAATAATTCCAGTGAGTAAACATTTCCGCGTAGTAGCGTCGCCAGTCGGCCCTTGCCCAGAGCCTGCGAATAATTGTACCGAGGAAAGGTATCAGACCGAGAAGTAAAAATACTACCGCACTCGATTTTTTGCCGCGGAATTTTGTTTCGGTTTCGTCGTCGATGATATTACGAACCTTCCAGCCGGTGATTGAGCCGTCTAAAATTTTAGACCATAATTTCCCGTCGTAGAACAGCCGAATGTCATTCTGTGCGAAATCAGGGACGCTGCTGCGGTAAATCTTCTCGTCGGCTTTAAGCTCTTCGAGCATTGGCCGCATATCAGCGAAATGTTCCGGGCGGGCAAGCACAAACGATTCAAGCTTCGATATGTCCCCACGGTCGAACTGAACGAGGGAACCGCGCATAATACCTTTGGCTATCAGCGAAAAATCGCCGGGGCTCATCGGCAAAAAAGGCAGCAGCACAAGGCCGGGCCTGAAATCGACAGCGGTCAGCCCTTTTTCGGGCTGGTCATTGCTGCCGGTCCGTTTGAGGCAGTTGGGCTGGCTCTTGCAGGTTGACCATTCGTATTGCCTGGCGAATTCGTACGCGCCAATACCGTGGAGCATATTTACGAAATCAGCCATAAACTGCTTTTTTGCGCGGTATTCGGGCGAGCCGAGATGTGCGGGGTCAACGATTTTGCCCCGCCGCCAGAATTTAAGCAGGTCCATCCTGTCATCGACTTCGAGCCTCCAGGTGCGTCCCTCTACCCATTCGCGCAACTCGCCGCAACTTCCGATTTTTTCATCAACAAAGGTCGCGTAAATATCGGCAACGGTTTTTTCGTCGCCGAAGCGGATTTTGGCGGTCTGCCTGATGAATTTTTGCCAAAGCGATCCCGCTCTTGCAGCGGCAGGATTGACCTGAAGCTGGAAAGGCCCCTGAAAACCGATCTTATAAAGGACATCACGGAACAGGCGTGAAAAGCCCGAGGGCGGGACGAGAACCTTCACAGCGTAAACGCCGCCCTGCTCGATACCCTCTATTGGGCCGGAGGCGTTTTGAATATCGAGAATTTTGACCCTGTAAACCTGGCCTGCGAATCCACCTCCTACGAATTTTTCTATCAGCAAACGAACACTGGCGGTATCAGGTTTTTCAATACCAGTGACATTGTAAACCAGCTCCGTGCCCGCGTCATACCGGCTGACCCGCATCGGCCGATGAAGGCCAAGTCCCTGATACTTTGCCTGAAGTTTCCTGCATATATCAGGGCTATATTCGGTTGTTGCCATTAATGCTCCCTGTTACAAAATTATTTCAGAATCCAGAATTTAGCGGAAACGAAAAGGGCGATTCCCGCATACACCCCCGCCATAAGGTCATCGGCAAGAATCCCCCAGCCGGCGGGCAGCTCTTCAAGCCGATGCGAAGGCCAGGGTTTGACCGTATCAAACAAACGAAACAAAAAAAACCCAAGCCCGACAATCGAGACAATCTGACCGCCAGACACATTAGTCATCAGCAACGGCATCGCCAGAAAAGTCAACGCCTGACCCGCAATCTCGTCGGCCACCACCTCGTTGGGGTCTTTATTGCCCGTCGCGGCGACGGCGACGTATGAGAATTTAACGCATACAAACGAACCGGCTGCCATAAGCACAACCATCAGCGATACCAGAATCGCCACTGAGCCGCCGTAATAACAGGCAAGGCCAAAGATAACCGCGGAGGGCAATGACCCCCACGAGCCGGGCGCCAAAGGCAGCCAGCCCAGTCCGAAACAAGATGTAAAAAGACGCTTCATATACATTGATTAATGATGATTGATGATTGATTATTTTTCAAAGTTTGGCTAATCATCAGTTATCAATAATCAATAATCAATTAAATTTCTTTCAAAGTTTTCAGGCAGAAACGGTCGGTCATCCCCGCAATGTAGTCGCAGACAGCCCGCTGGAGTCCCTGTTTTTCGATGAAACGCTGGAAATAGCCCGGCATAAGCTGCGGCTTACTGCAAAGATGCCCGAAAAGTCTGGTAAGCCACTGCTCGACTTCTTTGGCAACGGAAAGCAGTAAAGGATGCTGATAAAAATTCGCGAGAAGGAATTGTTCCAGCTCTTTTAATTGGGCGTTGCTTTTTTCGGGCAGGATAATCAAACATTCCCGCCGACTGCATATGTCGTCGAGCGTTTTAATTTTCGCCTTACGGATTTCCAGCGTGCTTTGCTCGATGCACTCGCCGACAAGTATATCTATGATAGCCTTGGCGGTCCTTGTCCTGCGGATGATTCTGTCTTCAATCCTGTCCGCCTGCACGCGCTGTTCGGCTTCCTGAAACAACCTTATGTCTTTTAACTGCTCCGCCTCAATAAGCCCCGCCCGCAATACATCCTCGAGGTCGTGCGAATTAAAGGCAATCATATCCGCGATATTCGCGATTTGGCCTTCGAGTGAACAATTGAACTCGGGAAAATCGGCGTCCTCGGGTTTATCGTACGGGCTGCTGTGTTTTGCCAGCCCCAGCCGGGTTTCGTAAGTCAGATTCAGTCCCGCGAAATCCGGGTAAGGATGCTCAAGCAGGTCAACGATACGCAGCGACTGTCTGTTGTGCTCGAAGCCGCCGAAACCAGACATCAATTTATTGAGGACGCTTTCGCCGGTATGGCCGAAAGGCGAATGCCCCAAATCGTGCGCCAGGCAAATCGCCTCGGTCAGTTGCTCGTTAAGGCCCAGCGCCCTTGCGATGGTCCTGCCAATCTGAGCGACCTCGATTGTATGGGTAAGTCGGGTGCGGTAATGGTCATCGAGGCCAGGCGTAAAGACCTGCGTTTTACCTTCGAGCCGGCGAAACGCGGCACAGTGAATTATCCTGTCGCGGTCGCGCTCGAAATCCAGCCGGTATGGATGCGGCTCTTCCGCAAACATCCGGCCCTTGACCGATTTTTCACTGACCGCGTAAGGGGCAAGCTCTGAACGCATAATTACAGAACAGGAAGATTGTTTTTGGCGCTTGTTTGTTTTAGTGCCGCCAGAAGCTCCGTCAAACTCTGGCTGATGATGTATGTATCACTGCAAACCCTGACAAAATTGGTATCTCCATCCCATCGAGGGACAACGTGGATGTGCATATGGTCGGGCAATCCCGCGCCGGCGCATCTGCCGAAATTGATACCTATATTGAAGCCGTGCGGTTTAATCGTAAGAGAAAGGACCTTCTGCGCGTCTCTTGTCATTTTGGTCATTTCAAGAAGCTCCTCGTCGTTTGCCTCGCTGAAATCGGGAATATGCCGGAGAGGTGCGATGAGCAGATGCCCATTGTTATAAGGGAAACGATTCATAACAGCGATACAGTTTTTGGAACGCCACAGGACAAGATTCTTGTCGTCATCCTGCGGGTTTTTGATATTTTTGCAGATGAAGCACTCGCTTTTGTCGGCGAGGCCCTGGATATATCCGATTCGCCACGGAGCCCAGAGATTTTTGCGTTTCAATTTATTTACACCTCCATGCGCTGCGACCTGCCCTTAAAAAACTATTTCGGGGGGACGGACCATGTAAGCAGCTCCATTGTCATGTTCTGGTCAATGGTTATCTGCGGATTGATGCCGCCGAGGCCCATAGGCAACGACGCACTGGCATGTACCGTATAACTTTGACTGTACCGTTCGGTCCTTCCGGCGTCTATATTGAAAAGCTCCTGTCCATGGCCCTGTAAATCGCGCGTTTTATATTCTCTCAGGAATCCAAATATCCCGCTCATCTGGAATGGCTCGGTATAAGGGACGGGCCATTCGGGAGGATTCGGCCAACGCAGAGAATAAGAACTATCTATCACGGCTATACGGTTATTGGCATCGTCAACGCGTATTTCCGACAGCGTGTAATTGACGTCTCTGGCAGCAAACAGCACCATCGTGGCAGGTACGGCAAGCACGGACTTCCATTTGTCGCCGACGGCAACGCCTTTGGCGGGATTACTTATGCTCGATACCGCATCCCACAGGAACCACTGCGTCGCAATAACATCGAAAAGCATATCCGGCTCTTTAATGAGACCTTTGCTTCTGTCGGCCCTGAATGCCCGCCGCCCCACCTGAAGAAGCACGTCACGAAATTCTGAACCATCCACAATTTTACCCCTGGCGTCAACGGTAAACGTCCAGCTTTTGCCGGCGAAACCTTCCGCCGCCTCCTGCCAATTCTGCGGACGGGCCGATTCCGACGTGCGTTTTGCTGTTGCAGATTGACAATCGGCCTTTATTTTCGAAACACCGTAGGGGTCAACTGCGATGGGCGTGTATGAAACAACCATCTCCAGCGATTCCGACGACTTGTTGATTTTGGTTTTGCTCGGGTCGCCATCCCTCATCGGCCCCCAGTCCACCGCCATATTCCTGCTGCTGACGAACTTGTATTTAAGGGCTTGGCCGGGTTTGAAATCAACCGTCAATAATGTTTTGGGGGACGACGGCGCCGACGTGCAGCCACCGATAATCTCCGCAATCAAAGCCACTACAAGAATCTTTGTCCGGCTCAATTTTGGTCCCTTTCGCTCAAACCCGGTTATTTAACTCTTTCGATGCTGTAAATGCGAGAAGCGGACATCTTCAGCACCACCGGCTCGCCGGAGTCACCCTGTTTTCCCGGAAGCGCGACAGTCCAGTTTGCCTCTAAATCTTCGTGGTAATTTTCTACCCTGCCCGCTTTCAAATCAAACTCGCCGCCGCCGGTGTACGAATCATTCGTGTCAAACGTTTTCGGCATATCAGCCCCTGCCTGCTGATTGCGGTATTTTGGCTCAACCTCGGATGAAGGTATCGTGTTCATATCAATGACCGCGATACTGCGGCCATCTGCATCTCGCACTTCTTTAAGCGTGTAAATCTTCTCGTACGATTTAAGGCCCATTTTGCCAAAGGCGAAGGTCTTGATTCTGCTCCACTTCTGGCCGGGCTTAAGCATTTCATGCCCCGGTTCCGGCAGTTGCATCGCCCCATGCCTTTCCATTATTGACTCCGGGAACAAAATACTCTGTCCCGCCTGTCCGGAAGGGGTACTGTCTTTCATCGTCATCATAACCCGCGGCAGGTTGTTTACCGCAAATATATTGTTCGACGGGGTGAATCCTATCATATAGGTCTGACCGATTAATTTCATTATCGGATTGTTGGCGTCCGAGGGCCGGGAACTGTCAAAATCAACCGAGGCCATACTCTTATTTGAATAACGACATTTTATCCCATCGATTGTGACCAGGGCAACAGCGACACCGTTGGGGTCCACGCTTTCTATGCGCTGTTTAAGGACCATTTCGACCCGCTCTTCGTTGAAGTTCTCCTCAAAGACCTCTTTGTCGGGAACCGGTCCCTGCCATTTTGTAGTCCGACGAGCCTGGGTTGTAATCTTATAGGTAGCCAGGTCGCCAACGGCCGATTTCAACGCGATTTTTACCTGTCCCTTTGCCGGCGCTGGCGCCTTTAGCGGCGCCGGTGCTTGTGCCATGGGTTTGGCTGCGGCTGTGCCGGACTGGGCCTTCTGTTCACAGCCCCACACGAACATACTGCAACATATACCCGCAACGACCACACATCTGAAAATACTGTTTTTTGTCATAATTTTGTTCTCCCAGTAATTAATTTTTCATAAGTTAAACAATATATTATACCCGCCGGCAATGCCGATACAACCTATTTTTTCTTCAACAACAGCCGTCTAAACGCTACAATATACGCTTTGAAAATGCCTATGTTTGGGCGCAATTTTGCGGAAAGGAAGACAAATGAGAAGCGACAAAATAAAGAGCGGTTTTCAGCGAGCGCCGCACAGGGGGCTGCTGCACGCATGCGGCATAGCCGAAGCTGATATCAACAAGCCATTTATCGCCATCGCAAACAGCTTTTGCGAGATAGTCCCCGGTCATGTCCATCTCAACAAGGTGGCGCAGATTGTCAAGCAGGCGGTGCGCGAGGCGGGCGGCGTGCCTTTTGAATTCAATACAATAGCCGTCTGCGACGGAATCGCGATGGGCCATACGGGTATGAAATACTCACTGGCGTCACGTGAGATAATCGCCGACTCTGTTGAGACGATGCTCCAGGCGCACTGCTTTGACGGGATGATTTGTATTCCCAACTGCGACAAGATTATCCCCGGTATGCTGATGGCGTCCGTCCGAATGAATATACCCACAATTTTCGTCTCAGGCGGACCTATGGCTGCCGGAAAAATGAAAGACGGCAAAACCGTTGACCTTATCAGCATCTTCGAGGGCGTCGCCCAATTCAACGCGGGCAAAATAACCGAGCAGAAACTTAAAGAGCTTGAATTCGCCGGCTGCCCATCCTGCGGAAGCTGTTCGGGAATGTTCACCGCCAATTCGATGAACTGCCTTTGCGAGGCAATCGGTATGGCGCTGCCGGGCAACGGCACGATACTGGCGATAAATCCGAAACGCGAAGAACTGTATAAACAGGCGGGCAGGCAAATTATCACCCTGATTGAAAAAGACATAAAACCATTAGACATAATAAACGCCAAGTCGATGGATAACGCCCTTGCGCTCGATATGGCAATGGGCGGCTCGACAAATACCGTCCTGCATACGCTGGCAATCGCAAGCGAGGCGGGAATTAAATATGACCTCGACCGGATAAATAAAATATCCGCCAAGTGCCCGAATATCTGCAAGGTCTCGCCATCGAGCT
>JBEKZW010000048.1:0-14930 GCA_049509475.1 Sedimentisphaerales bacterium
CGTAACAATGTCATTCCAATCAAAAAGGAAGGCAAACGGCTGCTTGTCGCGATGAGTTCTCCGTTGAATCTCTCGGTTCGTGACCAGATAGAGATGAAGACGGGCTATGAGGTATCGCCGGTTGCCGCCTCGCCTAACGCAATAAGGCAGGCGATTAACTATCATTTCAGCGTCCGCGACGTAACCAGGCAAACAATCGTTTCGATGCGGCTTAAACAGGAGCCGGGGCAGGTGACCGAAGACGACAAACTGCTTGAAAGCAAGCTTACCGAGGTCGAGCGTGAATCTGCCAGGGTCGTCGATTCGCCGATTACCGGGCTGGTCGCGTCTATAATAAACGGCGCTATTGACGCTCGTGCCAGTGACATACATTTTGAGCCAAGAGAGTCCGATATGAGAGTGCGGTATCGCATCGATGGTATTTTGCACGATACGTTAAATGTGCCTACATCAGCCCAGCTTGAGGTTATATCGCATATCAAGATTATGTCAAGTATGGACATTTCCGAGAAAAGGATGCCGCAGGACGGGCATATGACAGTGCAGCATGACAGCAGGGATTATGACCTGCGTGTTTCGTCGCTGCCGGCGACAGGCGGGGAAAAGATTGTGATGAGAATTCTGGACAAGTACTCCCTGAAGTGGTCGCTTGATACGGTTGTGGCTTCGACGGAGGACAATCAGAAATTCAAACGGCTTGCCGCCAATCCATACGGGATGATTCTGCTTGAATATCGGCTCGAAGGCATAACACAGTTGCAGGTCAGGCCCGTTGCAGGGATGACGTTTGCGTCAGCGCTGCGCAGCATTGTCAGGCAGGACCCGGACGTGATTCTCATCGGCGAAATACGCGACCCCGAGACCGCTGAAATAGCAATCAGCGCCGCGTTAACGGGACATCTGGTCCTCAGCACGCTGCATACCAATGACGCGGCAGGGGCGGTTTCGCGTTTAATAAACCTCGGCGTGGCTCCTTTTCTTGTCGCCTCGGCCCTGCTGGGTGCAGTCGCGCAGCGTCTGGTAAGGACTACCTGTGAAAAATGTAAACAGCCATATACGCCGTCAGCGGCAGAACTGGCGACTATTTATGGTAAGTTCCTGCCCGACAAGGATATACAGATTTATAAGGGCGCCGGCTGCAATAGCTGTAGAAACACCGGCTATCGCGGACGACGCGGCGTTTTTGAGATTTTTACCATTAGTCCGCAAATTCGCAAGATGATAACCGACGGCTGCAGCGACGGACAATTCAAGCAGCAGGCGATACAGGAGGGAATGAGAACGCTGACGAAAGCCGCGATTGATGAAGTGCTCAGTGGCGGAACTACCATTGATGAGCTAATGCGAGTCGTGGATTTGAGGGTGGATTAATGGCTGTCTATACGTATGTAGCGAAAGACGAAAAAGGAGGTATGTTCACGGGAACTTACAATGATGTGGATAGCGCCTCCACGCTGCGCAGCGAACTTGACAAGATGGGGTATGTTCTTGTCAAGGCCAGGCGGGGAAAAAAGGACGTCAAAGGTCGTCGCATTGGTGGAAGGGTAAAACAGTCGGATGTCGCTGCTTTTGCGTATAAATTTGCGGGGATGTACACGGCGGGGCTTCCAATCCTTAGATGCCTTGAGACGCTTGAGCAGCAGGCGGATAGCCCGGCCTTCAAGAATATACTGGCGGACGTTAGAGAGAATGTGGGGAGCGGCTCGAGTTTGAAGGCCGCGTTCGCCAAACACAAAGGGGTGTTTTCGGATTTCTTTCTTGGAATGGTCGAGGCGGGCGAAGTAGGCGGCAAACTGGGCGAAGTCCTCGAAATGAGCGCGACTTATCTCGAAAAACAGGTCGCGCTTAGGCAGAAGATTAAATCCGCGTTCGCGTATCCGGTAATTGTTACGGTTATGTGCCTTGGAGTCGTTACTTTCCTGCTTGCTTTCGTTATCCCGGTTTTCTCGAAGCTTTATTCACAGGTTCACGCGCCGATGCCAGGTCCTACGCTTGCCCTCGTGGCGGCAAGCTATTTTGTGAGGCACTGGTGGTGGGCGATGATTATTGTCATTGGAATATCTGTGCTCGTCATTAAAAAATTATTTGCCAATCCACTGTTCAGGGCAAAGTGGGACAATTTCAAACTGAATGTGCCGGTTTTTGGAAAACTCAACCGAATGCTGGTTTCGTCGCATTTTATGCGGACATTTGCAATGCTTACTTCGGTCGGCGTATCGGTGATAAAGTCGCTGGATATGGCCGCCGTAGTTGCCCATAATCACAGGGTATCTGAGATTACCATGGAGATGCAGAAAGCGATACAGGCGGGTTCCACGATGTCTGCCTCTTTGAAGAAGTATGATATCTTCCCGCCCGTAATAATACAGATGGCCTCGTCAGGAGAAGAAGTAGGAATGCTGCCCGAGATGCTTGGCAAAGGTGTCGAGCTTCTCGACAAGGATATTGAGCGGGTAATGAACTCCTTACTCGTGAAGCTTGAGCCGCTTTTGACGCTTATTATGGGCCTGGTTGTCGCGTTGATTCTTATGGGCGCGTATCTGCCGATGTTCGATTATATGGGGCATTTGAAATAAGACGCGTTTGCAAGTTGCCGGACGAAATATCCGCAATCAGGTCCCATAATCAAATGGCAGGGGAGTAATTTTGGTTGTTGTGAATGTGTTTATTTGTTGAGATTTTTGGTTAAGTCCTGAGCATTTTGTGTCGAACACCAATATGTTGAAGAGGGTTTACATTAGTTATTACTAATTTGCGAGATTAATTTAAGGAGATAAACAAATGCGTAACAGAAAAGGTTTAACGTTAATCGAATTGTTGATTGTGGTCATCATTCTCGGCGCCTTGGCGGCGATTGCGATTCCGAGAATCACCACCAGCGCCACCACGGCCAAGCAAAACGCGTGCAATACAAATGTTGAGACGCTAAATACGGCTATGGAGATGTACAAGATGGACCATTCGAGTACTACCTACCCGACGCTGGCCGTGCTAACGGCCGACGCGAACTACTTCCCGGATGGCGCGCCGACTTGTCCCTTTGGTACGGCATACGCATTAAAGGCGGATGGTTCGAACAGGGTTCAGCCCCACTCCCATTAATCCACTGGCCGGACGAGTTTTTATTTGGCCGAGGACTTTAAGCAGAGATTATCTGGGATGGCTGCGAATCGCTAAGCAGCCATCCCGTTTGTTTGATTGTATGGGCAGGCCTTTACTATGACCGGAAAAAGGACAGCATATAGCTTGGTAGAGATGATTGTTGTGGTCCTGATTTTAGGGGCCATGGCGTTTATCGCGATACCACGGCTTAATTTCACCGGCTTTCATCGTAAACAGGCAAATGCTGTTGCCAAACAAATTGCTACCGACCTTCGCCGGACTCGCACACTGGCTATTTCTTACGCCGCTAACAATACCAAGGGATATTATCTGCAAATGGTCGGCTCTTCGCATTACACCAGCTATAATATAGTGGATGCTAATTCCAAGGCGACTGTGAGTACTCTTAACATTAATTCACCTATAAGCTGCAGTGGCGGCTCCATTTTCAGATTCGGGCCTTTGGGAAACCTGCTTGCCGACAGCAACACTGGCCCAATAACCATTTCATCATCCGAAGGTGCAACTTATACAATCACGGTTGTATCTGCTACGGGCATTGTTCAATGCGCGGGAGGTTAAGCAGCAATGCGTCTGAAATATCTGAAAGCAAATAGGCGACATAAGGGGCTTAGCATAATCGAAGTCGCAATGGCTTCAGTCCTGCTGATTGTGGCGATGGTTCCCATTCTCAGGTCACTGTCAAATGCCAATAGGATGTCATCTGAGGTTGAAAGAAAGACACAGGACCTTGTCCTTGCCCAGGGCAAGCTTGATTCAATAAGGGCGAGTTCTGTTCACAGTTTTGGCTCAACAGGTTCTTTTACGACTACGAACAGTGTTGTTCTTAGCGGTTCGTATCTTTGCAATGTTACGGATACTGCTACGGCCGACCCGAATTTGAGGCAGATAACCGTCTATGTCGGCTACGATGACAAAGGCGACGGCACACTGTCTTCCAGTGAGGTCGACGTTACTCTGACCACCTATATCGCCAACCGATCGTAAGCTTATAGGACCTTTCAAATAACCCCCGCATATCTTAGTTGAATACCCCTTTGTGTCCGATAAAAAGATATTGGACCTGTTCAAAATGGCGATTTATCGCGGTTTTTTTTGTTTTCTCGGACGAGTTTCTAATTGTCGAATTCAGAAATGCCGCCTCTTTTTTATGCCGAAGAAATCCATTGAAAGAGACGCACTATGCGCGCAAAAAGATGAATAATAGAAACGGCAAAATACGATTTTACAGAGCTATGACTTTGCTCGAGTTGGTATTGGCGATGGTTATGATAACCATCATCTTCGCCGCTGTTTTTCCGCAGTTTGCGGCCATAAGCCACAATTGGGACATCAAACAGGGTTCTGCCGAAGCGCTCCAAAACGGCAGGGTGCTTATGGACCACATCAGCCGAAACCTCTCAAGGGCCAAGAGGATAACCGCCGTCAGCGCTTCTACGGTTACGAATGGCTACATCCAGTTCGTGGATTACAATGATTTCAACGACAGATACGACGTCGCCGCCTCGGACAAGTATGTTGAATATGGCGTGGTGGGGTCGCTCTCAGATTTGGCCGGGCCTGTAAACTCATTCAAGTTTACCTGTTACGATGCTAATATGACGCTTTTGTCGCCTGTTACGGATACTAATTTAATTCGCCTTTTGAAGGTTGATGTTACGGTTGACAACTCTGCTTCGAACAGCCAGGATAAAACTTTTACTACCTGGGTTTACCTCCGCACAGGCGCAAACGCCTCGCCGACGATTTCTATCACCCAGCCGACTGATGGCAATTCGTCGTTTACCGCTCCTGCGACTATCACCATTTCTGCCACGGCATCCGACAGCGACGGCACTTTGAGCAAGGTCGATTTCTATCAAGGTAGCACGTTACTGGGAACAGATACGGTTGCGCCTTACACTTGGCCATGGAGCAGCGTTGCCGCAGGCAGCTATAGCTTAACCGCCAAGGCGACTGATAATGACGGCGCTGTAACAACCTCAACGGCGGTCAATATCACGGTGAAAAGCGGTGCGAATTTGAAGGCCCAGTACAGATGCCAGAACACCGCCAGTTCTACCCAGCAGATACAGCCCTACATAGAGGTATTTAATCTTGGTGCTACTACTATTGCTCTGACGGATATAACCGTCAGGTACTGGTTTACCTCTGAACCAACACTCCCCGACACGTACATCTGCGACTACGCATATGTTGGGACTGCGACCATCACAGGCACCTTTGGTGGTACGGGCACCCACCTCTATCTACAGACAGGATTTACCTCTAGCGCGAAGGTCGGAGCAAATCCAGTTAATACTTTGCCCGCGGGCGCTAACACCGGCGAGATTCAGAACAGGGTTAACAATAGCCCGTCGTATGGTTGGTTCACCCAGACCAACGATTACTCCTTTGACGCGACGAAGACCACCTATGCCGACTGGACCAAGGTGACGGTATATTACAAGGGTGCTCTGGTGTGGGGGACCGAACCGCCATAAACGGCAAATACTAAGTCTGATACCAGAACTATTAGTTGTTCAGGATTACGACCTTAAAAGTGGCTGCTATGAAAAGACACAGGAAAAATAACGGAGTGGTATTTTTGATAGTCGTTTTCGCGATTGCACTTATAGCGACAATCACAATGGGCATTCTGGAAATGACAACGGAAGAATTTCAGCTTATGCAAAATCAGTTATACGCCGCACAGGCGATGTGCACCGCCGAGGCGGGGCTTAATGCCGCGTTTGCGAAGATAAGGGCAAACTCGAGTTGGACAACCGGCTTTACCAGTACTTCGTTGCCCAACGGCGGCACTTATACCGTAACGGTAACGGGGACTTTGCCGGATCGCAGAATTATTTCCACCGGCACCTCACCGCAGGGGTATATAGCCAGAATAGATGCTGACGTGACAATTAGCACGGTTTCACCATATAAAATCAGAATCGACAAGTTGAGGGTCAACGAATGATATTTGCCGAAAAGACAGTAGCAGGGATAGATATCTCGCAGGAACGCATCAGCATAGCGTTACTCAAATTGGGCAAGAACGGCCCGAGGTTAGTCAAGTCGGTTGTCGCAGCCGTCCCCGAAGGCGCTATTAAAGACGGGAACATCGCCAATGCCGTGCTGCTTGCCAGGGCGATAAGAGAGATGAAAGTTCGCAACAGGATATGGACAAACCGTGCGGCTATATCGCTGTTTGCCAGGCCGGTTGTTATGCAGATGATAGATATGCCAAAACAGATGCCGCCCAACCTGACCCAGTTTGTCAATGGGGAGATGAAGCACTGTGCCACTATGCCGAGCGGGGATATCGTGCTTGATTACTGCGCAGTTGGTTCAAACAGACATTCGGCGGATAAAAAGGTTTTGGCGGCTGCCGCTGAGACGAAGAAAGTTACCGAGCTTGTCAATGTTTTGGGCCGGGCCGGTTTTTACGCCGAAGTGGTTGAGCCGGCGATATTGTCTTATTTGCGGGCCATCAGCGACAAAAAAATAGGCGGCAGGTCTGGTTGTAATGTGCTTGTGGCTGTTCTCAGAGAAAACAGTCTGACACTGTGCGTTTTGAGAAATGGAATTGTTGATTTCATACGGACAAAGGAAGCCAGACAAACATCAGCTTCTGCCGGCGATTTGTGCGGCTGGCTGGCTGATGAGCTTGCCGAGATTCAAAAATTTTACAGTGTTGAGGTTGTGGATAATGCGGGCAAATGGGAGATAACTGTGTTTGCCGATACTGCCCAGTTGCCGCAGGATGCAGAGGGTATTCTCAAATCAAAAATTCAGGCCGGCTCACTGCAGGTCAGGACTTCGAAAGATGCGTATTTGGACACCATTGTTAGCGGCCAGACGGCAGTGTCTCCGGTGGCTGTAGGTCTTGCCGTGAATCTTTTGGCGGCGCAGCGAGATGATGTGAGATTGAACCTGATGCCGCCGCAGATAAGGCAGATTAAAGAGGCCATGAGAGACACGATGGTTGCCACTGTCGTGGTTGCGGCGATGCTGTTGCTTATGGTGCTTGCCACGGCGATGCCCGCATATATGCTAAAGAAGATATCCGGCAGTACCGCCGGAAAGGCGGCCCGCGTATCGATACGCAACACGGACAAAATGGTTGAGAAGAATCAGCATCTCGACGGCAAGTTGCAGGCCTTGTCGGATCGCCTCGGCAGCATCGCAAAAATATCGGCCTCACATAGCGATGTAAACTGGGTGCAGTTGTTCATTAACGTACGCAATGCCACCCCCGCCTCGGTTCGTATCGTCAGTTTGTCCTGTCCCGACGGTCATAGGATACAAATTGAGGGACTGGCGTTGTCCAGCGACGCCGTCAATTTGTTTGTCAGCTCGCTTGAGAAATCGCCCGGTATCTCGACGGTAATGCTGCTTGAGTCCAGTAAGCAGGATGGACAAAATGGATTTATAAACTACCAGATTAGTTGCAGGATGGGCGTTAAGAAAGGCAAGGAAGATAATGTTAGTTGAAAGAATTACCAGTATTGAGCGTTCGCACAGACGCGTTTTGCTGGTTGCGCTGGCGGCGATTGTGGTTTTTGCGTTGTACCAGTGGATACTGGCACCGCACACCAGCCAGCTCCTGGCTGCACAGAAATACAATTCCTCGCTTGATTCAGCTATACGCAAGGCCGATTTTATGCGCACGGCTGTGGAAGATAAGAAGACCAAAATCGAAGAACTGACTAAGGAATCCGACCGGTTGCGAAATCAGTTATTTACGCAAAATGAAGCGCGTCGGTTTTTTGCGTCTTTGCCGTCCGTTGCGGCCCAGTCCGGCTGCGCTGTTCTGTCTGTAAGCGCGGTACCGGATGCCCAGCAGAATACACAGGATGGCACTCCCGCCATAACACCGAAAAAGGCGACGGTTAACATTATTGGCGGATACAACGGCATAACTAAATTTATTGGTGCGTTACAGAACTACGAACGCAAAGTATGGATAGAGTCCGTGAGAATAGATGCCGGCGGCGCCGGAAAACTGAAATGTCAAGTGCTCCTGGCGGTTTATTGCATCGAACGTATGGAGAATTCTTTATATGAATAAGCTGATAACAAAAATAGCGGTGTGTGCCTTTCTTGTTCTTGTAACGAGTATTGCTTATAGTGGCGAACAGGCGGGGGGGGGCCAAACGGCGGATACCGGTCGGGACGACCCATTTGGGGGCGGTTTCGGCGATACTGCTTCGGAGTCGCAGGTAATCCCTGCTATCGGAGATTTAATTGGGTCCAATCAGCCGTTGTTTGTTCGCACGGTTACTTTGAAGTTCCTGAACGCCGCTAATCTGAAAACCGCACTGGAAAAGATGTCTTCGGCTAACGGCCGTATCAGTATCGACGATAACACAAATTCAATTATTGTCTGCGACACAAAAGAGAATCTGGATAGGATAGTTACTGAGATAAGAAAAGCCGACCAGACGCCCAAGCAGGTGATTATTGAGGTTTTTATAATCGACGTTCAGCTTCAAAACGATACTGAAATCGGTGTCGATTGGGATATTTTGAGCACTGACAACAAGGATTTCAGTTATCGCCAGAGCACGATTTTTCCCAACCGGCTGAGTATAGTAGCGCCGACAACCATTACGAATGACAGTATGAGCTCTTTTCAACATACCAGTTTGGGCAGCGAGGTGGCGATTGTTACCAACGACATTCGTAACGTGCTTCACCTGCTGCAGCAAAAGAGAAGCGTGGATATTCTCGCCAGTCCTCGTGTGATGGTCGTCAGCGGCCAAAAAGCCAGCATCAAGACAGTTGAGGAAATCCCGTATCAGGAGGTTACGCAATCAAGCGCCGGCGGCGGTGGCACCAACGCGATAACTTCAACACAGTTTAAGGATGTCGGTGTTACTATGGAAGTCAAAGCGACCATTACCGACGAAGGAAAGGTGTTATTGACTGTAAGCCCGAGTCAAAGCGTTACTACAGGAACATCAATCGGAGGAGTTCCGGTTATCGATAAACGCGAGGCCACCACGACACTGCTTATGGACGACGGTCAGGTTGTTGTGATGGGCGGACTAAGAAGACAGGATACGCAAATTACAAAAAATCAGGTGCCTTTGCTGGGCGATTTGCCGCTCATTGGTTTTATCTTTTCGAATACCCACAAGGTGGTCCAGAACACTGAGCTGCTTGTGCTTTTATCGCCGCATATTAATGAAAATGTACCAGTGCCGGCGGAGGCAATGACAAGGTTTAACGAGTTTAAAAACAGGCCTGTATTATCGCTGCCTGCTGAGCCTAATTTGTGACAGCCGGGCGGATATGTTGGGATTGGCATCGCAGCTTTTTGCTAATCCGGCAGGCGTTTTGGGTCGATAAAACAGAGTGAATGAGTTAATTAAACGGTGGGGGCCGGGAATTCCTAAGGGATAAAAAGGAGAAATTGGAATGTTTGGATTATTTAAGTCAGGCAAAAAAGCGGGTAAGCCGAAGATTCTTATCGTGGATGATGAGCCGGATTATGTGGCTACAATCCAGCAGCACCTTGAATGGAGTAACTACCAGACAGCAGTAGCCGTCAACGGCCAGGAAGGGCTGGAAAAAGCGGCAAGCGAGCAGCCTGACCTTATCCTTCTTGATACGAATATGCCCATTATGAACGGCCACGAGACGCTTGAACATATGAGCAAAGACCCGCAGTTAAAAAACATACCGGTGATTATGGTAACCGCCGCCTGCGAGATGGACGATATTGCCACCGCTTCGTCTTTCGGCGTTGTTGATTACATTGCCAAGCCATTTGATTTTGCCGAACTGAAAGAAAAGATTGCCAATGCGCTTGCGGGCAAAAAAGCGCTTAGCGGCGTATAAGGGTGATTGAAAATTAACTGTTTTCAGTTTTGTGCCTGCTGCAGCTGCTGAGCTGGTTCGGATTCACAAGAGGATACTTTTATCGGCAGCAGGAAGTGCATAGTTGTTCCTTTGCCGAATTCGGATTCCACCCATATTCTCCCGCCGTGTTTTTCAACAATGTCTTTTGATATGGCCAGGCCCAGGCCCGTTCCGCCGGTTTTTCGATTGCCGCTGCCAAGCTGTTGAAATTGCTGAAACAGTTTGGGCAGGTCTTCCTGTTTTATTCCGCAGCCGGTGTCGATGACTGAGACGCGAATCGCGTTTTCTATTCTGCGGGTTGCGATGGTAATGCTGCCTTTATCGGTAAATTTCATTGCGTTGCTTACCAGGTTGGTGAGCACCTGAATCATCTTGTCGCTGTCAAATGTTACCTTGGGCAGGGTATTGTCTATTACCAGTTGTAACTCCACGCCTTTTTTATTTACTGTGCCTGCCATCGTGTTGTAAACATTTTCGACGACACTGTTAATATTGTTGTCCTGCATATTGAATTTGGCCCTGCCTGACTGGAGTTTCTGGAAATCCAGAACGTCATTGATGAGCCGGGCGAGGCGGTCTATGTTGCGCTGGGCAATCTGCAATATATCTTTTTGTTTGCTTTTAACTCGTCCCGCCGCTCCATCCATAATCAAAGCGATATCTTCCTTTATTATGGTTAGCGGTGTTCGCAGCTCGTGGGAGACGGTGGAAATGAACTGTGATTTAAGGTCCATTGCTTCTTTGAGTTTCCTGTCGGCCTCTTTGCGGTCGGTAATGTCACGAATAACGCCGATTGAACCGGTTACGCGGCCGTCGGGGTCTTTCAATACGCTCAGTGACACGTCAACTTCGATTACCTCTCCGTTCTTTTTGAGCATCTGCGTCTCAAGATGTTGCTGTATTCCTTTCTGCCTTATCTCGTGCGTTCTGATTTTATCCCACGCATCCTCCGGATAAAGCGACCGGACTGGCTTGAGATGCAGGTCGTCTTTGGTCATTCCGAGCAGTTGCTCTGTGAACTTGTTCCAGGAAATGAGCTGTTCCTGGTCATCTGCCATCATAATCGCTACCGCGGAGTTCTCGAATATGGTTCGATATCTCTCTTCGGCAATTTGCAGCGCACGTTCGGCCTGTCTGCGCTCTGTAACGTCCTCATAGGTTCCCAGAACACCGACGACGTTTCCTTCTGAATTGTGCAGAGGCACTTTATTTGTATCCACCCACGCCTGTTTGCCGTCCGCCTGGAGCTGTGGCTCGATGATATGATATTCATCCGTGTTGTTTTCCATAACGCGCTGGTCGCATTGCCTGTAACTTTCAGTTTCTTCTTTTCGCCACGGCATATCATAATCCGTTTTACCGACTACTGCTTCGGGCGAGGACAGGCCAGCATGCCTTGTGAATACTGCGTTACACCCCAAATAAACAAGATTGTGGTCCTTCCAGAAGATAGCCTGTGGAATACTGTTCATCACAAGCTGCAGCATCTGTTGTGATTCGTGCAGTTTTTCCGCGACTTTCTTTCGTTCGATGGCGTAAAGGGCGGTCCTCACCAGCGATGTTTCCATCGCCGGGCCTTTGACAAGATAATCGGAAGCGCCGCTCTTTATCGCCTCAAGCCCTATCTCCTCGTTCTCGAGGCCCGTGAGCACAACGATGGGTACATTGGAATTGACTTTGCAGACGCTTTGAACCGTTTCGATGCCGCTACTGTCCGGAAGTCCCAGGTCTAACAGCAAAACGTCATACTGCTTGGTTTTGAGCAGATTCAGACCGTCGGCTAAGCAGGGGGCGGATTCGACGGTGAACTTGGCGGGCTTGGTGCATTTGCCCAAAACACGCTTGACTAATCGGACATCGATTTCGTCATCGTCTATTTGTAAGACCTTTATCTCGCCGTTCATAGTAAGTTCCGATAACTAATGCTGTTTTTAGATAGTGTCTGCATTTCCGCCGATACGGATATCGGCATATTTAAAGGGGGATTTCATAAGAAAAAGGCGTTTTAGCGAATGAAAAAACACGCTATGGGCCGATAATAACCGGCTAATTTATGGCTCGAAAGACAGGGGCTGTTATTTGGATTTGGCCTTTTTGTGTTGCGACATAAGGTCGGTGAACGTGCGGAAAAGGTATTGTGAGTCGTGCGGGCCGGGTGAGGCCTCTGGATGGTACTGCACACAGAAGGCCGACAGGCGTTTGCATCGGAATCCTTCGAGGGTATTGTCATTGAGATTGATGTGAGTCAGCTCAACGCCTTTATTTTTTAGCGAGTTGATATCGACGCAGAAGCCGTGGTTCTGTGAGGTGATTTCAACCTGTTTTGTTTCGAGGTTTTTTACCGGGTGGTTTGCGCCTCTGTGCCCGAATTTAAGTTTGTATGTTTTTCCGCCGAGCGCAAGGCCGAGTATCTGGTGTCCTAAACATATTCCGAAGATGGGGACTTTGCCCAAAAGTTGTCTGATGCTTTCTACTGCGTATGTTACGGCTGCCGGGTCTCCGGGGCCGTTGCTCAGGAATACGCCGTCCGGTTTTCTTGCCAAAACGTCTTTTGCGGATGTAAACGCGGGCACTACCTGGACATTGCAGCCGTGGCTTATGAGCAATCGAAGTATGTTTTGTTTCATACCGAAATCGTACGCGACCACTTTGTATTTCGGCCTGGGTTTGCCGGTCAATGGTTTCAAAACATCGACAACGGGTTTGTCCCACTTATATGGTTTCTTTGACGTGACATCTTTTACTATGTCTCTGCCTACAAGCCCAGGGTATTCGCCGAGTTTTTTTGTCAGCTTCGACAGGTTAAACTCCGTGGAGGATATAATGCCGCGCATCGCGCCTTGCGTACGTATGTGCTTGACGAGTTTTCTCGTGTCGATACCCGCAAGCCCCACAACGTTATTGTCCTTTAGGTATTCGCTTAACGACCGTTCGTTTCTCCAGTTGCTCGGGTATTCGCAGTTTTCTTTCACAATGAAGCCCGCCGCGTAAACCTTTTTGGATTCCACGTCCAGACCGTTGGTTCCATAGTTGCCGATGAGCGGATACGTCATCGTGATTATCTGCTCGTAATATGACGGGTCAGTCGTTATTTCCTCGTAGCCGGTCATACTCGTATTAAAGACCACTTCCCCGCACTTCTGGCCTTTAGCGCCGAAGCTGGTCCCTTCAAATACCGTCCCGTCTTCAAGTAATAATACCGCCTTCATCTTTTTGCTTTTTCCTTTTTGCTTTTTACTTTTTCTTTATGATGCAGTTGAATACATTTTACGTCGATTCGCCCTTTTTTCATCGCTTCGATTGCCTTAGCGACTGCTATCGCGCCTCTGATTGTTGTTACGTATGGCACCTGCTTGTCGAGTGCGGTTCTTCTTATCAAAAACGAATCGCTTACCGTCTGTTTGCCTATTGTTGTGTTGACGATGAGGTCAACCTGGCGGTTTATGATTGAGTCGAGTATGTTTGGTCTGCCCTCGCTTACTTTCGGCACAAATTCCGCCGGTACGTTGTTATTGACAAACGCGATGCACGTCCCTTTGGTTGCGGTGATTTTGAAGCCCATCTGGTGTAATTTGCGGGCGGCCTCGACGGCTCTCGGTTTGTCAACGTCCTTGACGCTGAACAGCACCGTACCGCTTGTGGGTAGCGCGTTACCCGCCGCTATCTGGCTCTTTGCGTATGCGATACCTGCTTCGTCTGCTATTCCCATTACCTCGCCTGTCGAAAGCATCTCAGGGCCGAGGATTGTGTCGACGCCGGGAAATTTAAGGAACGGGAACACCGCTTCTTTGACCGAATAATGTTTAGGCCAGACCTCTTTTGTAAATCCAAGCTCATCTAAGGTCATTCCCGCCATAACTTTTGCCGCCAATTTCGCCAATGGCACACCGATGGCCTTACTGACAAACGGCACAGTTCGCGATGCCCGCGGGTTGACCTCAAGCACATAAATCTCATTGTCTTTTATTGCGTATTGTATGTTTATCAAGCCCAGGACCTTCAATTCCATCGCTAACATCTTGGTCTGACGCATCACTTCGTTTATGGTTTCCTGGCTCAGTGACACCGGGGGCAGTGTGCAGGCGCTGTCGCCAGAATGTACCCCTGCCTCCTCGATGTGTTCCATTATTCCGCCGATGACAACTCGTTTGCCATCGCATATCGCGTCAACGTCCAATTCAGTGGCGTCGTCCAGGAATTTATCTATTAAGACGGGATGCTCGCCCGAAACCTCGATGGCCCGTTCGACGCAGCTTTTCAGGGCCTGCTCGTCGTAAACAACTTCCATCGCCCGCCCGCCAAGGACAAACGATGGCCGAATCAAGAGCGGATAACCGAGCTTGTCGGCGATTTTCACCGTCTCTTCATAAGACATCGCGGTGCCCGACATTGGCTGACGAAGTTTAAGTTTCTCAACAACCTTGTTGAATCGCTTGCGGTCTTCCGCCTTGTCGATACTGTCAGGGCTTGTCCCGATGATTTTAACGCCCGCCTGCTCAAGCGGCACAGCTAATTTCAAAGGCGTCTGCCCGCCGAACTGCACGATAACGCCGTCCGGGTTTTCCTTTTCGACTATCGACATAATATCTTCGAACGTCAACGGCTCAAAATACAGCCGGTCCGAAGTGTCGTAATCGGTAGAGACCGTTTCTGGATTGCAGTTGACCATTATCGACTCAACGCCGATTTCTTTCAGCGCAAACGCCGCGTGAACACAGCAGTAATCGAACTCAATACCCTGGCCTATGCGGTTTGGCCCGCCGCCCAGGATGATAATCTTTCGCTTCTTGGTCGGGTTGGCTTCACATTCGCTTTCATAAGTCGAATACAGGTAGGGCGTCGTCGCCTCGAATTCCGCGCCGCAGGTATCGACCCGCTTATATACCGGGTTTACACCGGCATCCTGTCTGAGTTTGCGGAATTGGCGTTCCGGCATTTCCGTCAGATACGCCATATAC
>JBEKZW010000049.1:0-14370 GCA_049509475.1 Sedimentisphaerales bacterium
ATTAATTACCCCGGGACAGTGATAATGGAGGTATCGGACCGCTCAAAAATGCTGGTTGTGGCTCAGGTTGATGAGGCCGATGTTGGGGAGATGGAGCTTGGTCAAAGGGCGGTTGTAAGCGTGCAGGCGTTTCCAAACATAAAGCTCAGAGGCGTGGTCAATGAGATTGCGCAAAAGCACAGGTTCAGCGATAACCGGACAAGATATTACCGCACGGAAATCCTGCTTGATGATGACCCGAATGTATCAAGGTTGTACAGCGGCCTGACCGCGGATGTTGATATTGAGACGAGGAAACACCCCGACGTTATCACGGTGCCGAGCCAGGCGATACTGGCCAGAGAAGTTGACAGTTTGCCCGTGGATATTCGCGATAAAAGCGCCGAGCTTGACAAGGGCAAGAAATTCGCGACGGTTGTTTACAGATTTATCGACGGCAAAGCGGTCGCGACGCCCGTCAGGGCGGGGCAGAGCGATTTGACACATACGATAATTCTGGCAGGGCTTAAGGAGGGCGATAAAGTTGTAGTCGGACCTTATAAGGTCCTCGACAATCTCAAGCAGGACCAGAAATTGAAAGACGAGCGCGAAGTGAAAGATAAAAATCAAAAAGTAAAAGGTAAAAAGGACAGCAACGACGTCAATGCAACAGCAGGCAAATAATCCGGGCGATAAAGTGGTAATTCGGCTCAAAGAGCTGAAACGATTCTACAGGGTCGGCGTGGAAGAAATACATGCGCTGGACGGCGTGGACCTGGAGGTGCGGGAGAACGAATATATCGCGGTGATGGGACATTCGGGGTCGGGCAAAAGCACGCTTATGAATGTGTTGGGGTGCTTAGACCGGGCAAGCGAAGGAGTGTATGAGCTTGACGGGGACAACGTTACAGAGCTTGCGGATTCGGAACTGGCAAGGATACGCAACGAG
The DNA here is from genome assembly GCA_049509475.1 of Sedimentisphaerales bacterium. Classification (GTDB taxonomy): domain Bacteria; phylum Planctomycetota; class Phycisphaerae; order Sedimentisphaerales; family Anaerobacaceae; genus Fen-1362. The sequence goes on from JBEKZW010000049.1 coordinate 929, forward strand.
CGGATTGGTTTTGTGTTTCAGTCATTCGAGCTTTTGCCCCAGATGAACGCCCTGAGGAATGTCGAGATGCCCCTGCTGTATGCGCAGGGCGGTTGGTTTGGCAGGGCGGCCAGGGCAAAAAAGGCGCTTGAGCGGGTCGGACTGGGTGACAGGGTTAAGCACAAGCCGAATCAGCTTTCGGGCGGCGAAAAGCAGCGGGTGGCGATTGCCAGGGCGCTGGTGTGCAATCCGAGCATACTGCTGGCCGACGAGCCGACGGGGAATCTGGATACAAAAACAAGCGACAGCATATTAGGCCTTTTCGACGAGCTTCACAGGCAGGGGCAGACGATTGTTATGGTAACGCACGAGCACGATGTCGCGCAGCACGCCAAAAGAATAATCAGGATGCAGGATGGTCACATTCGCAGCGACAGGACAACGGCAGAGGACAACATACACGAACAGAAGCCGGACGAAAAGGTAAAGGAGACAGGATGAAGAGGCTGCTTGCTATGCCGCTTATGTTCATCCGGCTTGTTTACCAGAGCGTATATCTGGCCCTTGGGCAGATATGGGCCAACAAGACAAGGTCGATACTGACAACAATCGGGATAGTTATCGGCGTCGCGTCGGTTACGGCGGTAATCGCGGCGTTGACGGGCCTGAAGGCGAAAATTCTCAGCCAGGTCGAGACATTCGGCAGCAACACGATAATAGTTCAGCCGCAACTGCCGGATAAGGGGCTTAAACGCACGTTGACGTGGTGGGACATAAGATTAAAACCCAAAGAATTCGAAGGGCTTTTGGAGCATTGCCCGTCGTTAGAGCGTTACACAAAGATAAGCGAGGCGGGGCAGTACACGGTCAAATATGGCGAGAAGTCCGTGCTTAATGCAAATGTGTATGGCATAGAACCGCCGTGGCATAAGATTGAGCACAGACCAATGGCAATCGGCCGCGAATTATCAGATATAGACTCGGGGCGGATGGTGTGCCTGATTGAGCCGGAGCTTCGCGATAAACTTGGGTTCGACAAAGACTGCATAGGCGAAACGATTCGAATAGGACCCAGAAATTTCCGGATTGTCGGGGTTATTGAGAAGCGAACGGACCTCGGCATAGGCGGCGGCGGGCAGGAGCGATTCGAAATAATAATCCCCTTCGACACCGCTTCGAAATTCCGGCGTGAATTCTGGATATGGGCGTTTGCCGAGGCCAAGTCAGCAGATGTCCTCGAAGAAGGGGTGGGAGAGTTGAAATTCTTCTTCCGCCGCGAGAGGCACCTCAGTCCCGACGAACCGGACACCTTCAGGATTGAGTCACTAAAGAGCGCGATACAGACGTTCAATAATATCTCGCTTGTAGTAACGCTGGTTGCCGGCGGCATAGTCGGCATTTCACTTTTAGTCGGCGGAGTAGGCATTATGAACATAATGCTCGTCTCGATATCGGAGCGGACTAAAGAAATCGGGCTGCGAAAGGCGGTCGGCGCAAAGCGGTCGGCGATACTTACGCAATTTCTGATAGAGGCGATAATACTGTGCTTTGTGGGCGGTTTTGTTGGGGTCGGCGTCGGCCAGCTTCTCACTTTCGGGATAGCGCATATGAGCCCGCTTTTGGAAAAGACGTATATACCCGCCTGGGCGATAGCGCTGTCGTTCGGTTTTGCGGGGACAGTTGGAATAGTATTCGGAATGTTCCCGGCAATAAAGGCGGCGAGACTGGACCCGATAGAGGCGTTGAGACATGAATAGAATCAGAGGACAGAGGGCAGAGAACAGAGGACGGAATGAAATCCATCTATTGCTTATTTTCTGTCTTCTGTCTTTCGTCTTCTGTCTTCTGTTAACGACCGGCTGCGAGGAGTTTGCCAAAGAGGAAGATTTTCTTGAAGTAAAAGTAAAGCCGGAGCAAACCAGGGTCATCGATACCCTGAAGCTCACCGCCAAAGCCGATGCAAACAACGGAATAGACATAAATAAGCCGACGGAAAATGAAATAACGCTGAGCATTGAGCAGTGCCGGGCGATGACCTTAAAAAACAACCTGGATTTGAAGGTTCAGTTGATAGAGCCGACAATAGCGGCCAAACAAGTCAGTGCGGAAGAGGCGAAATTCGAATCGTCATTTTTCACGAATTTAGCTTACAACAACATAAACCAGCCGTCGGTTATAGTCTCGCAGGCACAACAATACAAAAGCGAGACGGCCGACCTTGGCGTTCAGGTCCCGCTGCAGACGGGCGGGACGGTGAAATTCGACCTTGCGGACAATCGCACCGACATTACCAGTAATGTTTTTGACCAGAGCGGCAATTCCATTGGGAAGTTTAGCAGCGTAAGTTACACGCCGGTGACAACGTTTTCTATAAGCCAGCCATTGCTGCGCGGGGCGGGCAAACGCGTGAACACATATTCGATACGGGTTCTCGAGTATCAGCGGAATATAACCGATGCGATGACAAAACTCGAGGTGATACGCGCTTTGGCCAACGCCGACAGGGGATACTGGCGTTTGTATGCTGCACGAAGGCTGCTTGAGGTTCGTCAGCAGGAATACGAGTCGGCACAGGCGCAGTTGGCGCAAACGAGAAGAATGGTGCTGCTTGGCGAAAAGGCAGCAGTAGAGGAGACACGGTCGGAAGCGGGAGTGGCGGAGCGGTTAAATGGGATAATCACGGCCAAAAAAGCGATGGAGGACCGACAAAGGGAGCTGAAACAGATAATGAACGAGGCAGGTCTGGGTGTAGATTCGCCTGCTGTTGTTGTACCGATGACTGAACCGGACCCTGTGCGGTACGAGATAGACAAGCAACGCCTGTCGGCTTCCGCGGTGGAAAACCGGATGGAGATGCTGGAGGTGGAATTGCAGCTCGCGCAGGATTCGAGCACGGTGGATTATTATAAAAATCAGACGCTGCCTCTGGTTGCGCTGGATTACACATATAATGTGAACGGCATCGGTACAACGAGAAGCGATGCTTACGATATGATGTATGACAGAACTTCTGAAAGTCACACGGTTGGGATGAACCTGATTGTGCCCCTTGGCAATGAGGCGGCAAAGAGCCGGCTTCTTGAGGCGCAATATCGCAAAAGACAGCGATTATTCACTAAAGAGAATCGGCGGATACAGATTGAGATGGAAGTGCTTGGCGCCATTGAGCAGTTGGAGGCAAACTGGCAAAGCATTTTGGCGGGCAGACAGAATTCGATTTTGGCGGGCCGGCTGTATGAGGCGGAAAAGAGGCAGTTTGTGGTTGGGCTTCGAACAGCTACAGACGTGCTTGATGCGCAGGCGAAATTCGCAAACGCCCAGAGTGCCGAGATTCTAGCGCTGACCGAATACCAGATAGCGCAGATTGATTTGGCATACGCCACGGGCACGCTTCTGGGGGCGGCGAAGGTCCGCTGGGAGCCAATTATGCCGCAAAGAGATACTGCAGCGAGACAGTAGGTAGCAGTAAACCTTTAGTCGAGCTAATTTGCAGTGGGTGTAACATAGTCGATTCGAGTATGATAGAGCCGCAATGGCCGTTAAGATAGATACCCGGAAAGTACAAAGCCCCTCAGCGACTGAGATATATATCTCGGCGACACCGAAGGATTGCGCACATACGCAAAGCGAAATAGAGGAGCTGTTCGAGAGAATTCAGGGGAAACTGGTTTCTGAGGGGGCGAGTATCCTGCGGGAACGTATATTTGCTGTTGATGAAGCTTTGGATATTGTTTCAGCGGCGCGGTCCAGGGCATATGGCAAGATGGACGATGGCGTTGCACCGAGTTTGCTGGTGGGCAAGCAAGGCAGATATGGCAACATTGCCGGTGTGCAGGTTCACGCCGTGGCCGGTTCGAATAAGCCGGAGCCAATTATACTTGACGGCGAGACGTGCGGCCGGGTGATAAAGTCGGCGGGACTGACTTACCTGACGCTTTCGGGGATAACCGGGGGCAAATCGGGCGGTCGCGTCAAGCAGGCGTTGGAGATGTTAGAGAAAGGTGAATCGGCACTTAAGCAATTCGGCGGAGATTTTACGTGCGTGCCGCGAACCTGGATGTGGCTGGGTGATATCCTTTCGTGGTATAGCGAATTCAATGCCGCACGAAATCAATTTTTTACGGAGCGAGGACTAATAGGCAAAGGCAGCAGGCAATCGATGCCTGCGAGCACAGGTATCGGACTCGGACTTGGAGGAAGCGAACAATTCGGGATGGACCTCACGGCGGTTTTAGTACCAAGGGATTCAATTGAGTTTCTGGGAGCTATCGGCAGACAACAATGCGCGCTTGATTATGGTTCGGCGTTTTCGCGTGCGTCGCGTGCGAACAGTCCCGCGGGCAAAACAGTGTTTGTATCGGGAACAGCGTCGATAGACGCGAAAGGAGCAACGACACATATCGGGGATGCGAGGGGGCAAATCGAGACAACGATTGAAAACGTCAGGGCGGCGCTGCGGGATATGAATTTTGGGGATGGTGATGTAGTTCAGACCGTTGCATATTGCAAGACGACGGAGGTGGAGGACATATTCGAGGAGTTTAAGAGCCGGCTTGACTGGTCGTGGGTGACGGTGATTTGCGACATTTGCAGAGAAGGCCTTTTATTTGAAATTGAGGCCACGGCGCTGCCACAGACAAGGTGGTGATAGAGTAACTGTTGAAATTGAGCGGAAGTCTAACCGTAACACCTTTTAAAATAAGGACTTATGCGTTGATAAAAATTTTGCAAAAAACTGGCAAAATCGCTTGCAAAAGAAGCGGGATTTGGCGTATAATAAATAATGAAAAGTGAATAGTTCTTTTCTTCCAATAAGGTTTTGGTTTCTGTAGGGCAGCGGAAATCTAAATAACTGTGTAATATTTTACCACTGTCTTACAATAGCCGGAGCGAGTAGCTCCGGCTTTTTTATTGCCCATCAGTCCGCCACTGATTCGCAAATACAGCGAAATCCTTGAAATCGATGGCGCAATCCGGACAAAAGAGGCCTGTTTCTTTACTCATCATCCACAATCTTCGGGACAGTTATGAAGATTATTGATTCCCCAACACGGCCAAATAATGTATGATTGTCGTTTCAGGTAAAGGATAGTTTGTGCCTGTTCTGAAAGGTTTGTAAATGAGTGAAGAAAAATCGACCTTATCAACCCTGAAATCGCTGTTTATCCCCTGCGCAACGGTGTTCATATCGAGTTTCTGCATTATGGTTATCGAGCTTGTCGCAGGCCGAATAATAGCGAGGTTCCTCGGCTCCTCACTCTACACATGGACAAGCATAATCGGTGTTGTCCTTGCGGGCATCACCATCGGCAACTACGTCGGCGGACGACTCGCCGACCGCTTCAGAACAGTTAAAGTGCTCACCCTTATGTTCGCCGCCTGCGCCGCCGCCTGCATTGTAATTATCGGTTTGAACACGCTCGTTGGAAGCTGGACGTGGCTGTGGCAGCTCAACTGGCCCACAAGAATCCTTCTGCATGTTACCGTGGTATTCCTGCTGCCTGCGGCTTTTCTGGGAACAATCAGCCCCGTAGTCGCTAAAATGGCGCTCGAAAAGGGACTCCCGACCGGCAGGACTGTGGGCGACATTTACGCCTGGGGAGCGGCGGGCAGCATCGCGGGCACCTTCGCAACCGGCTATTATTTTATTGCGCTGATGGGAACCATCTCAATTATCTGCTGTGTCGCAGCGGTAATGATTGTAATGGCCCTGCTTTACGGCGCAGCTTTGCGCACGGGCAACACAAAGGTTGCCTTATAATATATTATCACTCGTCGCTGGAAGCTCGCCTGATATGCTCATACTTCGACGGCCTTTCCCGCGAAAACGTTATCCCCCTGCCGGTTACTATCTCCTGCTCTTCCCGCAGAAAATCGATATATTGCAGCAGCGCCCAGGCGGTATTGTTCCAGCTCATCTGGTAGCCGCGCTGATGCGCCTGCTTTTCCATAAATAATCGACGCTGCTTGTTGAATACCAAATAATCCAGCCCGCCGGCAATCTGCTCAACCGACGGCTCCATCGGGTCAACCAGAATCCCCCGGACGTAACGCCCCATCACCAGCCCTTCGGGACATCGCTTGTTCGAGTAAATCAGCTCGCGCGCGTACCTGAATTTTGTCGCAATCGCCACCCTGCCCGAGCCGAGCGCATCGGCGAGCACACCGCTGGATATCTGCTGCATATTCAGATAAGGCAGGACCATCACGTTGGTCGCGCCATATAATTTCAGCAGCATCCCCTCGTCAAGATAGGTATCCAGGAACACAACGTCACAATCTTCCAGATTGGCGCCTCGCAGGTCTTTGACCCTGCACCATTTGACCTTCGCCTGCTCCAGCGCCCGCGCAAGAGAGGCTTGAAAGCGCTTGTAAGGTTCGCCGTTTTCGGCTCGCACAAAATCCGGGTGACATTCGCCCGCTATGAGATACACGATGCTCTTGCGCTGCTCAGGCGTGCACGATTCCTCCAGAAACCTTCCGAACCCGCGTATTCCGTATTCGAGCCCCTTGTCAGGCGACAACAGCCCTAGCGTCGTAACAAGAAACTGGTTTTCAACGCCTAATTCCTTTTTTATTTCCCGCCGGTCGTAATGCGACGGGTTGTGCATCCTTATGCCGTGGTCGATGTGCTTGAGTTTGTTGTGCTCAATGCGATAGGTATCCGATTCGAGTATATCAATTGCGCTTTCAGTAGTAACAATCACGCCGTCGCACACCTTCGCAAGGGCCTGCACGACGGTCTTTTGATGTTCATCGGGGTTATCTAAAACCGTGTGTAAATACACCACTGTTGTCAGTTTCGCGGCGGCAAACATTTTGGCCATATCGATGTAGTGCGTCCCCCGTGCGTCGTTGCCGTCTTTGTCGGGGTCAAGGCCGTATTCGTGCTGGAGCAAAATCACCGTAGGGTTGGTGCTTTCCTGGGACCTTTTGATTATGCTTTCCGCCGTATCCTCCCACGACTGCGGGTTATACTGGTCTATTACAAGGTCCACGGGTATGTTATACGGCCCGTTGCCGTTGTCTATCGCGGCGACGCGTATGTACCCCACCTCGCCGGTAAAATGCGACAGGGCGTTTGCCAGGTTCTTTGAAAAAGTCGCTATCCCGCATCGCCTCGGCGGATAAGTGCTGACTATCCGAACATTATATGGCATACGATAACCCCATTTTATCGTCGCTGGTGGTTCATTGCCTGATATGGTTATTAAATCACTCGCCGCAGCTAAAGTCAACCGATTATGCTTTTCGGGAGCAAACCTCTGGTAAGGTTATCTCACGGCTTTTGCCGGTTTTTTCCTGCCTAAGAGCTCGTCGGCGGCGTCAGCCGTTTTGGGCGGCCATTTGCCTTCCGATTGCAGCTTCAGCAGGTTTCCTTTTTGCTTGATGCTGACTATAGTTCGGCAGCGGGGAAATCTGTTGCAGCCCATAAACGGGCCTTTCTTGCTCTGCCTGATGACAAGCTCGCCTTCGCGGCACTTATAACATTTCAATCCCGTCGGTTCTGCTGGTGGCTTCGGCGGCGCGATATTACCCTCCTTATCAAGCTTAACTATCGTCTTGCAATTGGGGTAATCGCTGCATCCGAGGAATGGGCCGAACCGCCCGGTTTTGTGAACTAACGGCTTGCCGCAGTTAGGACATTTGTGCTCGCTGACTTTCTGCTCGACCATTTTGCCTTCCTTGTCGCACTGCCAGGCGAACTTGCATTCCGGATAGTTGGAACAACTGAGAAATTTGCCCTTTCTGCCGAAACGATAAACTAACGGCTGACCGCATTTCGGACATTCGTATTCGCTCGGCGTTGTCTCGGCTTTGGCGTGCTTCATCTCCGCGGTCGCCGTCTCGATGCTCTTCTTGAACGGCCCGTAAAACTCATTGAGAACTCGAACCCAGTCGAGATGCTGCTCCTCAATTTTATCCAACTGCTCTTCCATATACCGGGTAAACGCCAAATCCATTACCTTGGGGAAGTATTCTTCGAGCTTGTCGGTTACCACTTCTCCGAGGTCCGACGCATAGAGCTTCTTTTCCCTCTGCTCGACGTATTCCCTGTCCTGTATTGTGCTGATAATGCTGGCGTATGTGCTGGGCCGGCCTATGCCTTCCTTTTCCAGCGCCTTAACCAAAGACGCCTCGGTGTATCTTGCGGGCGGCTTTGTGAAATGCTGCTCCGCCTTTATATCGACCGCCGCAAGGGCCTGCCCTGTTTTCACCGCCGGCAATTGCTGCTCGCCCGCCGACGCCCCGGGCGACCAAACCTTGGTAAAACCATCGAAAACAATCGCCCGACCCGTCGTTTTATACAGGCATTTGCCAATCGAGGTATCGGCTGCGATATCCAGATTCGTAACGTCCCACTTTGCGGCCGACATCTGGCAGGCGATGAACCGCCGCCATATCAAATCATAAAGTTTATACTGTTCTTCGCTGACAAGCTCACGGACGTCCGCCGGCATAAGGTCAACGTCGGTCGGGCGAATCGCCTCGTGCGCCTGCTGCGCATTTTTCTTGTCGGCGAACATATTCGCTTTATCAGGAACATACGCATCGCCAAAATGCTTATGAATGAAATTACGGGCCTCGCTGATTGCCTCGGGTGATATATACGTGCTGTCGGTTCGCATATAAGTAATCAGGCCCAGCCGCCCCATCTCATCGCCGAGATCAACCCCCTCATACAACTGCTGCGCAATCGACATTGTGCGTTTGGTCGAAAATCCCATCCGATTCGACGCGGCCTGCTGAAGCGTTGAGGTAATAAACGGCGGCCCTGGCCGGGAGGACGACTCCTTCTTTTCAACCTGCGCAACTATAAAGTTTGCGTCCTTTATCGCCTCGTATATTCTTTTCGCCTGCTGGTCATTCGACGCCTTGAAATTCTCATCCCCAACTTTATGAAGCTCCGCCTTGAACGCCTTATGCTCCGCAAGCCACTTGTTCTGCTGTTCAACCGTAGGCCCCTGTGTGGCACGGCCATCTTGGCTGTGACTGCTCGGACCGATGAAATTCTGCCACTCCTGCCCGTAATGACTTCCCAACTCGGTTGTGAAAACCGCGGGTATAAGCCAGTACTCATCGGGCTTAAAGCCGCGTATCTCCCGCTCCCGCGAGACAACAATTTTGACCGCGACCGACTGCACGCGCCCCGCGCTTAAACCCCTGGCGACTTTTTTCCACAACAGCGGACTTATCTGGTAGCCGACGATGCGGTCGAGTATGCGCCTGGCCTGCTGCGCCATAACCTTGTCGATATCAATCCGGCCGGGATTGGCAAACGCCTGCTTTATCGCGGCCTGCGTTATCGCGTTGAATATCACACGATACACCTTGTCGGGCGACACCCCCAGAATATGCGCCAGGTGCCAGGCAATCGCCTCGCCCTCCCGGTCCAAGTCGGTCGCCAGGTAAATGTCTTTGCAATTCTTCGCCGCCGCCTTGAGTCCGGCAACAACCTTGGACTTGCCCTGCATAATCGTATATGTCGGCTCGAAATCCTTCTCCAAATCAACGCCGAACTCTTTCGCGGGCAAATCACGAATATGCCCCATCGACGCCCTGACCTCGAAGCCGGGGCCGAGATATTTATTTATCGTCCGCGACTTCGCCGGTGACTCAACTATCACCAACGACTTGCCGCCGGCAGTGAGCGACGTCGAACTGTCTGGATTCGTCTTTCTCTTCGCCATATTCCTTTGTCATTCCCGCGACACGAGGCGAAACACAAAGCCCATTTCGGAAAGCGGGAATCCATTCTATTTAGCCCCGCGTTTTACACGGGGTTCGAACATTTCTTATTAAAGCTATCGGCCAAATGCCCGAAAGACAACGACAAATAAGGTTGCGCCAGTGAATTGTCAAGAAAATTGGGGGGCACAGGTACACCTCCAGCAAGTCCCTCCGAAACCGGAAGCAGCCATCGAGCGTTCGATTCGCCCGCCGAGGACAAAAAACCCGCTTAGACAAGTCAGTAATCGTTTACTAAACTCTCTTTCACTGCCATCGCAGGCAGCTGTTTTGAGAAAATCACGCATATTTGACGGTCTTAAATCACGTCCGAAAAAAAACTTGAACACTTCCATAAATTTGACATTTTTAATCACCATTTTGCGTATAGCCCTCCGCGACAACGGCGCACAATCAAAAATTCTAATAAAGTTGGAAGCTAATATCTGAATGGCTGCCTGACAGAAAAAAAACTGGGCTGAGGTCAGGAGGGAGGAAGAGGAGGATTTAACCTCAGCCCGTGGTTTTTACAATCCGCACAAGGCGGATAAAATTTCATGAATACTATCTCACTATTATAACCTTGACCCCCCCTACATAGAGGTCAAGCAACCTCTTACACTTACCAATATACCAGTTCGTCGGATAATTGCAACAAAAAAATGCGAGGTAAATGAAAATTTTTTGTAAATTATTACCGGCAGGCACCATCAGGAATTCCCTTATAACAGGCATAGGGAAATCCTTAATCATAAATGGCCTGGGAGCGTAAAACCGGCGCTTGCCGTCGCCAAAACGCTCTGCTAAACTGTTAAGCGTTGGCAATATCAGGAAAACAAACCGGTTATGAGAAAATTTCTGCGTAAAATAACTCCGTGGATTAGCGTTATCCTGTTCGGGATAGCGGCAGTTATAATTCATCACAAGCTTCGGCAATATCATTACCACGACATCGTAGCGGAGCTTGTGAAGATACCTGCACATCATATACTGCCGGCAATCGCCCTGACCTTTTTGGATTATTTTATTTTGACGGGTTACGACACGTTAGCGCTTTTTTACATCGGGCATCGATTGCCATACCGCAGGATTGCAGTCGCATCATTTGTCGGATACGTGTTCAGCCATAACGCAACAATCCTCGGAGGCAGCGCAGCTCGCTACCGGATATACTCGGGGCTGGGTCTTTCAGCCGGCCAGGTCGCACGCCTGATTTTATTCTGCTCAATCACCTTCTGGCTGGGCTTTCTGGCACTGGGCGGCTTCACCTTCGTGCTGCACCCGCAGGCAATCGAGCACGGCACACACCTGCCCTTTAAGACAACCTGGCCCATAGGCGTCATATTCCTTATCCTGCTCATAACATACCTCATTGTGACTATGGTGCGAAAAAAAACCGTGACTATTCGCGGATGGGAACTGGCGATACCGTCATCGGGTCTGTCGCTTTGCCAGATTACGCTGGCCTCAATTGACTGGGCGGTTGCGGGCAGTGTGCTTTACGTTTTAATGACAAATATAATAGATATGAATTACCCCGAGTTTCTGGAGATTTTCCTGCTGGCGCAGATAACGGGGCTTATCAGCTCGGTTCCGGGGGGGTTAGGGGTATTCGAGGGGATGATGCTTCTGCTGTTGTCGGAGACGGCGCCGGCATCTGCGTTAATCGGCACATTGCTTGTTTACCGGGTGATTTATTATCTGCTGCCGCTGGGCCTTGCGTCAATTATTCTCGGGGCCGAAGAGGTCGCCTCACGCAGGGAAACACTGAAACGGCTCGGAGAAACAATCGGCAAATGGGCCGCTATGCTCATACCCCAGGTGTTCGCCGTCGGCAGTATGGCCGCGGGCACAATCCTGCTCGTATCAGGCGCACTGCCTCCGGAAAACAGTCGTATGGAAATAATACGAGACATACTGCCGCTGTCGGCGGTGGAAATATCGCACTTCTTAGGCAGCATCGTCGGCGCAGGGCTGATTATCCTCGCAAGAGGTCTGCAGCGCCGGCTGGACGCCGCGTATCACCTTACGATAATACTTTTCGCCGCGGGCATCGTCTTCTCGCTGGTCAAGGGTTTTGATTATGAAGAGGCGATTATTCTTGCGGTTATGCTGGCTGCTCTTATTCCCTGCAGGGGCCGGTTTTATCGCAAGGCATCGCTGCTTCGGGACAGATTTTCACTTCCCTGGGCGGTTTTGGTGGTGGTCGTAGCAGCAAGCTCCATCTGGCTCGGGTTTTTCACTTACAGACATCTTGGACAGGCAGACCAGTTATGGTGGAAGTTCGCGTTCGATGCCAACGCACCGAGATTCCTGCGCGCCAGCACGGGCGTCGTTGTTGTTATCTTGCTGTTCGGTATCGCCCGGCTGCTTGTCCCGGCGAAACCCGTCTTTTTGCCGCCGCCTGATACCGAAATTAAAATCGTTGAAAATATTGTCCGGAACAGTCCACGGACTTACGCCTGGCTTGCGCTTCTCGGCGACAAAAGATTCCTTCTGGACGATAACAAAGACGCGTTTTTGATGTTCAGCGTCCACGGCAGAAGCTGGGTGAGTATGGGCGACCCCGTAGGCCCCGAAGACGATGCGAGAGAGCTTTCATGGGAATTCCGCGAACTCTGCGACGAATATGACGCCTGGCCCGTCTTCTACCAGGTCGATACCGAGCATCTCGATATTTACCTCGACCTTGGTCTGACGTTCATTAAATTCGGCGAGGAAGGCAGAGTCGAGCTGCCCAATTTTTCGCTCGAAGGTCACGTCCGCAGAGACCTCCGCCACGCATACAACAAAATGGCAAGGCACGGATTGACGTTCTCGGTAATCGGGCCGGCACAGGTCGAGGCGGTTCTCGTCGATATGAAACGTGTTTCCGACGCCTGGCTTGAGAGCAAAAACACAAGGGAAAAGAAATTTTCGCTCGGCTCGTTTGAGCCGGAATACCTCAGGAAAATGCCCGCCGCGTTAATTACTCAGCAAAATAAAATTGTCGCATTCGCCAATATCTGGCAGGGAGCGAACAAAGAAGAATTATCGGTGGACCTTATGCGTTATATGCCGGATAGCCCCGAAGGAATTATGGATTATATGTTTACTGAGCTTCTGCTGTGGGGCAAATCTGAGGGTTATAAGTGGTTCAATTTCGGCATGGCGCCCCTGTCCGGCCTCGAAGACAGGCAGCTTGCGCCGTTATGGTCGCAGGCGGGGGCTTTCTTGTTCCGCCACGGCGAACATTTCTATAACTTCCAGGGCCTGCACGAATACAAGGACAAATTCTCGCCCGTATGGCAGCCAAAATATATTGCCTGTCCACGCGGGCTGATGCTGCCCAGAATCCTCACAAACGTCGCCGCCCTTGTTTCAGGCGGCATCAAAGGTGTAGTGACAAAATAATTCCCACCCCGACTGGACGGCTGCGACGCCTACGCCCGGTTCATAAAAGGCCAAAATCTCCTGAAACAAATCGCGCGCAAAGCCGGTTATTGACTATTTAACGGCGACAGGGTATCCTCAACCACCTGTAAATACAGATTTTGCAATATTCAACAGCTTTTAGGCGGATTTTCAATGCTCAAAAGGACAGTTAATTGCGGCCAGCTTCGCCTCCAAGACGTGGGTAAACGAGTAATTCTGTCGGGCTGGGTAAGGTCCTCGCGCGACCACGGCGGACTTATATTCTTCGATTTGCGGGACAGGGAGGGCATCACACAACTGGTCTTCAATCCCGAAAAATT
>JBEKZW010000005.1:0-90531 GCA_049509475.1 Sedimentisphaerales bacterium
CACCTGACAAACGTCTCGTATATTACGGCCGACCTCGCCGCCGCCGGCCTTCGGCTCGCAAATACCCATTTTATCCTCAGCGTAAACACGCTCATTATGCCCTCGCTGGCCGCCCGGCTGCGCATTCTCGACGTTATGGCAGGCCACATCCTTAAAAATGGGCACCTGGTACTCGTTGTCCCCTCGCTGGAGTCGGCTATGCTGACCGATTTTTGCCTCATCCAGATAAATCTGCGTAACGGCTTCACTCCCGCGTCGGCTATCCGTTCCGGCTTTGAAAAAAACGGCCACTATCATCTGCGCCAGGGTATTGTCCCCATCGATAATGTCCCTACCAAGCATTACCTCAAAGAGGAGCTTGTCTCGCTGCTGGAGCGAAGGGACCTGCGCATTATTAAAATCAGTAAAATCGAATACCCGTGGAATACCGAGTTCGATTCTCCTCCCCGCTGGTTGAAAGCTCCATTCCCATGGGATTGGCTCGTCGTTGCCCGGAAAATAAAATAACGGCGGAAAGATTCACCCCTTGAGATAGGTGAAGCCGCCATCTAACGGGGTTAACGCGGATTGACACTGTTTCCTTAAAATACTTAGCCCCGCCATCTCCGCATTTTGGCGAGTGGCGGGGTTCTCTTGATTTGTCATTCCCGCGAAAGCGAGAATCCAGTTTAGTCTGGTTTTTCCGTCTTCTGTCCTCTGATTTCCCCCTCGCCGGAAATAAAACAATTCGTAATGACTCAATTTTCTGCTCTCTGTAGCTGAAACGATTTCAGTTATCTTACAGAAACCATTTTCTTCCAAAGGTATTGAGGTTACAATCAAGATACTGATGATGTGGCATGAAATTAAAACTTGGGCAAATGACAATCAAGGCCTGTTGGCTTTGATAGCTCTGTTTATGGCAATTATTCTTCCACTGACTTCGGTTTTGGTGAAGTGGCCTAAAAGGTTTTGGCCGAAAAGACGACCTAAAGTAGTTATCATCGCTAAGGATTTAAGCCGCAGAGAACAATGGAGGTCTGCATTTGAAGATTATTTTGTTAAGAGCGGCACCGAAGGGGATGAAAGACCGATGTTGATCAGAGATATAGATGGAATCAAACATTATCCAGAGAGCGCATGGTTCAAACTTTGGTTGGTTGGATTTTATCACAGTGGGTTATTACTGTCTTTTAATGTTTTATATAGTACACATATCAAGGCAGTGGAGGATCAAAAAAACTGGTATTACTGTGATAGCAAGGATGAATTTGGCATTAAAGTATTTTGTGTCGCCAAAATTTCGTACGATAGGATAGAACATGTTGACTGGAAGGGGGACGAATACTGGCCATTTACGCATATATACTGCAAGTTCGACTCAAAAGATGATGATCCCTTCGAAGAAGTTGTTTATTGTGAACGGATTGAGCGAGAAGGGGAAGCCCCTTATTACCGGGAGATTGTCAAGCTAAATGATATGAGGAATAATAGGATATGTTGAGAACTGTAGTGTGCTACGGTTACATTTTTTTGGGGGTTACTCTTTAATTACCACATTTCCTGTGCCGGAAGTGATTCTGCCAATCTTATAGACCTTCTCGCCGTAACCGGTGAGTTTTTCGGCAATCGAGTCGGCGAAGTCCTCCGCGACGACTAACACGTAACCAATCCCCATATTGAAAACGCGGAACATCTCTTCTTCTTCAACCGGGCCTTTTTCAGCTAAGAATTTGAAAATCGGCTGTATCGGCCAGCTATCTTTTTTCAAAACAGCGTCGCAGTTGCGGGGCAGCACTCGCGGGATATTGCCGGGCAATCCTGCGCCCGTGATATGCGCCATGCCGTGAATGACCTTTTTGACCTTGTATTGACTAAGCAATTTGATAATGGGCCTGACGTAAATCTTCGTCGGCTCAAGCAGAACGTCCCCCAGAATCCTGCCATCGAGTTCTGGGATATTATCCGTCGGCTGGTATTGATTGGTCTTGAAGCAGATATTGCGGGCGAGGGCATAGCCATTGCTGTGCAGGCCGCTTGATGCGAGGCCCAGTATTACGTCACCTTTGCGGACCTGTTTTGCGCCCGAGACGATTTTTCTCCGCTCGACTACCCCGACCGCGAAGCCCGCCATATCGAAATCGTCCGTTTTATACGTATCGGGCATCTCGGCTGTCTCGCCGCCAATCAATGCGCAATCCGCGATTCGGCAGCCCTTCGCGACACCCTTGACCATTTCCGCCACGACGTGCGGGTCGAGCTTATTGAGCGCGATATAATCCAAAAAGAACAATGGCTCCGCCCCCAGCACAAGCATATCGTTTACGCTCATCGCGACCAAATCAATCCCCACGGTATCGAAGCGGTTCATCGTCGAGGCCAGAAGCACCTTACTGCCCACGCCGTCGGTGCAGGCGACCAGCACCGGGCTTTTGTAGTTTCTTTTGAAGAGGCGTTCATCGTAATCCAAACGGAATAGCCCCGCGAACCCGCCTTTGAGCGCCATCACGCGCGGGCTGAACGTGCTCGCGATGTGCGGGTAAATAAGGTCTTCCATCTCGTCGCTGGCGTCGATGTTCACGCCGGAAGTGGCATACGTAAAATATTTAGCCATATAGACTTACAACTTATTCTGAAGTTCAAATCTAGATTCAGCTTTAAAAATCCAAATTTCTAAATCCTAAATCCGAAACAAATTCAAAATTCTAATCTTCAAATACTAAAAACACAAGGCGAGAGCCGTTTCGAATTTCGAGTTTTGGTAATTAGTGCTTGTTTAGAATTTAGAGATTAGTGCTTCGAATTTCAAGCAGATTCTTACTGCGAATCCTCGAACATCCTCAACTGGTAGTGTTCGAGCGCGAATTTCGTCATAGCCACATCAACCGGTATTCTGTATTTGCCCGCCCAGCAGGCAGTGCAATAATGGTCAGGCGGTAAAGTCGCACAGCTAAGCAATCCCTCGAGGGACATATAGCCCAGCGATTCGACGCCGAGGAAGTCGCGTATTTGTTCGAGCGTCCGGTTGTTGGCGATAAGCTCTTCCTTGGTCGGGAAGTCGATGCCGTAAAAGCAGGGGAAGCGAATCGGCGGGCAGCTCACCCGCATATGAATCTCTTTTGCGCCTGCGTCGCGGAACGCCTTGATTTTACCTTTAGTGGTGGTGCCGCGGACGATGGAATCATCGACGACGACGATGCGTTTGCCTTTTACGACTTCCCTGATTGGCGCAAGCTTGATTTTGACGTCCAGTTCGCGCATTTGCGGGTCCGGCGAAATAAAAGTCCTGCCGATGTAGTGGCTTCGCACCATACCCATATCGAACTGGATTCCCGATTTTTCAGCGAAGCCGATGGCCGCCGATGTTCCTGAGTCGGGAATGGGGACAACAACGTCGGCCTTGACGGGATGCTCAGCCGCTAATCGCCGGCCGAGCTTTTTGCGGAATTCGTAAACGTTCTCGCCGAATATGCTGCTGTTCGGCTTTGCGAAGTAAATATGCTCGAACAGGCAGTGTGCGGGTTTGATACTGCCCGGCTTTATAAAGAACCTGCTGGATAGCCCATTTTTACTCAGCGTAACGATTTCTCCCGGCTCGACCTCGCGGATAAATTTCGCGTCGATGGCGTCGAGTGCGCAGGTTTCGCTCGCGAAGACGTATGCGCCCGCCGCGGTTTTGCCGATGCACAGGGGCCGAATGCCGTATGGGTCGCGCGCGGCATCGATATGGTCGGGGAAAAGGAATAATAACGAATATGCGCCCTGCAAATGGTTGAGGACGTGGCCCAGCGGGTCGGGTTTCGAGACGTGGGTGGGTTTGGCTATAAGATGGGCGATTATTTCTGTGTCGGTGGTGGATTTGAATATGCTGCCGTATGCCTCGTACTCGTCGCGGAGGAGACCTGCGTTGATGAGGTTGCCGTTGTGGGCGATGGCGCATTGGCCTCGTGAGTATTCCACGAAAAACGGCTGGCTATTGGCCGCCTTCGATGAGCCGGTCGTTGAGTAGCGGACGTGGCCTATGGCGATTGGGTTGGCAAGGTTTTCCATTATGCCTGTGCCTGCGCGGAAGACCCGCTGGACGTTGCCCATTGCCGTATAGCAGTTGATTGATTCGCCGTTGCTCGACGCGATGCCTGCGGATTCCTGCCCGCGGTGCTGCAGGGCGAAAATCCCATAGTATGTTTTCTGTACGGCTTCCGGGTCGCCGAATATGCCGAACAGGCCGCAGTTTTCCTTCTTTTCACATGTAAAATCCGCACCGGCAAGGCCGATACCCTCGCCGCTATGCGGACAGTGTTCGCTTTCGTAATGCATCAAGATTTACCCCTGGATACCGCCCACACTTCGCCGGCAGGCAAGGGGTTGGCGGTAAAAGAATAGTTTACCTGAACCGGCTCCTTACGTCAAGAGCGGCGCTAACTTAATATCTACGCCAGCGAGAGCGATTTGGCCCAAGGTTTACGCGTCGGGATACATAAATTCGGGCATCCGGCGGATTTTGCCTTTGTTATCGACGCAGGCAAGGACGCTTTCGGCCTCGGCCAATAATTCGCCGGTAGCAGGACGGATGAGTTTGTAAGAATGCTCGACTTTGCTGGCGGTAACGTTGATGCAGGTTGTTTCGAGGTTGAGTTTTTCATCATAAAAAGCGGGTCTGCGATACTTGATGCGCAGCTCGGCTATTACGAAAAAGACGCCCGCGGCCTCGAGGTCCTTGTAGGCCAGGCCGTTGGCGCGAAGCAGCTCGGTTCGGCCCATCTCGAAATAGACGGGATAGACACTGTGATGGATAACGCCGCCCTGGTCGGTTTCGCTGTAACGCGGCTGGATGGTTATTGTGCAGGATTTAATCTTTGTATGGTCCGGGAAACTCATCAAGTTATTGTCCTGAGTATATCATAATATCGTATTTAGTAACTTCTGACGAACACAGAGGATACCAAAATCAGGACGGGTTTGTCAAAATATTCAATTGACTTTTGGGTGTTGTTGTGAGAAAATTGCCGCCTCGTGTTTTAACGGAAATGTTCCGAATTTATACTCCACGAAAGGATGTTTTATGAGAGTAACTATGAAATTAGTCGTGATGCTGGTTTTTGTATCGGCTGGATTGGTTTTTTGGGGTTGCCAGAAATCCAACGCACCGGCCACAGGCGTGAAGACTGAAGCCAAAGAAGCAAAGCCGGCGGCCAAAGCGGAGGTCAAGGAAGCCAAAGCGGAGGTCAAGGAAGCCAAAGCGGAGGTCAAGGAAGCCAAAGCAGAGGTCAAGGAAGCGAAAGCAGAGGTTAAGGAAACGAAGACAGAGACCAAGGCGGAGGTTCCGGAGACCAAGCCGGCAGCGCCGGAGGCGAAAGTTACGGTTGCGGAGCCGAACAAGGCTGCCGCGGAGGGTAACGACATAGCGGTGACAGTCAATGGAGTTGTTATTAAGGACGCCGATGTTGACGCGAAGGTAGATGCTTTTATGCAGAGAGCGGCGGCACAGATTCCGCCGAATATGGTTGAGCAGTATAAAACGCAAGTTCGGGGTCAGGCGCTCGAAAGTATGATTATGGAACAGCTTCTTGCTGAGGAGGTAAAGAAAAAGGGCATTGAGATAACGGATAAAGACGTCGACGACAAGCTGAATGAAGTAGTAGCTGCCCAGCCGGGGATGACAATGGAGTCGTTCAAGGAGATGCTGGCCGCGCAGGGGCAGTCGTTCGACGTGGTAAGGGGACAGATTAAAAAGACGCTTGGTTATGAGAAGCTTCTCGGCACAGTCGAAGTTAACGATGCCGAGGCAAAAGCATTTTATGATGAAAACAAAGACGATTTCAATATGCCCGAGCAGGTCAAGGCCAGTCATATACTGATAAAGGTTGCTCCGACAGCAACGCCCGAGGAGAAAACCGCGGCAAAGGCGAAGATAGACGGTTTGCTCAAACAGGCAAAGGCGGGCGGGGACTTCGCTGCGCTGGCGAAGGAAAATTCAGATGACCCGGGGTCTAAAATCAAAGGCGGCGACCTCGGATTTTTCGATAGAAGCACGATGGTCAAAGAGTTTGCTGATGCCGCGTTCGCAACGAAGGTCGGACAGTTAAGCAAGGTAGTCGAGACGCAATACGGCTACCACATAATAAAGGTCACCGACCACAAAGATGGCGGCATGACGTCATTCGACAAGGCAAAGGCGGATATCGTCAAATCGCTTCAGGACAAAAAGAAAAACGAGGCGTTCAAGCAGCTAATCGAGAAGGTAAAGGCAGGGGCGAAGATTGAGTATCCGCCGGGCAAGGAGCCGAAGCCGCGGATGCCGAGGATGATGCCGAGACCGAATACGCCGGCACCCCCGCCACAATCTGCACCAGCGACGAATTAAACCGGCTGATGTAAACGTAAAACAAGCCGGGTTCCCGCAGTGAATGGGAACCCGGCTTTTTTATTAGCATTTCATTTCTATTTCAGAAGTGAGGCGGGGTTAAGATTTTCGGATTCGATGTCCTTGAAGTATTTCACGGTGCCGTATTTCAATTCTACGGCGGCATCTTCGTCGCAGACGATGATTGTTTTGGGATGCAACTGAAGGACGCTGACCGTCCACAAATGATTTACGCCCTGGTCGATTGCGTGATGCAGAGCGCGTGCCTTGCTGTGGCCTGAGGCGATAATCAGGACTTCTCTTGCATCCATCACGGTAGCGACGCCGACGGTAAGTGCGGTTTTGGGGACTTTGTTTGCGTCATCATCAAAGAAGCGTGAGTTGGCGATGATGGTGTCCTGGGTGAGGGTTTTAACTCGCGTTCTGCTTGCCAGCGACGAGCCGGGTTCGTTGAAGGCGATGTGTCCGTCGGGGCCTACGCCTCCGACGAAAAGCTCGATGCCGCCCAGTTGTTTCATTTTTTTCTCATAGCGTTCGCATTCGGCTTCGAGATTTTCGGCGTTGCCGTCGAGGATGTTGATGTTTTTGGCGGGGATGTCGATATGGCTGAAAAAATTGTTCTGCATATAGTAATGGTAGCTTGCGTGGTGGTCTTCGGGCAGGCCGACGTACTCATCCATATTAAAAGTGACAACGTTTTTGAACGTTACCTTCTTTGACGAGTTGAGCTTAATCAGGTCTTTATACATACCAAGCGGCGAAGAGCCGGTGGGCAGGCCGAGAAGGAAAGGTTTTGTTTTAGTCGGCCCAAAATCATTTATTTTTTTCGCGATGTAATGTGCCGCCCATTTTGAGGCGAGCTTGTAATCCGGTTGAATTATCACTCGCATAATATTTCCCTCCGAAGCCGAATCGGTATTAATGAATTTTTTGCAATCTGCGTGTCAGCTCACCTGCCAGCCGGGATTTTTCTTCGATGTGCTGTTTGATTTCCCCGGCGACCGTATTTGTCTCGAATGCGCCGCGGACGTTAGCGAAGTCCGAGGTTCTTTCGACGAAACTGCCGTCGATGCCGTAGCTGGTCTGGACGGTCTCGGCAAATTCCTTTTCGGTGTCTGCCAGGAGCATATTATCAAGCTCAATTACGGCGGATTTCCATTTGTTAATCATATCAATGATGTCGCTTGAGCTGATTGCGTCGGTTGTTTTGCCTAAACGCTGCTGGAGGACGTTTGCCGCCCAGGCCCATTCGTATGCGAGGTAATTTTCATGCATCGAGGTGAAAGCCGCCGTTATCTGGTCGAGAGTCGCCAGTTTGCCTGATTCGATGTCGTCGAGTATTTTGGCGATGGCTTCTTCCGGTGCGAACAATCCTGCCAGGTCTGCCCATTTGCCGGGCCCGATATCAGTTTGCGGTTTAAGCTCTGCCCGTAATTGCTGAACATTTGTGAATTGTTTGCCGTTGAGATGATGGATGAGACAGTTACCGAGGAATTTATCGATGCCGATTTCGTAAAGGCGGATGCCCTTGTCTAAGGAGTCGTGTTTTATTTTGACGCCATGATAGGTGAAATATCCGGCAGTTTCGATTCCGGTGTCTTTGAGGTTTCGCAGGAGCTTGCAGCCGTTGAGCATTTTCTGAACGGTGTAGGGGCTGAGCAGCTTGAAATTGATGAGGTCGAGCTTTTTAGGGTCTTTGCGGTTGTCGCGAGTCGGCCATTTTTTGGCGTCGCGGACGGTCCCGACACTTTTAAGGTTTACGGCCGGGACGAGAACGCTTTCATCTTCGTGTTCGATGAGGTATGAGAAGGGCAAATCGGAGGTGTCGGAGTTGCGGTAGTGTCTGCCCATAACGACGGTGAAAGCGCCGACCCTGGCGGGCCAGAGCATATAGGAATCGGAAGCGGTTTTTGAGCCGCGTTCGACGATACCCTGATGGACGGGGCCGAGTTTGTACAGGTGGTTACTCTGGTTTGTGCCTGAGCCGGCATTGAGGAAGCTGAAAAGGCCCGCGATGAGGAGTGTTGATTTATGGTGGGTCACGGTATATGGGCCTGCGAAGACGGAGCAGGCCTCGCCGTGGAAGCCGACGCAGTTTGCGAAGAAGACGGAATTTTCGGCGGAGTATTGCCTGCCAAGTTCGGTGGACTGGCCTATGAAGCATTTGTAAAGTGAGACGGCTTCGGTGATTTTTGAGCCGGAGCAGACGATGAAATCGCGCGCCAGAACGCCGGGTCCGATATAGACGGGGTCCTGTGGACAACTGTTGATGGAGCCGTTTTCGAGTCGGCTGGCGGCCTCGATTGTCGCAGCGGGGCCTATCTTGACGTTCTTGATAATTCTGCTGTTGAAGATTTTCGCGCCTGTTCCCACAACGCCCATCGATGAGGTGCCGGAAGCCGCATACCGACTAATCATCGCCCGCAACTTTTCGATGAGCTTTGGCCTATGGCGATACAGGGCAATCACGTATCCCAGTTGAGCCGAAAGATTGTCATATATAGGGATTTCCCTGCCGCCCGCTTCGTTTATGACGGCGACATCGGTTCCGTTGCCGAAGCTTGTCTGGCCGTCGAGCGCCAGCAGGTCAACATTCTCGATAATCACATCATCTTCGATTGTGTAGTTAGCGATGTAGCTTTTGACCTGGTTGATATAGACGTTGCTGCCTATTTGGCAGTTATGAATTGTGGCGTGAGAAATTCCCGATGGTTTTGTAAATCCGCCGCAGAACCGGACATCTTTGTTGAACAGTCCGAGGCGGATGTCTCCTGAAAAGGCGGTGGTTTTAACCTGTTCGGGGTTGAAACCGTCGCAAACCTGCACTTTTGACCAGTCAGGGCAGGTGCAGCCCTGAGAGGTCAGTTTGGAGATTTCAGCGGGTGATAAGGGTCGCCATTTAGAAGCCATTTTCACCTCATTTTATTATTGGACTATGCCGGTGGTAACCGCGTCAGCACCGGGTAATTGACCGCACGGTACAACCGCAACGAAAATGACTGTTTAACAGCCGGAAGGGGTCAGGTCAAGTAATTTCCGGCTGTATCGAAAATAGCGTTTGGAAAGGATGAATTTAATTTGAATAATTTAGTATATTTGCGCAAAAAAATTTACAGCCACACGTAAGGGGAAGCCGATGAATCACTGTATAAACGATTGTATTTGTGGAAGTCGTGTCATTATTGGTTTTTTTAACAGGCAGGGAAATATGCCAAATCAGTCGCGAGTAACGAGGGTATTGGTGGTGTTGCTCGTTTCGATGACGACAGGTGCGGTTGTGCTGATGGCTTTGGGTAATCATCCGCCGTCAGCGGGGCCGTTCTGTCTTTCGACTTATTATCGGCTTGACCCGATCCAGCAGGCAATTTGCTCTCGCGTTACACAGGCCCCGGGCCGATGGGAAAGCATCGAGGTTTACTACAGCGGCACAAAGGCGGGCAATATCGAGCAGATAGCGTCGCTGAGCGGCTTAGTCAACTCCGATGACATCAACTGTCACTTCGTCGTGTGCAACGGCTTGGGCGGCAGCGACGGCCAGATACAAACCACCGAAAAATGGCAAAAGCAGTGGTCTGTAATACCGGACCATACATGGTATGGCTCAGGCAGGACGATTCGGGTTTGCCTTGTGGCTGACGGCAGGGGCGTCCGGCTGAGCGGCTCGCAGATTCAAAGGGCCGAGGCGCTGGTTGAGGCGCTGTCGATGAAGTTCAACGTCCCCGCGACCAAAATCTTCTATCCCACCAACTGGCGATAAACCCTTCTAAGATTTTCGATTGCCGATTGTCGATTTCAAAAACCTTGCAGCCAGTGTTCTACAAGCGCAGCCAAGTCATCCAGATTGACTAAGCCGTCGCCGGTGAGGTCTTCCCCGCCGCAGTAAAGAGTTGAGTCAGCCTGCATCCATTTGTTGCCCATAGCAGCGAAATCAATGAAATTGACATCTTTATCATTATCAGAATCGCCGACGACAAACTGCCAGGCAAGCTCAGGATGAACAGACCCCGCCCTACGAAATGTTTACTTGAAATCCGGATTGGGGACGGGGTTCTGGCCGTATTGCTCGAGCATTTCGGGCTGGCAGACGGACTGGCGTTTGATGATGTATGAGTCACCCTCGATTCTGCCGCCGGTTTGCAGGATTGCTTTTTCGGCGCGCTTGAGTGAGCTGTTGATAAGGTCGGCATAAGTGTAATTAGTATGGCTGTATTTGTTATTGGGATATTTTTCGATTGATTCTTTCCACTGCTTGGGGAGTTTGTCGTAGCCGAGCATTGTCCCCACGATTGCGCCGGCGTTGGCGGGGTTGCAGTCGGAATCCTGGCCGCAGCGTATGGCATATTCGATGGTTTTTAAGATGTCCCCGTCGCCGTAAAGAAGTCCGATAGTGATGAACGCGCCGTTGAATGACGCGGCGATTTTGAAGTTATCGCCTTCACTATTACTATTGCAATCGACGGCGGTGTCGAGATATTTGTCGTTGATGAATTTCCAGCAGGCCTTGAAGTCGTCGGGGTTTTTATCGTGGAAGTCGATAACGTCTTTGATTGTCTGGTAGTATTGCGATTTTCGCGGCATTGATTCGATTGCCCGGCTGACGATTTTGTGAATGTCGTTACATTCGAAGGCGAGCGCAACCATCGTGCTGACGTAGCGGCCTCCGTAGACGCCGTCGCCGTAATTCATAACGTGGCCCACGCGGTCACTGAGCTGCGCCGCGGTCATCGGCATCGCCGGGCACATCAGGCCAATCCAGTCGCACTCAATCTGCCAGTCGATATCGTTGGCGCATTTGTTGAATCTTTTGCCCGGCCCCGCCCACATTCCGGTTTGCGGCGGTTTCATGCCTTTGCGGAGATTTTCTCTGCCTGCTTTATTTGCGTGCCAGAGTTCGTAGCCGCTTTTTTTGAACGCCGCGCCATAATCATCCATAGTCGCCGCGAAGATTCCTTCGGGGTCGGCGAGTTTGGCGTCCATTGCGGAGATGAAGGTTATCTGCACATAGATATCATCCTGCGAGA
The DNA here is from genome assembly GCA_049509475.1 of Sedimentisphaerales bacterium. GTDB lineage: Bacteria > Planctomycetota > Phycisphaerae > Sedimentisphaerales > Anaerobacaceae > Fen-1362. Next base: position 11,365 of record JBEKZW010000005.1, read on the forward strand.
AGCCGTCGTTGAGGTCTTGATACAGGTTGACCGCGCCTGTGAACATTTTGCCTTTGGCGTTGAATTCCGTCGGTCCCCCAATGCAGACGCCCGCTGTTTTGCCAAGCCAGCCGCCTTTTATTTTATCTTCGAGAGCTGATTTGCTGATTTTGAAATCACCTTTGCAGCGTTGCTGTTGCTGCCGGCAGCTTGCGCAAAAAACGACAACGAGTATCAAACCGGCAATCGCCAATTTTGTCCGCATGTCAAATCTCCTGTCAATTTACTGAATGACTGTTAAGCAGCGTATTCTGTAGGACAATATCAAAATCAGCATTGTTCGGCAAGCAAAAGAAAATGTTGCTGGGCCGGTAAAAAAATGGCTGTGTGCCTCTCAATGGCACACAGCCAAAGCTCCAAAATAGTGATTAGGAGATTGAGTACTTTTTTTACCAGCCCCAATCCGGAGGCGGGACGTTGTGTCTTTCACGGTGAGGCATATTCCATTCCTGTTGCCCCATATTGTCCGTGCCTGGTCCCGGATTCCAGTTTTGCTGGAAACGATGCCCCCAGCCGCGCATCGGCCCGGGGCCACCTTGCTGAGGCGCCCAGTTATTCATGCCCATATAGCCCTGCTGACAGGGCATCTGTTCGCATCCGCCTGCTGTTGGTCCAATACCGCCGCGATGGAATCCGCAGCAGCCGTTCATTGCTTCAAACTGCTGCCAGCGAGGGCCAGCCATTGGGTATCCCCAATTACCAAACTGGCCTGGCATTGCCCAGCCCTGATTCCAGCCTGGGCCTGCCATTTGCGGGCCTTGACCCCAACCGGGACCTGCCATCTGTTGGCTCCAACCCCAGCCGAATCCCATCTGCCTCATCATTCGGCGATGTGCCCACCTGTGCCACCTGTTGAGTTTTACGAATTCCCGCATTTTTTCTCTGCGTTCCTGCATCTTGTTGATGATTTGACCCATTTTTTCTCTATCGTTGGCCTTATAGGCCTCGACCAGCTCATCGAGGAGCCGCTCGTGCCGGCCAAATCCCTGTGCGAATTGTTCGCCGACTTTTGCCTTTGAGGAGGCTTTTTCAGCGGATGCCTTTTCTTTCGCTTTTTCCGCGGCGAATACCGCTATAGTTACCAGTAAAACGGCCGCGATTATCCCTGTAACGATTTTTCTTGTCATATTTCACCCCACTTAAAATTTTTGTTATTACCCAGTTCACGAATACAGACGTTTGACGAGTTAGTTTTATTGCGATTTGATTTCGCTGCTATGGGCAGCAAATGGATGCAGGCCGACTCTAATCTTTACTGCGGCGGCTCAGACCTCACCGGTGACGGCTGGGTTGATTTGGAAGACCTCGCGGCTTTCGTCAACAATTGGCTGCAATAACCCAGCGTACCCAAATTCTTAATGTCCGAAAACACTTGCGAGTAGTCATCGTTCGAATTAAAATACACCTTAGCCGAATTAGGATACACCTTTCCTTAAAACTAAAACGAGGAACCAATGCTGGCTAAATTATATAGTGTCGCGATTGAGGGTATCGAGGGAATCATTTGTGAAGTCGAGGTCGATGTCGCACGAGGCGGGTTCGACAAGACGTTAATCGTCGGACTGCCTGACGCTGCGGTAAAGGAAAGCGCCGAAAGAGTCCGAAGCGCAATCGTCAACTGCGGGTATAAATATCCGAAGACACAATCGCTGGTTAATCTTGCGCCGGCGGACATTAAAAAAGAAGGGCCTGCGTTCGATTTGCCGATAGCGCTGGGAATTCTTTTAGGGGAAAACGTTTTCAGCAGCGCTGTTTTGAAAGATTATACAATCGTGGGCGAATTGGCGCTAGACGGCAGGGTGAGGCCGGTCAACGGAGTGTTGAGTATGGCGATGACGGCCAAGACGGCGGGCTTTCGCGGGATAATCGTTCCCTTGGATAACGCGGCAGAGGCGGCGGTCGTCGAGGAGCTGGAGGTTTACGGCGTGGGGTCATTGACGCAGGCGGTTGATTTCCTGGGCGGGAAATTGCCTTTGCAGACCACGGCGATTGACGTCGACAAAATTTTCGGCGCCGAAAGCAAATACGACGTTGATTTTTCGGATGTTAAGGGACAGGAAAGCGTCAAGCGAGCGTTGACGGTGGCGGCAACGGGCGGACATAATATATTGATGATTGGTCCGCCGGGAGCGGGCAAGACGATGCTCGCGCAGCGGTTGGCGACGATTCTGCCTCCTTTGACATTAGCGGAGTCGCTTGAGACGACTCGCATATACTCTTCCGTCGGCCTTTTAGGAAAAGGCAAGGCGCTATTGGCGACGCGGCCTGTTCGTATGCCTCATCATACGGCGAGCGGCCCCGCCCTTGTGGGCGGCGGCGTAAACGCCAGACCCGGCGAATTGTCGTTTGCGCATCACGGGATATTGTTTCTCGATGAGTTCGCGGAGTTTCCGCGTCACGTTCTTGAAATGATACGCCAGCCGTTAGAGGACGGCACGGTTACGGTTTCACGCGCCAAAAAATCTATCAAGTATTTCGCCGCGTTTTTGCTTGTGGCTTCGTGCAATCCGTGTCCCTGCGGGTATTTCGGGTCCGATTCGAGGCGGTGCAAATGCACGCCCGGGCAGGTAGAACGATATTTGTCGAAAATTTCAGGACCGTTGATTGACCGAATCGATATTCATATAGACGTGCCCGCGGTGAGTTTCTACAAGCTGCGCTCGAGGGCGAACCAGCTTGATTCGGCGACGATAAGGGGGGACGTGATGAGGGGACGTGCGATTCAGGCGAAGCGATTCGACGACGGCAAACTAATAACCAACGCGAGAATGACGCACAAGCAAGTCGAGAAGTTCTGCAAGCTGGATGAATCGGGCGAGATGCTTCTCAAAGAGGCGATGATGGAATTCGGCTTGTCGGCCCGTGCGCACGACAAAATCTGCAAGGTCGCCCGTACCATAGCGGACCTGGCCGGCTGTGAGGACATAAGGCCCGAACACGTCGCCGAGGCAATTGGCTATCGGAAATTAGACAGAAAACTCTAAGGTGTAACCCAATTTCCTTTTGCTTTTTGGGGTCCTAAAAACATCTGTTTTCCATCAAATCCCATATTCAATATATCCATCTAAGTCCTTCTGTGGCAAGGTATTACGTTTTTGTGTTTTTTGCTTAACCTGCCCTGTGCAGATGTCGATAGAAAGTATGCTGTATTAAGAACCAATTTTTGAGGGTTAAAAAATGGGAATTCAGAACTGGTCGGAAAATATAGTTCTCGTTGACCTGCCTGCCGAACCGCTGATGGGCGATGAGCTGAAGACCGTCGCGGACATTATAAAAGACAGAGGCGATTGCGACGTGGTGGTTGATTTCTCTACCATTGACATTATAACATCATCGAGCTTATCGAAGTTTCTCAAGCTGCGAAAAATGTTGATGGATTGTGGCCACCAGCTCATCTTTTGCAATGTCTCGCCGGCCACAAAGGGCATCTTTGCCGTGACGGGTCTTGAGGGCGTCTTTAAGGTTGTTGAAGATAAATTTGTCGCCCTTGCGGGTCTTCAGTTAGTCAGGTAATCAGGGTCCAAAAGTATCCTGCGAAAAATCACCCCTGCCCGATAACGCTGTCCAGCTACTCGCTAATTTTCCCGCGCAGTGATGAGACTGAGTTACATATTCGCTCAACGGCAAAATCGATTTCCTGTTCCGCAGTAAAACGCCCCAGGCTGAACCGCACGGCGCTGGCTGCAGAATCTTCACTGACACCCATTGTTCTGAGGACATAGTTTGAGCCGGAGGTCCCGGATTCACAGGCCGAACTGGCTGAGGCGGCGACTTCAGGAGTTTTGCCGAGCAGGGAAACGGCCTCAATACCTCCAAAGGAAACATTCACGGTGTTGGGCAGGCGTTCGGAGGGGTGACCGTTTATCTGTATATCAGGAATAGTTTTTTTCAGGCCTGTTTCCAGTTTATCTCGCAGTTCGGCCGACAGGGAAGGTTTGTCGCCGAGTTCCTCTTCGCACAATTCACAGGCCTTGCCTAGTCCGACAATTCCGGGGACGTTGAGTGTTCCGCTGCGAAGGAAATGTTCCTGTCCGCCGCCGTCGATTTGGGCGGTCAGCCGGACTTTGGGGCTTTTGCCTCGCATGTAAAGAGCTCCGACACCTTTAGGGCCGTAAATTTTGTGTCCGGAAAACGCCAGCAAATCGGCATTTAGCCGGTTCACGTTCACCGCGAGTTTCCCAATTGCCTGGGTGGCATCGCAGAAAAACAGTATTCCGTGTTTTTTGCAGATTGCGCCGATTTCCTCCGCGGGGTTAATCGTTCCCACGACGTTATTGGCGAGCATAACGCAGACAAGTATAGTTTGTTTTGTAATCGCTTCGGCCACCTGCTCCTGTGAAATACGACCAAAGGAATCAGGACGAAGCACCGTCAGCGAGAAACCCTGCTGTTGGAGCCGTTTGCAGGGTTCGAGGACGGCTTTATGCTCAATGGCGGAGACAATAATATGATTACCTCTTTCGCGATACGCCTCTGCTGCGCCTTTAATCGCAAGATTGCAGCCCTCCGTTGTGCCGGATGTGAAAATAATTTCCCTGGCGGATGCGCCGATAAGTTTGGCTGTCTGACTGCGGGCGGCCTCGACCATATCTCTCGCCTGGCGTCCCAGCGAATGACTTTCGCTGGAAGGATTCCCGAACGCTGAAGTGAGGGCGGGCATCATACTTTCGAGCACGCGCTTATCCAAAGGTGTTGTCGCGTTGTAATCGAGATATACGGGCTTATTTATTTTAGCTTCCATCAGGAGTTCTATGGCTCAAGGAACTCAAAATTTTTGTGAACACAGCAGGGACAATCGGCGTTCTTGTTCAGTTTCGAGACATCGATTTGCTTTGCAACATTATTCCATACGTCAAAAACAAGCAGGCATTGTCCTCCCTTGTCCGAATTGCCGGAGAGAATTTTTATTGCCTCCGATGCCTCGAACGCGGCCACCATTGCCACTGCCGGGCCAAGCACACCGGTTTGTCGGCAGGTTTGCCCGTTACACGCGGGAGGCGAACCGAGCAGGCAGCGAAGGCAGGGGGTTTTGCCTGGGATTATGGCCATCACCTGCGCCTCAGTGCCGAGGACGCCGGCGAACACCCACGGTTTTGATTTTTTTATCGCGCAGTCGTTGAGGATGAACCTTGCGGGGAAATTATCTGTCCCGTCGATAATCACGTCGACACCTTCGGTCAGCCGGTTTGCAGTCAGCCGGTCTATTCTCGCGAAGACGGTTTCAATTTCGCAATTGCTGTTAATTTCACGAAGATGGTTTGCCGCTGCGTTTATTTTTAAAGTGCGTTGGTTCGCGTCTTTTTCAGTAAAAAGCGACTGTCTGTGTATATTGGTCAGCTCAACGTAGTCATCGTCCACGAGCCGGAGGCGCCCGACGCCTGCGCGGACGAGCAATTCCGCAACCCACGAGCCGAGTCCGCCGACGCCGACGATGAGGGCGCTGCTGTCGGCGAGACGACGCTGGCCTTCTTCGCCGAATGGTTTGAAGGTAATCTGTCTTGCGTAGCGTGAGAGATCCGGGTTCATTTTATAGTGAGCTTGTCGAGCTATTTGTTTTTTCTTTTATCCACCCGCCTCCGAGAAGACAATCCCCGGAGTAAACCACGGCCGCCTGGCCTGGAGTAACCGCCTCTAATGGCTTGTCAAAACGCACCCTGAAGGTGTCTTTGCCTGTAATAATGACCTTTGCCGCGGCGCCGCGATGATTATAGCGGATTTTTACCGTTGCGTCGAATTCAGTCGGTACGTCAACCTGCCAGTTTGCGCCGTCGGCGGTCAGGCCGCCCGCAAGCAGGTCTTTTTTTTCGCCGATGGTTACGTCGGCTGTTTGCGGATTTATATCAGTAACATAAACGGGATGTCCCGCCGCGATACCCGTGCCGCGACGCTGGCCGATAGTGAACTTGCCGTAACCGTCGTGTTTGCCGATAATTTTGCCGGATGTGTCTATGAAATTTCCCGCCCGAAGCGCCGAGCTATTGTGCACCTCAAGCAATTTTGCGTAGTTACCGTCCGGGACAAAACATATATCCTGGCTGTCGGGCTTGTCGTGGACCTCCAGGCCCAGCTCTTTGGCAATATCTCTGACGGCCTGCTTGTTTTTCAACTGGCCGACGGGGAAAATAATCCTGTCTAATTTTTCGCGTGGTATGCTGAATAAAACGTATGACTGGTCCTTGCCCGGCGCGAGAGCGGGTGCAACGGCGTGTTGTTTTTTGTAGTCGATAATTCTGGCGTAATGCCCTGTTGCCACATATTGCACGCCTAAGGAATCTGCCAGCTCGAAGAGTTTGCCGAACTTGATTTTCTCGTTGCATCGGACGCAGGGGTTGGGTGTTCGGCCTTTTTCATAATCATCGATAAAGTTTTTGATTATGGTTTCAAAATCTTTTGTCGCCGACAGGGAAATGAACTTCACACCGAGCTTTGCGGCGATTTGCCGGGCATCGGCTGCATCCTGCGGGGTGCAGCAGGAACGTGAGTTGCTCTCGAAAGCGTGTTCCATTTGCAAGCAAAGGAACACCGCAGTAACGTCGTATCCCTGCTTTTTGAGCAATGCCGCGGCCACCGCCGAGTCAACGCCGCCGCTAACAGCCACCAGTACTTTTTTTCGCATATCCGTATTTCGTATCCTGTCAAGCCAACAGGCCGTGCGGAGATGAACCGCTGACGTTTCGCCTGTTCTACAATGATTTTAGCTTACCTGGATTTGTTTTCGAGGATTTTTTGGAATATCCGGCAGGGAACAGATATGAGTATGCGCAAAAAAAGACAATTGGAAGTTCCGATTTTTGAGGAACGCCAATTGTCGCTTTGGTCGGTGATGGCCGAGCCGAATAATAACTTTACGAGGTCAGGCGGAGGATTCTTTGTCTTTGGCTTTTCTCTTCCACCATTCCGGCTTGGCCGGTTCCTGCACCCTCTGCTCCCACTTCTCTCCCTGCTTATCGAACTGAACCTTGTCCGCCTTTATATCAAACACCTTGACGTCGTGGATTATGTCGCCCTTGTGGAGCATCTGGTCTTCGATGAGAACAGTCGGAGTGTCGTCGCAATACAGGATAGCGGTTATCACTCCGAACCGTGGTTCGGGGCGTTCAACCACCGCCGCTGCATCTTTTTTCCCGTCTTTAGAGGCCTGTGTAGCAACTTTCCAGCCGAGCATTCCGCAGATGGCTATAGCCGCCAAGACGAGCCATTTTATTGTGCTTTTATCCATAGATTCAAGTAAACAATAAGTCGTTCAAGATGCGTATTTTCGTCACGTCCGTGCCTCTTCTGCCAAAGTACTGTGCCCGAATGTGCCGACACTGAACCCATCGGCATTATCACACCTTCTCCTAAAATTCGTTCTTACCCATCACTGTTATTTGTACTCAAATCCTCAACGTCCGAGAAAATCCCGTCTGAACGGGCATAGATTCGGCGGTATTGCTCTAATTTATAATATACAATTCCCACGCCGAGTCCCTAACGGCTTTTGGAAAATAATTTAGAGAATAAATGATGCGGCCGGGGCCGGCGGATTCATATCGTGTGTTCTTTTTGCCTTTTGGGGACAGATATTTCCAATCCATGGGGGGTTTGGAAAACAGGTGCGGAGTCGGCGGCATCCACCGTTTGGTGTCCCTCACGGGACTGTGGCGATTTACCCATCCGGCTGCGGCCCGGCTCATTCGTTGTTTCCGGGTTCTCAACATCGCCTACGATGGCAGGAGTTCGTCCGGCCAATTCCGCCATCGCATGGCAGCGGATAACCTTGCCGTAAAATCCGTCTTTGTCCAGCGTGTAAACTTTCAGGGCACTGCTCGCCACCGCCCCAAGCTCGCCTCTGCGGGCAAGCTCGGCGAAACACAGCCGGCGCATTTCGATATCTCGCTGGTCAGGTGAATCGGCCTGCTCAACAAGGCCTACTAAAAAGTTTCTGGCTAAAAGCTCCATACCGCTGGAGAGGTTGCGTTTTTTAACGAGCGGTTTAGGGGGCTCGACGATGGTCTCGATTATTTCATCGTGGGCTTCCTGCTCGACGCGTTTGGCGCGGGATTTGACTAGGCCGTAAATGCCAACGCCGGCGGCCAGGATGACCACCATCAGCAGTTGAATCCAGAATGTCCCTTCGTCCTCAACCGCTCCAAGAACAATAACCGCAAGACACCGGCTCACAGGCCCTCGCTTGGCATACGCCGATTAACCCTTTTGCTCAGTCCGACGGGTAAGCTCCTTCATCGCTGCGCACTGAATGTCCTTGCCGTACAGGTTTTTTTCGTCCACGGAGTAAACCATCAGCGAGGAGCTGTCTATTTCGCTTTGCTGATTTCGGCGAAGCACCTCATTGAAGCTGAGCCGGCGCATCGCGACGTCGTTTTTGTCTTCGCCGTCGGTGTTTTCGATTACGCCCAGCAGGAAATCCATTTCGAGCATTTCCATGCCGCCCGCCAGGTTTCGCCCCGTTCTGGTCTTTTTTTCCATCGTCGCCTCTCCTGAAATCTCTTCTGTTTGGCCCAGTTCAACAATCCTTGTTCCTGAGCTTTTACGGACTTCGAATTTTCTGTCTCCGATTCCAAATGCCATCGTCGTATCCTCCAAAAAATAATACCTGCCACCCTGAATTACCGGGGCAGCTTCATTTCCATATTGCCCAGATTATACACCCGTGCCGGTAATCATATCAAACAAAATTCCAAATCCGCCGGTTCCCGGTCGGATTATTTGCGTTGAGGAAAGAATTCTGGTATTTTGGCGGTGATGGATGCGTTGGAGCTTAATGGTGTGTGTAAAACGTTCGGGCAGGTTCGCGCGGTCGATAACTTAGGCGCGAAGATTCCGGCAGGGAGCATTTATGGTTTTCTTGGGCCTAACGGCGCGGGCAAGACCACGACTTTGCGGATGATTATGAACATTATCCGCCCGGACGCAGGCAGCATAAGCGTGTTCGGGAACAATTTAACCGAAAAGGCCAAGAGTCATATCGGCTATATGCCCGAAGAAAGAGGCCTGTATCGCAAGATGACGGTCAGCGGGACGCTCGCTTTTTTTGGCGCTCTCAAGGGATTGGCTTCGAGGGAGCTGGCCGAGGTTGTTTCCGTGTGGTTAAAGCGAATCGAGCTGAACGACCGAGCGAATAAGAAGGTCGAGGACCTTTCGCGTGGTATGCACCAGAAGCTGCAATTCGCAGCGACGATAATAAATGAGCCGGATTTGCTTATACTCGATGAGCCGTTTTCCGGGCTTGACCCGCTGAACCTCGATTTGCTCAAGGGCATTATCCTTGAGATGAAAGACAAAGGAAAAACCGTCATTTTTTCCACTCACGATATGCACGGGGCGGAGACGCTTTGCGATTACATCCTGCTCATAAACAAAGGCAAAATCATCCTCGACGGCAAACTGGGCGATATCCGTTCGCAGAGGGCGTCCAACGCGGTCATTGTCGAGGTCGAGGGCGACCCGGATTTTATAAACACACTTCCAATGGTAACGAAGGTCGAGCAAGGGCAAAATACGATTGAAATCACACTCGGTAAAGGCGCTGACCCGCAGGATTTGCTCAAGGCCATTGTGGCCAAGGTGCGCGTGCGGAAGTTCGAAGTGAAGATGCCTTCGCTGCATGAGATTTTTGTTGAGCTTGTCGGGGGCAGCAATGCGTAAAGTTTTTGAAATTGCCCGGCGTGAGTACATCGATACCGTCAAGACAAGGACATTTGTGTTCAGCTTGCTGTTTACTCCCGTTCTTATCATTTGCATTGGTCTTTTTGCAAGCAGGATTTCCCGTGTTGAGGGGGGACGCCCTCCGGTCAAAGTGGTCGTAACGGACTTAACGACGCAACTCGCAGGCGAAATAGAGGCGGCGATAAATAAGCACAATCAGTCAAACCCTAAAAGACAGATTATTTTTGAGTCGCTGCCTGTTGGGGGTGATGCCAACGCGGTTGAGGAACAGGGCAGAAAGCAACTGCGTTTGGGTGGGGCCGAGGCCTATATTGTTATTGACACCAATATAATCGAAGGCAGCGGCAGGACGTATGTTTATACTTACAAATCGAAACCAACTATGATGGACGCGACCTGGGCCGTCGAGGAGTTTATCCGTAACGCCGTAGTTGCCCAGAGGTGCAAAGCCCGGAACGTTTCCCAGAAGCTTCTCGATGAGATTCGCAATGTTCCGGTCGAGCGGGTAGAGATTGGCGAAGCGGCCGGCGAACAGCATGTGCAAAGCCGGAATCAAGCTAATATAAAAATGATGGTCCCCTTCTTTTTTATGTTCATGATATACATGGGAATCATCGGTATCGGCCAGCAGATGCTAAGCAGCGTAATCGAGGAGAAAAACTCGCGGATTATCGAGATGCTGCTTTCGGCGGTCAGCCCGTTCGAGCTTATGGCGGGCAAGATTCTGGGGCTGGGGGCAATAGGTCTGACAATTATTGGTCTGTGGACCGCGGTATCTTACGGTTCGGTCCTGTGGCAGGGTATCAGCGTGGATATTACCGGCAAGCTGCTGTTTTTCTTTGTGGTTTACTATATTCTCGGGTTCCTGCTGTTCAGCTCGCTGCTGGCGGCGATTGGCTCGGTATGCAATACGCTCAAAGAGACACAGGAGCTTATGATGCCCGTTATTTTAATACTCATACTTCCGATGATAGCGTGGTTCAAGCTCGTTCAAAGCCCCGACGGCGTTTTTACGAGGGTTTTATCGATTGTTCCGCCTGTGTCGCCGCTTGTGATGCCCTTGCGGATTTCAGCCGGCTCAAACGTGGGCATCGTCGAGATTCTCGCCTCGGTGGGATTATTGGCTGCATCTGTGCTTTTAATGATGTGGCTGGCAGGCAAAATTTTCAGGACGGGTATCCTTATGTATGGCAAACGCCCCTCGTTGCGTGAAATATACCGCTGGTTAAAGGCAAGTTAAACCGGCAGGCGGCGGAAATGCGATTCCTTATTTATCGTTGCTTAACTATTGCGTCGGGGCCGCGGATGTAATTGGGCGTGAGGGTAAGGGGGTCGGCGAATTGGCGTTGCAGGGCGAGTTGCCAGCCGAGGCGGTGAATATTGGCGGCGGAGGGGTTCCAGAACTTTTCATCAAGCACGCGAATGTTCGGGTTGGTGAATTTGTCTTTGTAAAAAACCAGGCCTTCGCCAATCAGGGCGGTCAGTTTATCGGAGAACCGGGCGAGGAATTCTTCGGGAGTCATTAAGCAATCGGGAAGAATTTTTATTAGCGGATAGCGGGTAGTGGACAGCGGACAGTCGGTTTTTAGTTTTGAGTGTTTAGTTCTGAGTTGATTGAGATTGCTTCGCTTCGCTCGCAATGACAAATCAGATTGCGACACAGATTCATATACAGCGATGAAGAACTGGCCTCGTTTGGCGTCGAGGATTGTTGCCAAACGTTCGTTTGGCAACAACAGCGAACAGCGTTCAGCGTTCGGCGTACAGGCAAGGTTAATCACATTGGCGGCGATGCAATCGAGGGTATCAACTGCGACGATTTTTGCGTCGTTTGCCAGGGCCATAGTTTTTGCGAGGGTCACGGCGATTCGCAGGCCTGTGAAGCTGCCGGGGCCTGCGGAGATATAAATGTGCTCGATTTGGTCCGGCTTTTTGTTGAACCTACCCAATAAATGAGTAATAGCGGGGAAAATCTCTGCACTGTGGCGCATTGGACCTGAGAAGCTGGTTTCAGACAGGAGTTTATCGCCATGGGCGAGCGCGACCGAACCCAGCCGGCCGCTGGTCTCGATGGCCAATATGAGAGGATTATCGAAATTGGCTGTATCTGTCGTCACTATGGTTTTACGCCCTTAATTCAAAATAATAGTCAGACGGGATAATACCCTTCAGACGAACACCGGGCAACCCTTCCGGTGGGCGGCAAATCAAAAAAAACAGGCCCGGAGGTTATGCTCCAGGCCTGAAAATTCATCAAAACTGCTGTTTTCACTAAGACCGTCTCATTACCTAATGATGGCAGGGTATCGCGTAATTATTTCTTGCTGTTCGGGTCCGCTGGTTTGTTTGCGTCTTTATCCTTTTCGCAGCCTTTAACCTTCTCTGCGCCTTCGGTCTTTTCGGAAACTGCGCACATCTTGCTTTTGTTCGGCTCTGCCGGCTTATTTGCGTCAGCGGGCTTGTTTGCATCGGCTAAGGCGCCGAAATCGCTCGCTCTGATGATGGTGGCTTTGTTCGGCTCGGCGGGCTTATTCATATCGGCGGGTTCGTTCGGGTCTTTCTTGTGGTGTTTGCCTTTTTTGCCCTTTTCAGCCGGCTTATTTGCGTCTGCGTATGTGCCGAAATCGCTCGCGCTGATGATGGTGGCCTTGTTCGGCTCGGCGGGCTTATTCGTATCGGCGGGTTCGTTCGGGTCTTTCTTGTGATGTTTGCCTTTTTTGCCTTCGGAGGCGGCGAGCTTGCTTTTGTTCGGCTCCGCCGGCTTATTTGCGTCAGCGGGCTTGTTTGCATCAGCTAAGGCGCCGAAATCACTTGCGCTGATGAGGGCGGCCTTGTTCGGCTCAGCCGGTTTGTTCGCATCGCCGGGTTTATTGGCGTCAACTGTTGCCGCGAGGCAGTTAGTCGCAACGAATGCGACTGCAACGATTGCCAGCACTGTTAGTAGTGTTCTTGTATTCATTCCCTTGTCATCCTTAAAAATCTTGAGTAAAGTTCAGCCTGAATCGGCCAAGACACGTCCGAAAATCATATACCTTTTTCAGGAGGTAGCAATAAAAATCTGATAATTTCAAGCATTTTTTTTTAATAGCCGGCGTCAGGGCGGGCAAACCCTCGTTTTTAAGCTGAAAACGGGGTTTCGTGGATTTTCTGGGGGGCAGAAACGAAAACCCGGTAATCATAAAATCATCAAAAAATAATCCGCATTGACTGCGGGATGGCGAGGTGCATATAATTTGCGAATCGAGGAAGGTTGCAAAGGAACTTAAAGACAAGGGTTTTTTTAAGTGAAGGAGAGCCGTTATGAACGTTCAATTCTTACAGGATAGTATTGTTGCGGTATCCGGGGCAGGGGTTGTGGTGGTTTACTTTTTGATTTTGCTGTTGCTGGTAATTATTTTGCCGTCGTTTCGGGTGATAGGGCCGACGCAGGTCGGGCTTGTAATGAAGAGGTTTTCGTTTAAGAAGCTCCAGGAGGATAACCCGATTGCGTTCAATGGCGAGGCGGGTTATCAGGCGGATTTGCTTATGCCGGGCTGGAGGTGGAAGTTCTGGGTTTTATACAGCGTGCGGAAATTTCCGTGGGTGCAGATACCGGCGGGGCAGATTGGTGTGGTGCTTGCGCAGGTTGGGCAGCCCCTGCCGATTGGGGCGAAATCGGCGGTTTTCAAAAAGGAGTTCGCTAATTTCAGCAACGTTCGCTCGTTCATAGAAAATGGTGGGCAAAAAGGTGTTCAAAGGCCGGTGCTATCGCCCGGAACGCTTGTGCCGATGCACCCTGTAGCTTTTATGGTGATTACGAAATTCCAAACATACGGGGTTCCGATATCGCCAGATTTGGAAGGGCTGGCTAAAAGGTCGGGCAATCTTACCGCGGCATCATTTGGTCTTGCTGCTGAGCAATTGGACGTTGTGCGGATTGAGCCGCAGTCGCGGGGCGATAAGGGGCTGATTGATATGGTCGGGATAGTAACGACATACGAAGGTCAGCCCCTGCCAGGCGGCAGCATCGCCGGCAGGTTGGGCGGGTTCTCGGATATTGAAGAGCTTGAGCAGAAAGGCGCGGACAATTCGCAGCTTATCGAGGTGGTGCTGGGGAGCAAAAACGAGCTGCACAACAACTATCAGGATTTCCAGTTGTTCCTGGATAACGGCGGCAAAATCGGTTTGCAGCACGACCCGCTGCTTTACGGTGCTTACAACCTTAACCCGTTCCTCGTTTCGGTGGAGCTTGTGCCGATGCTGGTTGTCGAGCAGGGCGAGGTCGCGGTGATAAAGTCATACGTGGGCCTTGTCAGCGAGGATACATCGGGTGCGGAGTTCAAGTTCGGGACGCTTGTTAAGCCGGGGCACAGGGGAATTTGGGAAGAGCCGATTAGAACGGGTAAATACCCGATTAACCCGCATTGCTATCGGGCGGAAATCGTCCCGACGTGCATACTGACGTTAAACTGGGCGGAGGCCGTCTCGGAGGCGCACAAACTCGACCAGCATTTGAAAACGATTGTCGCGAAAAGCCGGGAAGGTTTCATTTTCTCAATCGATTTACAGGTGCAGATACACGTGGCGGACACACAGGCGCCGAAGGTTATTTCGATTGTCGGCACGATGAGCAACTTAGTCAGCGAGGTTCTTCAGGCGGCTGTTGGCAACCATTTCAGAGACAAGATTCAGAGTATGCCCGCGATAAGATTTATCGAGACGCGACAACAGGTCCAGGAAGAGGCGTATCAGCATATCGAGCTGAAACTGCGTGATTACAAGATTGAGACGAAGGGCGTGTATATACAGGACGTTATTTTGCCCGAGGCGCTTGTGCAGGTTTTGACCGACAGGGAAATCGCAAACCAGGAAAAGCAGACGTACAAGATGCAGCAGGAGGCGCAGGAGCAGCGAATCCTTACGGAAAAATCCAAAGGCACGGCGGATATGCAGGCGGACCTCGCCAAATCGCAGGTTGGAATCGACATCAAGACCAATAATGCCAACGCCAGACAGGCCGAAGGTCGAGGCGAGGCGGCGTATATCGAGCAGACGGGTAAGGCACAGGGCGCGCAGGTCGAGGCGATTGGTATGGCGCGGGCCAAGGCCTACGAGGCACAGGTAAGGGCACTTGGTCAATCGCAGACGGCGCTGGTTAACGTGGCGACGGTGCTTTCGGAAGGCAAGGCGAAATTTGTGCCCGATGTTCTTGTCGCGGGCGGCGGCGGAAGCGTGGAAGGATTGGCCGCGACGCTGATTAAGCATTTTGAGAAAGGTTCCGGTCAGCAGACGGTCGTGCCGGTTCAGCCGGTTAAGACAGATGTGAAAAGGATGTAGTAAAAGCAAATTGAATAACCAAAGTGACTGAATGAGGTTTTGTAATCTCGTCGGCCCCATTTTTTTGTTAGAGGCAAAAGTGGTCAGGCGGTTTTTGGACTCGGCTGGGGCGAAAAAGAGACCTGCGCCAATCAGTAAAGCGGAGACGGGGCAATAGAACGTATCAGCGGTTGATTTTACTCAGTAACTCTTTACTGGCCTGGACGCGGAGCTTGGCGTTCTCGTAGCGTCTTTTTTCATCCGTTGTCAACGGCTGTGCCGCATTTGTTCATTGAGCTGTCGGCGATTTCTTTCATTTGAGGGTAAATATTTTTTAACATCTTACGGAAATGGAATCCATATATAGACAGGCGAACAGCCATCACCAGACGGCGCGGGCTCCTGATTGCCCAGAACAGCAGCATCCAATAATACATCTTGCCCTTATCTATTATGCCGATTTTCCAGATTGACCTTAGAAACGCCCTGATGTCGCTGTATCGCAGTTTTAGTTTTGCCTTATTACTGAAATTGTAATTCTTAAGAAACGTTTTGATGCGTTTGCAATAGTATTTCTGCGAGTAAATGGTATTCAGCACTTTGAGATACCCGTGCATAAGTTCGTGGATATCCATCCTCGGAATAAAATTCATTGTGCAGTCCATGTTGTCTCCGGATGCCGGCATTGTTAATCTGTTTTCACTCATCAGCTTCTTATGGAGTTTTGTTCCTGGAGGGGCGTTGAGCAGTCCGACCATCGCGGTGACCACGCCACTGTCCTGAATCAGGCTTATCAATTTATCAAACACACTTGGCTTATCATTGTCAAAACCGAGAATAAAGCCGGCCTGCACCTGTATGCCAAACCGCTGGATTTTTTTAACCGCCGCGACAATGTCACGTCCGGTGTTTTGCATTTTGTTGCATTCAGCCAGACTCGATTCATTCGGGGATTCGATGCCGATAAATACACTGCTGAAACCGGCGCCGGCCATCATTGTCATAAGCTCCTCGTCGTCCACCAGGTCGATAGAGGTCTGTGTATTGAAGGAGAACGGGCGTTTTCTTTTGTTCATCCAGTTTGTGATTGCCGGCAGCAGTTCGTTTTTAAGCTGCTGGCGTTTTCCTATAAAATTATCGTCCACAAAGAAAACGTCGCCTCGCCACTTATGAACATAAAGGGCTTCAAGCTCATCGATTATCTGGCTGGTTGTCTTTGTTCTCACCTTATGGCCAAGCAGGGCCGTGATATCGCAAAAATCACAATTAAACGGACATCCGCGGGAAAACTGAATGCACATCACGGCATATTTTTTCATGTTAATTAAATCCCACTGCGGGACCGGCGTATTTTTCAGGTCAGGTTTTTCGTGAGTAGTATAAAAAGGTTCGGGGCATCCTTTTTCGAGGTCACTTAAAAAAGCAGGCAGCGTGATTTCCGCTTCTTTTAATACGAGGTGGTCAATATTCAAATATCCTCCGGGAAACACGGTAAACAGCGGACCTCCGGCGACGATTCTGGCGTTCAGTTTTTTACAGCGTTCGATAATCTGGTCAACGGATTTTTTCTGAATCACCATTCCTGTTATGAATACATAGTCTGCCCATGTGATATCCCGGTCGCGCAGAGCGGTTACGTTCATATCAATTAGTTTTTTCTCAAAAGATTCCGGCAGCATTGATGCAACAGTAAGCAGCCCGAGGGGCGGAAGAAGCGCCTTTTTTGAAACGAATTTCAGGGCGCTTTTCAAACTCCAGAAAGTATTTGGGACTTCGGGATTTACAAGCAGGATTTTCATTTTATTTTCCTAAGCTGGACGCCGGCGGATTGGCTTGTGATTCGGGTTTTGAATCAGCATTCTTAATCAACAGAAGAGAATTGGTTTTTGCTATGTTTAATAAAATAACTAATACGCCTTTTGTCTGTGGCCCTTAATGGTTTTTAAGCAGCATTCGGGATGAGCGGATGGCTTACCTAAAGATGATTATCGGTTTGGCAATGAACAATGCAAGAGCAAATTGCCTAATTCAGACATCTCAAAAGCTTATAGTTCAATCGCCGAGGGCTAAAAAGGGCGTTAATCAGCGTCTAAAGCCCTTTTGGTTTTAGGAATTTTGAATAATTTTTTATTATTTTGGTGCGACGGGAGCGGGCGAAAAAGAAATCAGCGCCCATTAAACGTATCAGCGGCTGATTTTACTCAACAAATCTTTCCTGGTTTGGATACGCAGTTTGGCGTTCTCGTAACGTCGTTTTTCATCCTACTTCACTGTCAATGAAGCCGGCTGGCTCGTTACGCGGCCCAATCCATTCATCACGGTGACGGTATAGGTCGCCGCATCCCTGGCGCGAACATTTTCTATTTTTAACATCGCATCCGTTGCGCCGCTGATAGCGTTACCGTTCTTGAACCATTGACAGGTCGCTGTCGGAATAGCTTCGGCCTTGACACTGAAGGTTGCTGTTTGCCCAGCCGTTGTAATTACTGCCGCCGGCTGCGACAATATTAGCGGAGCCATCGAAGGAGACCATCCGCCAAGCACATAAGAAGGATTGCTGTAGTTGGCGATTATCTCGGCGTCTTTGTCTTTGGTCAGTTGTCTGGAGGCGGGATGCCGCCGGCTGACATCAACCGGTTTGCCGTCGCTGATGTTGGAACTATTGTATTCCCAATAATGAATATTCGATGTGTCGGGGCCTACCGGACCCCACCCCGCGGAGCTGATGCCCGCAAGGGCGCAATTGAGCAATACTGCTTCGCAGTATGGGTAATCCTTGCCTTTGTTCGTGGGCGCACGGGCGATTTCAGTCTCGCGTGCCCCTTCAGTTTGAAACCTGCAATTGAGAAAGACATTACCGTGGTTAGCGGATGTGTTGCGTATCCACATATAGGCGCCGCCATGTGAAATGAGCTGGCAACGGTTGAGGAACGCCGGCCCGCGGCCGAGGATTATATCTCCGTCGCCTGTAATCCGGCAATCGGTCAGGTAAACCGAGCCGTTCACCTGTAAGGCATCTCCTGAGCCTTCAATATTAACATTGCTGACGATATTTTGCCCGCCCGCCAGAAGCAGCCCTTCGGCCTGACCTTTCGCTGTGGTTTTGACCGTGAAGTTGACGAGGTGAATCCCTTTTGAATTATCTCCCATGAACGCAGCGCGACGGGAAGGAAATGTACCCGGCATCTCGTTGGTGGCTACGTTCGACGGATGCGGATTAAAGACTTCATTATTGGCGTAACACACAATTGTCTTGTCCCGGTCTTCGCCGAGGAATGTGATGTTCGTCTTGTTGCGGAAATAAACGATTTCCTCATATGTGCCGTTTTTGATGAATATAGTTACGCGATTGGGATTGTTATCGGGGAGAAAATCGACCGCGCCCTGCACGGTGCTGAAATCGCCAGAGCCGTCGCCAGAGACCACGAGCCGCTGGGGATTCCCTGGAAGCGGATTTTTTTTGGTTTTGAAAGTCCATCCGGTTTTGCCTGTGATTCCGGAGAAGCTGCCGTCGCTGAGGCTCAGTACTCCGGGGTCGATCTGCACGTAATATGTCTTGTTATACTCCAGAAGATTATTGTGAGGGTATATTGTCGCCACGGTGTCATGGATGATGACAGGGTAAAAGTGAAACGCATCGGTGAAGCCTCCGATGATCGTAAGCTGATAGTTATCCGGCGTGGCAAGCGCAGTGCCGGATGGAGTCCCCGGTTTAGTGTTGGCATTGGTGAAACGGCCTGAGACGTATTCGTAAGGAGTCGTTGTGTAAGACACCTGGGTCCTGTCGCTGGTTGTCGGGCCTGCTGGGATGTTCATGTCCAGGACGTCAACCAGACGGTCATCTGCTGCGTCATAAATACGAATCTGTCCCGAATTGCCTAATGTCGGCTTGCCGGGGAAAATGAGCACCAGATGTGTGTCCGGATTTACTTCCTTAGCTTTGTCCGCGGGCCAACACGAAATAGTTTGGCGGAGTTCTTCTTTTTGTGCAAAAAGTAAATTGCATAAAGTAAGAAGAGCGGCGACCTTAATGGCGATATACGTGTTTCGAGTCATGGCTGTCTCCATTTATCCTGAATTTTCCATATTAAACTATTCCTATCAGAATAGCCGAGGCAAGTTGAACATATCAGCGGCTGATTTTGCTCAGCAAATCTTTTCTGGCCTGGACACGGAGTTTGGCGTTTTCGTAGCGTCTTTTTTCATCAGGTGTTTCCGGCAATATCGGCGGTACAGGACAGGGGTGTTTATCTTTATCAAGTGCGACAAAAGTCAGATGAGCGGTCGTAGCGATAACCTGTTTGGCATCGTAAGGGTCTTCGCGAATGACGCGAACGCCGACTTCCATTGAAGTATGGCCTACATAATTAACAGAGGCCTTCAGCACAACGTGGTCGCCGACGCGAACCGGCTCTCTGAACGATAGCGAATCGATGCTTGCCGTTACGACCTCTTTGCCGCAATGCCTCTGGGCGGCCATTGAGGCGACCATGTCAATCCAGGCCACAATCGCCCCGCCCAAAGCGGTCCCGTAAGGGTTCGCCTGATTAGGCATCAGCAGATACCTGCTCTCAACGGCGCTGTCTGATGGTTTTTTGCCTGCCATATTTTCTGCCATTTCTAAAAACTGCAAAGTTTCTTAGCCATAGAGTATTTTAGCCACAGATTCCACGGATTGACACAGATTTATTTTAGACGCTGATTGCGCTGGTTACGCTGTTTTTTCAGACACGGATTAACACTGCATTTGCTCGGTTTGGCGTTCTGCGGCTAAGGGTATTCTCGATGCAAGCATCTGCGATACCCTTTCGCCTTGTCCGCGAAGGCCTTTGGCCTTCATTTTTGAGCCGAGCACACGGAAGCGAAGTGACGGGCCTGCTTCAGAAATAACACGGATTTAGACGGTTGAACAAGCCCTTCGACGGTTCGACGACGCTCACCGTAGACATGCTCAGGGTGGGTATTGAATACGCAGCGGGAACTGCTTACGAGGAGGTTCTGCGTCTATTCCTGTCTTTCTGCTTTCGAATCTTTTCTATCCTTTTTGCTTCCGGGCTTTCTTGCCCAAATAGTTTATTCTCAAGCAGCTCACACATCCTTTTTCTGGCATAATAACGATTAAGTCCCTGGCTGCGGCTCTTTTGAATTTTTACTGATAATCCGCTGGGGATATGTTTCAGATGAACACAGGAGGAGCTCTTATTGACCTTCTGGCCTCCTGAACCAGCACTTTTGACAAATTTTTCTTCTATATCTTTTTCGAACAAATTGCATTTTTGCATACGTTGTTCGAGTTCTTCTTTTTTTTGTTCTGTAATTCCAAAGTTAATCATAGGTTCTCAGCGTTTCCCATAGCCCCCGCGTCTCGTTTTGCGAGGCCCGGTTCGGACCGAGTGCAAAACGGCGGGGGTTCTAACCATCACCACGCCAAGGCCGAGCGAAAATATTCAGACACGGATTAATACTATTTTACACTGTTGAACAAGCAATGGGAACTGCTTATAATGGCAAAACAGGCGGTGTTTGGCGGTTTATGCAGACTGCGTAATCATTAATAGGGATTCAATAGAACATGATAATGGCGTCTAACCTACAAATTTATCTTTCAATAGCTAAAGACTCTTTGGCAAAGTCGGATAGAATAAGTGCAGCTCAGACGAGACCTAAACCTAACGGCGAGAAAGGTTCAATTATAACCTATGATTTTAAACACAAGTCCTTCAAGCACAGTCTTGTCGCCATTGTATTCGCTGGTATTTATCTCGAAGCCTTCCTATACATCAAAGGTGTCAAACTTCTGGGTAAAGCTGCCTACGATAAAATAGATTTTAAAACCTATGAAGAGAAGCTTAAGGTGCTGAAGATAACCGACCCTCATCTACTTGACACATGTAAACGTTTCCGCATAGCTCGTAAAGAGCTAGTGCACGACAAGCCATTTCAGCAGAGTGAGGTAAGGTTTGCACAAATTGAAGCACGCAAGGCGATAGATTTGATTGATCGCATAACTCATCTTCTAACAGACAACCCCTAACCAAGCGGTGCGGGAATCGTGGACACCATACTTATTTCTTCTGATATCCTCAATTTAAACTACCTGCTCTACGCTGATCCTATATCTGCTGAATTTCGAGATGACATCGGGCGATTAAAGAATCCCTTCATATGTTCATTCTGAAAAATTCACAAGAAAATTAGCCGAAAGACAAAAAGTCACAAAATTTCCTTCTTGAAGCAAACTCCTGAAAATCCTCGTTATTGGGCTGAAAAGGGGGTTTTTAGCAGTCTGCTTGTTTTGTAAATAGTTAATAATAATATATTTTCGTTTATTTACGAATAAACACTTGACATTAGTTAAGATGGATATAAAATACGACGCCGTTGTTTGGTTAATATATAACAACAAGCGAGCAGAAGGTGAAAGGCCCATTCGACAAAGCTCAGGGCGGGCAGCCGAAGGGGACGGAGTGTAGACAGCGGACAGCGTGTAGCGGGTAGCGGACAGTTTTGAGTTTAGCCATAGAGATTTTTAGCTACAGAAGTCACAGAGGACGCAGAGAAATAATAAGAAGGAAAAAGCAAAAAGTGGAAAATAAGGAAGGGGAATACTATGGCGAGGAGCAGGACGTTTCAGAGGATTGATGGGGGCGGAAGAGTGGAAGCAGAAACTGCGGGGAGAATCGACCTTCTGCGGAGCAGGGCGGGGCTTTTGAGGGGCAAGGACAGCGCCCTGATGCAGATGTACCTGAACGGCTCGGGGACATTGGGCCAGATGGCGCGGCTGGCGGGCGTAAATGAGGCGAATGTTGCCAGAAGGATTCACAAATTAGTTCGCCGGCTTCTGGACGGGCAATACATCACCTGCCTGCGCAGCCGCGACAAATTCAGCGATGAGCAAATCGAAATGGCGAGGGACTATTTTGTCGACGGGCTGCCTATGAAGGAAATAGCCGACAGGCACGAAACGACGTATTACGAGGTGCGAAAAACGATGCGGAAAATTCAGCGGCTGACAACTGTAACACGGACTCACACGGATCATTAAAGATTGCCAATTTTTGATTGTCGATTGCCGATTTAATTTCGGATTTCGGATTGTAGATTGCAGATTTTAACCACAGGTTTTACAGATTGCGCGGATAGTTTTTGGTTTTGATGAGGAAATGGATTCCCGCGTTCGCGGGAATGACAAATGTTAAACTTTATTTTTAGAAACTATTTGGGATTAAGCGATGCGTAAATTTTCAGTGGCGAAACAATTCGAGGTGAATCCGCAAAGAAGCGAGCGTGTTACGACGGTGATGCGGATGTTCGGCGTCGGTATCGACCGGCTCAAAGACCAGCAAACGACGCACAGTTGCGAAGTCGAGGTCAAGGATGGGGACATCGTTTACATAACCGGGCCTTCCGGCGCGGGTAAAAGCGTGCTGCTTCGTGAAATGCAGGCGGCGGTGGCCGACGACGAGAAAATTATTATCGAGCAGATAGCTTTGCCTTCGGACAAAGCGGCGATTGATTGTGTGGGTGGTTCGACAGAGCTCACCACAGGCGGGACGGGGGTTATTGGCGCATTATCGCTGCTGAGCTACGCGGGATTGAGCGACGTGTTTTGTATGCTCAATGCGCCGACGAATCTCAGCGAGGGACAGAAATATCGCTTTCGACTGGCTTGTGCGATGGCTTCGGGCAAAAAATTTATCTTCGCAGACGAGTTTTGCAGCAACCTGGACCGCATCACCGCGGGCGTAATCGCATACAACGTCCGCAGGTTCGCGAAACACAACGGAGTTACGTTTTTCCTCGCGTCGGCCCACGAGGACATATTGGCGGATTTGCAGCCGGATGTGCTGGTCGTAAAAAACTTCACGGGAGAGGCGGAAGTCACATATAAAAGTAAAAAGTAAAAGGTAAAAAGTAAAAAGGGAAGAGCAAAAAGCAAAAATGGAAACATGTACCGTAACTAAAAATCTGGGAATTGTCCCCGGTACGAGGGCGGATTATGAATCGCTTTCGCATTATCATTACCGCGAAGGCCATTCGGGGCCTTGTGTGGCGATTTTCGCACTGAAGGGCAAATTCAGAACAGCGACGAAGCTCGAAACCGTTGGCGTGATTGTTTATTCGATGCCGACAGCGGGGGCGCAGATGCGAAATGTCGCGACGGGCGGAGTTTTCGCGGGGCTGGAGAGGGGCACGCAGTTGAAACTCATCAACAGGAATATCCGCACAATCAGCAGGGTGATTATCGAGCCGAGGTTTCGCTCGCTGGGGCTTGCGGTTCGATTAGTCAGAGAAACGATGTTTTTGCTCAATGTCCCCTTCGTCGAGGCGCTGGCGGTGATGGGCAGGGCGAACCCGTTTTTTGAAAAGGCGGGTATGACCCGATACGATGCACCGATTTCGGCTTCGTGCGTTCGGCTGATTGAGGCGTTCAGTGCGGTCGGCGTTGATGAGCAGGATTTGATTGACCCGGTAGTTGTGCAGCAAAAGCTCGACAAAGTCTTGTCCGACAAATCAAGTTTTATCGAAAGCGAAATGACACGATTTCTTCAAAGTTATGGCCAAAGGCGGCTGATGCAGCCCGGCATCGTTCGCACAAGATTCGTCCTCAGCAAACTCACCGACAGGCCCGTGTATTATCTTTGGAAAAACCCAAACATAGAATTGATTATTGATGATTGATTATTGGAAATTTTATGAAGCACATAACACAATCAATCGAATTGAATAAACTTGTGGCACATCCGGATAATCCCAACGTGATGAGCGAGGCGACGTTTCGCAAGCTGGTTCGCAATATCGAGCGGACGGGGCTTTATGAGCCGATTGTCGTCAGGCCGCACCCCCAAAAACAGGACTGCTTCGAGATTATTAATGGCCATCATCGGGTAAAGGCCCTCGAATGGCTGGGGCGTAACGAGGCGGATTGCGTTGTCTGGGACGTGGACGATGAGCAGACGGCGATTTTGCTGACGACGCTAAATCGTTTGGCGGGTTCGGATACGCTCGCGAAAAAGATTGAACTGCTGAAAAAACTTACGCAGCGGATGGGGACAGCCCAGCTTGCCAAATTACTGCCTCAGACGGCCAAGCAGATTGAGCGGCTTACTAACCTGAAACTGAATAGTGTCCCTGTAAAGTTAAACGCCGAGAGTTTCGCTGTTCCGCTTGTGTTTTTTGTGACAAAGCAGCAGCAGGGGGTTATCGAGAATGCAATTGAGGCAGCAGCGTTCAGCGAACAGCGTACAGCGGACAGGACACAAACGACAAAGGCACAGCGTCGCGCCAGGGCGATTGCGGAAATAGCAGGCCAGTTTATGGAGGGTGAAAGATGCCGGATGTAAAACCACTTACAAAAAAACAACTCGCAGTAATTGAGGATTTGTTTGTGGGCGAGCTTGAGGAGCAGCAGATTTTAGAAAAGCACAAAATTGACAGGCGGACTTACGATAAATGGCTGGCGGAAGAGAATTTCGCGGGGGAGTTTGACCGGCGAATTAAATCCGCACATCGGCGAGGCGAGCTGATAATCGCGAGATTCGCTAATGTGGCTGCGGCCAAACTTGTCCAGTTGACTGAATCAGAAAACCAGGAAACCTCTCGCAAGGCCTGTTTGGACGTTATAAATTATCTCCGGCAAAAAGCCGAACCCGTGTCCGACGACCAGCCTGAAGCTGAGAAATTGCCGGATTTGTCGCCGGAACTCGCAAGTCGGTTATTAGCTGCTCTGGCTGCGAGCGAATAAAAACGAAGGGAGACACTCGCTCATTTAAGGTACGCATAATTTGCCGAGCGGTCTCCCTTGTATCATCATCGCCTTCTTATTATCGCTTCTTTGAGGCTTCGTGCCTCGCGGACCCGCGGGTCCCCATCACCATCCTCCATAGAAAGTATAAGTCATATTTTTAATAATGCAAAATGGCAGTTCGCAAGGATTGATAATTGTTTATTGATTATTGATTATTACAGACGACAGGAATGTGATTGATAAGTGTTAATCATCAATAATCACTCTGTGTTTTAATGTCTTAGTGGTTACGAGGATAGTCACATAATGACTATTTAAGGGGACATTTAAAAATAAAGAAAGAGAGACGCAGGCCCGAAATATCTCGCCCTCACTTTCTTCCAAGGGGCATCGTCTCTCTTTATGAAAAGCTTTTTGGCACTAACCCCGCACCTATTTTGGAATCACCACAGGTTTCCGCACCCATCGGCACGGCAAATCCGACATCCCAAAACAGGTGCGAGGCATTCTTCCACTTAGAATATACGTTTGATTTTTAGGGGCCCAAAATTAATGCAGCGGAAATTTTTTGAGCCGGCGGGCGATTGCCGTTATAATCAGACGCTCGGCGAAACAGCCGGAAAGGATACGATTGATGAAAATAGCTATTGGCGCAGACCAGGCAGGGTTCAAATACAAGGAAATCATAAAGAAGTTTCTTATCGAGAAGGGGCATACCGTTGACGATTTCGGCACGGATTCGGAAAAGCCGTGCGATTACCCCGATATTATGAGGCCTGTGGCAAAGGCCGTCGCCGCGGGCAAATACGACCGAGGTATCATACTTGGCGGCTCAGGCAACGGCGAGGCGATGGTCGCCAACAGGGTCAAGGGCGTGCGATGCGCCTTGTGCTGGGATTTGCGTTCCGCCCGGCTCAGCAGGGCGCACAACGACGCGAATATACTGGCGATGGGCCAGCGTATGATTGCGATTGAGGAAGCCCTCGAAATCGTTGAGCTTTGGCTCAATACCCCCTTCGATGGCGGCCGACACCTCACCCGCATCCAGAAAATCGACGCGGAATAAAGCCGGGTTTAGTTAAGATTCAAATTATAAATTTTCAATTTCCACATCTGGAATTCGGAGGCATACTATGACTAACGGTATCATTCTGCCGGCAAATGCGCAGGCCCAAAGTGTTTCCCATTTGTATGAGTCGCTGCGGCGGGCAAGGCCGACGACAAAAGACGACATGAAAAACTATATCAAGGTCTTTTTGGGAATCGACGTGCCGGATAAGCGAATCTGCCCTGAGCACAACAGTCCCCTCGATTATCTCTGGCACAGTTTTAATTGTGATTTTGCAAATCCGAAACTTGCCAATGCTGATTGCATTGTCTGGGCGAATCGGGGCGGGGGCAAAACCGACCTTGCGGCTGTGGCGACGCTACTGGACTGCGTCTTCAAGCCGAATTGCCAGGTTCGGATATTAGCCGGCTCAGAGGAACAGGCGGGCAGAATGTATCAATACCTCACCGCCTTTTTGCGTAAAGGTTACGAGCAGTTGCTTTCGGAGCCAATCAGGAAGACGGGGTGTCGATTTGCTAATGGTTCGGCTGTTGATGTTCTCACGCAGTCGCAGGCGAGCGTTCGAGGCCAGCACATTCAGAAACTCCGCTGCGATGAGGTTGAGCTTTTTGATAACGATGTATTTAATGCCGCGAAATTCACCACTCAAAGTAGTGATGACATAATCGCCGGTATGGAGACAATCAGCACAATGCACAAACCCTACGGCCTTATGCAAAAGCTCGTTTCCTCAGCGGCCAAAACAAACACTCCCGTTTTCAAATGGTGCGTCTGGGAGACAATTGAGAAATGCACAGACCGGAATTGTTCACAGTGTTTGCTGTGGGGCGATTGCGCGGGCAGGGCGAAACAGGCAGCAGGGTATTTGAAAATTGACGATTGCATTACGCAGATGCGGCGCAGCAGCAGGGCGGGCTGGGAAGCCGAGATGCTGTGCCTGAAACCTAATCTCGAAAACGTTGTCTTTGACCAGTTCGACCCGGCTATTCACGTCAGGCCCGTCGAATATGACGCGAATTTGCCTTTGTATCGTTCGCTGGATTTTGGGTTTGCCAATCCCTTTGTCTGCCTGTGGATTCAGATCGATAGCGAAGGCGTAGTGCGGGTGATTGATGAATACGTACGCTCTCGCGCGACAATCGATGCTCACGCGGCTGAGTTGAAGAGCAGAATCTCTGGAGGTGAGTCGCGAGTCATAGCGACATTTTGCGACCCTGCCGGTGCGGGAGCAAATGATGTTACCGGCACAAGTGCGGTTCGTGAATTGCGTTCGCTGGGCATAAACGTACGGTATCGCAGAAGCGGCATCGCGGAAGGTATCGAGTCAATCCGCCGGGCGATACGTGATGGCGCAGGCAAAAGCCGATTTGTTGTCTCACCCAAATGCGCCCGCCTTATCGAGGCCCTGACCTGCTATCACTATCCTGATACGCCAACAGGCGACGAATTACCTCTGAAAGACGGCGTTTACGACCACCCTATCGATGCCCTGCGTTATTTCTTCGTAAATTACGAACACAATACGCAAACAAGGCATAGGATTTATTGAAGAGGGTGGGCTTTCGGCGCAGAAAAAAACAGGACTGGGTCGGAGGGAGGGGAGAAAGCGAGATATCCCAGCCCTGTTGTTGGTACAAAAATCACGAAAGTTGGCGCATAAGTGCCTATTGGTGTGGGAACCTTTCGGCAAACTCTCGCCTTAATAATATAACGAAATCATCCTACCATACTCAGCCGGGTTCGACAAGGAAAATTTTCGCGAAAAACACGTATTTTTTGCTTTTCTGGCGAAAAACGACCTCCCAAATCTGCCATTTCCAGATATCCCTGCATTCGCGTAAAACCCATCAGTTCTGCGTATAACAGCACTATTTGCGGGAAAAAGATTGGGCTGCGGTCAGGAGGGAGGAGAGGAGAGAATTACCGCAGCCCGTGGTCATCGTTCACAGCATATACGCAGACAAGTCAAAGCAGGTTCGCATCTTTGAAGGCATATTGCTGAAAATCATCGGCTCGCTTAAAAATCGGATAATAAGGGAATTGTAATACGGGGGTTGCGCAAAGGCAAATTAAATTGTTAAAAGAACGGGTATCTGATATTCCCCTTAATCATCATAGGCATTAAATTTCATCTCCGCCGGCACGAAATGGCCGCTTGGACTTGTTAATCGAACCCGGGCAATCCGTCTTTGTTCTGAAGACGTATAAATAAATGAAGAAGGTTAATACGAAAGTGAGGTTTTTATGAAGAATAATTGTGCTCAAAGGTTGCCGAATGTTACAATTGCCATCGAGATTAGCAAGACAAATCAAGAGCAGCAACGCGGACCGTGAGAACGGAGCGATGAAAATAAAAACCGTCAAAGAAAGGCGGTGTGACAATGTTTACCAAGTTTAAAAAAAGTTTGATTATGCTTTTAATGTTTTCGGGCTTAGTTTTGTACACTGAGCCGGCATATGCCAGAGGCGAAGGAGGCGGCAGTCGAGACGGTGAAATGGGAATGGGGCACTTCAATGGTGATGGTGGCCATGGTGGTGGAATGAGCCACTTTAGCGGCGGCGCTATCTGGAACAACAACTTCAGAGGCGTTGGTGTTATTAGTGGGGGCAGCATTGGTGTCAGAAGCGGCGGTTTCGTAAGTAGTCCTTCCGGCATGAGAAGCGGCGGCTGGAGCAGCGGCAACGGCGGTTCTCAGAGAGATATGGATGTCCATGAATCTCATAGCCAAGGTTTTCACAACGACGCCTTTAACAGAGATATGGGCGGCAGGGAATTTAACGGCGGGGAAGGACATGGGCATGTCGGGTTCAGAGATTTTGACCATGGCCATGATTTTGACCATGACAGAGGTCACTTCTCCGACCAGGACCGTGATTTCCACCACAACCATTTTTTCTTTAACCCAGTTTTTGACAGTTTCTTCTTTAACCCATTCTTTGAGACGGGTGTGTTCTATAACCCCTGTTTCAATGGGTATTACTATGGTTCGCCCTGGTACGGCTACTATCCATACTACGATTATTACCCTTATGGGTATAGCTATGGCACAGGCGGGAACAGTTATTACAACACGTATAATTACTACACCAACCCGATAGTCGGAACAGAGAATGGTGCCGGAGCAGCCGGTTCGACGACGTCTGCGGACAATTATTTCAATGAAGGTGTCAGGATGTTCGGGAACGGCAATTTCACCTTCGCAGCGGAGAAGTTCAAAGCGGCTATGTCGCTTGTACCGCAGGACAAGGTTTTACCTTTTGCTTATGCCCAGGCGGTTTTCGCCAGCGGTGATTACGTTACGGCCGCAACAGCAGTTCGCGATGCGGTTGCAAGAATCACGCCCGAGACCGAAGGGATTTTTTATCCTCGCAGAATGTATTCGAGCGATGTGGTTCTCCAGCATCAGATAAAAGCGCTTGCCGGAGCCGTGCAAATGAACGAGAACAATGCGAGCCTGCAGCTTCTGCTTGGATATAATGAGCTTGGGATAGGTGAGCTTGACAAGGCGGAGGCGGCTTTAAAGATTGCCAGCACTGACCAGGCAAACGGGCCGACAGCAACAGCGCTTCTGAAGCTGGTTGCTAAGCTTCGGACAGCAGGCGCTGAAACACCCAAGGCCGTAACACAAAAGACGGAGAATACGGCGCCGGGAATTCCAAAGACACAGAATCCGATGACGGAAACTGCGCCGCCGGCAGCACCGAAGGCGGAAACGCCTGTATACTAAGCCGTAACTAAAAGCTGAGTGAAAAGCCGGAGAGAGGGGGACAAAATTGTGGAGCCTTGCTCCATTTTTTTATTTGTCCGGAGCGGGTGCATCAGCCGGTTTTGGCACAGGGGCGGAACTGCCGTGAGCGAGAATCTCGTGGAGCAAACTGTAGCCAACAGCCAGCAGGGTGGGCCCAAGAAAAACGCCGATGAAGCCGAACGCCACTAAACCGCCAAGCACGCCGATAAACGTTACGATGAATGACAGCTTGGAGCCGCGGCTGATGAGATAGGGCTTGATAAAATTATCGATGCCGCTGATGCCGAAGATACCGTAAATAACCATAAAAACGCCCCAGCCGGTACGCCCCTCAGCTAAAAGCCATATGGAGGCGGTTATCCAGATAACCGGCGGGCCGAAGGGAATGAAACCGAGGATAAAAGTCATCGTGGCAAGCAGCATCGGTGAAGGCACCCCGGCGATACTGAATCCAATCCAGGCCGCCAAACCCTGGGCCAGAGCTGTGCCTATGGTACCATAAACAACGCTTCGCACGGTTGTTTTTACGACATCCATCAGGTGCTGAGCAGAGTCGCCGCTTATCCTCTGAAAGAGCTCACTAATATTTTCCACAATCCCGTTGCCGTCACGGTAGAGGAAAAACGCAATCAGCACACTCATCGCGAGGGTGAAAACGCCCTGTGCAAAATTGAAACTGTATTTCAGCAGCCACAAACCCGCTTGCTCAAACCACGGTTTGAGCCGGTTTAGGGCGGGTTCCGCATCTTCAGCCAGGCTGGACCAGTATTCAGTAATCTTCGCACCAACGAGGGGAATGCGTTCGACCCACGCGGGCGGCGGGAGGAAGCCTGTTTCCTTCTGTGTGTCGAGCCATTGCATCGCGGAGCTAATGCTGTCTGTAAAGGTGAGGCCGACGACGAAGAAGGGGACGAAAAGCACCAGTAAAAGTAAGACAGTCATAATCGAGGCGGTAAGGTTGTACCGGCCTCGAAACCATTTTAATAACAGCTCACGCAGCGGCCATGTGACAAAACACAGGATAGCCGCCCAGATAATAGCCAGGGCAAAGGGCCGCAGCACAAGCGCACAGCCGACAATTAGCACGCCGATAAGGATTAGTCCCGCTATCTGTTCGATTCTTTGCTGATTCTTTATCATTTACATTTCCCTGTTTGTCAACCTGCGTAAGTATACAAATCTGGCTGCCGCATAGCAACCGCTAAACCATTGCTTGTGAATTGCCAATCGGTTCAGCAGTTATAGTGATGTCCTGTTCATGCCTCTTATCAGGTCGCGTCGTCGTTTCGGAAGCCAAAAACTGTTATCGGCGGAAATTGCTGATTGACGTGTGCCTGCAGCAATAATAAACTTACGATTTTACGCACATTAACTTTTTTGGAGATGCAGGCGTGGAAGAAGCTATTACCAAGGCCCAGGGGCTTATCGAGGCGATGGCGTACATTCGCAAGTTCCGGGGCAAGATAGTGGTGGTGAAACTGGGCGGCAGCGTTCTGGACGATGAATGTCTGCAAAAAAAGATGCTTACCGATGTGGCGTTTATGTCAACGGTCGGTATCAGGACGATAATCGTCCACGGAGGCGGCAAGGCGATAACCCGTGCGATGAACGAGGCGGGGCTGGAGCCGGTCTGGGTGCAGGGCAGACGCTATACCGACGAGCGGACGCTGCGAATCGTCGAACATACGCTGGTTCACAGCGTAAATGACCCCGTTTGCAAAGTCCTCGGTGATTTGGGCTGCCGGGCAATGGCGCTGCACACATTGAGCAGTTGCGTGCTGTTTGCAGAACAATTGCGATTAGACGGCCCTGACGGACGCAAAATCGATTTGGGTTTTGTCGGCAAAGTGACTGAAGTCAACGGCCAGCTTTTGAAGACGCTTTGCGCCGACGGGACGATACCGGTAATAGCATCGGTCGCGATGGACCAGTTTGGCGGAACACTCAATGTCAACGCCGATACCGCGGCGGGAAAAGTCGCTGCGGCGGTCGAGGCCGAAAAGCTGGTAATGGTCAGCGATACGCACGGGATTCGCAGGGATATGAAGGACCCCAATAGCTGGGTTTCGAGCCTGAATGAGCAGCAAATTAAGGAAATGATTGACGCGAAGATTATTACCGACGCGATGTTCCCCAAGGTCGAGGCGTGTTTAATCGCCCTTGAGGCAGGCGTCAAAAAGGCGCATATTATCGACGGGCAGATTGAACATTCGCTGCTATTAGAGATTTACACCGATAAGGGCGTTGGAACCGAAATTGTTAAGTAAGTAAAAAGTAAAAAGGTAAAAGGAAAAAAAGAGAAAAATGACGACACAGGAAACGATAGAGCTATACAGTAAATACGTAATCGCGAATTACAAGCGGCTGCCGCGGGTGATTGTTAAGGGTGAAGGGTGTTATCTTTACGACGCCGAGGGCAATAAGATTCTCGATATGTTCCCCGGCTGGGCGGTCAGCGGAATCGGTCATTGCCATCCGAAAGTGGTTGCGGCGATTCGCAAGCAGGCGGGCGAGCTTCTGCATATCGATAACACATTTTATTCGGAGCAGCAGGGCGAACTGGCGAAATTGCTCAGCGAACGCGGCTTCGGCGGCAAATGCTTTTTCTGCAACAGCGGCGCGGAGGCAAACGAAGGCGCATTGAAACTGGCGCGTCTGGCGACGCCTGATGGGAAGTATAAATTTATCACAGCCGAAGGCAGTTTCCACGGCCGGACATTTGCCACGGTTACCGCGACTGCGCAGCCCAAATATCATGAGGGTTTTTTGCCTTTGCTGCCGGGTTTTGTTTACGTGCCTTACAACGATATAAGCGCTCTCGAAAAGGCGTTCACCGATGAGGTTTGCGCGGTGATGATTGAGCCGATTCAGGGCGAGGGCGGCATAAACGTCGCGACGAAGGAATATGTCGAGACGATTCGTCAGTTGTGCGACGAAAAAGGCGCGGTAATGATATTCGACGAGGTGCAGACCGGTATGGGACGAACGGGCAAATGGTTCGCGTATCAGCATTATGATGTTGAGCCGGATATTATTACGTTGGCCAAGGCGCTCGGCGGCGGCGTCGCAATCGGGGCAATGATGGCGAAAGAGGAGCTTGCCGCCAAATTAGTCCCCGGCAAGCATGCCTCGACATTCGGCGGCAACTGCATCGCCTGCGCGGCAGGTATCGCGGTCGTTGACGCGATTGAAGAAGACGGCTTAATCGAAAACGCCGTGAAGATGGGCGAATACGCGAAGCAAAAGCTTGAACAGCTCGGCGAGAAATACGACATCATCAAGGAAGTCCGCGGTAAGGGCCTGATGATTGGCGTGCAGTTAGCGTCGCCGGGGGCGGCAATTGTCGATAAGTGCCTAGCGCGGGGCCTGCGAATCAACTGCACGAATAATACCGTGCTGCGTTTTATGCCCGCGATGATTGTCACGAAAGAGCAAATTGATGAGGCGATAAATATCCTGGACAGTGTAATGGGTGAAAGCAAATGAAACATTTTTTGTGTATAAGCGATTGTTCGACGGAAGAATTGAATGAGCTGCTCGATTTAAGCACCTCGCTGAAGAAGCTCTATAAGTCCGGCGGGCGGGACGTATGTCTGGCGGGCAAGGTCCTGGCGATGGTGTTCGAGAAGCCGAGCTTGCGGACGCGAATCAGCTTTCAGGTAGCAATGACCGATTTGGGGGGCTCCGCGATATTCATCCGTCCCGAAGACATAGGCGGCATCGGCGCGCGCGAGCCGATTAAGGATATGGCACGGGTGCTGAGCCGATATGTTGACGGAATAATGGCGCGGACGTTCGCACATAACACCGTTGTTGAACTCGCAAAATACGCGACGGTTCCCGTGATAAATGCGTTGACCGAATTATCGCATCCCTGCCAGGCGATGGCGGACGTGCTTACGATAAAAGAGCACCTGGGCCGATTGTCAGGCGTAAAAATCGCATTCGTCGGCGACGGCAACAACGTCGCTCGCTCGCTCGCGTTCGCGGCTGCCAAACTGGGTATGAAAATGGTTGTCGCTTCGCCCAAGGGCTACGAGCTTGACTGGGGCACAGTCGAGAAGGCCAACAGCATCAAGGCTGACAGTGTCTCGATTGGCAATGACCCCGTAAAGGCAGTCGCAGGTGCCGATGTCGTCTATACCGATACATGGGTCAGTATGGGCCAGGAAGCTGAAAAGAAAAAACGCATCAAGGCCTTCAAAGGTTTCCAGGTCAATGCCGAATTGCTCAAATCGGCCCCGGCAGGTGTAAAGATTATGCACTGTCTGCCTGCATATCGCGATTATGAAATCACCGATGAGGTTGTCGAATCGCCGAATTCGATTATATTCGACCAGTCCGAAAATCGCCTGCACTTCCAGCGTGCGCTTGTTAAAAAACTGATGAGCTGATCTTGTGACGCATTGAATATCAGTCCAGATCACAGGAGGGAATGGTATGAACTTCAAAATTAGCTATATCCAAAATTATATATCACCAAGCAATTTGGATACAAATGCGATTCTCAAGATATACGGAACTTCTGTGGATTCTTTGGAGAGCGCTTTGAAAAATACCTTATTTATTTATCAAAACATCACTAAAGGATTCCAAAAAGAGTTGGCTAAACAAATCGAAGATGTTCTTAAGAAACACTTTCAAGGAGTGGGGGGGCAGTTATGTTTTGGTAGGTTATATTCGCCAGTATTGGGCGAAAAACCAGATGTAGCTATTGGCCTAAAAGGACGCTCTAAAAAAATATTCATCGAAATAGAGTTCCGACCAAACGAGCACAAAGACATTGTGAAATTTCTCATTGGGCACAAAAAACAAACGCTTGAACTCGCTATTCTGATAGTCCCTGTTGATAGAAAAACCATAACTAAGTATTATCCTAAGAGATATAAGACGAAATATCACACTATGACTGAATTTGGGAAATGCGTGAAAATCATCGAGGAGCTACAGTCCGATTGCCCTATATGGGTTATGGGATTTGATGGTAAATGGGTTTCAGCGTGATGATAGAAATACGAACTAAAGGCAGACTGAATCTAAACTTCGGGCATATGGAATAATGGACAAAGATTGTTCTCCCATTTATATAAAAGAATTCCCTGAGGTTTTCGACAGGTTCACTTTTGATTATCTGTTCAAAAGGTTATTGTTTGATGGTTACGACCAGGAAGCAGCGAAGGAAATCATCTTGTACAACTGTGCATTAAGTTTGCTGGTAATGCAAGAACGGGTAGATAACAAGTATTATTTGAAGATGAAAGCAAACGATGGCGTTGCCCCAGACCTTCTTGCTATGTTGCATGAAGAGTTAATGAAAAAAACATATCGTTGGAATTGATGGAACAGGCCTTGAGCGATGGTGATTCACAGAAAGATACTCGTAGCCAGCACGAATCCGGGGAAGCTAAAAGAGTTGCGAGAGATGCTCGATGGCGATATTGAATGGGTTGGCTTATCGGATTTCCCCAGCGTGGGTGAGATTGAGGAGGACGGCAAAACATTTGCCGAGAACGCCCGCAAAAAGGCGCTCGGCTACGCGAAGGCGACAGGCCTGTGGACATTAGCGGATGATTCGGGGCTGGTCATTGATGCGCTGGGCGGAGAGCCCGGCGTAAAGAGCGCAAGATTTTCCGGCGACAAAGAGGCAAACCGAGGTCTTCTCGACCACAAGAATATGGCCAAGGTCTTGAACCTTCTGCAAGGTGTGCCAAAAGAAAAAAGGACCGCTCGATTTATGTGCTGTCTGTGTTTGGCAAGTCCTGAAAAAGTTTTGGTTGAGACGGAAGGGAAATTAGAGGGGTTGATTATCGATAAGCCAATGGGCGAAAACGGTTTCGGATATGACCCGATATTTTTTGTGCCAGCGTTGGACAAGACGGTTGCCCAGATGACTTCCGAAGAAAAAAACGCCATTTCCCATCGCGGCAACGCAATTCGGAAATTTAAACCGAAACTCGAGAAACTTCTCAGGGGTTAATCAATCCGAAATTTTCTTTTGGTGTCAGAACGACCCATGCGCGCCAGTCGAATTTTTTTATGAATCGATGAGGGATCGGCTGCACATCTTTTAACCAGACGAGAACCCCGTATCGCGAGTTTGCTTTTTGGCGCCAGTGTTGGTCATCGCCGAGGACTTGCTGATTGTATTGCTTTTGCATTTCTAAAATCTGTTCTGCAGTCAGGTTCTCGTAATATTTCACCTTGTCCACTGTCGCGGTCGCCATAACGGGACCTGAGCTTGCCTTAAGGAAGATTTTGTCGCCAGCGCTTATCTGCGAAAGCCATTTCTGCCTTGTCTGGTAAAGACGCGACTCAATTGTCTTGCGTCCCGCCAGTATCAGGTCCAAATACGGTTTTTTCAAAATTGCCAGGTGATGGTTCATTTCGTCTTTTATAGTGACAAAGACGTTGTTTGGCAATAACTTTGACCGTTCGCGGTGGCTGGTTTATAATCGCCGGGGAAAATGAAGACAATAGTGAAGTCAATAATTAAAAAAGTAATCGGCGTAATTCTGATTATCTATGGGATTTTTGCTTTATTGACGCCTTTCACACCCGGCTCGTGGCTTGCGTTAATAGGGCTTGAGCTTGTGGGGATTAGGCAATTTATTTTCAGGAAGTTTCTCAACGACAAACAAAGGGCCGTCGCTGAGGCATTTATGGAAAAGCTGAAATCCAGGTTCAAAAAGAAAACCGACAACAAGACCGACGAAGAACAATCGTAATCAGAATACTCAGGCGTACCACTGACGCTGTCTTTCTTTTGTTTTTTCGAGGACTTCGCGGACAATGCCCGCGTCTTCGGCAATCTGGAAATCGAACATACCCACGGCAATGAAATCCGCGCCGTTTTCAAAGGCGTATTTGAAGCCGCTTTTAGGCGATGAGACCCCGACGAGTCATCTTGTGAGACATAATATCGTTCTTTCCGGGTGCAACAGTATTATACAATATTCGGGAAAAATCCGGCTATGTCTTTTTTGAAATTGCAGGTGTTTTCGAAGAGAATCGTTTGAAGGCCTATCCGTTTTGCCCCGTCGATATTTTCCTGTTTGTCATCGATGAATAATGCCTGCCGGGCCGGAATACCGAGCCGGTCGAGGGCGATTTCGTAAATTTTTCTTCCGGGTTTGGCTGTGCCTTCGAGGCAGGACAGGACCGTTACGTCGAAAGAGCCGTATCTTTGCTTGTTTATTATTTCGACAACGGGTTTTTCGGTATTGGACAATATCGCGGTTTTGCAGCCGGCCTTTCGCAGACGGGACACCAGCGAGAACATTTCCTGTCTCGGTTTATACGCTGCCCTGAATGCCTCTGTCCAGAGCGAATTTACTTTGGGCATCGGCACGTTGAGGCGCTGAGCCATATTCGACCAGAACTGCTGTTCGGTAACTATTCCGGTCTGGAAATCATTGATACAAATATCGAAGGCGGTTACATATTGCTCGATGCTTACGCCGAAGGCGTTTGCGCAATATTTGAACAGCGCAGGCGCCGGGTCCTCGATTAAAACACCGCCCCAGTCAAAAATTACCGCGTTTATTTTTTCCATAAGCACAAGAGCATATTTACAGAGAAAGTTAATATCAACTGAAAAGTGAGTTTCAAATGATTATTGATGATTGATTAGGCAGTTGATGACGGTTACAATCACCGCTTCTTTTGCGGAACAGATTGAGATATGAAACAGAAACTCGACAAACATAAATTAAGTAACGGGATGATACTGCTTGGCGAACGTATGGAAGCGGTGGAATCGGTGGCATTTGGTTTTATGCTGCCGGCGGGCGCAGCGGTGCTGCCGGCGGGCTGCTGCGGCGCGGCCAATGTAATATCTGATTGGATATTCCGCGGCGCAGGCGAAAGAGACAACAGGCAATTAGGCGACGCCCTCGACGGGCTGGGCCTTCAGCGTTCAGCAGGTGTCGATAGCGCACATATCTCTGTTGGAGCCGCCCTTGAGGCAAGCAACTTGTCGGCGGCGATTGATTTGTATGGCGATATCATACTTCGCGCAAAACTTGAGGATGAGCAGTTTATCCCGGCCAGACAATTGGCAATCGAGGGGGTAAAGGGACTTGATGATGACCCCCGGCAAAAGGTGATGCTTAAATTGCGGGAGCAGTTTTATCCTGAGCCGCTTGGCAGAAGCACCGCCGGGGAAATCGCAGACCTCGAAGCGCTTACGCCCCAGACGACCAAGAAAATTATCGCCGAGAGATTCAATCCCGCGGGGACGATTTTTTCGGTTGCGGGAAAATACGATTTTGACGCGGTCGTGCGACAGGCGGAAAAGATATTCGGCGCAAAAAGCGGCAGCCGGTTCAGGTCGCCCAAAACCGGCGAAGCCGGCGGGCGATATAAACATATTCCCAATGACGGCGCACAGGTGCACATCGGACTTATGACGCCGACGGTAGTTTTGAAAGACAAAAATTACTATAACGCGCGTGTCGCCGTGGGGGTGCTGTCAGGCGGGATGGGCGCGAGGCTGTTTACGGAGGTCAGGGAAAAACGCGGGCTTTGTTACGCAGTCGGCGCACAATATCACGCGATGAAAGAAGCGGCTGGTGTAATGTGCTATGCGGGGACGACGCCCGATAAGGCGCAAGAGACTTATGATGTAATAGTCGCGGAATTTAACCGCCTCGCGGAGGGCATAAGCGAAGAGGAGCTTCAGCGGGCCAAAGTCGGGTTGAAATCGGCGATGATTATGCAGAGCGAGTCATCGAGCAGCAGGGCGGGCTCAGTCGCTGGCGATTATTATATGTTAGGCAAAGTGCGGACTCTCGATGGAATCAAAAAGGCAATTGATGGTACAACCGTCGATTCGGTGCTGACTTTCCTGCGAGAAAATCGTTTCAAGGATTTTACGGTCGTAACAATAGGCCCGAAGGAAGTGAAAGTTGGATAATAAAAAAATTGCCAATTACCAATTTCCAATTGCCGATTTTTTTACAATTGGCAATTGACAATCGAAAATCGGAAATTTGCTTTATGGAATTCAAAAGCCACAAGCTGAAAAATGGACTGACGGTCATAGGCGAGGTGAATAAGAGCGCCAAATCGACCGCTGTCGGGTTTTTTGTGAAGACCGGCTCGCGCGATGAGGATTTAAAAATCAACGGCGTGTCGCATTTTCTCGAACATATGGTCTTCAAGGGCACGCAGCGCCTGAGTCCCTTCGCGGTCAACGAGGCCTTCGACAAAACCGGGGCGCAATATAACGCCTTTACCAGCGAGGAGAACACCGTATTTTGGGCGGCGGTGCTGCCTGAATACATCGAGGAAATTACAAAGCTGTGGATTGAGATGATGAGGCCCGCTCTTCGCACAGAGGATTTTACAATCGAAAAAAATGTCATCAAGGAAGAAATCGCGATGTACAAGGACATGCCCAATTTCGATGTTATGGACCGCTGCCGGGAGCTTTATTTCGCCGGGCATCCCTGCGGTCACAGCGTCCTGGGCAGCGAAGAGTGCATCGATGCGATGACAGCCGAGCAGATGCGCGGGTATTTTGCCAGCCGTTACGCGCCGAATAATATGGTCGCGGCGGTCACCGGCAATTTCGACTGGGAGCCGATTCGCGATATTATTGAGGCGGGCTGCTCAGGCTGGCAATACCAGGATACCGGAAGGAAACTGGCCGATACACGCGGAGGTCGCGACAAAAAACGGCTGGAAAAAGCCAATCTTTCCCGCGAGCATATCTGCATAGTAAGCCCCTCGGTATGCGCGCAGAGCGATAAGCGGTTCACGGCCGCTCTTTTGAATATGATTATCGGCGACGATGTCGGCTCACGGTTTTTCTGGGAGCTTGTCGATAAGGCAATCGTCGAAACGGCGTCTTTCGACTTTGCCCCTATGGATGGCACCGGCGCAAATTATACCTATATCAGATGCTCCAGCGAAAACACCGGCAAAGCGATGGAAATCATCAACAGGATATTTGCCGACCTGACCAAAACAGGCGTCACTGAAGATGAATTGACCAAGGCCAAAAACAAGGTCCTTAGCTCATTAGTTATAAAAAACGAATTGCCTATGGGCCGGCTCGTTGATTTGGGATTCAACTGGACGTATCTCGGCAAGTATCGCAAAATCGAAGATGATGTTCAGGCGATAAAGGCCGTTACAGTCGCTGAAATAAACACACTTCTAAAAGAATACCCCCTCGGCGAATTCGCCCAATTCTCCTTATCCCCCGCACAAAACAGCTAAACGTCGATTGTCATTGCGAGGAGCAAAGCGACGAAGCAATCTCATGCTCCGAACGTCATGCTTTTCAACAGTTCCGCTGTCCCTATTTATTCCGACAGCAACGAAAAAGGCCCGGGAAAAATCCTCCGAGCCAATCTAAATGCCACAAAAGCACTGAACCATTATACCGAGCCAAGTTAAGACCTGAAATCCACTAAAATACTATGTTTTTTTTGCCAGCGTGAATCCCCAAGGACTCTGTAATATTTTATCTTCATCTCCATCAGGTGCTTCATCAAAAGAATCTGGTGCACCACAGTTCGGACAATTCACGGTTTCTGATATGTTCAACCCATACAACGCTCGTTGTGATAAATCATCTGGGTTCAAAAAAATAAACGAAATCTCTTCATCATATAATGCGTATGAACCACACCTGTTGCACTTTAGAATATATAATCTTGCATTGTCAGTATAACCACCTCGGCTTGTAATCTCTTTGTTATTCTTTGCTCTTACTGCCATATAGTTCCCTTGAAATCAGAGCTATTTTACATTAATAAATAACAAATAAATAAGGACAGCTCCACAGCCACCTATTATTTTCCACAAGCTCGGTCCGACGTCCCTTAGCCGAAATCATTATATTCCAAATCTCCCGATTTAGCAAATCAGCAACTTCTTTTCCCCGCCACAGGCGGGTAAACCTCGCAATGACAAAAAGGGGAGAATTTTCAAAAAAACGTGAGTAATGGAAGCATTCTGCGCATAATATCTTATGAAAACCCTACTTCGCCCTGCGGGCTACGCAGGGCAGGCCGGCGAAAAAATTGAATGAGTAAGGGACAGGTGGAACAGGAGCCGAAAAAACACGCGTGTTCGGGGCTTGTCGAAGGCGACAGCGGGGCTTGGCAGCAGCTTCTACAGCAGATTATTCCGCAGCTTTATGGGATGTTCCTCAAAAGCTGGCCAAACCCGTCGCTTGCAGAAGAATTAGTGCAGAAAACCGTCTTCGACGCGGTCCGCGGGCGGACCACCTTTGACCCCGAAAAAGGCGCCTTCGAGGAATGGATATTCGGCATCGCCCATAACAACATCCGGCTTGAAATACGAAAACGGGCGGCCAGGCCCACTGTGGATGGTGACATCAGCGATTATATCGACGTAATGGATACAGAGCCGCTGCCTGATGAGCTGCTGGAAAATAAAGAGACCGCCGATATCGTGCGGAGGGCCTTAGGGCAGCTTGACCAAAAAGAGCAGATGACGTTACGGGCGATGTATATCGAAGGTCTCTCGGCACGCGAGATTGCCGAACGGATGGAACTGACGGAAAAAGCTGTGCACAGTATTCTTTACAGGGCAAGAAATTCTCTCCGCGCCAAGCTTAAGCAATTGGCGCGTTTGGATAAACAGGAGTATGACAAATGAAACCGGAAAATAACAATCTTGAAAACAATATCTCGCGGCTGGTGAAGCTGGCCGGCGATTCGAATCAGCCCCCAAAGGCGTTTACCGACTCTCTTGTTAATAAGGCAATCGATGAATTATCGCAGCCCAACGCCACGCGAGAACGAAAGAGCAAAATTATGACTGCTAATAAACGATTAAAAATATTTGCAGAAGCCGCAACGGTTCTTATCGTCTGCGGCGTTCTGGCTGCGATAATGATGCCGCCTCTCAGTAAAACCAGGGAACACGCTCGTCGTGTCGCAAAACTTTCGGATGAGAAGCAAAGTAACTTACAGAAATCTTTTGAGGCACAGCAGCCGCAAACACAGGCGATGCCTCAAGGCGAGCAAAAAGGGGCTAATGTCCCGCTACCTTCGGCAGCTTCAGCGCCTTTAGAGTACACACAAGGCAAAAACAAACCTTTAATTGCTTCAGACATAAAAGCTACACGTGAATTAGGCAAGGCTGAACAACTGTATTGGCACGGACAGCCGCAGCCGGGCGACCATTTCATAAGTGGGGAAGAGGCAAAGGGTGTTAGGGGTTATGGAGTAGTACAACAAAGGGCATACGACCTTTGTATGCCTTATCCACCTCCCTGCAAGTTGCCGATACCTTCTTGTCCGCCGCCGATGGCGCATGGCGGGTCGGTGCCGCCGAACGGCGAGGATGTAGATGCGATGTTCTTCAAGAACTATGGCGTCAATCCTTTCATCGATACGGAGGACGACCATTTGTCGACCTTTGCGATGGATGTCGATACGGCGAGCTACACGCTTATACGCGGGTATCTGCACGACGGGCATATGCCGCCGAACGATGCGGTTCGTGTAGAAGAGTTCGTGAATTACTTCAAATACAATTATCCAGCCCCGAAAAAGGACGACTTCGCGGTATATTCTGAGGCGTCGCCCTGGCAGTTCGGCGCAGATAGAAAGAACAGCTATCTGCTTCGGCTGGGGCTAAAGGCAAGACAGATAAGCGAAGAGAACCGCAAACCCGCGATTTTGACTTTTGTGATTGATGTCTCCGGCTCGATGCAACGCGAAAACAGGCTGGGGCTTGTCAAAAAGTCGCTGCGCCTGCTCATCGATAATTTGAAACCCGATGACAAAATCGGAATCGCTGTCTATGAAACGAGAGGCCGCAAGGTGATGGACTATAAAGGCCTCGTTGAGAAGGACGATATTCTGGCGATAATCGATTCCCTCACTGCAGGCGGTTCGACCAATGCCGAGGAAGGAATCAGGATTGGTTACGAAATGGCCGAAAGGGCATTCAAACCCGGCTATATCAATCGCGTTATACTTTGCACCGACGGCGTCGCCAACGAAGGTCAAACTGCTGCCGAAGACATCCTGAAGGAAATTAAAGAAAAAGCGGACAAGGGAATTACGCTTTCCGCAATCGGCTTTGGAATGGGTAACTATAATGACGTGCTTTTGGAGAAGCTCGGCGACAAAGGCAATGGCCATTACGCTTACGTCGATACAATCGCCGAAGCCAAACGCATCTTCGAGGAAAACCTTACAGGTACGCTTCAACTGATAGCCAAGGACGCCAAGATTCAGGTTGATTTTAATCCTGATGTTGTTCGCAGTTACCGGCTGATTGGTTATGAGAACAGGGATGTCCCCGACGATAAATTCAGGGATGACAAATACGACGGCGGTGAAGTAGGAGCGGGGCATTCTGTGACCGCGCTTTACGAGCTTAAGCTGTGGCCCGAAAAGAAAGGCAAAATAGCCACGACTTATGTGCGATACAAAAACGCCGAGAGCGGGGCAGTTACTGAATTCAAAAGTGAATTTAACAGCAGCCAGTTGAGTCGCAGTTTTGATGATTCGAGCAAACAATTCCGGCTTGCGGCGACCGTGGCGGAGTTTGCGGAGATTCTTCGCAGCAGTTACTGGGCCAAAGGCGCGACGCTCGAGCCGGTTCTGCAGCAGGCACAAACGCTTTGCGGCGAATTTAAAGGTAATGCTGATGTGATAGAGCTTGTCGATTTAGTATCGAAAGCAAAGCAATTGACGCTAAAGTCACCCGTCCAGCCGGCCGAAAATTCACAAAGCGAATAATCCCGCCTCCCGTAAGGGACGCCTAACGGCGTATGGCGGATAAGTCCAGCCGATTAACAGACGAGGGCCTGCGAGGAGGGCAGGCCCTTATTTTTTTGCCCCATAACTTACCTCGCCTTTTGCGATTCCTACTTGAATCATACCTGTCCTGATGTTAAGATAGATAAGTTGGCATAGACGGGATAAATAACAAATGGCCGAGACAGACAGACAAGCTGACGAATATAAGACGCCCCGCAGGCCTGTCCTGCGAGCAAAGGACATAATACCCGGAGCCGCCAGTCCAGCGGGCAATGATGAGGGCGTTAGCAATACTGATATCCCGCGTTTTGACCTGGCGGAAGACATAATGGCAGAGCAGCGCCGGCTGACCGCTGTGCGCCGTAAAGGGCCGGGCAGCCCCGAACTGGCTAATCTTCCCCCGTCTCCCCGATTGCCGATGGCTATAAGTCCGTCCCAAAGCATTCATAGCTTTTCAGGAGGCTTTAATTACATCAGTGACCCTATCATAGCGGATATCGTGGCCAGAGATATTGAACGGTTCTGCGGCGGTTTCCGGGCATAGGTCAAAAATCGCGGTTTTTGCTTCGTAGAGAATTTTCTTTGTTCCCACTTGCTTTCTGCGCGATAAAAGTCCTATAATCAGCGATGCGAGTTTAGTTTTTTGCTGCTTGATTGAAAAATAAATACATGGCATTTGCATTATGGGGAGAGGAAATGAAACACACTTATACATATTGCAAGGATTGCAAGTGGTGGAGCCAGCTTGCAGATCATGGGCCAAAGAGAAATCAGGGTGAATGCCGCAGGTATCCGCCGGCGGTATTTTTCACCGGACGGGTGTAT
This sequence comes from Sedimentisphaerales bacterium, assembly GCA_049509475.1. GTDB lineage: Bacteria > Planctomycetota > Phycisphaerae > Sedimentisphaerales > Anaerobacaceae > Fen-1362. The sequence goes on from JBEKZW010000005.1 coordinate 55,513, forward strand.
CAGACCTTCTGCGAGGTGTCGGAACGCGGTTTTCCGATTACCGCCGAGGACTGGTGGTGCGGCGAATCGAAATTTTAAGCTGGCTTCGGGAAATTTGGGTTTGGAAGACGACATGATATCCGTCAAAAAAATCATAAAACCGATTGCAGAAATCGGCGAAATCGCGCATAATTATAAGTTCGAAATTCTGGCACGCAATTTTGAAAGGCAATAGATGGGTTCGGTATTACAGGCGCTGGTAAAGCTTCAGAGCGTGGAGAACCGCCTGCGGGCGGCGAAAGCGAAGCTTGCCAGATGCAGAAGAAACGTCATCATACAGGAAAATCAGATTCGCACGCTTCAAAACGCCCTCGAAGCAAAGAAAGAAGAAGTCCAGCTCACAACGATACAATCAGACCGGCTTGAGCTTGAGCTTAAGACCCGGGACGCGGATATTGCCAAGTTAAGGGCGTCGCTGAATACGGCCAGGACCAACAAGGAATATGCGGCGGTGTTGACGCAGCTGAACACGACCCGGGCCGACAATTCCAAAATCGAGTCGCAGATTCTCGACCTGATGAAGGATATCGAGGTTGATAACACGGAATGCCAGAAACTTCAGCAGCAGATTGACGAGCAAAAAGGAAAACTCGAGCAGGTCCGCAAGGAATCGGAACAACTGGCGACCAAATACGAAGCCGAGACAGACCAGATTCAGTGCGAGTGGGACGCGGCGGCCGGTCAGGTGCCCCCTGAGCAGCTTGAGATATTCAAACGCGTTGCCGAGACATACGACGGCGAGGCAGTCGCCATTATCGAGCATGGCCAGGGCAGGACGGGCGCTTACACCTGCGGGGGCTGCTTTATGGGCGTCACCGACGAGTGCGTCAATCAACTGATGACCAAAGACGATATAATCCGCTGTCCCAACTGCACGCGAATACTGGTGCTCAATCCTTCGCAGGAATAAAAAAGATTGATTATTGATAATTGATTATTAATGAATATGGCCGGTGTTTTTAATAATCAATTATCAATCATCAATAAACAATGAACGCGGAGGCAAGGCATTGGCAGATAGTGTGATAGCTCACATCGACGGCGGAAGCAGAGGGAATCCGGGACCTGCGGCGGCAGCGTTTGTGCTGACGGATTCACGCGGGAAACAATTGCAGGCCAAAGCTTTTTTTCTCGGTTCAGCGACCAATAACTTTGCGGAATACACCGCTATTCACAAGGCGGTTGAGGCGGCCAAATCGCTCGGCGCGGCGCAAATCACCATTTACAGCGACAGCGAATTATTAGTCAGACAGATAAACGGACAATATAAGGTAAAAAGCGAACAGATAAGACCGCTCTTCGCTCGGGCCGTCGAGATGCTCGCCGGATTCGAGAACTGGCAGGTCAGGCATGTTTTCAGGGAGGATAATAAACAGGCCGACGAACTTGTAAATCGCGCCCTCGATGGTAAAAAAGATGTCGAAATGAAGGTTGATAAGGCAAAAAAAGTAAAGCCCGTCCGCCTCGGCGTTTTAATAAGCGGCGGCGGCACCACGCTGATAAATCTGGTTGAGTGCATCAAGCAGGGTAAACTTGACGCCGAAGTGGCTGTCGTGATAAGCTCGCGTTCAACCGTCGCCGGCGTCGAAAGGGCTAAAGCCGCCGGCCTCAATGTCAAAATTATTCGCACAAAGGACCATCCTTATATAGATGAGTTCAGCCAGTGTATAGAACGGGAGTTGGTCGTCGCGAAGGTTGACCTTGTTGTGCAAGGGGGCTGGCTTTGCCTTTGGAAGATTCCGTCGCGTTTTAAGAACAGGGTGATGAACATACACCCGGCGCTTTTGCCGAGTTTTGGTGGGCAGGGAATGTGGGGACATCACGTTCACGAGGCGGTTTTGAAGGCCGGGTGCAAGGTCAGCGGCTGCACCGTGCATTTTTGCACGAACGAATACGACAGCGGGCCTGTTATCGTCCAGCGGTGCTGTCCCGTGAAAGATGACGACACGCCGGATACGCTGGCCGCAAGGGTGTTCGAGCAGGAGTGCGTCGCTTACCCGGAGGCAATTCAGCTATTCGCCGAAGGCAAATTGGTTGTGGAAGGGGGGCGGGTGAGAATATTATCGCAGGGTAAAACACGGGTGGTGCGGATATGACCAAACTACAGAGGCAGATTCTGGTGAATTTCGTTGTTGTGACGATAATTACCGGCGCTGCGGTTGTCGGGATGGTTGAGCTGAAAAATCAGGTTAACCGTTCCGAGGCGATGCGTGCGATGGAAAGTTTGGGGCAGGTGGTCAGCGCCTATAAGCAGAAGAACGGCTCGATACCGCCAGAATCGTATGTGGACGGGATTATAAAATCGTTCGAAGGGCAGCTCCGGCTCGGTGACCTGCATTACAGGGCGCAATGGATAGCGTTCGATTCGCCGCCGGATACCATTCTTGCTTATGTAAGAAAGAACTATCATTCCCTGTTTTTCCGTCCCGGGGCGATTGTTCTTCGGTTTGATGGTCGTACCGAGTGGATTAACAAGGCAACTTTCGACAAGCTTATCGCGAGCCAGCAAATGCCGATGGAGCGGGAAATGGCGCCCAAATAATCGCCTGTACGGTTTCGATTTAGACGACCGCTTTTTCGTTCTTGGCCGGCTGAGGTGTTTCGAATCCCTCGAGTTTGAGGTGCTCCTCGTCCTGCACGTCGATTCTGATTACGTTCTTGCCCTTGAATTCGCCTCGCAGCACTGCTTCTGCCAGCGGGTCTTCTATGTAGTGCTCGATGGCTCTTCGCAGCGGCCGCGCGCCGAATTCGGGGTTATAACCCTTTTCAATGACGAATTCCTTGGCCGCGTCGGTCAGTTCGAGCTTCAGGCCGTGCTCTGTCAGCCGTTTGAATACCTTGACAAGCTCGTAATCGACTATCGTTCTCAGGTTTTCCTTTGAGAGCGGCTTGAAAACAATTATGTCGTCGATGCGGTTGAGGAACTCAGGCCTGAAGTGACGCTCGACCTCTTTGTGGAGCATGTCCCTCATCTTCTCATAGTTTGCCTCGGGGGTCTTTTTGCCGAAGCCAAACCCGCTGTTGTTCTTAATCAGTTCGGCGCCGATGTTGCTTGTCATAATGACGACAACGTTCTTGAAGTCGATGATTCTGCCGAAGCTGTCGGTGAGACGCCCCTCGTCCATTATCTGCAGCAGGATATTGTAAACGTCCGGATGCGCTTTTTCGATTTCATCGAGCAGCAGCACCGAGTACGGTCTGCGTCTGATTCTCTCGGTGAGCTGTCCGCCCTCTTCGTAGCCAACGTATCCCGGAGGAGCGCCGACAAGCCGGCTGACATTGTGCTTTTCCATGAACTCGCTCATATCCAGCCGGACAAGGGCGTTTCTGTCGCTAAACATAAATTCCGCCAGTGCCTGCGCCAGCAGCGTTTTGCCCACGCCGCTGGGGCCTAAGAAAATAAAGCAGCCCATCGGGCGGTTGGGGTCTTTCATTCCGCTTCTGCTGCGGCGAACCGCCTTGGCGATTGCGGCAACCGCGTCATCCTGCGAAACGACCTGCTTGTGTATCTCGGCCTCAAGCTCGAGAAGCCGCTGTGTTTCCTTTTTCTCTAATCGCGTCAGCGGCACGCCTGTCATATTGCTTACGACCTCGGCGATTATCTCCGGGTCAACTATGCCTGTTGTCTCCTTATTCTCATCGTACCAGCTCTTCTGCATTTGCGTCTTTTCGTTGAGCAGCTGCTGGGCTTCGTCTCGCAGCGACGCTGCGCGTTCATAGTCGGCGTTGCGGACCGCCTCGTCCTTTTCACGCTGGAGATTCTCTATTTTCTTCTCAAGCTCCGCCATATTTGGCGGGGGCGCCATATTTTTCAGCCTGACCCTCGCGCCCGCCTCATCGACAACGTCAATTGCCTTGTCGGGCAGGCATCTGCCGGTGATATACCGCGTCGACAGCTCTACCGCCTGGAACAGCGCCTCATCGGTGAACTTGACCCTGTGGTGCGCCTCGTAGCGGTCCTGAAGTCCCCTGAGTATCTCGACCGTTTCTTCTTTTGAGGGCGGTTCGACGATAATGGTCTGGAATCTTCGCTCAAGTGCGCCGTCCTTCTCGATGTGCTTTCTGTATTCATCGAGGGTGGTTGCGCCTATGCACTGCACCTCGCCGCGGGCTAAAGCGGGCTTAAGAACATTCGATGCGTCGATTGCGCCTTCCGCTCCGCCCGCGCCGACCAGCGTGTGCAGCTCATCTATAAATAATATTACGCTTTTTGCTCTTCGCACCTCGTTGATTACGGCCTTTATTCGCTCCTCGAATTGTCCACGGTATTTTGTCCCCGCTACCATCATCGCAAGGTCGAGCACTACGATGCGCTTGTCCTTCAAAATCTCCGGCACCTGCTTATTGATTATCTGCTGGCCCAGTCCTTCGACTATTGCGGTTTTGCCCACGCCCGCCTCGCCCAGCAGCACAGGATTGTTCTTTGTGCGTCTGCACAGTATCTGAATCAGGCGCTCTATCTCGCGTTTTCTGCCTATGACCGGGTCAAGCTCTCCGTCGATGGCTAATTGTGTCAGGTCCCTGCCGAAACTGTCGAGCGCCGGTGTTTTGCTCTTGGGTTTGCCTCCCATTGCCGCGGCAGGCCCGCCCATCTTCATATCAAGCCCGGTCGGCTCATTGGTATCGACGCCGGCCCCAAGCAGATTCAGCACTTCCTGGCGAACGTCCTCCAGCCGAAGACCAAGATTCATCATTACCTGTGCCGCGATGCCTTCGGTCTCGCGCAGCAGGCCCAACAACAGGTGCTCTGTTCCGACATAATTATGATTCAGCGACCGAGCTTCCTCTATCGCGAATTCGATTACCTTCTTTGCCCTCGGCGTATGAGGCAGCTTGCCCATTGTGACCATATCCGGGCCGCTCTTAACTAACTTCTCAACTTCCAGACGCAGTTTCTTTATATCCACGTCGAGATTTTTAAGAACGGTTGCGCCGACGCCGCTTCCTTCCTTGACCAGACCAAGAAGGATGTGCTCGGTCCCGATGTATTCGTGGTTGAAACGCTGCGCTTCCTGATTGGCAAGCGCCATTACCTTGCGTGCCCTGTCTGTAAATCGCTCAAACATTTTTTACCTCGAGTTAGCAGTATTCAAAGTTTGTTCAAACGCCTTAACCCTTGTGTTCTCCGCAGTTGCTATTCTACCCTGTTTGCTCGTCCTGTCAACGATTACCGAATGTTGCACAGGACTTTCCTTATATTTATATTGCCGTTTGGCCTTTGATGTTCATTTATCAGACCATAAGCCGGACACCCTGCCTTGATATCGGCCAAAACAGGGTTTGACTTTTTCATAAAAGAACGCGAAAAACCCTATTCTTGCATAAAAAAATGCCAAGTCCCAAAACATTATTTATCTGCTTGCCACGGCGTCCTGTCCGGCGTAGCTCTTAGCGAACTCGGAAGCCCTTAGACGAAGCCGGATCCTCATTCCCAAATCGCCGTTTACCATCCCATTTTGACAGTGCGAAATATCTGCTAAGTGATTCGGCCCATCCGATTAAGTAATTCCCCTATTTGCAATCCTATCATACTTAGCGGAAGATTATGCCGTTATCATCTTTAATATTTCTTAGCATTGAGTTTTTCGTTAGCAAATCGCGAGACTGCATCGCTAGACGAAGGTGAAAAGATAATAACACATTGTCTGAAAGGATCTCAAATGAAATTGCATGCATTTCTGACGGTTTCGTTAAGCATTCTGATATCAAATACTGTCGGATGGAGCCAGGCCGCGCCGGCGATTCAGCTCGACGTGGTGCCACTGGGTCCGCTGGTCGCCACGGGCGGCGGCCACTATGAGATAGCCCCGCTGATCACCAAAGATGGCAGCCGCGCCGTCGTTGTCGTCTCCAAAGGCAGCCGGGTGCAGGCGTATGTGGACGGCGTGCCCGGCCCCATCGTGCGCGACGTTCGCGCCCTGCAAGCGAACCCGACCAGCGGCTCGGGCTCCCCGGCCTTCAGTTCCGACCAGAAACGCGTCGCCTACATCGTCGGCCTCGACGGCGGCAAGCAGGCCGTCGTCGTCGATTCAACCCAAAGCCCCGCGTACGACGGTGTCGCTTGGCTCGGCTTTGCCCCTGTCGGCCACCATTTCGCCTACATTGCCCAGCGCGCCGGCAAGTACTTCGTCGTCGATAACGGCCAGGCTGGTCTCATGTACGACGGCATCCAGCCCAACATGGCCACCTTCAGCCCCGATGGCGCCCACTGTGCTTACGTCGCCTTCGCCACGCCCACCACTACCCTCCCGCCTGCCCAGCAACACGGCCTGCAACCGCAGCGTTTCCGGGTCGTGCTCGATGGCAAGGAACAAAAACACTTCGAACCCGCGGGCAAGCTCACCTTCAGTAACGATGGCAAGCACTTTGCCTATCTGGCCGGCACCAACGGCCTTGCCCTCACCCGCGCCGTCATCGACGGCCAGGAAGGTCCCGTCTATGACCTCGTCAATCAGGTTATCTTCAGCGACGACGGTTCCCGCTCAGCCTACATAGCTACCAAGGATATGCAACACCTCGCCGTCGTCGACACCGGCAAGGAAGGCCCCGCATATAACGACATCAAGAACCTCGTCGTCAGCCATGACGGCCAACGTGTCGCCTACATTGGTGTGAATACCACCAGCGGCCAGATGCAATCCGTCGTTGTGGACAATGGAAAGCCCGGCATCCAGTACGTCATCTGTGAAAACCTGCAATTCAGCCCCGACGGCAAAACTCTAGTCTACACCGCCCATGCCGCGCACGGGGAGTTCCTGGTTTCCAACGGCGATGAGGCCGGCCCGTTCACCGCCGTCAATTCCAACATCGTCTTCAGCGAGGACAGCAAGCACTGGGCCGTCTGCGTCGATCCGCCCACCGGCGGCCACGCCGTCGTTGAAGATGGCAAAACCATCCCGCTCAATCCCGCCGTCACCCCCGGCCCCCTCACATTCCAGCCAGGCACCGACCGCCTGATCCTGCAAACCCGCAGCGCCTACAGCGGTGGCCCCGTCACCGTCGAAGTCGGTGCTCCTGCCGACTCTATCGGCATCGTCTCCACCCTCATCTACAGCCCCAACCTACAGCATTGCGTCAAAATCTCCACCGCCGGCTCTGGCACGTCTGAAGTCAAAGAGCAAATCGCTATCGACGGCCAGCCTGCATCGGGCAATAGCTACATGAACATCAACCACGTCGCCATCAGCGATGACGGCAAGCACGTCGCCTTCATCGGCACCTACTACGGCGGCGGAGCAGGTGCATCGACCCACGCTATCTTCGACGGCAAGGAAGGCCCCGCTTACCAAGCGATCGACGATCTGCTCCTCAGCCCCGACGGCCAGCATGTCGCCTACGTTGCCGAAGACCACATCAATCATGCCGGCAACTGGTTCGTCGTTCTCGACGGTCTCGCCAGCCCAGCTTTACAGGACATCCTCCCTCTCACCTCCTACCAGGACGGCGACCACCGCCTCCGCTTCGCGCCCGATGGCTCGCTGCACTTCATGGCTCTCCTCAATGGCCAGTTGCATCGCTGCACCTACTCCGCCGGTGTTTTCAAATCCCTGCCATCGCTAGCCACCACCGAAGCCGCCAAGCCCGGCCTGCGCATACTGCACTCGTTCACCGGCACCGCCGTCCAAATGATCCTCGCCCCTGATGAAACCCTCTTTGGTATCAGCACTCGCGACGGAAAATTCAACAAAGGCACGCTCTTCCAAATGAAAACCGATGGTACCGGCTTTACCGTCCTGCATGACTTCTTCGGCGGCGATCTCGACGGCGAAAATCCGCTCTCTCTTCTGCGCAGCCCCGAAGGCACCCTCTTCGGCACCCTCGATCGCAAGGTCTTTCGCTACGATCCCAAATCGCAACAATACTCCATCCTCAACATCAACACGCGAGATGTTCTTGGCGGCTATTTCGCTGGCTTTGCCGCCGATGGCGCCATCGTCGGCATCACCGGGGTTTTGAGCGGTGCCGGTAGCGTTTTCAGCATGATGCCCGACGGCAGCAACTATGTGTCTGTCGACAACAGCCAGTTCAGCAAGCCCCTGCGCATGTACAGCCAGATAGTCCCCGCTAAAGACGGATCGTTCTTCGCCGTCAGCTTTGCCAGCGGTAATTGCCTCGTGAAATTCAAGAAGATCACCGATGCCGCGAACATAGTGCATAAGTTCGTCAACGCGCCCACCGACGGCACCAACCCCGAACCCGATCTGACTCCCGATAGCAAAGGCAATTTCTACGGCACCACCGTCCAAGGCGGGATGTCCCAGAAGGGCGTGATCTATAGAATTGACGCCGATGGCTCCAACTACCAGATCATCTACAACCCCGATCAGTTCACGTTCCCCAAAAGATTCGCCGTCGGCAACGATGGCACCCTCTACGCCGTCTCTCGCGAAGGTCTCTCAACGCTTGCCCCCGGCGCACCCCAGTCCACCATTGTTCTTCCCTTCCAAAACCCGCCCGACTTAAGCTACATCCATACCCCCTGTCTATTCCTCCACGATGGCACGGTGTACGGCTTGGCGAATAAGGCCATCTACAAGGTCACACTCGGCGGATCGAACGTCGCCGCCTCAGCGCCGCCAACGGTGACGATCCAGCCGATTCAACCTGCGCCGCTGGCTGCGGATGCGATCGTATTTACGGATCCGTAAGGCAAGGCGAGCGTGACATCGCAAGAGGGCGTACTATAAAAATATTCATCCGGCACTTCGCCTCTGGCTAAAGCTGTGTCTAAAAAAAGTTCTCTGCCTGCCCTGCCTGTCCTGAGCAAGCATAGCGCGTCGAAGGGTGACTAAAAAACAGCGTCTTTAGCGAAATCAGCGTCAAAAAACTTCACTTTATTTTCTTGCGGTTCGCCTGTTTTGTGTGTATAAATACCGCTAAGTTAAATTCGTCCACGCAAAAAATGAAACAATTAATTAAGGAGGCAATACAATGTTCAGACATATGGTTTCAACAACACTGGCGGCAATCATATTAACATTATCTGTTTGGGGTTTTGCCCAGGCGGCTGACAAGGGCGACGCCGTTTTAAGCATCGTTCCCGCAGACGCGATTCTTTGCCTGCGGATTAACAATCTCAATCAAACTACCGCCAATATTGACCAGTATCTGATGGGTGTCTCACCGATGCCGGTGTCAACGGCAGGGCTGATTAAGGGCCAGCTCGGTATGATGTTCGGCAATTTTGAATTAAAGGGTTTTGACGTCAATGGCTCCTTTGCGGCGTTTGCAACAGCTGAATCGGGCGATAACGAGCCGGATATATACATTCTGCTGCCCGTCACCGATTATGCCCAGCTTACCGACCCGAATTTCCGCGTAAGCCAGCCCGATACCAACGGTATATCGGCAGTCGGAATGGGGCCTTCGGGGCAGTTCTTTATCAAAAAGGCCGGCTCCTTTGCGCTGATGTCGCATGATTACCGCAAGCTCGGCACTATGGCCGCGGCAATCGCAGAGGCAAAGGCTGCCAGTTTAGCGTCGTCTCTCGATGCCGCACAGGTCAAACAGTCATTAACTGAACCGATATGGGCCTATGCGAATCTGGTAAAAATATCGTCGGTTTACAAAACACAAATCTCCGATGGCTTAGAGGAAATGAGAAAGCACTTAGCCGACCCGGCAATGTCTATCCAGTCCAATATCGACAATCTCGAAAAGACCAAAAATCAGATGGCAGCCAAGGACCCCAACAGTCCGATGATTGCCCGGCTTGATACTCAGATTGAGTCCCTGAAGGCCCAAAAGGCACAGATGCAGAAATCGCCGGCATTTATGGCCGGTCTCGCGAATGCCTTCGCCGGTTACGCGAAAGATTTTACGCAGCAGTCAAAGTCTTTTACGCTTTCCTGTAATCCCAAACCGACGGTACTGAATTTCAGATTTGGCTTTGATGCCCTGCCCGGGACCGAAATGGCGGGTATGCTCGTCACCGATGGCGCCGCCAAAAATAACCCGCTTGTCGGCTACACAGAGGACGGCGCAGCTATGAATTTATTCTCGCGGATAAATCATCCGGCGTATAAAAAACTCAACGCCAAGTGCGTTGACCTTGTGGCGATGATGTCAGGAAAAGATGCCAATGACCCCAACATCGTTAGGACCAAAAAGCTCCTCGATGATGCCGCTGATTCAATTGGCGACTTTATTGTCTGCTCGTTCAAGATTGACCCCAATGCCAAGCCCTTCTTCGATGCCAAGTATGTTCTCGAAGTTAAAGATGCCAACCAGTTTAACAAGGTGTGTGATGAGTTTGTCCGGCTCTGGATCGGCAGCGCATTTAACGACCTCTACAAGAGTATGGGTATGGAAACCGGTTTTACCGTCAAACGCGGCGCAGATAAATACAAGGGCGTTTCAATAGACAGCGCGAAGCTGTCTATGAAATATACTGATACCAACTCGCCCGAGGCCAAAATGCTTGAAGCGATGTATGGCAGCGGCTTTGAGTATCGCTGGGCGATTGTAAACGGCTTGTGGGTGTGCAGGATATCGGGCGACCCCAACGCCATTTACAAGCTCATCGACCAGGTGAAGGCGGGACCACCGGCACAGGTTTGCTCGGAGATGCAAAAAGCGATTGCCGTTATCCCCGACGCCTCCAGCGAGGACGCCATAATTACCTACAACTATCTTCGCCTGATGAAAATGGCGCAGGCCTTTACTCCGATGCCGTTTACTATGCCCGATGTGCCAAGCAAGAGCAATCTTGTTTTCGGCGCCAAAGTCGGGAATGGCTCATTCGCCCTTGATTTCGCTTTGCCCAAGGAGCATCTCTCCGAGATGATGACGGCGTTTCAGATGATTATGCAGCAGCAGATGCAGCAGAATATGCAAAAGCAGCCCGGACAGCCAATGCCTGCGCCGCCAGCCGGCAAATAGATAGATAGAGGTAAGGGAAAGCAGGTAGTTGCTCAGAAGGGAGATTGTACCGGCCGGAAGAGCTACTCTTCCCGGTCTTTATCCTTGAGCAGTTTTTGCAGGTAGTCGTTTTCCCGGCGAGTGGCCTCGATATCCAGCAACAGATATTTGATGCAGACCCGCAGGTAATCGAGCGATTCACGCAGACAATCGACGCTTGCCTGCAGTTCTTTTTGGTTTACTTCCGCCTTTTTAGCGAGGAGTTCCAGGCGTTTTGATGTGGGGTCTGCAGCTCCTCCGAATTGCTTTACCAGCTCGTTCAACTCATCTGCCAGCCGTGCTTCATCCATCTGAGTACCCTCGCAAAATCTCAAGTCAGTGTTGCGTGACATTCCATCAGTACTGTCCTATAATTCTACGTGCAAAACGCATACTCGGATGCAAATTTAATTGTTATTTGTTGCGACGATTTTCTGGTTGCGATAACGGTTCGCAAGCCCCGTTTGTTGTATTAGCTTTGAGTTTTGTTTGACTATTCACGAATACAGGCGATTTGCCGACTATGGCCGGACGTTGCAAAAAGACAACATCTGAACAGGGGCTTAATTCGCGTTTGTACTGCCATTTTTCACTTATAATTACCGGACGTGCAATTCTGATTAGAGTTGCAATGCGCAAACGGTTATGTTTACAAAAAGCAACATATACACGCTTTCAGTAAAGAAAATCGGGCTGAATACTGACCTGAAGCTATAACGGCAGGGTGGTATCAGGAATATATAATCTGATTTTTTTAAAAAAATTTGCAAAAATCTTCTTGACAAGACGATATACTGCAATATAGTATACTGAAAGAAAGACCGAATTAGGAAAGCAAAAGCTGCAATGAATAAGAATCTCAAAAAAGTTTTGATGTTTTTAAGCTTGACCTTCTTCTTCAGTTGGTTGTTGGCCATTCTGTTTTTTACTTTCGGAGGCAAGTGGAATACCCCTGCTTCACTTGCGATGGCCATTGTTTATATGTTTATTCCAATGATGGCATCCATTGTTGTCCAGAAGTTTATTTATAAAGAACCTTTGAAGAAACCTCTGGGGATTTCGTTTAAGTTAAATCGCTGGTTTCTGGTCGCATGGCTGCTGCCTCTTTTTATTGCTTTTGCCTCGATAGGAGTTAGTTTGCTTTTCCCCGGCGTTCATTATTCTCCTGGTATGGAAGGTTTTCTTGAGAGATTTGAATCTATACTTACTGAAGAACAATTACGAGGGTTAAAGAATCAAATTGCAAACTCATCTATTCATTTGATCTGGCTTGGCATATTACAGGGACTTATCGCAGGAATCACCATCAATGCAGTTGCCGGTTTTGGCGAGGAATTGGGATGGAGGGGACTTCTCCAGAGAGAACTTGGCTTTATGGGATTTTGGAAATCGTCAGCAGTTATCGGTGTAATATGGGGGATATGGCATGCCCCCATTATTCTCCAGGGGCATAATTATCCTCGACATCCTTTCACCGGCGTATTTATGATGACAATTCTCACGCTGTTATGGTCGCCTGTATTCAGTTATATACGGCTTAAAGCTAATTCCGTCATTGCCGCTGCTATTTTTCATGGTTCACTCAATGCTACTGCTGGATTGTCTTTGATGTTTACTAAAGGGGGCGGCGATTTAATAGTTGGCGTTACCGGATTGGCCGGATTTATCGTTCTTGTCGTCATAAACATAATTCTATTTCTATATGAGCGTCTGGCCGGGAAATCTATTAGTACTCAGCGTATATTAACCGGCGAGTAAAGTTGTTTTTTCTGTGGAGCAAAATGAATCTTGAAAATTGGCAGACGCAGCTTCGCAAAGGGCTATTGGATATCGTTGTGCTGAACCTTCTCAATCGCGGCCCTTCTCACGGTTACGAAATGGTGCAGACAATGAAACGCATCGAAGGATTACAGATTCGTGAGGGTAATATCTACCCGGTTCTTGCCCGTTTGCAAACAGATGGCCTAGTGACAAGCTACTCGCAGCCCTCGGCTGACGGCCCGCCGAGAAAGTATTTTCAGCTTACCCAGGCAGGCCAAAGGGCACTTGAGGATATGAACAGGTACTGGGAGCAGATTATCAGAAGTTTGGAATCAGTCAGGAAAGGAGCTGTCTTATGAACGCTCAATACAGACACAGTCAGCCGGGTTATTTGTCGATTGTAATAAGTTTTATTCTGATTACAGTTGGCGTGATTATGTATGTTTGTGGCTTGCGGCCTCTTGGGATACTATTAGGCGTAACAGGCCTCATTTGTTTTGTGTTCAGCTACAAACTTACTGCTGAAATAAAAGACGGATACTTGCGGTTCTGGTTTGGGCCGGGACTATTCTGGAAGAAAATTCTGCTCGAGCAGATTGCTTATTGCGAGCCGTTCAAAGGCGTTTTTAGCGGGTGGGGGATTCGCTATATATGTAACGGCTGGCTTTATAACGTCTCGGGGATGAAGGCGGTAACCGTTGTCCTGAAATCCGGCAAAAAAATACACATCGGGACCGATGAACCTGTGCAGCTAATCGAGGCGATAAATTCGGTTTTGCATGGACAAGCCGGAGCTGAGTCAGCGCGAATGTGGAGCGAGGTCAAGGTGGATTATCTTAAAAGATTGGAACAGGCATTGTCTTTCGCAAGGCATCCTCGAAGCTTCGAGATTCTCGCGGACGTGAACAATCACTTAGACAGACGATTTGGCGAGCTTGAGCTGGAGAATCGCAATTGGGAAAATTTCCAGAAGATTGCTACGGAAATGGGTCCGCCTTCGGATTACGCGGACCTTGTCGGAGATAAAAAAACCAAATGGTATTTACCTTCCGCTGCTGAGTTGATTTCAATTTGCCTGATTTTTGTTATGTGTGCTGTAAGTGTGTATTTTTACCCACGGATGCCCGAGCAAATGGCGACACACTGGGACATGTATGGGCAGGTGAATGGTTATATGCCGAAACTTCCGGCTTTGGTTTTATTTCCTGTTATACTCGCGGCGATTGTAGCTTCTTTCATTGTCGTGCCGCGGGTCGCGTCGTTATGGGCGAATATCGAGGGGTTCAGAAAGTTTTTCGGCGGCTTGGCTGTTCTTCTTTCCGTATTTTTCTCGCTTGTCCAGTATCTTACTATTATGTGGAACCTCGGTATAAAGATAAATCCGGTTATAGTGATTCTGCCGATGACAGCTGCGCTTATTGGCTGGATATTTTTTATGCTTTACCGGGCAAATCGAAAAAAGTATTGATGGAGCGCAATATGAAAACGAACCGCACCAGAACAAGCTGCATCGTAGCGTTCGCTATGTCGGTTGCGCTTGTGACAGCCGCCGCGGACGAGAGCCGCTGGTGGCCCGTGCAAACGATGCCAAAGGTGCTGGTGCGGCTGGAAGACCCCAACGCGTTTTCTTCGAGCCGTGTATCCTGTGAGATGACAGCGCAATCGGTCGCAGGTCTGGCCGCCAAGGCAGTGAACGAAGGCCGTGCCGACGAGATGGTATGGGTGGGAACCGACAACATCGATGCGGAGGATTGGTTTGCCCGCCTGTTGAAGCGCCAGCCGCAACTGGAACTGCGAGGCACGGTTGCTCTCTGGGAGCTTGTTGACCGCTATGCGAAGAACGGGCTTATCAAGGGGTACATTCTTTACAGGTCGGACCATTCTATTGGAGAACTCAACCAGCATCGTCCGGGTATGAACTGCTCGGTCAATATCGCAACCAGTTTGGCTGGACTCCTCGACGGTATCATCGTGGACGAAAACCTTGAGGGGCAGGCCAGAGCACACGGCCTTAAGATGCTGATGGATGTGCGAGGCAAAACCCAGGCATGGTGTTTCGAGACCTACAGAGACCAGTTCAATCGCCGGATGGTTTGCACTCAGGATCCGCGAAAATCCAATGTTCGTGATATGGCCATTGCGCAGAAGACCTTCACTGCGTATGGCTACGACGAGCCAATGCCTACGGTTATGAAATGGCTCGAACCACTCTCACCAATTCTCGGTGACAACGGCGGCGATGAGTTCAAAACGACAGAAATGTCCACCCTCTGGGGGCATATCCAAACGTCCACTGACTGGTGCAACAATCTGCCGGTCCTGATGGCCAGCACCGAAAAAGCTGAACAATCCAGAGCAAAAAGCTTGGACCCGCGAATGATAGATTTCAACGACACGCGCAGCGCCGTAACTTTCATCGATACCGACGGTGATAACGTGCAGCGGTCCGAAGGGAACTTCTTCCGGAGCAGCGAGAGCAAGAGTTATTGGGGCAACCCTGACCGCGGGAAAATCCCGTTTGGCTGGTCCTGCTGCTTTGCCCATCTGGCGCAGTTATGTCCAGAGGCAATAGATTATGCAGTGGCTACGCAGTCGCCGAATGATTATTTTGTCGAGTGGGGCGGCGGTTATTACTACCCGGACCTCTTCGGTCTCAAGTGTCAGAACCGATGGGAACTGCTCGCCCAGCACGCCCGGCGTACATGGGCGATGATGAAGAAGAACAATACGCACATCATCGGCTTCAATATGTGGAAATTGGATTCACCCGACGCGCTTAAGTCCTACGAGGTCTTTGCGGGCCAGACCGACGGTCTTCTGGCCATCCTGATTTTCCAGTATGACCGTTACGAAGCAGGCGCTGGAAAGGTGTTCTGGGTCAAGGACCGGAACGGCGTTGAAATTCCGGTGATTACCGCGCGCTACTCAATTTGGAATCATCATAATCAGCTAAAGCGCAGCGGCACGCCGGCCAAGGTCGCCCGCGAAATCCGGCAGACAGTGGAGAGCACGCCGCCGAGTGAGCTGCCACGATATGACTGGGTAATAGTGCATGTGTGGTCCTGGTTCAGGAAAGTGCCTGGCACCAACGAAAACGCCGAGGACATGCCCAAGGAAAATGCTGCCGCACAGGGCGGTGTCCGCGGATATACGCCTGTAACGTGGTGTGCCGAGCGGCTTCCTTCTAATATCCGCATCGCCGGTCCGGAAGAACTTATTTGGAGGATACGAATGAAGCATAACCCGGAGCAAACCAAAAAGCTGATTCAGGATTGGCCGCGATGATTTTGTGGCCAGCCCTCTGGTTTTACCGGGCACGCCGACACAATTAATTGTCTTTCGAGGCAGGATTTGCCACTCGGCCCAGGAATAAGATGCTGCCTGACTTATTGTCGCGAATAAGAAAAATGAACGGGTGGTCAGCCCTAAAAACCGGCGGTGGCGACTCGATGGAGGTCGCTATTACTCCTACGCCCGTGGCAGCGGCCGCTTCTGTACCTTCCTCGTTGACGTCAACGTATGCCTTGTGAACGACTGCCGATATGGAAAGCTCGTGGTTGCCGTTCATACCGGAAAAATCCGCCTTCTCTGCTGAGAAGGCATCCGGCATTCCCATCGCACCAAGCACCCTGGCCAACTCAAACTCGCTTGTCATTTTGAATCTTGGGAAAAAGACCTGGACTTTGCGCTTGCGCAAATCGTCAATCCAGCGGGCAAGGTTGTCATTATTCAAATCTTTTTCAAGCTCGCTGATGCCGTCGAGTTTCTTTGGCAGCAGAACGACCATCGAAAGGTCATTATTCACATAAGGCATCTCCAATACCTGTATGTTGTTGACCTCCTTATAACCGAACTTTTCGGTCTGGTACATCATCGGGACGTTGACTTTTTGGCCGCCTAAAAGGGTGAAGGGTGCGTCTTTGGTTTGTACGGACATAAATTGGTTTGCCCATTTCCCCTTGAAATAAATCGCATTGGTCAGGACGAGTCGCGTCGTCGAATCGAGCATCTTCGGCTTGATAAGCTCCTTTATCTTGTCTTTGGTTTTCTTTTCTACCCAGGCGTTGATTGTCTTTCGGGCGGCCTCGGCCTGTGTCTTGAAATCGACCTGCTCTAAATTGCCGTCGTAATTTGTTTTGACGAGCGTCAAAAACTCCGGCAAAAAGTTATAACCCTTTTGCCCCCAAATCGCATTTGCGACGACAAGCTCGTAGCCGCCTTTTTCGCCAGCAGCGTTCAATTTCCGGATTAAGCTGCCGAACTCTTCGTGAAGTTGCTCACTGCTCATCGTGGAGAAACATAGTGTGTCTGCCATTTGCTTTTCTGTCTCGCTTTTTGCCCCGGCATAAGTCATAGCCAAAGCCGTCGATATGCTGTAAGGCGACAGGAACAGGTTGCCTTGTTTTTCGTTTATTTTGCTATACAGCTCAAGGGCAAATTTATTGTTGCCGGCCACGACCGGAAAACCAGTTAATATCACAGGCAGTGCCCCGGTATTTTTGTCATCGGCTGTGCAACTGGGGATAGTTATAAGCAGAATTGTGATTAAACCGGCAATTTTGACTGTTTTCATTTTATGCCTCCTTGTAATTTGTAAACCTGCCCGCATCCGGGTATTTTCCGTTACTGTTGACAGCGATGTCAAACAGGAATTATAATAACATCGTAATATACAGGGGCAATGATTTTTCTGGTAAGGAGCAGATATGGAGCTCGGAAAAAACAACCCGGTGGGGAGTTTCAAGAACCTGTTCATCGTTTGCGGTGTAATTGCAGTTATTGTGCTTGGGGCACTTGCCGCGGGCGCTTTTGGGAAGGACTCAGCCGGCGTCACCAGCGCATTGGGACTACTTGTGGCGTTATTCTCACTGATAACGCTGGTAGTTATTTTCATCTCGTCCCTCAAAATGCTTGACCTCATCGACGATGGCAACGCCAGAATAGATAAGGTCGCCGACGAACTGGAAAGGCTCCGGCAGGTCGTCAATCAGGTCAATATCAGCACTCACGTCAGCGAACAGGCCAAGACAATCGCCTTCCGCGAAAATGACAGCCAGACCCTCAGGGATGCTGTTTTTGATAAGCTGCAGCAAAAGGATTTTGAATCGGCTTACGAAATCATCGACGATATCGCTCACAACACCGGCTACAAAAAACTCGCCGAGCAGCTTAAGACCCAGGCCGACAAATACCGCGATGCCACCGACGTCGACAGAATGAGCCAGATGATAACGCACATTGAGAAGCATTTGGAAGACCATCAGTGGGCCACTGCCAGCGTGCAGATTGAACGGTTGATAAAGGAATACCCAACCAACGACAAGGCCTTGGCGATGACACAGCGTCTGGCTGAAAAGAAAGAGGAACGCAAGAAGTTATTGCTCAATGCCTGGGACGACGCCGTAAAAAGACAGGCCACCGACCGGAGCATCGAAATCCTGCGGGAGCTTGACCAGTATCTTACGCCCAACGAGGGGCTTGCCCTGCAGGAAGGGGCAAGGGACGTCTTCCGCACCAAACTGCACAATCTCGGCGTCCAGTTCTCACTGGCCATATCGGGAAAACAATGGGCGAAGGCGCTTGCGACAGGACAGGAAATTGTCCTCGATTTCCCCAACAGCCGAATGGCTGAGGAAATCCGCGAAAAACTCGACGCCCTCAAAACCCAAGCCGAAAAAAGCGCATAGAGAGTGACTTCGAAAACAACGCGCGGAGCGGAAGTGATTGTTCATTTCACAGGGGTAATGTGCGGCCCGGCAAACCGACTATTACTGGAAACTGAACAGCGACTGCGTTTTTACAATCGCTATCTGGTCGGGATACGCGGCGAAAGTGTGAATGTGAAGCTCGGTTTTTCTCGCCTCGAAATCGACGTAGCAGAATGGCTGCAGGCCGTCGAGCTCAAGCTCGGGAAACCTGACGAATACGCCGCGGTCGCGGCCGAATCGCTCGAGGTCGGTGAAACTCTGCCGATACATATTTGCGCTGAGACGCTCAACCTGGAAGTCGGTCATATAGCTGACGTTTTTGCTTAGCGTGCATTTGTGAGAGCGGGGGCCGTGGAACTGGAAACGCTCAATCAGTCCTCGCTCGGGCAACATCTGGGTCGGCGTGCTGATGACCTCGGCCAGGCATACGTCGCCCGCGAAAATGCTCACAACATGTGTGCAGCCCGTGACCCAGATAAGCGCCTCGTACTTATCGGTTTTAAGCCGTCTGCTGGCGTAAATGTTGAACAGTTCCGGATGCAATGGTCTCTGGAATAAACTGAAGGATAATTCCTCGATGGCTACATTGACTTGCGGCGATTCCATAGTTCCTCAGGCCTTAAAATCTGTTGTTGTAATATCGTTCCACGCCCTCATTATACAACAAAACAGGCATAAAATTCAAGTCGATTATCAGTATTGATAATGGTCTCCCGCTTACTTATAGGACGATTATTACACAAACCACGGGTTTCTAAAGGTTAACAGAGGCCGGATTTTGCAAAAAAATTTGCGTCAGCAGTATTAAAAAGTGATTTTTTATCGCTGGAACATCAGGGCGTTAATCAAAGTTGCGATTATGTCGTAAAACGCGTGAGTCCCCGCCGTGATTCCGAAGCCGCGTATGGCAAATAGCGCGGCGAAATACACGCCTGCCGTTGTCCGGAATGCGAACTTGGACCAGTCAAATAAGTCGCCCTGGTTTGCCCGCCCGGTAAGGAAATCTATGTGATGATGTGCGCCGAAAAGACCGGCGGAAACAAGCACCGCGACGATGACGGCAGTGTGCTGATTTACCCCCAGCACGTCCTGCAGTAAAAGCATCAGTGAGCATATCAGAATCAGCCGGAACAACAATTCCTCGTATATTCCCGCGCCGATACCTGTAACGATATCGGCAAGCAGCGATTGTTTCGGTTTTTGTTTGGCGATTGCCATGGTCTGCGGTTGAGGTTGCGGCTGAGAATGCTGCGTTTTTGCGGGCGAGGTTTTTTGTACTGCCGCGCACTGCACGATAGCGGCTGGCGCGATATTGGCAGTCCCGTTGGGTTTCGGCGCGGTAGCGCTATTCAGAAACAAACTCAGCACAATAAGCGGTATCGCAAGCAGCATACATTCAATCGTCATCGGCAGCATATCGCCTAATGAAACCCACCATCGCTTTTTCGAAACGAGCTGGTAAGCCAGCAGTATTACAACAACGAGTAAGGCCGGTGCCGCCCAGAGGAATTTGCCGCCGAAGCCAAGGTATCGCAGTAATTCCTGCAGCCAGACGAACGCTACCACGCGAATCTGCGTCTGGCTCAGGACGTCGGTATTGATGAATATCGTCCCCAGCTCATAAAAGATTATGAAGGGCAGCAGATAAACGATTGCATAAACGGGCCGGCTCGTCCGCTCGAGATACGAGTCTCGCGTGAAGTTGAACCATTGATTCGATGCAGTTCTTTGTCTCTTTCTTGCCATTCCTTGGCTGCCTATTTTTCCTGCCACAAAGTCACAAAGACACGAAGAAGAATTTTAATAAAACTTTGTGCCTTAGTGTCTTCGTGGCTAAATTTTATCGCGGCCAAAGTTTAATTGACCCCCGACCAAATTACAATACAAATTCGGCATTCACGGCGAAGCCGGCTGATTTATCTCATTCGCCTCCGCCTTATACTTCAGTTTGCCAGCTTCTTCGGTCTTTATAGATTTCACATCGTCCATTCTATACCGGCATTTGTGTATTGCGGGTAATATGGCAATGAGCCAAAACGCTATACTTAGCAAAATTCCAATAATTGCCCTGCCGGTTCCTGAGAATTCATTTTTTCTCTGCCGGGTTCTCAAGATACCAAAGAACCCGCTGAATATCGAAATCAAACTCGAAAGAGTTGCCGAGAAAATGAGAATGACGATTACGTTGGCTATTGATGAGGGAAAAGATGGAATAGATAAAATCATGGCACTTATTAAAACGAATAATAAAAAACATCCCCACGCTATGACCGCACCCCAGATTGCTATGTTTGCATAAGTATCTATTCGACGTGATGTTGTGCAGTTTGTTGTTGCATTGCCACTTTGTCCGTTTGCTTCTTGCTTATTTTTTAAACCATTGTTTTCTTCTGGCATACGTGGGCTCCAGATTTATTTGTTACTGTCTGGCTGATTCTGTTTCGGGTTTGCCGCCTTCCAGTCATTGGTAAAATCCTTTGCCTGGTCTTTGACTGCTTTTTCGATTGTGCTTTTGGCGATTGCGACCGACTCGACGCCGAACCTGTACTGGCCGAACGATGGCCAGGTCTGTGCCTCGGTTTTTATAGTCGTGTCCCGCGACAAATTCACAATCTGCGAAAGTGACGACTGAACGTGCAGCGCGATGTTCAGGTTATCTGCGCTGGCAGTCGTTATTTTGACCAGCACGACGTAAAGACCCGCGTCAGGTGTAGGTCTGGCGATTTCAAGGCCGGCGCTTTGCAGGGCGAACTCGACTTCCTGCTGAAGTGCGGTTTCTTTCAAAAAAGGCAGTGTGCTTGGGTCATCCCGCACAATTATTACCTTGATTGCCACGCTTCGCAGTCCTTTCAGGGTCGATACCTTGAAGTTGTCTAACTGCTGTTTTTCCAACTGACTGACGGCCAGGACAATGCCGGCAAGACCGAGAAGGGCCGTGATACAGCAACAACTGATAAGCGTTTTTCTCATCGCTTTATTCCTCCTAAAATTTTTCGGACAAAGTTTATAAGTGTCTGCTGTTCGAAATAGCTTTCCGGCAGATGCAGATAAACGGTTTTTTCGTCGGCGACGGTGTGTTTGGCCTTGACGTTCTTAAACAACCGGCTGGCGTGTTTAGCGGCATCTGCCGCGAATGAGAATACCAGATTGCCGCCGTGCGCCACAATACTGTTTATATCCAGCTTGTCCGCGGCGATGCGAAGCCCGGCGATGCTCAAAAGCGATTTTGTCTCCTCGGGCGGCGGCCCATACACGTCCGCAAGCTCAGTTTCGAGATGACTCAGCTCTTCGGCTTGTTTAGCCACAGCTATTCTGCGATACACGTCCAGCCGGATTCTGTCCGCTGGAATATAATTTTTGGGGATATATGCCGCGAATCCCAAATCGACGTTGGCGGTCGGTGTCGTCTCCGCCGGTTCATTTTTCATTTGTCTCACTGCGTTGGCCAATAACTCGCAATACATCTGATAACCCACCATTTGAATATGCCCCGACTGTTCCGCGCCGAGTATATTTCCCGCGCCGCGAATCTCCAAATCCCTCAGCGCAATCCTGAAGCCGGCGCCGAGATGCGAGTATTCCTCGATGGCCTTGAGCCGTTTTGAGGCGATTGGCGTAATGGGTCGCGACGCCGGAAGTAGCATATACGCGTATGCCCTGTGTTTATATCTGCCAACCCGGCCGCGCAATTGGTGCAGTTCCGCTAAGCCGAACCGGTCCGCGTCGTTGATAATCATCGTATTGGCGTTGGGGATATCCAGCCCCGATTCGATAATCGTCGTGCAGACCAGCACGTCGGTCTGCCCCAGAACAAACGCAATCATCGCCTTCTCCAGCTCGTGCGAGGTCATCTGCCCGTGGGCAATCGCTACTTTGGCGTCGGGGACCAGCTTCTGAATCTCCCAGCATTTCTTTTCGATTGACTTGACGCGGTTATGAACAAAGAAAACCTGTCCCTGCCTGTTCAGTTCGCGGATGATGGTCTTGCGTATCAGTTCATCGTTATAGGTTGTAACGCTCGTTACGATGCTGCGCCTGTCGAGCGGGGCGGTCGCAAGCGAGCTTATGTCCCGCAGCCCCAGCATCGCCATATGCAGCGTCCGTGGAATAGGCGTCGCCGTCATCGTCAGGATATCAACGTTTACGCGGAGCTTCTTGAGTTTCTCCTTGTGTTCGACGCCGAATCGCTGCTCCTCGTCGATTATGACCAGCCCCAGGTCCTTGAACTTGACGTCGCCGCTCAACAGCCGATGTGTCCCTATCAAAATATCGACCTTGCCTGCTCTTGTGCGGGAAATAATGTCCTTTGCCTGCGAGGTTGTTTTAAACCGGTTGAGCGATTCGACTACTACCGGAAAATCCGCGAAACGTTCCGTGAATGTCCGGGCGTGCTGAATGCTCAGCACTGTCGTGGGGACAAGCACCGCGACCTGCTTGCCGTTCTCGACCGCCTTGAATGCCGCCCTCATCGCAAGCTCCGTTTTGCCGTACCCGACGTCCCCGCAGAGCAGCCTGTCCATCGCCGCGGGCTGCATCATATCCCGCTTTATCTGCGACGCGTTTGTTGTCTGGTCCGGCGTTTCCTGGTATGGGAACGATGCCTCAAATTCGTTTTGCCATTTCGAATCCGCCGGGAACGCGAATCCGCCAATCGCCTGGCGTTTCGCCTGAAGCTCTAACAATTCCACTGCAAGGTCCTTGACGGATTGCGCTACTTTTTCTTTCTGGTTTTGCCACCGTTTCGAGCCGACCTTCGACAATTTGGGCCGCTTCGGGCTTGTGCCGATGTATTTTTGCACCAGCCCGATATTATTCACCGAGACCTGCACCTTGACGCCGCCGTCGTACTCGATTGTTAGATACTCGTTTTGACCATCTTTTTCCTTTATGGTCTCGATGCCTAAAAATTTCCCCACGCCATAAGAGCTGTGCACGACGTAATCGCCTTGCTGCAAATCCTCAAGCGTATCAATCGGCGTCGTCGCACGCATCGGCCTCTGCCTTCGCCTAAGCGCGAATTGCCCGAATAACTCGTGATGGCTCAGAATCGTCGCGTTCAGCGCCGGCATCGCGAAGCCCTGGTGAATAAATCCCTTGAGCAGCTTAAATCTCGGCGGAATCTGGTTGTGCTCCTGCCTGATGATTTCGCTCACCCGGTCAATCTCCGCTTTGGCCTCGCAGTAGAGGAAAACATCCTGCTCTTTTGCTACCGCGACCAACTCTGCCAGCGCCTCCTTGTGCCCCGCCCAAAGCGAGACGGCCTTGTGCTGATACTGCTGAATGCTCCTTATATCTAATTTGATAAATTCGTCCGGGTTTTCGGTCGCGAAACGGGAAATGTGAAGCTGCGTAAATTGTGCGAGTGATTTATGAATCTGCTGCCAGTCATACAGTCGTTCTTTTTGCTCCGCCCGTTCGAAATAAACTTTCGCCACTTCCTGGCAGTCCGCCGGCTCATCTAAAATTACAATCGCGTCGGCAGGCAGTATATTCAGGAAAAGCTCGCGCTGTTCCTGTTTGTCCCCGCACGTCGCCGATATGATGCTTACCGCTGATAGCTGATGCGTCGATACCTGCGAATCCAAATCAATTGTCCGGATGCTTTCGATTGTGTCACCAAAAAATTCAATCCTTATCGCCTGCGAGTTGCTGCTGTCATTGCGAGCCCCGACATCGTCGGGGCGCGGCAATCTCTCGTTCACAGCCATCAGCGGCGCGTAAATATCAACGATTCCGCCACGCCTCGCGAATTGCCCCGGCAGGTCAACCTTGTCCGTCCGTTCGAATCCGTTATCAATCAGCCACGCGCTTATCTCTTCGGGTGTTGTCTGCTTTGCGGTTTGAAGCGACAGCGAACCGCTCTCGATAGCCGACAGTTTCGGTATAGGCTGGCAAATCGCCTGCATCGATGCCGCGATGATTATACCTTTATTTTTTTCACGAGTCCCGAGCGTCGAGACACGAGCGACGACTTTCAATCGGTCCGCCCGAATCTCATCGGTCGCATCCGCTATTTCCTCCTCGCCCTCCCAGGCGGGTAATAGTTGAACATCGTCGGCTCCGAACGTCTGCAAATCGTCGACTGCGTTGTCCGCATCATCTATATGCGGACAAACGTAAATAATCGGTCGGGAGAGTTGTTTTGAAAGATGTGCAGCCAAAAGGCGCGCAAAAGACCCCCACGTCCCAGCGACTTTTACCACCCCCCCGGCAGCAGTCAGTCGTGAGGTCAGTTCGCTAATCAACTTGTCGTACCCAAGCTCCATAAATCCTAAATCATACGCAGAGCTTTACCTATTCTACGATTGTTTGCCCCTTTTAGCCAGCCCCAGGCGTAGATATGGATTCATTGCAGATATTTTTACCGTGCAAACGATATTCTATTATGGTAAAAAGACCGCCTTTCGTATCAGTCTGTTATTATTTGGTAAAGCAATATGATGTGGTTATATCTTAGCGCTTTTTCAGCCGTATTCGTGGGGCTGTATGACATCTGCCGGAAAAAAGCTATCCACAATAATGCCGTAATACCGCTGTTGTTCTTCGCGATATTGGTGGAAGCGGTGATGCTTTTGCCCATTATCGTGCTTTCTTCGGTTTCGCCCGATTTTTTGACGCGAATGGGAATATATGTCCCGCCTTTTAGCCCGCTGGCCCATTTCGGCTGCTTCATAAAGTCCATTATCGTTGTTTCGCTCTGGATTCTGGGCTATTTCTCCGTCAAGCACCTGCCTATCTCGATATATGCTCCTATAGGCGCCTCAGGCCCCGCCTGGACGCTGCTCGGCGCGATGCTGGTCTTCGGCGAACGCCTCACCCCGTTTCAATGGGCCGCTTTCGGTGTGCTTTTCGTCTCCTACTATATATTTTCTCTCGTCGGCAGCCGCGAAGGCATCGTTTTTCATACTAATAAATGGGTTATCCTTCTTGTCCTCTCGGTTCTTATCGGCGCCGCAAGTGCCCTTTACGACAAGTATCTCGTTCACACGCTCGGCTTTTCCGCCGTAGGCGTTCAGGTCTGGTTTATGATTTATTCGGTTCCGGTTATGGCCTTTGTCCTGTTCGTTTTCTGGTGGCCGGTCCGCGCAAAACACACCCCCTTCACGTTGCGATGGAGTATCCTCCTTATCGGTGCTTTGCTGGCCATTGCAGATATTGCTTACTTCAAAGCGCTTGGTTATGAGGGGGCGATGATTTCGCTTGTAACTGCCGTCCGAAGTGGAAGCGTCGTGATTTCATTCCTCGGCGGGGCGTTTGTCTTTGGTGAAAACCAGATTCGCCGCAAAGCCGTCGCACTCGTCGGCGTCATCATCGGCGTCCTTATGCTGCTCCTATCGCATTAATACCAGACACCACACGTTTAGTTTTTATTTACATCGGGTGCTGCGCTATTGGTTGGCTCAAAGGTTCGCCTATCGATGATAGGAGTGTCAACGGGTAACCGTATGCGGTTGAGGTCAATAATTTTACTATCAACGACAAGCTCAATTTCAATTCGTGCTCGATGCTCAATAGGTTTTAGTGGATTATGATTTGTGTCGGCAGGCACCCAAGTTGTTTTGTCATCAGACAGCGTGACATATACTGGCAGTTGACCATTGGGCAATTTCGCTGAATCAGGCCAAGGGGGGACAGGCCGTCGAACGGTCTTTCCGTCCGGAGTTTTTACTGCGTTGGTGGTATACGATGGCGCATAGATTCGCACGAGCGGTTCATTATTATCGAACAGTCCTGCCCAGCCGGGAGCACTTCTGGCGGTTGTCAAAGTCAGAGGAGCACCATCGCTTTTAAGTGTTAGAATCGCCGGCCAGATTTTCTCGAACTGTTCACGGTTGTGGAAAGATATTTCAAATACATCTTCCTGGTTGCCTGCTGCGATGCCGATTGTCTTTGCCTGTTTTCTGTATGATTCAAGCTCTTTTGGCCAATCCGCTGGACAAGTCCCGTTACCTGTGGTCATAACCAGACCCAAACATAGAGGAGTCAAAAGAATCGACGAAACGAGAATAGCAATCATCCTCCACCGACTTAAGACGTTGCCGGACATATTATGTCCCTCCTTTCTCTGCTATCGTAATTTCCACCTACAACTACTAACGTCCCAGCAGTTTTTTCGCTGATGCGACGACTGCGTCGGTTGTTATGCCGAATTTCTCGTAGCAGGTTTTGAAGGGGGCTGATGCGCCGAATGAGGACATCCCGATAAATGTCCCCTTGTCCCCAATCCACTTGTGCCAGCCAAGCGCAATTCCCGCCTCAACGCCGACTCTGGCCTTTACATCAGGCAATATCACCGAGTCACGATACTCTTTACTTTGCTTCTCGAATAATTCCCAGCAGGGCATACTGACCACTCTTGCCTTAATCCCTATCCCTTCGGCTGAAAGCTTGTTATATGCTTCCATTGCCAGCGAAACCTCCGAGCCGGTCGCTAAAAGTAATACTTCCGGCTTATCCGCCCCGGTCAGCACATAAGCGCCTTTGGCGAGATTATCCGCCGAGGCGTATTTGGTCTGGTCGATAACGGGCAGATTCTGGCGAGTAAGAAGCAGCGCCACAGGCCCGCCTCGGTATTGCAAAATGAATTTCCACGCCGCCGCCGTCTCGTATGCGTCCGCGGGCCTGATAGTCAGCAGGTTCGGTATCGCCCGCAGCGCAGCGAAATGCTCCACCGGCTGATGCGTCGGCCCATCTTCGCCCACGCCGATACTGTCATGCGTCCAGACGAATATCGTCGGGTAATGCGATATCGCCGCCACCCGCACAGAACCGCGCATATAATCGCTGAACACTAAAAATGTCCCGCCGAAAGCCCGCGTTAGCCCGCTTATCGAGATGCCGTTCATAATCGCGCCCATCCCGTGCTCGCGAACACCGAAACGAATATATCTGCCGTCGCGTGAATTTGGCTGGAAATCCTTTAAATCTTTCCACCGCGTATTATTCGACGGCGTTAAATCCGCGCTTCCGCCCAGAATAAACGGCATTTGCGGCATAAGCGAGTCTAACGTCTTTCCCGATGCTGAACGCGTCGCAATCGCATTGGGCTTGCCGTCCTTCACCACGTCAAATTTCGGAAGCAGTGAATCGATATTGACTGTGATTTTATGCTCGATGGCATCCTGAAATTGTTTTGCAAGTTCAGGATATGCCTCGGCGTATTTTTTGAACAGCCGGTTCCACGACGCCTCCGCTCGTTTGCCTTTGTCAACAGCAGTTCGTGTATGCGGCAGGACCTGTTCGGGGACATAAAACGTCTTTTCCGGGTCCCAGCCGAAATTTTTCTTGGTCGCTTTAATCTCATCTTCACCGAGCGGCGAGCCGTGCGCCTCCGCTGTATCGTGTTTTGTCGGCGCGCCGAAGGCGATATGCGTGCGCAATTTTATCATCGTCGGCTTGTCTTTTGCGCGTTTCGCTTTCTTCAGCGCCTTATCAAACGCGACCATATCGTTGCCGTCGCCCGGCACCTCAATAACGTTCCACCCGTACGCCTTGTAGCGTTTCGCTGTGTCCTCGGTGAATGACAGTCCCGTAGCGCCATCGATTGAAATATGATTGTCGTCGTAAATTACAATCAGGTTATCCAGCGCAAGGTGTCCCGCTAATGAGCTTGTTTCTGATGATATCCCTTCTTCGAGGTCGCCGTCGCCGCAGGTTACGTACATTTTATAATCGATAATTGGAAATCCCTCGCGGTTGAAATAATTGGCTGTGTACTTCTGCGCAATCGCCATACCGACCGCGTTAGAAATCCCCTGACCCAGGGGGCCTGTCGTCGCCTCGATACCCAAATCAGGTTTGTATTCCGGATGCCCCGGCGTCTTGCTTGCCCACTGCCTGAAATTTTTCAGGTCATCGAGCGCCATATCATAGCCCGTCAGATACAGCAGCGAATAGAGCAGCATACAACCGTGCCCGCCCGAAAGTATGAAGCGGTCGCGGTTGAACCATTTTGGATTGGCAGGATTGAATTTTAGATGCCGCATCCACAAGGTGAACGCCGCCGGCGCCAAACCCATCGGCATACCGGGGTGCCCCGATTTTGCCTTCTGCACCGCGTCCGCCGCCAAAAATCGTATCGTATCAATGCAAAGCTCATCGAGCTCGCTCACGCCTTTTACTCTTATGCCGTCACCCATTTCAATTTTCCTGAAAATAATGTTAAACTTTCAAAATTTGATTACGGAAACAAACCACAAACGATAACTAAACAAGGCCGTTTTAGCAAGATTTTTGTTGTGCCCCCCTGTGTTTCAAACTCTGCGAATACGGCTTCAAACCCGGCATACTTTGCCCCGCTTACCGGCTCCTCGGCTTCGTTTTTGGCTTCGTTTCGCGCCTCCTCGGGCCAAAATTCATATTAAAAACCGGTATATGGGTTGAAACAAAGGCCGTAAAGCATTATGCTGAACTCCTTAAATCCGTCGATTGGGACGAGCAAACAAGAAAGATGATTGAAAAGGACCAGGCCGACGAAGATGGCCATATCAGCCGATGGAAAAACTCCCTTGGCCGAACTTGTTAATCGCGTTATAAATAAAGGTAGAATCCGCAAATTATAATTTCAAGAGTGTGAAAAATGGGACGTATCGGGCGCCGTGAATTTCTTGCCGGCTCGCTTGTCGGCGCATCAGGATTGCTGCTCAACTTGGCATTGGCAGGATGCGCGACGAAAGCTGCAACAGTGGCGAAGAGCAAAACTTTCGACCCGTGGGAAATTGTTCCCCTCGGAAATACCGGCATCAAAGTCACTCGCGTCGGCTTCGGAACCGGCATGAGCGGCGGACGACATTCCTCCAACCAGGTCCGCCTCGGCAAAGAAAAATTCGAGGGGTTATTGAAAGAGGCCTATGACCGCGGATGTCGCCTCTTCGATACCGCCGATATGTATGGCTCGCATCCCTATATTATTCCCGCGCTCAAAGGCGTCCCACGCGACAAATTTACCATCGTCTCCAAAATGATGATTTGGGACCCACCGGCTGAAGAAAAAGAAAAACCGCTCGTTACCGTTGACCGCTTCCTCAAAGAGCTGAACACCGACTACATCGACCTGCTCCTGCTTCATTGTATGATGGCCCCCGACTGGAACAAGACCCTCAAGCCCTATATGGACGGCCTGACCGAAGCCAAGGCGAAAGGCAAAGTCCGCGCACTCGGCGTCTCCTGTCACTCTATTGACGCGTTGAAAGTTGCCGCCGAAGACCCCTGGGTCGAATCCGTCCACGCACGCATCAACGCCACAGGCGCGGATATGGATGGCTCGCCCGGTGAAGTTGTCCCCATCATCCGCAAAATTCACGACGCGGGCAAAGGGGTCGTCGGTATGAAACTCATCGGCCAGGGCGAATTCCGCAACGACCGCAAACTCCGCGAGCAAAGCGCAGATTTCGTCCTTAACCTCGGCTGTGTCGATGCTGTTGTCGTCGGCTTCGAATCTCTCGACGAAATTAAGGATTACGAGACAATCGTTCGCAAAACCCTGCGCAAAAACGCGTAATCCGGTTTCTTTAAAATATGCAGCGTGTGCTGTTTGATGAGGTCTCTGGGGCTAAAACCAGGTTACAGCAGCCCTAAATGCTCTGCTTCCGCGTACAGGCCGTAGCGTTTCATTTTCTTAAAAAGCGTCGTGCGGTTTATGCCAAGTGCCTGCGATGTCTCCTGCCGGTTCCACTTATGCGCCTCAAGCGCCTGACGAATAATATTCTTCTCCGGCTCAGCGACCGCCTTTTTCAAGCTAACCACCTTGAACTCTGCCTGCTGGATGACTTGTTCCTGCCTGATTGATGCTGGCAAATCATCCGGCGTTATGAAACTGTTTTTGCTCAGCAGTACCGCCCGCTCAATCACGTTCTCAAGCTCCCGCACGTTCCCGGGCCACGGATACCTCTCAAGATGCCCCAGTGCCTCTTCGGTTATTCCCAGCTTCTTTTTGTTGTGCTGCAAGCTGTATGTCTTCAAAAAATGTTTCGCCAGCAAAGGTATATCTCCGACTCTTTCCGATAATGCCGGCAGATTCACCGTCACCACGTTTATCCGGTAATACAAATCTTCCCGGAATCTGCCTTGTTTTACCTCCTCAATAAGGTTTCTGTTCGTCGCCAGTATAATCCGGGCATCGACCGTAATCGTCTTGTTGCTGCCCACCGGCTCAAACTGTCTGTTTTCAAGCACACGCAGTAATTTGACCTGCAGCGCGGGCGAGGCGTTCCCGATTTCATCCAGAAAAATCGTTCCGCCGTCCGCCGCGAGAAACTTCCCCTTTTTGTTCGCTACCGCGCCGGTGAAAGAACCCTTGATGTGCCCGAACAATTCGCTTTCCAGGAGCGTTTCAGGCAGGGCGCCGCAGCTCACCTCCACAAACGCTTCCTTGCGCCTCCCTGAGCGGTGGTGAATCGCGCGGGCCAGCATCGTCTTGCCCGTCCCAGACGGCCCCGTCATCATAATTGTAGTTTTACTGTCGGCGACTGCCTCCACAAGCTCGAATATCCTCGCCATTTTGTAATCATGGCTGAGTATGTTGTCCAGTGAATAGCGTTGTTCGAGTTGGGAGCGCAAGCTGACGTTTTCACTGATAAGGGACTGTTGTTTTATTGCCCTCTCGACAGCCAGCCGCAGTTCATCGTCATTAATTGGTTTGGTAAGATAATCATAAGCCCCGGTCTTTATCGCCCGCACCGCGCTTTCGATTGTGCCATAACCCGTGATGACGACAACAACGGTTTGGGGATAACTTTGCCTTATGATGTTTAATAATTGAAAGCCGTCGCCGTCGGGAAGATTGATTTCGGTAATGACAAGTGCGTAGTCCTGTTTTTCCAGCTCGGCAGCAGCGCCTTTGACCGTCGCGGCAGCGCCCGTTTTAAACCCCTCGGTCTTCAAAAACTCTGTCAGGGAGTCGCGCATTACATGGTCGTCATCCACTACGAGAATTGTCTTCTCAGCCATAGTTTTACCCGGCTCCATCTTTGGGCGTCCTTTGCCCGAGAACTGTTCTGAAATTCGAGATGATTTACAACATCAATAATAACACTTACGTTGATTTTGTCAAGCATTGATGTTGACAAAAAACAACATACCGATTTTGGAGATAGCTCCGTACCGGCTTTGCTTATGGCAAATAGGGTTAAATCGCATTTTTTTGAACGAAAAGGCCGGCCATACAGGCAAGGACGCACAATTGAGGATATTCTATTGTTGCCCCATGGCCGATTTGCCGAAGCACAAAAAAAATAGGGTTTCAGGCATTTTTGTTGTTGACATCTTGGGACGTTAGGTTACAATTACATTGTGGCATAGTCTATCCGTACCCGTTGGCAGAGATGTGGGTTTTGTGCAGTAATGCAATCTGGCTGGCGGGAGCGGGAAGGAGATGATGATGAAAGTGTTGAAAATCAAGTTGAGCGCATGCTTGTCCGTATTAATCCTGTTTTGTCTATGTTCTGTGTCTGTTGCTGGTCCGGTTTTGACAGACCCCACGCTGGTTTTCAAAATGACCGCTGAAAACACGTCCCTTACACCCGGCGAACAAACGGCTGTGCACATCTGGGCGTGGATATACACGCCCGACGGCATCGAAAAACCCAACAAAGGGCTCGACACCTGGCAGCTCGACCTCAGCGTTGATAATACAAATGTGATTCAGATTGTATCTGGTTCTATTCAGACATTGGCGCCCAGCCCCCGCTATACCGGGGTTCCGGAATACCAGGCATCTTCACTGAATAATCCGATAACCGGAGAAGTCAGGAGCGTTTCCGTAGTACAGCTTGTTCCCGGTGCTGCTTCCACGACAGGAGTCGGCGTTGACGGCGACATCGACAATCCGGATAATTATTCTGAGATATGCCGGTTCACGATTCAGGCGATGCAAAATCCTCCGTCGTCATCGGCGACTTATACAATAATGAATGAAGGCAACGGATGGTTTGGTATGCTCGCAGACAGCGTTTTGGACCCCACCACATTTGACAACAGTGATAACAGCGCATTTGGTGGTACATATTTTTATGCGGCAGGCTCCGACCACGTTTTTACAATCGTTCCTGAGCCGGCATCGATGTTACTGTTGATAACAGCGTCGGCGTTTGCTTTAAGACGCCGGAAATAATTTTCAACCGGGCTGCTTGCTTTTAACCGCCGTATAGGCGGAAACCTCTGTAAGGAGGAAGAGAAGGGATGCCCAAAGGGAGAAGAAACTTCGCAGGGCGGAGTGTGCAGGGGGGTGTCCGTGGAAGGTTTATCATCTTTTTGCTCTTCCTGATTTCATCTTGTGCCTATGGCCAGTTAGGGCCGCAGGATGTTATTATCCTCGTCAACCAAAACAGCCCCACAAGCCGGTATATTGCCAAAATGTATCGGCAGTATTATCCTCAAATCACCGATTCGCAGGTACTCAGTTTGTCGGGCCTTGCTGATTCCAGCGGACCCACCGCCACACCGGCCGATGAAATGCTCACCAGGCAACAGTACAATCAGTGTATAGCCAATCCTCTCAGGGCGTACCTGACAGACCCCAATTATCCGGGTCGAATCACCAGCGTCAAAGTAATCATCACTACGGCCGGTATGCCCTATCGCATTCAAGATACAAATTATGTTGATGTAGTTTATCCTGCCGGCTCAAATCCTTCTACGGTATCGGCTCATACCTCGGAAATCAATGCGGCCTCAGTGGAATCAGAGCTTGTTTGCCTCTGGTACGGCGATTACGGCAGTAATCCCTTCGGACTGAGCAACCGCCTGGTTAACCCTTATGAGGGCTATTGCTACAGCGGCTTCGACCTGTTTCAACGGGTCGTACCCGGCACTAAGAATATGGTTTGGAGCGTCCCCATCTCCTTTCTTGGGCCGCCGCCCAAAATGGAGGGTGTACCATCTATGTTCGGGACCATCAACCGAAAATTTAATGCGGGGGATATGTATCTGACCGCCCGGCTTGACGGCCCCAAAAAACAGGGACAGAGTGCGATTTTCGCGGTTCGAGCGATGCTCGAAAGGGCAAAAAGGGCGTCAGACCCACATTTTGGCGTTAACCCCTTACAAGCGGTGGCGGTATTAGACGATGCCCCGGCAAGTGAGCTCGATAATAACCGCGTGTTTAATCTGGACACTTCAGCAAACTACTGGGTGTACGACCCATGCGTCTCCCAGCCGCCGAATGCGCCCGGTGTTTTAAACAAGGACGATTATGTCGCCTGTTTTGTTTTTATGACAAACCAATCGGTAAATTACAATGGTTTAAATACAGGATTGATGGATTCTGCGCATGACTTGTGCGTTATGCTGGACCGCAGAACCGCAACAAGAACCACCCAGGCGGATTTAGACGCACTTCTGACTACATACCCTCAAAGACAAGCGGGACAGGGTGCTATACTCGTAGCGACATTTGGCCGAAACGGCGATGAGGGCAGCGCAAGTAATTATATACTCAAGGGTGGGCCGGGTGGCGGGCCGCTTTTTAACGTCGTAAACGGGGCAGTATTTACGTCTTTAGAGAGTTTCAACGCCGTTACGATGTTCTCTGATGTAAATACCTTGCCGGCTGCGCAGGGCAAACTGGTCGATTTCATATCTATCGGCGGCACCGCTGCTATAGGCCATTCATTTGAGCCGAGGTCCACTTCTGCTATTGATAATTTATATTTGTTCCACAATCTTCTGGACGATGACGATGGGGACGGTAAAGCCGACCTGACCCTCGTGGAAGCGGCTTTTACGGCAATCCCGTGCCTGAGCTGGTCGGAAGTCCTTATTGGAGACCCACTTATGAGAATCGCCTATGGACCCGGCGGACCTGCCTGGACCCCGAAGCCGGGTGACGCCAATTTCGACGGCTTAATCAACGCTAAGGATGTTCGCCTCCTTAATATGGCCCTCGGTGGCCAATTAAACTCATCCGACCCTAACGTTTTCGACTTATATGACGACCGATGCGATTTTAATCAGGATGGCATTATCAATTCCAAGGATGTCCGGATTC
Organism: Sedimentisphaerales bacterium; assembly: GCA_049509475.1. Taxonomy (GTDB): domain Bacteria; phylum Planctomycetota; class Phycisphaerae; order Sedimentisphaerales; family Anaerobacaceae; genus Fen-1362. Next base: position 89,905 of record JBEKZW010000005.1, read on the forward strand.
TTAATATAGCTCTGCAGTAGGGGGCGAGAGAAAAAAACCTAAAAAAAAGTAGGATTTTCCTTGACAATTGGAAAACCATCGTTTAGTCTTATAACAAGTCGCTATTTTGCCGTGATAGGCTATGGCGATACCGGAAGAGAGTGAAATAAAGAAGTAAGGAGTAGAGAGATGATGAAGAGAGAGTACGTGGGGGGTATAGGTCTTGTTTTTTTAGTCGCTGTCTTGTTTTTTCCCGTTTTGGCTTTAGGCCAGATGGTAACAATAGGGTGGCAGGTTTCGGGAAGTGGCCTCCAGAGCGGCACTATCGAAACCAATTTGGATTGGGACGTCATTAGTGCTAATCCTGACAAAAACACAATATATACCTGGGACTTGCCGAGCCCGATTGGGGTTGTTCTGGGAGCGGGTAACACCGCATCTATTGACGCCCTGTCGATTAGTGTAAAAGCAGATCCCCGTGTCAGTTTTGGTTTTGCTGCGACTGCCGGTGCAACCAATACGCATTTTTTATTCACTTCATCTGTGCTGCCTGTCAGCCCGGCACTGGTTAATGCAGCGGGTACAGCTTCGGCATCCGTAACAATTGGATTTCCAGGCGACACCCTTACCGGTAATTACGATGGCGGC